>CP073016.1:4046022-4720360 GCA_025370075.1 Chryseotalea sp. WA131a | reverse complement strand
GGTTGGGCCGTTTTTTTACTTTTTTTTTCTCGCGGGGAGACAAAGGTGTAAAAATTTTTGAATAAGAAAAGAGAAGAAAAATAAATTTTGCCCTTGACTTTTTAATTTATTTTATAGTGAAAAAATTATTTGGTTTTTATCGCAAAAATCAGGGAAACCGTAAACTAATTTTTTGAATTTATTTTTTTTATTTTCGAAAAGGGCGGGGCAAGGCAACACCCGAGGCTCTTTTACTTAAAGTTCAAAATTTTCTATTGCATTCTTCGCAACTAAAGTCCAACTTGAAACCGTTTGCATCTCCCTATGGAAAAAATCGATAACTGGTCAGAAGTTTTCTCGAAACAATCGATCGAAAGCTGGGTGGAAGCCGCCAAACAAGAGTTGAATGGCGAAAATCCGTTTGAGAAACTTTCTTTTTCTGAGAATGGTCTTGCGATTAAGCCCTATTATACTCGTGCTGACCAAAAAAGCTCAGCACCTACTCTTCCAGTTTCCAATAATCCGTACTTAGGTGCAAGAACTTGGCATAACATGCCAAAAGTTTTAGTAGAAAACGCCAAAGCCGCCAACCAGCAAGCTTTGCTACACTTGCAAAACGGTGCCGATGGAATCCTGTTCGAAATTATTCATCCGCAAACATCGGCCGCAGAACTTTTGTCAGGGATTCAACTGAACTATTGTCGAGTGAGTTTTTTGCTTGGTATTGATTGTGTTTCGTTTGTTGATGAATTTATTAAGCAAACCGAAAAAGGATACGATGTAAAAGAATTATCCGGATGTTTTTTTTGGAAAGGTGCTATCGACTACACAGTGGCGGCAAAGTTAAATTGGCCACTCTTTCATTCCTGCGGAATTAAAGTAGAATCAAACGAAAACATCATTGAAGAAATTAGGAAAGCTCTTTCAATAGCAAACGAAGCCCAACGTCTTTTAATGGCGCAGGGTTGTTCGGTTTCGCAAGCTTCGCAAAAAATTTGCTTTTCGGTTTCTGTTTCAGCTAATTTCTTTACTTCCATAGCCAAGTTAAAAGCGTTGCGCGCCTTATGGGCGGACATGGCTGGCACCCAAGCGGTTTGTATTCACGCGCAGTCTGTGCCATTTTCGAAAGAAACGTATCAGCCACACGGCAATTTGATTTACGAAACCTATGCTGCCATGGCGGGGGTTTTGGGCGGATGCGATCAGTTAACGGTTATTCCAGAGCACGCTTCGCAGTTAACCATGGTGCGGATGGCAAGAAACGTTTCATCTATTTTGCGCGAAGAATCTTATTTATCGAAAGTAGCAGATCCGTTGGCAGGGTCTTATTTTATTGATTCGTTGGTGGAGCAGATCATTGAGAAGTTGGGAATTCAAATTGAAAAAGTAAGCAGTCCTGACGCTTTGGGTCAGGACGCTGACATTCAGCGTAGGTGGTTGGCAGTTGGCAGTGAGCAATTGTCAAATGAATGGCTGACGGCAGAAAAAATCAAAGTAAAACCGTCATTCTCCCCAAGCGACATATCCTCCCCCATCACGGAAAATTCGCAAGCGGGCGTTCCGCCTTTTCTGCGGGGACCATACGCTACCATGTACACCGTGCGCCCGTGGACGATTCGCCAGTACGCTGGGTTTTCAACCGCAAAAGAATCAAACGCATTTTATAGAAGAAATTTAGAAGCAGGACAAAAAGGCTTGTCGGTTGCTTTTGATTTAGCTACGCACCGGGGTTATGACTCCGATCATCCACGCGTAATGGGTGATGTAGGCAAAGCCGGTGTGGCCATCGATTCAGTGCTCGACATGAAAATTCTGTTCGATCAAATACCGCTCGATAAAATGTCAGTATCAATGACGATGAACGGGGCAGTGATCCCTATCATGGCATTTTATATTGTGGCTGCTGAAGAACAAGGGGTAACGCCAAAGCAATTAAGTGGCACCATTCAAAATGATATTTTAAAAGAGTTCATGGTGCGCAACACGTATATCTATCCACCTGCCCAATCCATGCGCATCGTGGCCGATATTTTTGAGTACTGCTCTAGCCACATGCCCAAGTTCAACAGCATCAGCATCAGTGGCTACCATATGCACGAAGCAGGTGCGCCAGCACACATCGAGTTGGCTTACACCTTGGCGGATGGATTGGAATACATTCGTGCTGGCATTCAAGCCGGCATTGCCATTGACGATTTTGCTCCGCGCCTGTCTTTCTTCTGGGGCATCGGCATGAATTTTTTTATGGAGGTGGCGAAAATGCGAGCCGGCAGATTTCTGTGGTCAAAAATGGTGAGTAAATTCGCTCCCAAAAATCCAAAGTCGTTGGCGTTGCGCACACATTGCCAAACTTCTGGCTGGAGCCTCACCGAACAAGACCCTTACAACAATGTAGCACGCACTAGCATTGAAGCCTTGGCGGCAGCTTTGGGTGGCACACAATCCCTGCACACCAATTCGCTCGATGAGGCGATTGCCCTTCCGACTGATTTCTCCGCAAGGATTGCACGCAACACACAATTGTATTTGCAAAAAGATACAGGCATCACCAAAGTGGTGGATCCACTTGGCGGCTCTTACTATATAGAGCACCTTACCGAGCAATTGATTGAAAAAGCATGGGCATTGATTGAGGAGGTAGAAAAATTGGGCGGTATGACCAAAGCCATTGAAAGTGGATTGCCCAAGTTGCGCATTGAAGAAGCCGCAGCTGCCAAGCAAGCGCGGATTGATTCGGGCAAAGATGTGATTGTAGGTGTGAATCAGTACCGCACCGATGAAAAACCAGATTTCGACATTTTGGATATTGACAACACAGCCGTACGCTCAGAACAAATTGCACGCCTCGAACAAGTGAAACGCGACCGCAACGCAGCAGAAGTAACCGCAGCATTGCAAGCGATTGAAAAAGCAGCCGCCAGTGGAGAGGGAAATTTGTTGGAGTTGGCAGTAGTGGCGGGGCGCGCACGTGCCACCTTGGGTGAAATTTCGATGGCGATGGAAAAGTCTTTTGGACGTTACAAAGCAAACATTCAATCTATTTCTGGTGTATATTCAAGTGAGATGAAAGACCAAGATGAATTAAACGCAGTGCGGCAGCTCTCCGATAAATTTGCAGAACTGGATGGTAGACGTCCGCGAATATTGGTTGCCAAAATGGGGCAAGATGGCCACGACCGTGGTGCGAAAGTAATCGCCACAGGCTTTGCAGACTTGGGTTTTGATGTGGACATTGGGCCGTTGTTTCAAACGCCTGAAGAAGTAGCCAAACAAGCGGCCGAAAATGATGTGCACGTGGTGGGTGCCAGCAGCTTGGCCGCGGGGCATAAAACATTAGTGCCCGAGTTGATAAACGCGCTCAAAGAAATTGGCCGGCCCGATATTTTGGTGGTGGCAGGCGGTGTGATCCCCGAAAAAGATTACGACTTTTTACTTCAGTGTGGTGTGAGTGGCATCTTTGGCCCGGGCACGCCCGTAACACAAGCTGCGAAGGAGATATTGGAAAAACTTCTGGGATAATTTTAAAAAACCAAAAGTGCAGCGTTGCCCTCACAAATTTCAATCCCAATCGTCCCAGTTTAGCATCGCTCCAATCCTCATTTGGATGAAAAAATGACTTAGCTTGTCTACTGGTGCATTTTGCAATTGGCCAAACGGTGCTTGCCATTCGTACGGATACATGGCCCACATGTACCCCACACGGAACGAGGCTATTAATGGGCTTTCGTTTTTGTAAAGACGATTAGAATCTAAACTTAGACCAAAAATCAGCCCCTCTTGTGTGTGGTTAATGTCAGTGGCATTACCGCCCTGTGTCAAAAAATTACTCAGGGTATTGGAGGTTGTGTTGCGCGACAGGATCACACGGCTGTCGGTAAGACCTATCCCAACAAAAGGCGCTAAAGAGGTATTACCCCACTCTATTATCCGGTAACCGAACTGCAAGTTTGTAATGTTTGATTGCCGTTTTAAACTGAAAGCATCATTTGATCTGGTCTGTAAGTTGAGCGACAAATCGCAACCAAAAAAAAATCGTTTGGCAGTGTAAGTAAAACCAAACCCCCAGAAAAACTGGGAGTTTGGGATGGAAGGGTAACCAGTGCCAGATAGCGACTGATTTAAGCCACTGCTTTGTGAAAATTGAAAGCTTGGCACGATACCGTAAAAAGTGATACTCTTCCTGATTTCCTGATTTTGCTGCCGGTTTGGCTCTTGCGCTTGGCAGTGTGCGGCAAGTAAAAGGCAAACAAAGAATAGTATCTGTTTCATAAATTGATTTACTTAACTATTACCGCTCTTCTACTCCAGTTTTTTTTAAGTCTGTTACTTATCGCTTAGGTTTATTCAATTTGCCTGTTCGGTCAACGAAGTTTCTTCTTGTGTGTTCTGTCATTTTAAAAACAGAATTTGCACCTTGGATTACTAAATTTGTAGCATGAAGACATTTTTGAAGAATTTAGGCACACAAATAAGGATTTTGAGAGCTGCGAAGGGACTGACGCAGTCGAATGTTGCAAGCGAAATAAAAATCACCGCTTCGGCATTTGCCAAAATTGAGCGTGGAGAGAGCGACATTAGTATTTCTCGAATTGAGGCAATTGCCAATGTCTTCGATTTGAGCGCATCAGAATTAATAAATCAAGCTGATTTAATTTACAAAACCAACGCTAATAGTTTAGCTAAAAACTACAGTGAACTGGAACATATCAAAAATGAAATTAACAGGCTGAACAAAATGGTAGAATCTTTGACTGAGCGGGTGAGGAAGATTGAACGTTAAGCAGCGTTTATCGCCATGTAAACAAGTTCTAAAAATAGCTGGTCTACTTGTGTACTGACTTGTATTGGTAAAAATCATTACTTTTAATTCACCAAACTCTGGTTTATGAAAAAAATCATTCTGCCCGTCATCTTGGTTTTTTCACTTTCGGTGCAAGCCCAGCCAAAATACGATAAAACCATGGCCGCTATTGAGGCCGCTTACCAAGTGGGCGCCTATAAAAAGGCACTATCGTCTTTAGAGAAGTTCAAGAATAAATCGTTTAAAAAGCTGGGGAATAATAACCCTTATCTGGTTGCCTATCACCTGATGATCGCCAAGTGCGACCTAGCATCCGGCATGTATGATTTTGAAAAAGATCTAAAAACAGCTATTGCCACCAGCATTGCAGTAAATTCAGAAAGCAGCAAAAATCACGGTATGGTACTGCTAGAAGCAGCAGCGCTTTATACGCGCTATGGTTCCTTCGTGGTGGCCAAACAGCATTTAGCCGAGGCCAAAGATATTTTTACCAAAGGTGATTTTTTTAACGAAGACATAAAAGCCCAGTGGGAGGTAGCCCAAGCTGAAGTGTTGCAGGGCCAGGGTTTTTATGTGCAAGCCTCTGAGCTGCTCATCGATAACTCCGTTTATTTTGCTGGCCGTGCGGTAAAGCAAGAAACGTATGTAGATGATAAAGGAAATTTGAAAAGCCGCAAATTGCCAGAGGAAGAATTGGCCAAGCGCTATGACGACTATTGCCGTGTAGTTACACTACTGGGCCGTTGTTATGCTCGCCAAGGTAAATTAAGAAGTGCCGATTCTGCTTTTGCCTTTGTGGCTTCGTGGGCAACTAAAAATTTAGGCCAGTCGAGCGTGGCGTACGTTCGCAACCAATTTTACAATGCAAAAATGCTGAAGGAAAATGGAAACGTGTCGCTACCAAAAAGCCTCGACTTTAGCCGCATTGTCAACAACCTAGTCAGCCAATACAAACTTTCGCACTATTTAGCGGTGGATATTTATGAGGAACACCTGAAAGAGCTGATCAAAGAAGGAGGCGCCAACTATGTGAAGACAAAAGTAGAATACCTCAAGGTAATCAACAAACACTTCAGTAAAGGAAGTTTTTACCCCTTGCGGTTTGATGCCATTGAGCTGGAGGCAAAACTGACGGACGACAAAGTTAAAAGTTTGAAGAAAGATGCGGATGCCTTGCTTGCTAACTCCAAGTTACTGCCAGGCGCGGTAATGGTGAATACACTTGAATTCTTATCCCAACTGGCACTGTACGAAAAGCGCTATTCAAATGCAGAAAGTTATTTGAAATCCATCATTGAAATTAAAAACAACCTGTATGGCGAAGAAGCGCCTGAATCACATTTAGCAAAAATAAAATTGGCGAACCATTACCTGGATTACACCAACAAAATTCCTGAAGCACTAGAGATTTACGAGCAGAGTTTTGTAAAAATAGTGGCACCACAAATTGGCAGTCAACACCAAGATATTCTCGAGATTCTAAATCATATTGGCAGCCTTTACGAACTTACAGATCAATACGCCAAGGCCGATTCGGTGTTGGAAAAATCCATCCAAGTAGCGCGTGTAAAATACGACAACAAAGATGTGGCGTATGCCACACAACTCAACAACGTAGCAAGAATTCAAATTAAACTGGGAGAATTTGAAAAGGCTTCGAAGAAAGTAGAAGAGGCACTAAAAATAGTAAGGGACAAAGATAGCCCGGGCGAAAACCGCGAATTGCATTGGATTGAAGTATTGGAAACGCGTGCCATTTTGCAAGGCCTGCGCGGGTTGTTTGATGATGCGAAAGAAAGCCTGGCACAAACCAGTCGGATGATCGCCAAATCGGACAACAATGTGGGCATTGATGAACTTGCCACCGCCAAAGAGCTTACTTCTTTATTGATTTTACTGGGCGATTACAACCGGGCAGAAAAGTTGTTGAATAAACTGATACCCGAATACGAAAAACTCTACGGGGTAAGTTCCCTTCGTTTGGTGGAGCCGCTGGTGAATAAAGGCCGGCTGATATTAGCTAAAGGAGACTACACCGAGGCCGATAAAGTGGCGCATCGGGCGTATCAAATAGCACTGAACGTATACGGTGAAAAGTCGTCTAAAACTGCAGTGCCATTGAAGCTGCTGGGCGATATCGACTATGCCATTGGCGATTATGACAAAGCAGAAGAAAACATTGAAAAAGCCTTGGCCAACCAACAGCGGCAATTTGGTCGCAACCACGTGGAGGTAGCCAAATTGTTGGCGCAACTTTCCTTAATTAAGTTTTACAAAGGCGAAGATTTTTCTGCGGTGGAGAAAATGATGCAGGAGGCACAAAAAATAATGGGCGAGCGGTTGGGGCTGGACAATCCACAGTATGCCGATATTCTTAAAAATGTGGCCATCATCAACATCGGTGCTAAAAAATACAACACTGCTTTTACATCACTCACTCAAGCAGAAGGCATTTGGCGGGCAAAGACAGGCTCGAAGGGGAATGTCAACTCGGCCGCTATTTATACACTAACCGGAGACGTGTTCTATCAGATCAAGAATTACAAAAAATCAGAAGAGTTCTACAATCAAGCCCGCGACATCTACGAAAAATATTTTAACCGCACCCACCCTGAGTATGTAAAGATTCTTTCCAAACAAGCAAAAGTTTATTACATGCAAAAAGACTTTAAGAAGGCAAAAAAGAATATTGAGGAAGCATTGAATGACTACGAAAACTTCATTAAAAAATATTTCCCAGCACTAAGCGAACGTGAAAAAACAAAGTTCTGGAATACGATCAAGTCTGACTTTGAGTTTTACAATACGCTCGCATTTGGAAACTTGGATGACTTTAAAGATTTAACTGGCAAAGTTTATAATTACCAGTTGTTGACCAAAGCCTTGCTCTTAAGTTCCTCCATCAAAATACGCGAGCGCATATTAAATAGCTCAGACGAAAATTTAAAAAAAATCTATAGCGAATGGTTAACCAAGAAAGAATTTTTGACCAACGCTTTGTCCATGAGTACAGAGCAATTGACACTCAATGCGATTGATCTACCTTCACTGAACAATGAAGTTGAAAAGCTAGAAGCTACGTTGAGCGAAAAATCGGAATTGTTTGGGCAAAGTTTTGAAAACAAAAAAATCACCTACGAAAATGTACAAAAATCAATCGCCAAAAATGAAGTGGCCATTGAAATGGTACGCTACCGTCATTTCGACCATAACTTTACGGATTCGGTCATTTATGTAGCCTTGTATGTAAAAAATGATGACGCCCGACCCAAAGTAGTGGAACTACCCGAAGGACACCGAATGGAGAACCGGTTCTTTAAGTACTACCGAAACTGTATCACAGGACAAGTTCCCGATGCTTATTCGTACAAAGTGTTTTGGGAGCCCATCGCAAAAGCCATTGGCATCAACACTACTATTTTTATTTCACCCGATGGCGTGTACAATCAATTAAACTTAGAGGCGATCCCTACGCCTGATGGAAAATACATTATCGATAATGCCAACATTGTGATCATCAGTAATAGCAAAGATCTATACATCCGAAAAGTAAAATCAAAAGGCGGTTTGCCCAGCAATACCGCTACCATGTTTGGAAACCCCAGTTTTTACATGACAGCCTCCAACAGCAATCGGGTGGCCGCTTTGCCAGGTACCGAGAAAGAGGTTAACGAGCTTCAAGATTTATTGAACCAAAAAGGATGGAAGACTTTTGAGTACATGGATAAATCGGCTAGCGAAGAGCGGGTGAAAGAACAAGAGAGCCCTAAAATTTTTCACATTGCCACACATGGATTTTATTCTCCAACGGTGGACGAAGACGATGCCAAAAAATTGACCAGAAGCGAAGCCCAGTTATCGGAAAGCCCGCTGATGAAATGTGGGTTGCTTTTGCGCGGAGCAGGTGATGTGTTGGACAAAACAAATTTCAACTATAACATTGAAAGTGGAATTTTAACAGCCTACGAGGCCATGAGCCTCAACCTAGATAAAACCGATTTAGTTGTACTAAGTGCTTGCGAAACAGGATTGGGCGATATCTCGAACGGAGAAGGGGTGTATGGATTGCAGCGAGCTTTCTTAGTGGCTGGCGCAAAAGTATTAATTATGAGTATGTTTAAAGTGGATGATGCCGCCACGCAAAAACTCGTTCTTACTTTTTACAAAAAATGGCTCACCACTAACAACATGCGCCAAAGCTTTGTAGATGCCAAAAAAGAATTACGCGTAGAATATCCTGATCCAATATACTGGGGTGCATTTATGATGATTGGTATTGAATAAAACATTCACGCTAAACCTTTTTCAAACAAGATTGTTTAATAAAAAACTGCTGTAATTCATGAAGCGAAGAATATTTGTTAAAACAATCGGATTAAGCACAGTTGCTTGTGCCTGTGGTCAATTGGTTTCCTGCAGCAGCAATAGCACGGATCCCACACCCTCGAATGTTGATTTTACTCTTGACTTATCATTGTCGGCCAATGCCCCACTTAATTCAGATGGAGGCTCGGTTACTTCGCAGGGCATTATCATTGTTCGTGTTTCGGCAGGGAACTTTGTTGCCCTTAGCCGAGCTTGCACCCACCAAGGGACCCCGGTAGATTTTCAAGCAGCCTCCAACAATTTTCTTTGTTCCAATCATGGTAGCACCTTCAGCTTAAATGGAACTGTTACAAAAGGACCAGCCCCTTCACCACTAAGAAAGTTTAATACCTCGCTGACTGGAACAAGTCTTCGTGTTTTCTCTTGAAAACCTAAAATCGATAAGCAAGGCTTAGACCACTACTATTTATATTGAAGTGAAATGATGTAGCGGTTCTTCCTGTATTGTATAAATCAAATGCTTTGTTGGCTTTGTTGTGAAATGACTTATCAAACGAATACCCAACAATTGATAAAGCTAAACCGCCAGCCGCCAATGCCCATTGCGGATCTTGCTTCCCGGCAATGGCTTGTCCGATTGGCCAACCGATCATAAAGCCACCCGCAAAACTGAATATACCTGCAGGCGCAAGATTTGCATTCCCTTGCTTAAATAGTTTTAACGCTTCAGGGTTGGCCTCTAATCTCCGCATGGCCTCTTGCTTAGAAATCTTAGCAGTACCTTCGTAGTATTTGTATCCCCAAAAATCTTTACCGATTGTTAATTTTTCCTGTTGTTGGGCTTGGCAGAAATAAGCGGCCAGGCAAAGAACTAAAAGCAAAACAATTTTTCTCATATAATTTTAACTATAGTCTGTTCAAAAATACAAGTAATTTTGGGATTATTCTAACACCAAATAGCAACATCTTCTTCATAAAGAGTGATCCAGTAAATTGAATGTAGTTTTCTGTTTAAGAGATGCCTAAATTTCCACAAAAAAAGCAAAGGTGAAACTATACCGTAATTTATGTGTGGCAGTGGTCGAGGGGCTTCAGCAAATTTTTAAAGAAGAGAAATATGCCGACAAAGTGATTGAAAAAATTTTGAAGAGCAACCCCAAGTGGGGCGGCCGCGACAGGCGCTTCATTGCCGAAACCACTTATGATATAGTGCGCTGGTATCGTTTATTCAAAGAATTGGCGCAAGCAGGTGATGAAGACTATTGGAAACTACTGGGTGTTTGGTGCATTTGGAACAGAACAGAATTTCCGGATTGGGAAGAACTGGCGGAAGTCAAGCCAAAGCGTGTACGCGCCTTATATGAAGAATTAAAGAGCAATCGCAAGCTAAGGGAATCCATACCCAATTGGTTGGATGAACTTGGCCAACAAGAATTGGGTACCGCTTGGGAAAAAGAACTGGAAGCGTTAAATGAGGAAGCGAAAGTAGTGCTGCGCGTAAACACATTAAAAATTACCCGTGCCGAATTGCAAAAACAATTAGCAGAAGCAGAAGACATTCACACGGAAGCACCTGTCGATTTTCCTGATGCACTTTTACTTGAGCAAAGACAAAATATTTTTACGCGTCAGCAATTCAAAGATGGATTGTTTGAAGTACAAGATGGTGGTTCGCAATTGATTGCTCCCTTTTTGCAAGTATCGCCCGGCATGCGCGTGATCGATGCATGTGCTGGCGCGGGAGGCAAGACGTTGCACTTGGCATCGCTCATGCAAAGCAAAGGAAGAATCATTGCACTCGACACCGAAGAATGGAAACTGGAAGAATTAAAAAAACGAGCGCGAAGAGCGGGTGCCAGCAACATTGAAACCCGTGTGATTGAAAGTTCCAAAACCATCAAGCGATTAGAAAATTCGTGCGACCGATTGTTGCTGGACGTACCGTGTTCAGGCTTGGGCGTATTAAAGCGCAATCCCGATGCGAAGTGGAAATTGAATTTGGATTTTATCGCTCGTGTAAAAGACCTTCAACAGCACATCCTTACCGACTACTGCACCTTGGTAAAACCGGGCGGCATGCTCGTGTATTCCACGTGCAGCATTCTGCCTTCTGAAAATGAAGAACAAGTAAAACGGTTTTTAGCAAGCCACTCTTCACAATTTGAATTGGTAGAACAAAAAACGTTTTTACCTTCGCAGGGCTACGATGGGTTTTATATGGCAAGGTTGAAGCGAATTGGGTAATGAGCAACTAGTAATTGGTCAGTGGGTGGTTCGCATTCGGTGATCGGTAGTCGATACGTAGAATATCCAACTTGTTTCACGTAGCATCAGTCGCTAATTTTACAAAAAAAAATTGATATGGTTACCCAATCGAACAAAATAACCGACCTGCAACTTGAGCTTCTAAAGAGTTTTAAGCATGTAACAAACGAGAGAGAGATTAAGGAAATTAAGTCGCTATTAAATATGTATTTCCGAGACAAGCTGGAAGCCTCAATTGAATCGGAAGAAAAACGAAGAAATTATACTTCCGAGATTTACAAAGAATGGTTGAAGCAACAATAAATTGAAAGTAGTAATCGATACCAACTGCTTTCTCAGCATGATTGGAAAAACTTCCATCTACAGAAAAGTGTTTGACGGGTTTTTAGAAAACAAGTTTGTTCTATGTGTTTCCCCTGAAATACTTTTTGAGTACGAAGAAAAATTCAATAAGTTCTGGGGAGATGAGGTAACGCATAATTTAATGGGTGTCTTACTTACTGCTGACAATACTCAACTTCAGTCTGTTTACTATAATTTTAACCTTGTATCGTCAGATGCTGATGATAATAAATTTTCCGATACCTATTTAGCGTCCTCGGCAGATTTGCTGGTAACACACGATAAGGCTCTGCTCGCGCTAAACAAAAATGAATTTCCCTCCATCCGAGCAATTACATTGCAAGATTTTTTAGATTCTCATCTTAGCTAGTTAAACACAAACACTTGAAAACAGTAAAATCAATTCTACTCTTTCCCTACAAAGCCTGGGTCTTATTCGTATTTACCTTCTTCATGCTGCTTTTCCTTCCGGGGATTTTGATCCCGGCTTTTTTTGGGGCACGAGCAGTGGCCATCACTTATTTTTTTATGAAGTTGTGGTCGTGGGTGTTTAGTCAACTCACTTTTATTCGATATGAAATGGTGGGCAGAGAGCGCATTCCGCAAGGAAGGGCGTTTATTTACGTGAGCAACCATACCTCATTTCTAGATTTGCCCGGCATTGCCATGATGATTCGCGGCCAGTTTAGGCCGTTGGCGAAGAAGGAACTTTTAAAAATCCCTGTGTTTGGATGGGTTACAAAAGCTACTTGTGTAGTGGTAGATCGAGGCGATTCGGCCAGCCGAAAAAAAAGTATCAATTTTCTAAAAAAGATATTGGGCTACAATATTTCAATACTCATCTTTCCAGAAGGTACACAAAACCGCACTGCCGAATTGTTGCAACCATTTAAAGATGGCGCCTTTCGCGTGGCGGTAGATACTCAACAGTCCATTCTGCCGTTGGCTGTTATCGGAGCGGGTCCCCTCATGCCGCCTGGCACTGTTAATATGAAGCCCGGAAAAATTAAAATTGTTGTGGGCGAAGAAATCAAAGTAACTGCGGAGTCCGATATTTCAGCATTAAAAGAAAAAGCTTTGCAACAAATTAAAGGAATGTTGACGGAAGGCAGTCGGTAAACGGTAGTCCGTGTTCAGTATTCAATATCATCAACACCTCAATCCACTCTCTTCACCGCTAAAACATCCACACACTCTTGGAGCAAAACCAAGTTGGTTTTTTTCAGCACAGGGTGAACAAAATGCGGAGCAATTTCAACCAGTGGTACTAGCGTAAACCGCCTGAGGGCAATGGCTGGGTGTGGGATCAACAAGTCTGGAGTATTTAGAACCGTCTTTCCAAAATAGAGGATATCAATATCAATGATACGGGCGCCCCATTTTTCTTTTCTTTCCCGACCAAGTTTTTTTTCAATTTGTTGCAGATGCAGCAATAAAGCTTCTGGCGACATGGTCGTTTGCAACAGTAGCACCTGATTGTAAAAATCCGGTTGGTCTGTCTTGCCCCAAGCAGCAGTCTGATAAATAGCACTTTCTTCCACTACCAATCCGACTGATTTTTTGATTTCATCTTTGGCCGAATTTAGATTGGCCATTCGGTTACCATCATTCGTACCCAACAATAAAAAAACTTGTTCTTCCATTTATCGTTACAATCTAAAATCTAATTTCAACAATCTAAAATCTTATTTCCTTTTCTGTACTTTTGCCTCCTAATCATCGACTATGAACTTCTTTAAATCCTTTTTGGCCTCCTGTTTGGGTTCGCTAGTAGCGTTTATCATCGCATTTTTTCTATTGTTTTTTCTACTAGCTGGCATGATTGGCACAGCCTTTTCGGATGCTACCAATGGAAACACCGAGGTGGCCATTAACGAAAATTCAGTGCTCCATTTGAAACTCGATGTGCCCATTTCGGAGGGAGAAATAGAGAACCCGTTTGAGGGATTGCCGTTGCCCGGTGCAAACGACCCCACCATTGGCTTGCTCCACTTCAAGCACGTCATTAAAACTGCCGCCAAGGATGCTAAGATTTCAGGTATTTACTTAGATGTATCGATGTTTATGAGTGGCTATGCCACCGCCCAAGAGATACGCGAATCACTATTGGAGTTTAGAAAATCAGGCAAATGGGTGATTGCCTATAGCGAAGTGATGACCGAGCAAGCCTACTACATTGCTTCGGCTGCCGACAAAATATACCTAAACCCAGAAGGGGACTTAGAGTTTAACGGCTTGGCCATTGAAGTTTCATTTTTCAAAAAGATGTTCGATAAGCTCGAAATCAAACCAGAAATTTTTAGGGTAGGTGATTTTAAAAGTGCAGTGGAACCATTTATGCTCGATAAAATGAGCGAAGCCAACAAACTTCAATTAAATGAATTGATCAACGGGATTAACAACGAAATGGTCAAAGAAATAGCGGCCAGCCGAAACATAGAAGAAATAAAGCTGAAAGAAATCTCTTCTAAAATGCAAGCCACTACCCTAGCCCAAGCCAAAGAATTAAAGTTGATTGACTCGCTCGTATATTACGATCAAGTATTGGATGTGCTACAAGCTCGATTAGGTGTATCCAGCGAGACGGATATTGATTTTGTGAAGTATAGCAAGTATAAAAAATCAGTGAGCACCTATAAATCCTCTGAAAATGAAATTGCGGTGATTGTGGCCGAGGGAGACATTATGCCGGGCAAAGCACAACAAGGAACAATTGGTTCTACCACCTTCGCGAAAGAAATCCGCAAAGCCCGCAACAGTAAAAAAGTAAAAGCAATTGTACTGCGCATCAACTCTCCCGGTGGAAGTGCATTGGCATCGGATGTGATGTGGCGCGAAGTAACATTGGCAGCGAAAGAAAAACCAGTGATCGCCTCCATGGGCGACTATGCCGCATCGGGTGGTTATTATTTAGCAATGGGATGCAACACGATTGTGGCCGAACCGAACACCATCACAGGGTCCATTGGCGTATTCAGTGTGCTTTTTGATTTGAGTAGCTTTTTGAACAATAAAATCGGGATCACTTTTGAAGAAGTAAAAACAGGCGAGGTAGGCGAATTGGTCACCGTTACACGCCCATTGACAGATCAAGAGAAAAGAATCTGGCAAAAAAGAACAGATGCTATTTACGAAACCTTTACCTCCAAAGCGGCCGAGGGCCGAAAGATGAACGTGGACGACCTGCGCAGGGTAGCTTCGGGCCGAGTATGGACAGGCACTCAGGGAAAAGAAAAGGGATTGGTAGACGAGCTTGGCGGATTTGAGGATGCTGTGAAAATTGCGGCCGAAAAAGCAGGCGTGAGCAACGATTACAAAATTAAATTTTATCCAAAGCAAAAGTCTTTCTTCGAACAATGGATGAGCGACATGGAAGAGAATACCAAAACCAGAATGCTTCGCGAAGAATTAGGTGAACATTACCATACGGTAGAACAACTCAAGAAATTGAAAAGCTACCAAGGTGCGCAAGCAAGAATGCCTTTCGAAGTCCTAATTCGTTAACACGTTGATTTGAAACTTTGAAAATGGACTCGCTAGTAACTAATCCCCAAGTGCCCAATCCCTAATGCCCACGACCCCAGGCCCCAACATCTAATACTTAAAATATGATTCGAACCAACTGGACCCGTGAAGAGATTGCCGAAATTTACAACACCCCTGTATTGGATTTGATTTATCGCGCAGCTAGCGTGCACCGAGAACACCACGATGCGCAGGAAGTCCAGGTGTGTACATTGTTATCGGTGAAGACAGGCGGGTGCCCGGAAGATTGTGCGTATTGCCCACAAGCAGCACGCTATCACACCGATGTGAAAGTGCACAAACTGATGGAGGTAGAAGAAGTAATCGGGAAAGCATTAGAGGCGAAAGAGGCTGGCAGCACACGCTTTTGCATGGGTGCGGCTTGGCGCGAAGTGCGTGATAACAAAGATTTTGATAAAGTGCTAGAGATGGTGAAAGGAGTGAGCACCATGGGCATGGAAGTTTGTTGTACGTTGGGCATGCTCACCCACGAGCAAGCCGACAAACTAAAAGCGGCAGGCTTATATGCCTACAATCATAACTTAGATACAAGCGAAGAGTTTTATGGCGATATCATCACTACCCGCACATACCAAGATCGATTAGAAACATTAGAGAATGTGCGTGGAGCGAAAATTTCCGTTTGTTCGGGCGGCATCATTGGCATGGGTGAAGGTGAAGAAGATCGCATCGGCATGTTGCATACCCTTGCCACTCTGCCCGAGCATCCCGAGTCGGTTCCTGTAAATGCACTCGTGCCAGTAGAAGGCACACCATTAGAAGAACAAGAACGAGTATCCGTTTGGGAGATGGTTCGAATGATCGCCACAGCGCGCATCATCATGCCCAAGGCGATGGTCCGCTTATCGGCAGGAAGAGTGCGGATGACGCTGGAAGAACAAGCACTTTGTTTTTTGGCTGGCGCCAACAGCATCTTTGCCGGTGATAAACTACTGACTACCCCCAACCCCGGCACAGTTCAAGACCAGCAGATGTTTCAGGTGCTGAATTTAAAGCCGAGAAAGGCGTATAAAAACCTAGAGAAAGCAGCTATTTTGACTGCATAGAATTCAACTTAACCACTTAAGTTAATCAGGCTTTAATTTTTGCTTTTTTGATATTGGGAGTTTGCTTTCTTACAGCACTACGCTTTGTGGCTTCCAATTTCCGTTTTCTAAAGAAGTCTCTTAGTGCTTTCTCTTCCTCAATTGATAATGGGTCTTGGCCTCCAATAAAATCGACATCTAATTCTAGTCTCTTTTTCATACTAATTGTTAGGGAAATATTTGTTAATAAGCCTCAGTGCAGCACCTGTTTCTATTACCATTAAGCGACCGCCAAAATGAACAGCCCCCAAAGTTCTTTCATAATGATCAATCAACTTTGTCTTTGAGATAAAAGAAACGTTACCTTCATGTCCGCGTTGAAATGCCAATTTGCATGCAAAGGCGACCAAATTTCCAGGAACGCCTGCGTAAACTTTTGTCTTGCTTTTATTGAATGGAGAACTTTCAATCAAGTGAAGATAAACATGCGTGTCCTTAACCTCTAAACTAATGAGACCCTGAATTACAGACGGGTTGTTTGTTATGGTAAGTTTATAAACGTCTCTTACAGGCTCTCTAAATTCAGCGACCCAATTAAAAACCCAACCGTTTGCTCTAGTAGCTGATTTGAGATCAACTCGTGACACTAATGAGATATCCGTTTGAAAACTATCCCCAGTGATAACATTTTCAATCGAATTGGTTAATTTATCTACTTCAAAATCGAGTCCTTTTTCCCTTCTTTTCACACATCCAATTTAAGAAAAATTATTGATGAGAGGACAACGTTTTTCTACCAAAAAAAATAAGAGTTGCGCTGGAAGAACAAGCACTTTGTTTTTTGGCAGGCGCCAACAGCATCTTTGCCGGTGATAAACTACTGACTACCCCCAACCCCGGCACAGTTCAAGACCAGCAGATGTTTCAGGTGCTGAATTTAAGACCGAGAAAGGCATATAAAAATTTTGAAAAGGCATCAATTCTGAATAGGTAGAGGCCATCATTTCAATGCTATTTCAACCGACTAAAAAATCCATTTAGCGAAAAAATAGGGGTTTTGACATGTAAGGTTGCATTCGAAAACTTAAGAATACAAGTCCAAAATTACAATTCAATACTCTGATAGTACTTGTAAAAACGTATCTAAAGTACGTTCTTTGAAGAAAGATTGACGGATTTAAAATGAATCCTATCAAATCACGCTTTTAATACGTGTGAATAGAAAGGTAAGATTTAGATAAAACCTCAATACTAAAGGTTCACCTGAGCCAAGAACTTTCATAATGTTTTGAAATAGGCTTCTGATTAAAACATGCTCTCGGAAACGAAACCACCGATAGGCTCGTTTTAAGATGATTCGTTTGCTACAAATCGTAAACAAAACGAATTAAAGTACGTTCTTTGAAGAAAGGTTGAAGGATTTCAGTTGACTCCTATCAAACTAAGCTTTTACAATGCGTGACTAGAAAGTTGGCATTTATCCGAAACCCTTTTCGGAGATTCACTAAACTCCAGTCTCAAAAGGAGTAAATTTGAAATCAAATCAGATTAAGTTTAATCTCTTTTATGAAATTAAAACTGATCTCTATCTTGTAAAGCAAAACCGCTTGACTCCTCAATATTACTTTTAGTACCAGGGGCTTTCTTGTTACTTGTTGTAAAAGCGAAAGACAAAAGGGTAACCGCTGCGATGGCAATAATGATTAATTTAGCTTTCATAATTAAAGTGTTTTTGTGCTTTTATAATATAATATACTATTCTTTAAATCCTGTTCCAGTAGGTTGAACTGTTGTTCCTTGTGGTTTAACCTCTTCCTTGGTGCAAGAAGAAACAAACGAACCAATTATCAAGACACAAGCGATGTAGAGTATTTTTTTCATAGCGTTATCAATTATTTAAAGTATTATTAGTTTAGAATTTATTTTCAATGAAAATCAAATTATTCTTTAAATCCGGTTCCAGTGGGTTGAGCGGTTGTTCCTTGTGGTTTAACCTCTTCCTTGGTGCAAGAAGAAACAAACGAACCAATCATCAAGACACAAGCGATGTAGAGTATTTTTTTCATAGCGTTTTAAGTTATTTATAGTTTTATTAGTTTAAAATTTATTTACAATGAAGACCAAATTATTCTTTAAATCCGGTTCCAGTGGGTTGAGCGGTTGTTCCTTGTGGTTTAACTTCTTCTTTGGTGCAAGAAGAAACAAACGAACCAATCATCAAGACACAAGCGATGTAGAGTATTTTTTTCATAGCGTTTTAAGTTATTTATAGTTTTATTAGTTTAAAATTTATTTACAATGAAGACCAAATTATTCTTTAAATCCGGTTCCAGTGGGTTGAGCGGTTGTTCCTTGTGGTTTAACCTCTTCCTTGGTGCAAGAAGAAACAAACGAACCAATCATCAAGACACAAGCGATGTAGAGTATTTTTTTCATAGCGTTTTAAGTTATTTATAGTTTTATTAGTTTAAAATTTATTTACAATGAAGACCAAATTATTCTTTAAATCCGGTTCCAGTGGGTTGAGCGGTTGTTCCTTGTGGTTTAACCTCTTCCTTGGTGCAAGAAAAAACCATTGAACTAATGACGAGAACCCAAGCGATGTAGAGCATTTTTTTCATATCATATAAAAGTTTAAGTTTAGGATTTAGTGGTTGTTTATTTTTGACATCGCAAAGGTGGATAACTAAGCTTTAAAATAATTTTGAATGTCATTTGGTTCCTTACTCATGTATAATATTTTGAAGCATAGCACTTTAACAATATGTTTCATAGGATTCTTATCTATCAATTTATTTTCGCAGAACATTAAAAGAGTTGACTCACTTGAAAAAAAACTTGAACTCCCAGCATCCTACGAAAAGCTGGATGTATTGAATGAGTTATTCAAAGAGTACAACCAAGTGGAATACGAAATTGCTTTGAAGTATGCAATGGAGTTTGATCGACTTGCAAAACAACTTGGCGATAGCACAAAGATTGTTGAAGGAGGTCGCAAAGTGGCTTACTCACTTATGGATCTAGGAAAAAATGATGAGGCTATTGAAATCTTAATAAATATATTAGGCGTTGCGAGTCGAAACAAAGACCGACTTCCAGAGGCAAAAAAGCAAATCAAATTCATCCTTAACAACACTGGACTTGCTTATGATTATCTTGGGAACTATGATAAGGCACTGGAGTACTATTTTAAATCCTTGCTAATTCGCGAGGAGGAGGGTGATAAAAAATCAATAGCTACTGCTTTGAATAATATTGGTTTAGTGTTTTATCATCTGAAAGATCATAAAAAGGCAATCGAGTATTATCAAAAAGCCATTGAGATAAAAAAAGAAATTTCTGATTTAAGGGATCTTGACCGTATTATCATAAATCTTGGCTTATGCTACAATCAGATAAAGGAATTCCAAATGGCGATAGACCAGTTTAAGCAGGGTTTCAATCTTTGCAATGCCGATTGTTCCGACAACATGAAAAGAGAGGGGTTGCTTGGGTTAGGTACTTCGTATATCGGAAATAAGGACTTAAATAAAGCAGAAGATTGTTTGATTAAATCATTGGATATTTCGAGGAAACAGAGCAATATAATTTACCAAATTGATAATCTACATCAATTAAGTATGTTAGAGACCGCGCGGGGAAATGATCAGAAAGCGTTAAAATATTTGAATGAAGCACTTAGTTTAGCAGAAACTTCTGATTACGCTGAATCTTTAATACAGTTATACGATCAACTATCTAAAATATATAGTAAAGAGCTAGATTTTAAAAAGACAGCATATTATCTCGGAAAATATACCAAGTTAAAGGACAGCATCTATTCAGAAGAATTAATTAAAAATCTCGCCAAAGTCCAAACCAACTTTGCAGAACGCGAAAACATTAAAACCATAAAGGAAAAAAACGAAGTATTGGTTTTGAAAGACAAGCTTTTGAAGAAGCAACGAGAGTTATCTTCAGTCATTGTTGCCGTTACCTTGATCGTGCTTACGTTCGCCTTTGTACTCATCATTTTTCAACGCAAGTACAGTAAGCAATTAAAAGAGGTCAACCTGAAACTGGAAGAGAAAGTGCTGGAGCGAACGCAAGACTTAAAGAAGACCAACGAAAAACTAGATAGAGCCCAGGGCGACCTCCGCAATTTTCTATACAAGACTTCGCACGATATCCGCGGACCGGTGGCTACCCTCAAAGGGCTTAACAACCTAGGCTTTGACAACATCAACGACCATGTGTTCTCCAAAGAGCTGCTGGAAAAGAAAAGCACACAAATTGAAAAGATGATCCGCACCCTCAGCCGTATCACGGTAGTAGCGGACATCACCAACACCATCCTTCAGGCTGTTGAGATCAACTTCGTGAAGATGATGGATGAAATTAAGGATTTCGAAAGGAAAAACGGGCTGCTCAAGTATATCAAGATTTCTATAGAAGTGGAGCCAAATCTTAAAGTCGTTTCTGATCCAATCCTAATCCGCATGATCTTAGAAAACATGGTGGACAACTCGCTCAAGTTTTTCAACGAATCGAAAAGGATTGAACCCTATGTGAAGATATCCGTAAAATCGGCTGGCTCCGATGCCATCATTGTGGTGAAAGATAATGGGGTGGGCATTGAAGTAAAGCCCAACCAAGATGTTTTCACTATGTTTATGCGCGGATCCGAAAAATCAGAGACCGGTGGGGTGGGCCTTTATCTTTGCAAGATCTGCACAGATCGATTGCAGGGCTCTATCAAACTAGAGAAGACATCTAAAGCAGGAACAACTTTTTCAATACGGATTTCTCAAGACGCCACCGATCAAGTAATGGAACTAAACGAGGCCTTGATGGCGCAGTTGCGAAAAGAAGAACCACCCATTATTGAGTTTGACCAAGAGACCAATAACTAGGGTGCCACTGCTTGTGCGGCTAGCAGTTCGTAGTTTAAACCTTATCTTTGCACAGTTTTTTTCCTAAGATGAACGCAGCACCAAAACGATACATGGTAACGGCCGCCTTGCCGTACGCCAATGGCCCCAAACATATTGGTCACCTAGCAGGCGCTTACATCCCATCTGATGTGTACGTGCGCTATTTGCGATCCATCAAAAAAGATGTGGTGTTTGTATGTGGGAGCGATGAACACGGCACGGCCATCCCCAACCAAGCATTAAAAGAAAAAACTACTCCGCAAGCAATTATTGACAAGTACCATACGCTCATCCGCGATTGCTTTGAAAGGTTGGGCATGTCATTCGATATTTACCACCGCACCAGCAACCAGCTACACCACCAGACTTCGCAAAAGATTTTTAAAACCTTGTATGACAAAGGGCTGCTGACGGAAGAAACATCGGAGCAATATTTTGATGTTACGGCCAATACTTTTTTGGCAGACCGTTACATCATGGGCACATGCCCTAAATGCGGCAACCCCAACGCGTATGGTGATCAATGCGAGAAGTGTGGCTCTACACTAAGTCCGCGCGAGTTGATCAACCCTCGCTCTACCCTATCGGGCAACCCGCCCATCCTAAAAGCTACCAAGCATTGGTACTTGCCTTTGCAAAACTATGAAGGGTGGCTGACCGATTGGATTTTGAAATCGCACAAAGACGATTGGAAAACAAACGTGTATGGCCAATGCAAATCGTGGATCGATGCCGGGTTGCAACCTCGCGCCATGACACGCGACTTGGATTGGGGAATTAAAGTTCCATTGCCCGATGCGGAAGGGAAAGTATTGTATGTATGGTTTGATGCACCCATTGGTTACATCTCAGCAACCCGCGCATTGTTTGAAGAATTAAGTTCAGGCAAAAAGGAATTTGCTACTCCACAGCGCGATTTTGGGAAAACCGAAAAAACCGACTGGAAAAAGTATTGGCAAGACAAAGAAACGAAGCTGTTGCACTTTGTGGGTAAAGACAACATCGTATTCCACTGCATCATCTTCCCCATCATGTTACATGCCACTGGCGAATACATTGTACCAGATAACGTACCGGCCAACGAGTTCATGAACTTGGAGGGCGACAAGATGAGCACTAGCCGCGGCTGGTCGATTGAAATGCATGAGTACCTGGCTGACTTTCCCAACAAGCCGGATGTGCTGCGCTATGCGTTGCTCACCAACTTGCCTGAAACCAAAGACAGTGAGTTTACATGGAAAGATTTTCAGGCTAAGAACAACAACGAGTTGGTGGCCATCTTTGGAAACTTTGTGAATCGTGCCTTGGTGCTCACCCAAAAATACTTTAACAACCAAGTGCCATCACTTGGGGTGTTGACCGACTTGGACAAAAAAGTTTTAGCCGACTTAAAAGAATTCCCGGCCAAAATCGGATCGTCCATCGAACAATATCGTCTTCGAGAAGCCACGGCTACCCTCATGGACTTGGCTCGATTAGGTAACAAGTATCTGGCAGAAACCGAACCATGGAAACTGGCAAAAACAGATATGCAGCAAGTGGGCACTATTTTAAATATTGCTATCCAGATTTCAGCTAGCTTGGTCATCGTGTGCGAACCGTTTCTTCCATTTACTTCTGCAAAGTTGAAAAAGATGCTGGCCATTTCAGAAGTATTGGATTGGCAACAAGCGGGACGATACGATTTGCTAAAAGTAGGGCATGGATT
Source organism: Chryseotalea sp. WA131a (assembly GCA_025370075.1). Lineage (NCBI taxonomy): Bacteria > Pseudomonadati > Bacteroidota > Cytophagia > Cytophagales > Chryseotaleaceae > Chryseotalea > Chryseotalea sp. WA131a. Next base: position 4,697,455 of record CP073016.1, on the reverse strand, counting down.
TGGTGAACCTGAATTGCTGTTCGAAAAAATAGAGGATGATGTAATTGCAAAGCAACTTCAAAAATTAAACGATTCAAAGAAAGCAATAGAACTTGCCAATCAACCAGCTGATCCTGCCAAAGCAGAAATCAGTTTTGACGATTTTCAAAAAATGGATATCCGTATCGGTACCATTCTGAAAGCAGAACGGGTAGAGAAATCAAAAAAGTTATTGAAGCTCCAAGTCGATACAGGCATTGATAAGCGCACCGTGATGAGTGGCATTGCAGAACATTTTTCACCGGAAGAAATCGTGGGCAAGCAAGTAACCATTTTGATCAACCTCGCTCCTCGAAAAATTATGGGTGTGGATTCGCAAGGGATGATTTTGATGGCCGCTGACAAAGATGGTAAACTTCGGTTGCTGCAACCAAATGAAGTGGTGAGTGCGGGGTCTACAGTTAGTTAGTAAGTGGTGAGTGGTGGTTGATAAGTGGTAACCAGCAATCGGTATTCAATCTCCTAATTACTAAATCCTATTTTCTAACTTCTATTCCGTGAAAACCCTTCAACTCAAATACATCCTCGCGGGAATCGCCTTCGCGCTTCTTTGGGCTTCTGCTTCCACAGCTGGCAAGTTTGGATTGATGTCGGTGGAGCCGCTCACTTTTTTTACCATTCGATTTTTAATGGCGGGTGCGCTATTGCTCTTTGCGGCACACGTAGTATTGCGTCATTCCCTTCCACGTGGAAAAGAATGGTGGCAAATAGCGGTCTTCGGGGCATTCAACACAGCGTTATACCTTGGCATTTTTATTTTGGCACTCAAGTATGTGGCGGCTGGTATTACTACCATGGCAATCGCACTCAATCCATTAATGATCAGTATTCTTTCGGCCATCATCATGAAACGCAATGTAGCAATGCGCGAGTGGCTGAGTATTCTGCTGGGTATGGTGGGTGTGGGCATTGCCACATTTCCATTGCTACAAACGGGGCATAGTACGGTAGGCGGAGTGTTGCTGATCGTGCTCTGCATGCTCATGTATTCTATCGGCTCGGTTTATTACGCTTCCGTAAAATGGCAACTGCCGCGCATGACGATTAACGGCTGGCAGGTTTTTATGGGCGGACTGATGTTACTCCCTTTTGCATTTGTTCTGCATCGCCAAGGCAATGTGTTTGACACGCGCTTTTGGTTGGCATTGCTTTGGTTGATTGTACCGGTTTCTATTTTAGCTGTTCAACTTTGGCTACGTCTTTTAAAAGACGATGCCGTACGTGCCTCCTTGTGGCTTTTTCTTTGCCCTGTATTCGGGTTTACGTACGCCACGTTTTTGCTTCATGAACCATTCACCATCCACACTGCTGTTGGTGCTGTGTTGGTAATGATTGCTCTTTACATCGGGCAGTTTGTGAAGAAGTAGCGGAGGTGGTAGCCTATTTTCAGATGAGTACCCCCTTCCCAAAATCTTCTTTCTCAAGCGGATTTAAAAAATCCAAAACCTCGATTGTTTTCATCTCTATGAAATGAAGTAATGAGATTTGTTGACACTTACCAATGGACTACTAACCAAATTATTGCACCTCGTGCACTTTAATAGTATTCGTCCGTCCGCGTTCTTGAATGGGCATGCTCGCCAATACAATGAAGATGTCGCCTTTCTTGACGTGACCATCGCGCTTTAAAATTTCCTCTACATCGGCAATGGTGGCATCGGTAGAAGCGGCTTTGTCGTAATGATAAGCGCGGGTTGCCCAAACCAAATTCATAGTGTTGATAATGGAGGCGTTGCTTGTAAAGGCAAATATGTTGGCATCGGGGCGGTGCGAAGAAGCTTTGTAGGCACTGTAACCCAATTGGGTCATACCCACAATGGCTTTGGCATTTACATCTTTCGCCAGTTTGCAAGCAGTCAAGATCAAACTGTCAGCAAAAAAAGTAGGGGTATTTTTCTCTGGTTCTCTAAATCTGTAAAATATCTTTCCTTGCTTTTCTACTGAACCAATAGTGCGAACCATGCTTCGGATTACTTCGATCGGATATTTACCTGCGGCTGTTTCGGCTGATAACATCAGAGCATCGGCACCGTCCATCACTGCATTGGCCACGTCATTGGTTTCCGCGCGGGTGGGTCGCGGGTTCTCGATCATGCTCTCCATCATTTGGGTGGCTACAATCACAGGTTTGGCGGCCTTGTTGCATTTTTCTACTAACATTTTTTGCACCATCGGCACTTCTTCCATCCAAATCTCAACCCCCAAATCGCCACGGGCCACCATTACCGCATCGGTTGCAGCAATGATGGAATCAATATTTTCAAGAGCTTCGGGCTTTTCAATTTTTGCAACTATGCGTGTAGCCGATTTATGTCGGTTGATTACTTCGCGCAAGATTTCAATATCGGTTGCTTTGCGCACAAACGATAAGGCCACCCAATCGATATTGTTTTTCAGACCAAACTCCAAATCTTCATAATCTTTCTCGGTAAGAGAAGGTGCAGAAACTTTTGAGAATGGAAGGTTAATTCCCTTGCGCGGCTTTAGTGGTCCACCATAAATTACGCGGCATACCACATCAATATCACGCACCTCCACCACTTTCAACTCAATTTTGCCATCATCAATCAAAATCATGTCGCCCTTCTTTACATCGCGGGGCAATCCTTCATAAGAGGTGCTGACCAATTCATTATTACCCAACACCTCGCGGGTAGTAATAATTAATTCTTGCCCAGGCACCAGTTCAATGCCAGGCTGCATTTCGTTTACACGGATTTTGGGGCCTTGCAAATCTTGCAGCAAAGCCACATTGGTGCCCATTTCTTTGTTCAACTCGCGCACATAGTTGATTACCTTTAAGTGATCTTCGTGTTTGCCGTGCGAAAAATTTAACCGAAATACGTCTACGCCCTCTTTGATCAGCGCGTGTAGCATTTCTTTGTTGTTGGAGGCAGGGCCAACAGTGGCCACAATTTTTGTGCGGTTGTACGAAATTCGTTCCATGTAAATTAAAAAATAAAGTTGTCTTTTGATTTCAAAGACGCCAAAGGTATGAAAGCAACCCATTCAACGGAAGGAATACCACGCAAGACTTCCTGCAATCGTTTGCTTTTGGTTTCATTGTCTGTTTGTACCATCATTATGTAGTCGTAATGCTGAAATTCGGGTACCAGATAGGCGCTTTGTGCCTCCTCTTCCAAGGGTTTGTTCTTAAACAAGCGGATGGTGAGCGACTCTGACTGATGCAGGAAGTTAGCCAAATGGTAATTGTTGTTTTTCTTATCCACAAATTTTAGATCAGGCTGCCGCACCAATTGCAATTCAAACAGTTGGTTGATTTCCCACGCCAGCTTATAGCCCTTTATGGTCGAAATTATTCCTAAAAGCTCAAAATCATAAGAATAATCAATTTCAAGGCGTTTTTTCTTCATGAATCGGTTTCTGGAAGACCTTCAGGCGGATGGAACGCGTAAAAGTTTGCCAATATTGCACTAAATCTCTTTATTTGCACCTGATTTTTGAATCTTAAACTTTATAATCATGTCTGAAATCGCACAAAAAGTAAAACAAATCATCATCGACAAACTAGGTGTTGAGGAATCTGAGGTGACTCCAGAAGCAAGCTTTACCAATGATTTGGGAGCCGATTCGTTGGATACCGTAGAACTTATCATGGAGTTTGAAAAGGAGTTCAATATTTCCATTCCAGACGATCAGGCTGAAAACATCGCAACCGTTGGTCAGGCAATTTCTTATTTGGAAGAAAACGCCAAGAAATAATTTACACTTTACCACGGCAAGCCATATTGGCTTAGTAAAGTCACAAAAAAGGGTGTCAATAGGTTTATTGCGCCCTTTCTATGTTTTATAAAAGTAAGTTATTACGAAATGGCCATTGATTGAACGAAATGTTATTAAGGCCATTTCAGGTGACCACTAAAAAAAACAATTATTACCTCATGAATTTGAAAAGGGTTGTTATCACAGGGGCGGGTGCACTCACCCCCATCGGAAACACACTTCCAGAATATTGGGAAGGTCTTCGCCAAGGAAAAAGTGGCGCAGCTCCTATCACCAAGTTTGACACCACTTTATTCAAAACAAAATTTGCTTGTGAAGTAAAAGGATTTGACGCGGGCAACTTTATGGATAAAAAAGAAGCCAGAAAGTTGGATCCGTTTTCGCAGTATGCCATGGTAGCGGCAGATGAAGCCGTTATCGATTCAAAGCTTGACCTAACCAAAATAAACTTAGATCGCGTGGGTGTGATTTGGGGTTCGGGCATTGGTGGACTTTTCACCTTTCAAGAAGAGGTTTTGGCCTTTGGCCGTGGCGATGGCACTCCACGCTTCAACCCCTTCTTCATCCCAAAAATGATTCCTGACTTAAGCGCTGGACATATTTCTATCAAGTATGGATTTAGAGGCCCTAATTTTGTTACGGTTTCGGCCTGTGCCTCTTCTACCAATGCCATTTACGATGCCTTTACCTACATCCGCTTGGGCAAAGCAGATGTGATTGTTTCAGGGGGGTCCGAAGCGGCCGTTTGCATTGCTGGTGTTGGTGGTTTCAATGCGTTAAAAGCATTATCCGAAAGAAACGATTCGCCTGAAACAGCTTCTCGACCTTACGATAAAGACCGCGATGGCTTTGTGTTGGGCGAAGGAGCGGGTGCCTTGATCATTGAAGAATACGAACATGCCAAAAGACGTGGTGCGAAAATTTACGGAGAAATTATTGGCGGTGGCATGTCTGCCGATGCCTACCACATTACCGCACCTCACCCCGAAGGAGCAGGAATCACCAAAGTAATGGAGTATGCGCTTGAAGAAGCGGGTATTAGAACTTCTGAAGTAGATTACATTAACACACACGGCACCTCTACCCCCTTGGGCGACTTGGGCGAAATAAAAGCCATTCAAAAAGTGTTTGGCGAAGATGCCTACAAAATGAACATCAGCTCAACCAAATCAATGACCGGCCATTTGTTGGGTGCTGCGGGTGCTATTGAAGCATTGGCCTGTTTGTTGGCCATCAACGAGGGCATTGTGCCGCCTACCATCAATCACTTTACCGATGATGATGGCCTAGACCCACGGTTGAACATGACCTTTAACAAAGCACAAAAAAAAGAAGTGAAGATTGCGCTGAGCAACACTTTTGGCTTTGGCGGTCATAATTTCTCGATCATTATCAAAAAAATGGAGTAAATCCTGTGTGGAATTTACTACCCTCCTTACCCAAAACTAATTCTAAGGAAGAAAAAAAGCTTATTACGGCAGTCAAAACGATTGCTGGGTTTGCGCCTTCTAATTTATCGCTCTATAAATTAGCTACACTCCATAGTTCAAAGTCAAAAGAGTCAGATGGTTTTCGCGAATCAAATGAACGATTGGAATACTTGGGCGATGCTATTTTAGGCGCAGCTATTGCTGATTATTTGTTCAAAAAATATCCGTTTAAAGACGAAGGCTTCTTGACTGAAATCCGCTCGCGCATTGTCAACCGCGAGTCACTCAACAATATTGCCCGCAAAATTGGCATTGGCGCGATTGTCAAATTCGATAACCGCAATGTGATGTTGCAAAACGTGATTTTAGGAAACACGCTGGAAGCACTGGTAGGTGCCATTTACCTTGACAAAGGATATTTAAAAACCAAAAAATTTGTGATTGACAAGTTAGTGCAGCCGTATTTGAATTTAGAAACGATTGTAAACTCTACGGCCAATCACAAAAGCAAATTGATTGAGTGGAGCCAGAAGGCCGGCAAAGAAATCCGCTTTGAAACGGTGGACATAAAAAGCAGCGGCCGCAACTACAAAGAATTTTCTATTCAGGTTTTTATTGGCGAAGAGGCGTTCGGCCTAGGTATTGGCCCGAACAAGAAAAAAGCAGAGCAAGCGGCAGCAGAGAAGACGTGCGGGATGTTGGGGGTTTGAGTTGGGGTGGTTTTTTGCTTTAAGAAAAAAAGCTGCCCAATTTTCGATAGTTGATACTAGTGATAAGTTAAATATATTATGACCCTAGTTGTGGTTGGTCAAAAAGTAATATTAGTCGTAGTTGTTGGTCGCCTGACCAACTTGTTTTCACAAACCCTTCCAACTTGTTTTCGCACGACAGCATAATTTTAGGTTATTTGTGCGCACGGACAAAAAAAGGGCAGTTTTTGCATTCAATTTGATTGTATATATTCAAGCCTTTAGGTATTCTTACCTTTAGGCAATGCTTTGCAGAAAGGCACGCATTTACACTGGCAGACAGATACAAAATATGATGGTTTCATTTAAAGCAAATTTTTTGTTAACGACTTTACCCGTTCTAGTTCTAGTACTGACGAAGGCAACGGTCTTGATAAGCATTAACTATTTTCCGTCCGAGCTATCTTGGATACCAAGTTTTATTGGATACTATTCCTCAATACTTCTGGCCATATACATTTCAAAAAAGTACCTCTCACTACCCATCCGACAAATTCTGCCAACATCGTTCAAGCCAATACCACCGTATGGACTGCTGTTAGTAACGATAATAATTCCGGCCCTTTTGCCAATAACAGCTTTTATTACGCAAATAAAGAGATCGACAGCGCAAATTTGAACGAACATTTAGGTTTATCCTAATTTAGGAATTTCAACATTGCCAACTCTAGCTGCGCAGCTAGCACTTGGTTTCGTATTGATTAAATCAATATCATTAGTTTCAGTTTGTGCGGCCTCCCCTAGTTGTCGTTGGTCAAAAAGTAATTTTTAGTCATAGTTATTGGACGCCTGACGTCTGGCGACCAGCGTGAACGAAAGGTGGCACCCTAGCCACAGTCAATCAATGATCCCTATTCAGTATGGATATGATTTACAGTCCAGTTCTACGCTCGACCTGTGGCTCACTGCAGGTACCCGCAATAACCGATTGGACTCCAAAGAAAACACTCATGACAAAGCTGAAAACGATCTTTTTATCCCAAATTATGCATTAGACTGGGATAAAACTCAGCTGTGACTGCGAAACTTGTTTTGGGGCCATATGAAATCTACAAGATACTTGATACGAAACCCCACTTTCTTGCAGATTTATAATCCCAAATCACTTCATATTTTCAGTAATCTTTATCCATTCAGCTTTCTAAGGAGACGACTATCCTAACTGGACAATCAAACTTAAACCGAGCCACACATTTTGAAATCAAAATCTATTTTCATTATTTAGCGTTATAGTTTAATAAAATTGTTAAATAAAGTGATTAAAGAAAAGCGGGATAATCAGACAGAAAAATCGATTTTGGAGGCTGCCCGAAAAGTTTTTACCCGCAAGGGCTTTGCGGCAGCTCGCATGAACGACATTGCAAAAGAAGCCAATATAAACCGTGCATTGTTGCATTATTACTTCCGCAGCAAAGACAAAATGTTCGATTTGATCTTCGAACAAAAAGTAAATGAATTTTTTTCGGGGCACGAGAAAATTTTGTTTTCGGAGAAAAAGTTGGAAGAAGTGATCAGGGGAATGATCACACACGAGATTAAATTGACTGCCGCCAATCCCTACTTGCCACTTTTCATCCTGCAAGAGCTGCAACAATCACCTGATCGGCTTTTGCATCACGCACAAAAAGCGGGCATGTCGCCAAGTATAGTGATGAAACGATTTTCAATCTTAGTGAAAGAAGCCATCGCAGAAAAAAGAATCCGGGAAATCGAAGCAAGCCAACTTCTTATAAATATTATGTCGCTTTGCATCTATCCATTCGCTGCAAAACCTGTCATAAAAGCCTTTTTGGAAGTAGACGACAAGGGATTCGACAAAGTGATGGAACAGCGCATTGATGAGATAATCGAATTTGTCATGCACTCATTAAAACCTTTTGCAAAATGAAGCAAGTTTTATTTCTTCTACTTATTGCCGTGAATTCGTTCCACGCATTTGGACAAGGTCTCACTCTTGACAAATGTCACGAACTAGCCCGTCAAAATTTTCCGTTGATAAAGCAGAAAGAGTTGCTTGTGAAAAGTAAAGACTACAGCGTAGCCAATGCACACTCCGGCTTTTTGCCGCAACTAAGCCTATCAGGTCAGGTCACCTATCAATCAGATGTCACCAAAATACCCATTTCATTTCCGGGTGTGGATATCGAGCCGCTGAGTAAAGATCAGTACCGCATTTTTGGTGAGATAAGCCAAGCATTGTATGATGGAGGCGCCATCAAACAACAATCGGCCACTGCCGAGGCCAATGCAAAAGTGGAAGACGAGCGGGTGGAGGTAGAGTTGTATAAAGTGAAGGAGCGTATTAACCAGTTATACTTCGGTATTTTATTGGCCGATGCACAACTCAATCAAATTGGATTGCTTAAAAAGGATTTGCAAACGAGTTTAAACAAAACGGAAGCGGCCATTCTTAACGGAACGTCCTTTAAATCGAATGCAGATATTTTGGAAGCTGAATTATTGAAAGCCGACCAACGGGCAATCGAGATTAAATCGTTGAGAACGGCTTATCTCGATATGCTCAGCTATTTCATCAATCAAAAACTAAGTGAAGATACAACACTCGAAAACCCAGCGGTGCTTATGTTTCAAGAAACGTCCTCCATCAACCGTCCGGAATTATTGTTGTACAATTCTCAAGCATCATTGTTGGATGTACAATACAAATCGGCACACACTCGTAATTTGCCAAGGTTCAATATATTTCTTCAAGGTGGCTATGGCCGACCAGGATTGAATGCTTTGCTCAACGATTTCTCGGGGTATTACATTGGCGGACTGCGCTTCATTTGGAATTTGTCGGGGTTCTATAATTCCAATCATGATAAGGAGTTGTTGAATCTAAATGTGCAACAATTAAATTATCAAAAAGAAACTTTTCTATTCAACACCCATTTGCAATTGAAGCAACAAAGCCAGGAAGTTAAAAAGCTGGCAGAGCTGATCGAAGTGGACAACAAAATTGTAGCGTTGCGGTCGAACATCACCCATACCGCAAAAGCACAGCATGAAAATGGCGTGATCTCCACCAATGACTTACTTCGTGAGTTGAACGCAGAAGACCAAGCTATACAAAACCGGCTACTGCACCAGATTCAGTTGCAGCTGTCGCAGTATTCGTATCAAAACATTTCAGGAAATTAACTCCCCCATTACGATGAACCATTTATTCAAATTCCTACCGCCAGTGTTTGTTTTGCTGCTGACAATTTCGGCTTGTAAAAATTCATCCAATGATTTTGATGCCTCAGGAAATTTTGAGGCAGAAGAAACCATCGTGTCATCCGAAGCCTCGGGTAAAGTTGTTGAGTTTACCATTGCCGAGGGGCAACAACTAAAAGCAAATGAAGTCATCGGCTACATCGACACGACTCAACTATTCCTTCGAAAAAAACAACTGACCTATTCCGTGCGTGCGGTGTTAGCGAAACAACCCGACATGTCATCTCAACTGGCCACTATCAAAGAACAAATCGCCACCGCTGAGTTTGAAAAGAAGCGGATTGAAAAATTATTGAAGTCAGCCGCAGCCACACAAAAGCAATTGGATGACTTAAATGCTCAGTTGGCCTTATTGCAAAAGCAGTACAATGCCACCAAGTCTTCGCTATCGATTACATCGCTAGCGCTTCAAAGCGAAACCCTGCCTCTTAAAGCGCAAGTCGATCAACTGAATGACCAAATCAAAAAGTCAATTTTGGTTAACCCTCTCTCCGGCACGGTACTCACCAAATATGTGGAGAAAGATGAAGTGACTGCCCCTGGAAAGGCACTGTACAAAATTGCCAACCTCGAGACAATGACGTTGCGCGCCTATATAACGGGGAATCAGTTGCCGCAAGTTAAGTTGGGCCAATCGGTGGAGGTGCGGGTAGATGATGGCAAGGGAACAAAAAGCTACCCCGGAGCCTTAGCTTGGATTTCGGACAAAGCAGAGTTTACACCGAAAACCATTCAAACGAAAGAAGAACGTGCCAACCTCGTGTATGCCGTGAAGATTACGGTGAAGAACGATGGCTATCTGAAGTTGGGGATGTATGGAGATGTTAAACTAAATAAGCAATAGGCAATTGACAACTCTTGCGAATGGTCAATTGAAATTTGTCAACTACCAACTTTGTAAAAGATGAAGTCAGTAATTGTCAATAACGTAGCAAAGTCCTTCAAAGGCGACAAGACTTCCGTGCAGGCATTGAAGGAAATTTCTTTTGACGTGGAGCAAGGCGAATTGTTTGGGTTGATTGGGCCTGATGGTGCGGGTAAGACAACACTATTCCGCATTCTCACTACGCTAATGATTGCCGACAGCGGCAGCGCCAGCGTGGATGGATTTGATGTGGTGAAGGATTTCAAAGCCATTCGGAAACGTGCGGGTTATATGCCCGGGCGATTTTCGTTGTATCAAGATTTATCGGTGGAGGAGAACCTCTCGTTCTTCGCTACGCTGTTTGATACGACCATCGAAGAAAATTATGATTTGGTAAAAGACATCTACATCCAGATAGAAAAATTCAAACACCGCAGAGCTGGTGCGCTCTCTGGGGGAATGAAACAGAAGTTGGCCTTGTGCTGCGCACTCATACACAAGCCATCAGTGCTGTTTTTAGATGAACCGACAACAGGGGTGGATGCAGTATCGCGACAAGAGTTTTGGGAATTGCTGCGGCAACTGCAAAAGCAAAACATCACCATCCTGGTATCTACGCCTTACATGGACGAGGCGAGTTTGTGCGACCGTGTGGCATTGATTCAGCAGGGAAGTTTGCTGGAGATTGATACACCCAAAGGCATCATGAACAAGCTCGGCAAACCACTGTGGGCCGCACGAGCCAGCGACATGTATGTGCTGATGAAAGAATTGAAATCGATGGACGAAGTGTTTTCGTGCTACCCGTTTGGGCAGGAGCATCATGTGATTTTCTACAACGATGGGCAGTCGATGGCGGAAATAGAAACAGCTTTGAAGAAGAAAGGAATTGTGGATGTTCAATTGAAACGTGCGGAGCCAACTATTGAGGATTCATTCATGAAATTGATGAACAGGTAAAAGAATGAACTCAATAGCAGTACAAAACTTGACCAAGCAATTCGGCAGCTTCACTGCGGTGGATAACATTTCGTTTGACGTGAAGAAAGGAGAAATCTTTGGATTTCTTGGAGCGAATGGTGCGGGCAAAACCACCGTCATGCGCATGCTATGCGGGCTGTCGTTCCCCACCCGGGGCGAGGCCACGGTAGCAGGCTTTGATTTGTTTCGCGAGGCGGAGAAAATCAAGAAGAACATCGGCTACATGAGTCAAAAATTTTCGCTGTACGAAGACCTGACCGTCAATGAAAACATCCGCTTCTATGGTGGTATTTATGGGCTTACCGATATGCAGATAAAATCAAAAACGGATTTTATGTTGCAACAACTTGGGCTAAGCGACAAGGCAAACACACTGGTGAAGTCGTTGCCGCTTGGGTGGCGACAAAAACTTTCGTTTTCAGTGGCGATGGTGCACCAGCCGCAGATTGTGTTTCTTGATGAACCCACGAGCGGAGTAGATCCTGTGACGAGGCGTGAGTTTTGGACGATGATTTACGAAGCAGCGCATACGGGCACTACCGTGTTCGTTACCACGCACTATATGGATGAAGCCGAGTACTGCGACCGCGTGAGCATCATGGTGGACGGGCGCATTGATGCATTGGGTACACCCACGGAATTGAAAGATCAATTTTCAGCAAGCGATATGACAGGCGTGTTTTTAAAATTGGCAAGAGGTGCGAAACGAGGAGATGATTAACTAGTTTACAGTAGGCAAATAGCAATTGGCAAATTGTTGTTAACTGCGTTTTGTCAACTTAAAAATTGAGGAAGCAAAAATGAAACAATTCATAATCTTCATACGAAAAGAATTCTTACACTTCTGGCGAGACAAGAAGACGTTGTTTATTCTTTTCGGTATGCCTCTGGTGCTGATCCTGATTTTTGGCTTTGCACTCACTAATGAAGTGAAGAACACGCGTATCGCTATACTCGACAATTCCAAAGACGAAACCACCAGCACCATTATTCGTCAACTCAACGCCAGTCGCTACTTTGACATTGTGCGCAACATCAAAAGTGACCGGGAGCTAGAGGCAGCCTTCCGAGAAGGAAAAATAAAAATGGCTGTGGTGTTTCCCATGCAGTTTCAGTATTCGCTGCTGCACACCAACAGAGCGGCTGTGCAGTTGGTAATGGATGCTACCGACCCTAACGTGGCCAACATACTTGCCAACTATGCCGCGGCTATCATCGTGGATTATCAAAGTAGTATGAAAGGTCATCAGAATTTGCCCTACACCATCAACACCCAGTTGAGAATGTTGTACAATCCGCAAATGAAAGGCTCCTACAACTTTGTGCCAGGCGTAATGGCCATGGTGCTTATGCTCGTGTGCGCTATGATGACAAGCATCTCCATTGTGCGTGAAAAAGAAATGGGCACAATGGAAGTGATACTCGTGTCACCCATTGTGCCGATACGCATGGTGATTGCCAAGATGGTGCCGTACTTTTTGCTATCAGCCGTGAACATTGTCAGCATTTTGTTGCTGAGTTTTTATGTGCTAGAGGTGCCCATTCAGGGAAACCTGGCGTTGCTCTTAGCTGAGTGTTTATTTTTTGCCATCACGGTACTAGCTTTGGGATTGTTGATTTCATCCGTGACCGATTCACAACAAACCGCTATGCTCATTTCACTCATGGGACTTTTTTTGCCTACCGTCATGCTCAGCGGATTTTTCTTTCCTGTAGAAAACATGCCCGTGCCTTTGCAGGTATTGAGCAACCTGGTGCCGGCCAAATGGTTTTACTACATCGTAGAAGACGTCATGATTAAGGGGTTGGGTTTTGAGTTTGTGTGGAAGGAGACGCTCATCCTTGCAGGAATGACGGTTTTCTTTATGGTGGTGAGCATCCGAAAATTTAAAACGCGATTGGAATGACGCTCCTTCGCTAAAGCTTCGGAGGGTAAAGAATATGAGAGTACTAAAAATATTATTGGAGAAAGAGTTTCGCCAAGTGTTTCGCAATTCGTCCATTTTGCGCCTCATTTTTATGATGCCCGCTATCCAATTGCTCATTATGCCACTGGCGGCTGATTACGAAGTGAAAAACGTAAAGCTTTGCGTGGTGGACTTCGACCGCTCTTCATATTCGCGCAAATTGGTGAACAAGATTACGGCCACCTCCTATTTTCAATTGGTAGACTACACCGACTCCTACAACAAAGCCCTCACTTATGTAGAAAACGACCAGGCCGATTTGGTGTTGCAAATCCCCGCCAAGTTTGAAAAACAATTAGTAGAAGAAGACAATGCCACGCTCTTCATGGCGCTCAACGCCATCAATGGAGTGAAGGCCAATCTTGGCAGCGCGTACTTGCGCACCATTATTGGCGACTACAACCGCGAAGTACGCACCGAGTGGTTGCAACTGCCGCGCTTCAATCCGCAGCCCGCCATCGAAGTCACGTCCATCAACTGGTTTAATCCGTACATGAACTACCGCATCTTTATGGTGCCGGGCATTTTGGTGATACTTGTTACCATGGTAGGTGCGTTTCTATCCGCACTCAACATCGTCAAAGAAAAGGAAGTGGGCACCATTGAGCAAATCAACGTGACACCGATTAAAAAATATCAATTTATCCTCGGCAAGCTCATTCCGTTTTGGGTGTTGGGCCTCCTCACCCTCACCATCGGGCTAGCCATATCGTACCTCGTGTATGGCATTGTTCCGATGGGCAATATTTTCACCATCTACTTTTTTGCGGGTGTGTACTTGCTAGCGATATTGGGCTTGGGCTTGCTTGTCTCCACAGTGTCGGCCACACAGCAGCAAGCGATGTTACTGTCGTTTTTCATGATGACGATTTTCATTTTGCTGGGCGGCCTCTACACCTCCATCGACAGCATGCCCGCGTGGGCTCAGGCGTTCACGAAGGTTAATCCAGTGGCCTATTTCATCGATGTCATGCGCATGGTGGTGCTCAAGGGCAGCACCCTGTGGGACATCCGCTTTCACCTACTCACTGTCTTCGGCTTTGGCATTGTGCTCAATTCACTGGCCGTGTGGAATTATAGGAAGAGGAGCTGAGACAGTTTTATTTGGTGTGGCAATGCCTGCAAAAGTAACGTTGGCGTTCTTCTTCTATTAAAGCCAAAATAGTCATGTAAGAAATTTCTAATGGCGGCTATTAGAGAAAATGCTTGGAAAGTATAAGATAATTGAATTCAAATCTCTTCCGAATACAAACTTATATTTCGCTTGAGGGTGCTAAGGTATTGGTAGTGAACACGGCTCTTGGCCAAGATCAATATCTCTTAAAAGAAAGTGTGCTTTTCGATTTTAACGCATCTCTTAACGGAATGAAATGGAGCATGCCTGACAAAACTCCATTGGAAGGTAAATCTTTGTATTTATTAAACAAAAGTTATTCAAGGGCTTTAAATGATTCAATATATGCATTCAAGTTAGAATCTACCAGATGGATCAGCGATGGATATCACTTATCTGAATATTTAATTTCATATGACTATGGTTTTATAGGATTAAAATTTACGGATAGCGAAGGCGATCTATATTTGAGTTGTCGAGCTAAGCGTTTTAAGAAATTGGTTTTCAAGTGATGGTGATAATGTCATTGAAAAGTTGATCCATCTGGCGCAAGTCTTCAGCTTTTATTACGCAAATAAAGAGTGTACCATTCGAGTTCATAATTTATATTATCATTTTCTCTTGCATTAATCCAATATTTGAAGAAATGTTCTGGAGGGGGCTTCTCATTTTTCTGCCCGGCAATAACTTCTTTCGCATTTCATATTCCGCCTCTCTATTTAGCTTTTCGCACTTTTTTTTGTGGGGCTATTGGTTCAAATCTCCAATGATTTTATTCCCAACTTTGATTTCAACTTTTATAATGGGGGTTGCTTGGATGTGGTTTATGCACAAACAAAAAAATCTATGGTACCCGATTGTGTCACACTTTTTGGTTGATATTTTTAACCTTTCCGTTGCAGTATATTATGGCATTGTTTCATTTGGCCATTTTTAAAACATCGGCAGCGCAAATTTGAACGAACATTTAGGTTTGTTCTAATTTAGGAATTTCAACATCACTCGGGCCTTTCAAAAACTCATTTCAATAATAACAATCAATTTACAAAAATCAAAAAACTTCTTTGCAAATGGACACGAAATAACTGTGGACAAGTCGCGCCTGCGGGATACTTGCACCAGGTGAGAAAGGGCTGGGCGTAAAGTTAACGATCATGATAAGGGTAAAGAATTGTTGTGAAGTAACCGCTTCGCGTTTAAGGTTGCAAAATTACTTTCCGTGTATCGGGCCGTAAGTCAATAAAAAAGGATATATTTCCAGAGGTATTGTTTGGCGTGCATTGAGGTGTTGAAACACTAAAGAGTCAAAAAGATGAAAGGCCCCTTAGAAAATCCTGTTGTAGATTTTAAAAAGATAATTCGGAAATTGGCCAATGATGTAGCCGATCGGGATCTAAAACTAGAACTCGAAATCCACAAAAAACTGTTGAGCATCTTTCAAGTCGGAGATTATTACTACTATATCTTTAATTTAAGAACTACCCAATTTGACTTTATGAGCGAGGAGGTAGAAACGCTACTAGGGTATGCACCCAGCACCCTCACGCCCGCTTTTCTGTTAAGCAATATCCATCCAGAGGACGTGCCTTGGTTTTTAAATTTTGAAAACAAAGTGGTGCAATTTTTTTCTGGCCTTCGGGCTGACCAAATACCCAAATACAAAGTCCGCTATGACTATCGGATCAAGAAAGCAAATGGAGACTATATCCGCATTTTGCAGCAAGTAATTACCCTGCAATTCAATGAGCAGAGCGGTGGCATACTGCGCACCTTTGGTGTGCATACCGATATTTTGCATCTAAAAGCGCATGGCAATCCCGTGTTTTCATTGATTG
Organism: Chryseotalea sp. WA131a; assembly: GCA_025370075.1. Classification (NCBI taxonomy): domain Bacteria; kingdom Pseudomonadati; phylum Bacteroidota; class Cytophagia; order Cytophagales; family Chryseotaleaceae; genus Chryseotalea; species Chryseotalea sp. WA131a. Next base: position 4,681,509 of record CP073016.1, on the reverse strand, counting down.
GTTTGGAGGGCGAACCTTCTTACATTGATATAGCGGTTGACAATGTTTTTGAGGCCACATCCATTATGATTTCGGATCGAGAAAGAGAAATCCTTCAACTACTTATTGCTGGCATGACTAGCAAATCGATTGCCGAATACTTTTCGTTAAGCGCAGACACCATAAAACAGCACCGTAAAAACATGCTTCGAAAGACAGGCGCTAAAAGTACTGCCGACCTAGTTGCGCAGGCAGTAAAAAAAGGGTGGTTGTGAAATGAAACGCACATTTCTTGCTTTTCAAAATGACCAGGTGGTTAAGTTAGATACACTATGGTTTTTGGCTTGCTAGAATATCGAAAGCCAACAGTAATTCTGAGTAACATTTTAAAAGCTTGAATCATCTCCTGAACAAAAAAATACCCAAAAGTGGGTATTGACATTCCATTTTAATAACCCGAGGTTTGATTTACAAAATTGTGAGTCGGGTATGGATTTGTCGACAAGGCTAAAATTTTCCATTAACTTTTTTAAAAGGTATGACTCCAGTTCACTGGTGGCTATTCCCGCGCCATCGGTGGCATGCCACGAAAACTCGGTGGGTAGCCACTGGTCATGGCGGGGCTGCCAAGCAGCAGCGGTGGTAACAGCAAAAACATCAAATCAGTATAAAAACACACTTATTCAATTGCGAATTACAAATTTCAATTTTTTCCTCGCATCGCCTCCCACCGTCTCGGGGGGAAGATGAGATTGACAGCACCGCTTGAAAAACACAAAAGTATCGCCCCCGAGGCGGGAGACGATACACGGCAACAAGGATCAACTATGAATCACGAAATGCAAACAAAACTCAATTACACTCAAGAAAAACCTCCAAGAACGATCAGGCAAAGCGAGCGCGAGCTTGGAGGTTTAGCATTGCTTTTAATTTTTTCGTTGTTAACAGGCTCTTCGGCTCTTGCCCAATTGTTTAACATTACCAAAGCCGAACGCCAAGGCGACAATCTGATAGTTTATTACGATCTGTTGGATTCTATTACCAACCGCACTTATACTATTAACGTCTACAACTCATTGGATAACTTTATCAACCCGCTCACCAAAATCTCGGGCGATTTGGGTCTTGAGGTAAAACCGGGTGGTAACCGAAAAATAGTGTGGCGCGCTAAAGAAGAACTTGGGGCTGAATTTACAGGCGATTTAAGTTTGGAAGTGCGAGGTAAAATCTACATTCCCTTTGTGAAGTTGGATGGCTTTGACGACTACAAGAAATTTAAACGGCAGCGCGATTATAAAATTACGTGGACGGGTGGCCGCGGCAACAGCGTGCTCAATTTTGATCTTTACAGAGGCGAAAAGAAGATTACCACCTTCCCCAACATTGCCAATGTAGGCCAATACACCCTAAAGTTTGATGCCAATGTGCGGCCGGGCAGTAACTACAAACTAAAAGTGAGCGATGCCAAAAACAAAGACGATGTTCTCTGGACTGATAAATTTAGAATAAAACGCAAAACACCCTTATTGATAAAAATAATACCGCTAGTGGGCATTGGAGCAGTGGCCACAACACTAGGTGGCACAACTACCAACAACGATATTATTGACCCTCCAACACCAAAAGAAAATTAGTTAGATGATAAACGGATTGACAATGTTGAGTTTGCCTTCTATCGCTTGGCCATGCTGCAAGTCTTCTGAGTATAACGTGGCGCAATTGGACTGTAAAGCAGCGGCTATGATTAGCGAATCATAAAAAGAAAAATGATAACTAAAATGTATCTCAATGGCTTTCATTTGTAATTCAACCGAAATAGTTACCACATCACAGTTTCTAATCAAGAAGTTGATGTGGTTAGCTATTTTCTCGTCTGAGAATTTAAATTTTTTGATCCCTACATTGATATTTTCACTAATTACCTGCGTGCTTATTACTATTTCGGGAAGTGCCAACAATTTTTCGGCAGTAAATTTTTTGGGCGAATCTTCACCAAGCAAATACAAACAAACATTACTATCGAGAAACGTGGGCTTATCTTTCATTGGCCTCATCGCGGTTAAACTTATACCCACTCATATCAACCTGGTATGCGGCATAAAACTGATTTATTTCTTTGGCAGATGGCTTTTTTCTGGCCTCCAATTTTCCACTTGTTTGGATGTCAAAGGCAAGCACTTCAATGGGCTTCCCTACAAGGTCTTGAGGCAACTCAATGGTGAGGCTTGTTTCTGTTGGGGTGATAATGGCGCGATACATAATTGTCAATTTTATATTTCAAAGATAACAAACCCCGTTCCAATATGAAAACAGGAATACAAGTTGGGAAAGTTTGGAAGTCAGAAAGTCAGGAAAGACCGGAAGATCCTGTCTTCCCGACTTTCCGACTTTCGGACTCCTCAACGACACAGACTGCTTCGTGCCTCGCGGTTACGAACAACTAACAACGAGCAACAAATATCAAAAATTGGAAAGTGAAACAAATTCAAAATAGCCTTAAAAAATCAGACGCGGAGTATATGGGTATGCCCCTGAACGGATGGAGCGTGCGCAAATGCGGGTCACCCGAAATGATACAATCGGCATTGGCAGCCAGGGCAAGTTCTAAGAATAGGTTATCGTCTGGGTCGGTGCTGGCGTTTATGTGCTCAGAGGCAGAAAATGTGACTGCATATCGCTCGACTTCCTTTATTATTTCAATTCTTTCTTCGGGTGTAAAATACGCATCAAATTTTGGTCGCCAAAGTACCTCTAGAAATTCGGTAATAGCAGCCTCTGAAATAGCTAACGCTCCTCGCTCGATAGCTTTTCGGAACGCCTTGTCACTTGTGGAGTTTTTGACCAAAAATGCGCTGATGAGGGCATTGGTATCAAAAACAAAAAAATTACGCTTCATCATTCAAAATCTCGTCCAGCTTTTCTTGCGTAAGCCCTCGAGCGGCCATTCGCTTCTGCAGGTCATCAATAAATGCAAGGAACTCTCCTTTCGATTCTTTAAAATACTTTTGCCCGATACTCACACTCAATTCGTTGCCCACCTGTTCTTTTTCGTTCGCTGGCATATCGCGCCAAGCGCGGGCCACATTGGGCGATACTTCGATTACTATCCGTTCCATAATCTTTGTTCTTATAGTTCAATAGCAAAGATAGGAAACTTGCCAATACAAGAATACAAGTCTGGAAAGTCTGAAAGACCGAAAGCTCCCGGCTTCCCAACTTTACTGTCTTCCCGACTTTAAAACCAACAACGACCAACTAACAACAAAACATTATGAAACCCACCCGCATCTCACATCTCACAGCTCACCTCTTTTGTCTTACTACTTGTGTCTTGCTACTTAATACTACGTACGCCCAAACCATACGCAGGGTAAACAATAACCTTGGGGTTACAGGCGTAAATGTTTACGCCACCGCACAAGCTGCACACGATGCCGCAGCAGCCAATGATATTATGATTATAGAGCCGAGTGTAACTTCGTATGGAGACCTTTATGTAGATAAACCCTTAAAAATTTACGGTAACGGATATTATCTAGATACCAATACAGAGTTGAAAGTAGACAGAAGAAGTTCTACAATGGGATATATTATATTTTCTACTGGTAGTGATGGAAGCATATTGTCTGGCGTAGAATTAATCGGTAGAATCAATAATTTTGGTGACGATAGGGGAGTTTCAATTTATGGTGTTAGTAATATAAAAATAGAGCGGTGTAGAATTCAATATACCTTATCTATTTCAAATAGAAATTGGGAAAACGACTTTTCAACAAATGTATCGAACATCACAATAAACGGTAATTACCTATCCCAACCCGGAACTATAGAAGCAAAAAAATGGCTTGTTTCTGGATTTACAATTTCGTCCGTATTTGTTAATAATAATATCCTGACAGGTATTGATGCTGGCAGCAGTCCAGAAATCCAAAATTGGATTGTAAGAAATAACGTGTTTACTAGCTCCCAAGCTGTTCTTTCAAATTCAATATTTGAAAATAATATTTTTACTCAATCTGCAGGTGTGACGTTTAGCAATACAACATTTAGCTACAATTTTGCTCCAGGGAACACATTTACAGGTGGGGTAGGAAATCAAAATAATTATAATGTATTGGCTCAACTTATCGGAGCTGGAACAGGCATAAGTGATGATGAAGCCTACCAAATAAAAGCGGGCTCGCCTTTAAAGACTGCTGGTAGTGGTGGAACAGAAGTAGGTGCCTATGGTGGACCAACGCCCTATGTTGTTTCGGGTATTCCTGCTATACCTTCAATTGTAAACATGAACAACACGGCAACGGGAAGTAATACGGTGCCACTGAGTGTTACTATAAGTGTGAAGAGCAATAATTAACTGGTTAGCTACTTGAATTCTAATAAGAACAAGTTGATCTCCTTTATTTTGGCGAAGCCCGTGTCGGCAGTTAGCAAGGGTACTTTGTATTGCCATGCAGTGGCTGCAATAAGGGCATCGGGTGTTTTAATTGCATATCGTTGGCGCAGGGCTATTGCCTTCTCATTTATCTCTTCTACGTGCGTCAACTTTTTTGCCACTTTAAGGAGTTGCTTTAGGGTTTTCAACTCTTCGGCTTGTAGGCGAGGCTTGCCCAATAATTCAATTTCGGTAATAAATGAAAAGAACCATTCGCTATCGAGCAAGGGCAATATAAAAGACTTTTTTTGCAGCAAGTACACAAAGGCATTCGTATCGGCCAGGTATTGCCTACCATTCATTGCGTTGTTTCTTTTGGTAAGTCAGTCCGTCTTCAAATGTGGTAGGCAAAGCACCAAAAAAGTCAGCGATGGTCTTATTGATTTTTGCCTTTTTGGTGTTCACTTTTTGATGAGCCTTTTGAATAGCCTCAGATTTTGTTTTGCTATTCACCTTCAGGATAATGGACATAGGGCTAAAGTTTATTTGGTATTCATCTTTGGTAGGGAGCGTCACTTTTCAATACAATGGTCATAAAGTACTGATATGAAATTATTTTCAAAGATAAACAAAAATTTGGTTGCCGATTATCGCTGGCTTGCGAAGCATATCATGCTATTGCTACTCATGTTAAATTTTTTCACTGTTACCGCCCAAAACATAACGGTAGTAGAATACTTTTTTGATACTGATCCTGGCTATGGAAGCGGTACTTCAGTTGCCATTACGCCCGCCACGGCTATCACCAACTTTACTTTTCCCATAAATATTGCCGCGCAAAGTGATGGCTTTCACACGCTTTTTGTACGAGCAAAAGATGCCAACAACAATTGGAGTGCAGCCTATTCACGGCCTTTTTACAAATTAAGTTCACTGCCGTTGCCACCTGTGCCCAACATCAATAAGTTGGAATACTTTATTGATGCTGATCCCGGTTATGGTGCGGGTACTAATGTTGCCATAACGCCCGGGGTTTCGATTCCTGATCTGAGTGTGCCCGTTCCGGTAACAGCTATTGCAGAAGGCAATCACACCATCACCTTCCGCGCTCGTGATGCCAACAACAATTGGAGTGTGGTGGCCATTAAAAGTTTTTCAAAGTGTAATCATCCTACCACCACCATCAATGCCGCTGCCAGCGTAACTTCCTCTGGCTTTACGGCCAGTTGGGCCGATGTGCCTGGTTCCATCGGCTATAGATTGGATGTAAGTGCGGATAATTTTAACACGTTTGTGAGTGGCTACAATAGCAAAGTGGTTACAGCACCCGCACTGAGTTCAGTAGTCACAGGTCTGGCACAAGCAACCACGTATCAATACCGCGTGCGGGCCGTTGCCAGTTGCACTTCTGTGGAATCAAATACAGAAAACCTCACCACGTTGGCAACGCCACCATCGGCACAGCCAACTAACTTCTTGTTTAGTTCTGTTACATCCACCTCGCTCACGGCTTTTTTCACAGCCCCTTCTACTGCACCCACGGGGTATTTGGTAGTTCGAAAGGTTGGTTCGGCATCTACATTTACCCCAACCAACAATACCAGTTACACACTCGGTCAAGATATAGGCGATGGTGTGGTGGCCTACAGTGGCACAACGTTTTTATTCAATGAAACAGGCCTTACGCCAGACACACAGTATTTTTATAGGGTGTTTGCCTACAATCAGGTGAGCACTTCTATTTCTTATTTGACCACCTCGCCACTACAAAGCAATGTGCGAACAGTAGCACTAGAACCAACCGCGCAGCCCACCAATTTGCAATTTGCTTCTGTTACGGATGTTGGTTTTACGGTGAGCTATACAGCAGCAACGGGTAGCCCAACTGGCTATCTGGTGCTTCGCAAGGTAGGTTCTGCACCTACATCTACACCAGTAGACGGCACTGCGTACACCACCACAGTTGGTACCGATGCGGTTGTTTACAATGGCGCAGCCACTACTTTTCCGCAAACAGGCCTTACACAAAACACCACCTACTTTTATGCCGTGTATGCCTACAATGGCAGTGGTACTTCACTAAATTATCGGGTGACTACTCCCCTGCAAGGAAGTCAGCTAACACAAATCTCACCGCCCGCATCGGCACCTACAGGGTTGCTATTTAGTAACGTAACGGCAAGTTCAATTTCGGTAGCATTCACCGCAGCAACTGGGTCTCCTTCGGGTTATTTGGTAGTGAGAAAGCCCAGTCTCAGCTCTACTTTTGCTCCGCAGCCAAATACCCTCTACACCACAGGACAAGTTCTTTTGGATGGCACGGTTGCATATGTTGGCTCTTCATTAAATTTCATTGATAACTCATTACTGGCAAACACTACTTACTTCTACGATGTGTTTGCCTACAACCAACTTGGTTCGCAGATCAGTTATCAGTCGGTCGCCCCGCTCGAGGGAAGCCGATCTACGCTGGCAGCAGAGCCAGCTACCCAACCAACTTCTATAACTTTCTCTTCGCTCGCTGCCACTGGGTTTACCGTTTCATATACGGCCGCCACGGATTCACCTTCAGGTTACCTAGCCGTTCGGTCTACGTCAGTCACTCCGGTATTTGTGCCAGTTGATGGAACAACCTATTCTGTAGGCACACAGGGAAGTGAATTCATTTCGTTTATCGGTGCGGGCAATTTATTTGCAGAAACAGGGTTAAGCACCAATACGCGCTACTACTATGCCATCTATGCTTTTAATGGAAGCGGAGCCACCATTAACTACCGAAGCACATCTCCTTTAACGGGCGATCAATTGACACTGCTCGTAGCACCTACTGTGCAACCAACTAATATCACATTCAATGCAGTAACCTCTTCGGCTATGTCCGTTGGGTTCACTGCCGCAGTAGGCGTTTCTGGTTATGTGGTGGTTAGAAGTAGCGGGGCAAGTCCCACGTTTGTTCCACAAAATAATGTGAGCTACACCATCGGCACACAAACTGGTGGAGAGATAGTTTCTGTTGGGACGAGCACTTCAGGAATTAGTAACAGTGGCCTTGCCGCGAGTACTGAATATTTCTATCGCGTTTACGCTTACAATCAGAATGGTGCACAGATCAGTTATAATGTTATTTCTCCGCTCGAAGGAAGCCGATCTACGCTAGCAGCAGAGCCAGCTGCCCAACCAACTTCTATTACTTTCTCTTCGCTCGCTGCTACTGGATTCACCGTTTCATATACCGCTGCCACGGGTTCACCTTCGGGTTACCTAGCCGTTCGGTCTACGTCAGTCACTCCGGTATTTGTTCCAGTTGATGGAACAACTTATTCTGTAGGCATACAGGGAAGTGAATTCATTTCGTTTATCGGTGCGGGCAATTTATTTGCAGAAACAGGGCTAAGCACCAATACGCGCTATTACTATGCCATCTATGCTTTTAATGGAAGTGGAGCAACTATTAACTACCGAAGCACATCGCCTTTAACGGGAGATCAATTGACACTGCTGGTAGCACCTACTGTCCAACCAACTAATATCACATTCAATGCCGTAACCTCTTCGGCTATGACAGTTGGGTTCACTGCCGCAGCAGGCGTTTCTGGTTATGTGGTGGTTAGAAGTAGCGGGGCAAGTCCCACGTTTATTCCACAAAACAATGTGAGCTATTCCATCGGCACACAAACTGGTGGAGAGATAGTTTCTGTTGGCACGAGTACTTCCGGAATTAGTAACAGTGGCCTTGCCGCGAGCACTGAATATTTCTATCGAGTCTTCTCTTATAATCAGAACGGTGCGCAGATAAGTTATAATATTATTTCTCCGTTGGCGGGAAGTAAATTCACTTTTACAGCCGAGCCGACCACGCAAGCGAGTGCGTTAGTATTTTCAAATCCCACCATGAATTCATTAGCGATCAACTTTACGGCAGCGAGTCCAGCCCCAGCAGGTTACTTGATAATTAGAAAAGCAGGCATTGCAGCTACGGGTTTACCTAGTGATGGCCAATCGTATGCTTTGTTAGATGTGATTGGCGATGGAGTGGTGGCCTATATTGGTACAGCAACCTCTTTTGTCGATAACGGATTGCTGGCTGGCACAACTTATTTCTATCAAGTATTCTCTTTCAATGGAGCGGGCATATTAACTAATTACCTTACAACCGTAAACGCCTCCAACTCGGGATCGAAAATCACAGTACCAGGAAAACCGGAGACACCTACTGCTAGTTTGGTCGGACAAAATCAGTTGACAGTAAACTGGATTGCTACCACAGGTGCTGATAACTATCGCCTTGATATATCGAAAGATAACTTTGTTACCCGAGTTAGTGGCTTTGATAACCTTGCGGTGAATGCACTTACTCAACCGGTATCGGGGTTAGGAACCAGGCACCGCGTATAAGTTTAAGGTACGTGCGGTAAATACCTCTGGCACTTCAGTAAACTCGGATGAGGTGCAACAGTTTACTATCCCTGCCACTCCTGTGCTGACCGCGGCAACAAGCGTTGAACAGTTTGCTTTTACCGCCAATTGGAACTTGGTAACAGGTGCCACCAACTACTTTATTGACGTTTCGCTAGTGAACGATTTCTCCACTTTTCTAACAGGCTATCAAAATAAGCAGATGACTAATGTAAGTTCAGAAGTGATCACCGGGTTGGATGCAGGCAAAACTTATTTCTATCGACTACGCTCAAAAAATGATGGAGGCACATCACCCAATTCAACTAGCCAAAACCAACTGTTGCTCCCCGCAACACCCGTTGGCAGTGATGCAACCAATCAACAATCCAATTCATTCAAAGCAAACTGGCAAGCAGCGCAAGGCGCCACCAGTTATCTGCTGGATGTTTCGTTGGCATCTACAAATTTTTCTCCCTCATTACCAAACTACACGAATAAGCCTATCCCGTTAGGCACATCAGACATTGTTAGCAACCTTTCACCCAGCACGGAATATCGATATAGAGTAAGGGCTGTAAATGCCTCTGGTGCTTCACCAAGCTCAGTGCCTATTCCCGTGTCCACAATTGCCCCACCTTCTGGCATTCCACTGCAACTTTCTAACGTGACGTATCCGAACACATTCACAAGCTCATCAGCGAACATTAGCGTTGATGCATCAGGTGGTACCCCCGGATATACAGTGGTCTTTTATTTCCGAAAAATAACCAGTAGTAGTTATACCCCCACAACAATCACGTCTGTTGGAACAAATTACAAAGCAACTATAGAGGCTGCAATGTTCGATGAGATAGGATTGGAGTTCTATTTTAAAATTACAGATGCGATTGGAGATACCCGGGAAACAACGAAGAATTTTGTGTACCTGGCGTTACCAACAGCAGGCCAAAATATACCTTTTACCAAATCAGGCGGCACAAAGGAATCGTATGAACTTTTTTCAATACCCTATCAATTAGCCGATAATTCAATCGCCAATATTTTTGAAGAACTTGGTGCGCCCAATAAAGCCAAGTATAGGTTGCTGCGCTATCAAGGAGGAAAGAATGTAGATTATGGCGATGGGCTCACCAAAATAGAACTGGGCAAAGGCTATTGGTTTAATAGCAAAGAAAATGTTTCCATTAATTTCTCTGGCGGCACGGTGTCACAAAATAACCAGTCCACAGATTTTATTTTACGGTTGGAGAGCGGCTGGAACCAAATCGGGAACCCTTTTACTTTCAATGTAGATTGGGACGATATAGTGAATCTGTCTGCCAGTAAAGATCAGATTGGCAAGCTAAAAGTTTTCAATCCCACCCAATTCACCTTAACGGATGAATCGAATAGTTTAAAAAGCTGGTCGGGGGGCTTTGTGTTCAATTCAAGCACCCAAGCAATTGAATTGAAGATTCCGGTTACGTTGAAAAATAGTGCAGGTGGTAGAAAAGGGAGAGATGAAATACTCACCTCTAGTTTGGATTCACAGAATTGGTTTGTTCCCATCGCTGTTTCGCAAGAAGGAATTACAAACTATTCAACAGGTGTGGGCATGCACAGCGAGGCTTCGCTTTCTAAGGATAAATACGATGAAGTAATTGAGCCACGGTTTATAAACTATCTGGAATTTTATACCACCCATACCGACTACTTTGCGCCATGGTTTTCAAAGGATGTAGTGCCAGCGGCCGCTGCTTACAATTGGGATTTTAAGTTTGAATCAAACCTACAGGGTGCTACCAAGCTGAGTTGGGGCAACAAAAATTGGGGAGACAGTGATGCGCAACTTCTTCTTTTCGACCAAAGTAACCGCGTGTTAGTAGATATGAAGACGGTAGATCAATATTCGTTTATACCTACTACCAATCAATCTTTCAAAGTATTTTTTGGAAAAGATGAAAGAAGCATTTCTCCCGATATAATTGCGGGCACCTCAGCATGGCCCAACCCGTTTGTTGAAGAAACCAACGTCTCGTTTGTAGTGAAAGATGCTGAGAGCGCGGTCTTAATTTCGGTACTCGATTTAACTGGGAGGGTGATAAAGACGATTGTTAATGGAAACTATGCGTCTGGTGTTTATTCCACAAACTGGAAAGGAGATGATGCCTCCGATCAACCCGTTTCCAATGGTGTTTATTTGTTGCGTTTTCAAGTCAATGGGTTTTCTATGGTTTCAAGAGTTATAAAAAAATAGAGCTTATGAGAGTATTAATCATTTTCAGCTTTGTTGCAATTGCATTAGGTGGCCAGTCGCAATCCTTCACAGGAAAAACGAATGAAATAAACTTTGATTTCAAAGGATCATCAATAAACGCGGTGCTTCCAGTTATCCGTTGGCAAACGCCATCGCTTGAATTTACCAATAGTCAAAAAGGTGACTTTGCTATTGAAGTTTCCATTAAGAGCGAAACTGCCTTGAAGGAAATTGTCTTACAGATTACTGATCCAGAAAAAAACACACATGAAAAGAGTGTGGCGGTTGAGAAAAACACATTTTCTAAAAACTACAAACAAGAGTTGCATTTGCAAGACGGGCCGTATACAGTAAAATTGACAGCCACGAACATACAAGGGGGTAAGGTAAGCAGCGCGCGAACAATAGTAGTGGGCAAAGATGCCATTGCAGATGCCATTTCCATTGACAGAAAAGACTATGCTATTTTGTTTGCCACCGATAAGTATGACAATTGGAGCGATCTTGTTAACCCCGTTTATGATGCCAATACGATTGCCAACGAGCTGAAAGAAAAATATGGTTTCGAAGTGGAGATAATCGAAAACGCGAGTCAAGAAGAGGTATTCAACAAGCTGGCCGATTATTCAGTAAAAAAATATAAGCCGCAAGATCAACTCATGGTATTTTTTGCAGGCCATGGTTATTTTGATGATACTTTTGGCGAGGGCTTTGTCGTAGCCAAGAACTCACTTGAAAATGACCGAAGCAAAACGTCCTATATTTCGCACAGTCGACTTCGCACGGTTATCAATAACATTCCAAGCGAGCATGTATTCTTAGCAATGGATGTGTGCTTTGGTGGCACGTTCGACCCTTTGGTAGCTAAGGAGCGTGGCAATGACACGTATTCAGAAACCAACATCAACGAATACCTAGTTCGCAAGCTTTCACACAGAACTAGAAAGTACATAACCTCTGGCGGAAAGACATATGTTTCAGATGGAATTGCTGGCAAACATTCACCTTTTGCGTTGAAGTTTTTGCAAGCGTTAAAAGAAGGTGGAGGCTCTGACCGAATATTGACGCTGTCTGAGTTGAAATCGTATGTTGAAAAGCTGACACCAGAGCCACGCTTTGGTGGTTTTGGCGAAGATAATGTAGCGAGCGATTTTGTTTTTGTTTCAAAGGCTAACTAGGATAGGGGAGATTTTTGGTGACCAGATTGAAACTTCATTAAATTAAATCAATCTTGAATTCGATTAAAGAAGCACTCACCAATTCATTTTGACCCTATTCTAATTTCTCCCCAAAATATTGAACCTGATCAGACAAAACATAATTCGGGTAAATCTGAATATGCTTGTTCCTTACCATATCAAAAATCAGTTGCCTAAACTGTTGCAGGTTCTCTCTCGATAATGCCGAAACAAACACCACGTGCCCAAAACCTTTTTCGCGGTAGTAGCCTTTCAGTTCCTCTAAGTTGATTTCTTTATCTTTCAACAAATCGATTTTATTCAATACCAACACCGTGGGGATATTGCCCGCCCCAATCTCGGCCAACGTTTGCTTTACTACTTCAATGTGATTGTCGTGAAACGGATGTGCTACATCTACCACATGCAATAAAATATCTGCCTCGCGCACTTCATCCAAAGTAGATTTGAATGACTCAATCAAATGGTGCGGCAGCTTTCGGATGAACCCCACCGTATCCGATAACAAAAAAGGAATATCACCAATCACCACTTTGCGCACGGTGGCATCTACGGTGGCAAAGAGTTTGTTCTCTGCCTTTACATCGGCTTTGGAAAGCACATTCATCAACGTAGACTTACCCACGTTGGTGTAACCGACCAGCGACACACGTACCGAACTCTGCCGCGATTTGCGTTGGGTGATCCGTTGCTTGTCAATCTTTTTCAAATCTTCCTTCAAAACCGAAATCTGATTTTTGATCATCCTCCTGTCGGTTTCAATCTCTTTCTCGCCCGCGCCACCGCGCGAGCCTGTGCCACCGCGCTGCCGCTCCAAGTGCGTCCACATCCGCGTAAGCCTAGGCAACAAGTACTGGTTCATCGCCAATTCGACCTGTGTTTTGGCTTGGGCCGTTTGTGCTCGCATCAAAAAAATGTCTAAAATCAACAAGCTTCGATCGTATACGCGTATCTTGTTTTCCTCACGGTCGGCAGGATTCATCTCCTTTTCAAGGTTTCGCAACTGCGAGGGGCTAAGGTCATCATCAAAAATGAGGTGGTCCACATTTTCTCGAAAAGCCAATTCTTTTATCTCTTCCAGCTTGCCCTTTCCCACAAAGGTGCGCACATCGGGATGGGGCAGTTTTTGCACAAACTTGCCAATGGTGCTAATCTTGGCCGTTTCCGCCAAAAAGGCCAGCTCATCCAAGTGTTCGGTGGTTTGCTCGGGCAGCGTTTTGGGTTCCGCCAAGGCTACTAATATTGCTTTCTTATTCGTCATGTACCTACAAAAGTAGCTTATTGATTGCTTATTGATAAGTTAGTTGCTTAGGCGGGTTACTTTTTGCTACTTTTGTGAAATTTACTACTTAAAAAAGTACTGATAATCAGGAGTTATTGAGTGCTAAATCGTAAACCTAAACCTTCCCAAACCGTCAATTTGGGGCACCCGTTGGCCGAATGAAAGTAGCCGTAGTATTGAACACATCTTGGAACATATACAACTTCCGGATGAACTTTGTGAAAGAACTGATGGCACAAGGCCATGAAGTTCACACCATCGCCCCGCGCGATGAATACACAAAATTTCTGGAAGAGGCAGGATGCACTCACCACGATGTAATCATGGACAGCCGCGGAGCCAATCCTATAAAAGATACCGCACTGATTTTTGAATTGTTTTCTATTTATAGAAGACTAAGGCCAGATGTTATTCTTCACTACACCATCAAACCAAATGTGTATGGCACACTGGCAGCCGCCATGCTGAAGATACCTGTGGTGAACAATATTTGCGGTTTAGGGACTATCTTTTTGAAAGATACCGTGGTAGCCAAGTTTGCCCTTTGGCTTTACAAAATTGCTTTTCGTTTTCCTAAAAAGGTTTTCTTTCAAAACCCGGATGATTTAAATCTGTTTGTCGAGCGTAAATTGATTGACCAAAAAATTTGCGATTTGTTACCAGGATCTGGCATCGACCTATCGAGGTTTCAACCTGTTGATTTTAAAAGAAACCAACCTTTTACTTTTCTATTAATTTCTCGCTTGATTACCGACAAGGGAATTTTAGAATTTGTAGAGGCCGCGAAAAAACTAAAATCATCCGGCATGCAAGCCAAGTTTCAATTGCTTGGCGCGAAGGACCCAAAGCACAAGCGGGGGATAGAAGTAAGCGTAATCGATGAGTGGGTGAAAGCCGGAACAGTAGAATATTTAGGCACAACCAAAGACGTTCGGCATTTCATTCAACAAGCCGATTGCATTGTACTTCCCTCCTATCGTGAAGGAACCCCGCGGACTTTATTAGAGGCTTCTAGCTCCGCCAAACCAATTGTAACCACGGATGTGCCCGGTTGCCATCATGTAGTTAAGCATCAATACAATGGGCTGCTGTGCAAACTAAAAGATGCCGATGACCTAGCCTCTAAAATGCTTGAAATGGCCAATTACGATGACGAAACGCTTCGTAAAATGGGCCAGAATGGCCGAGCAAAAATGGAAACCGAGTATGATGAAAAGATTGTGGCAGAAAAATATTTGACTACCCTTCACTCTTTGTAACTATAAAACTCAACATTTCCAAAAAGTCAGTATTTTAGGCCTTATTTTATAAAAAATACCGACCGTGCGGCAGTTATATTTTCTTCTTTTCATCGTTGTTGCGTCCTGCGCTTCGTATAAGCAAAACATCATGTTCAAGGCTACCGATACAGCTAAGCCTGAAGTGTTTAAGCGTGAAGCTTCGTTGGCTGAAAAAAATTATGTGATTCAAAAAAATGACTTACTCACCATCAACGTATTCACCAACAAAGGCGAAAGAATCATTGACCCCAATCCAGAACTTTCGAATCCAAACCTAGCCGCTAACAACGTTCAGGCACCACAGTTCAACTACTTAGTTGAATTGAATGGCATCGTTAAGTTTCCCGTAATCGGGGAAATAAAGGTGGAAGGACTTACGCTTCGACAAGCAGAAGAAGTAACGCAAAAAGAATATTCAAAATACTTTAAAGAGTCTTTTACGTTAATCAATTTTGTGAACAAACGCGTAACGGTTTTGGGCGCGCCTGGAGGATTGGTGCTGCCACTAACCAATCAAAACATAACCGTGATTGAAGTTTTGGCCATGGCCAGAGGACTTTCGAAAGATGCCAAGGCCGATCAAATAAAGCTAATCCGTGGCGAACATGTCTACCAATTGGACTTTAGCACCATTGAAGGTTATCGACAAAGCAACTTGTTAGTTGAACCCGGAGACATTATTTATGTAGAACCCATTCGCAGACCATTTGCAGAGGGGCTACAAGACAATTTTATTGTAGTAAGCTTGGTGGTCAGCTTAACTACCTTATTGGTACTTATCCGAAGCCTCAAATAATGGTGGAGAACACATCTCAAAATATTGACTCGTTTGAATCAATCGACAAAACGAAACTGTGGTCTGTTGTCAATAAAAATAAATGGTGGATCTTGTCGATTTTTATTGCTTGTAATCTGATTGCCTACCTCACCATTCGTTACACAAAGGATGTTTATCAATCCGACTCTGAAATGAAGTTGGACATTAAACGTGATGCCACTGAGCTAGGAATCAAAACAATGGTGGAAGATCAGAATATAAATATCGTCTCTGGGGAAATTGAGCAGATAAAATCCAAGGTTTTCTTCAATCGCTTGGTTGACTCGCTTGACATTTGGGTAAGCTACTACAGTTTGGGTAATGTGCTAAGAAATGAACTATACAAACAATCACCCATTCAAGTCCGCTATAAAAAAATTCCAAAGAGCATCTTAGATCAACCGATCTTTTTTGAGTTTATCGACAAACAGTCTTTTAAAATTAAACTCAATGAAAACGGAAATTTTGTTTCTGGCACTTTTCGAAAACCCATTATGATGGATGGTAATGAATTGCTCATCCAATTGAATGGAGATTTTGAAGAAGACGATAGTAATGATTATTACTTTGTCATCAACAGCCGTAGTAACCTTATCAATTACTTATCGTCCAATATTGATGTGACTCCTCTCAATTTCAGCGCAAATACCATCAGTGTTTCTTTTAAGGATAACAATGCACTGAAAGCCTACGACATTGTTAATAAAACGGATACGCTTTATATCCAATACAGCAACGAACAAAAAAACCTTGCCAACAAACAAAAAATCAACTGGCTAAACAATGAGTTAAGTCAAGTTGAGAAGCGAATGCAAAATTTCGAAACCTATTTTGAAAATTTCACTCTAAAAAATAGAAGCAGCGACTTGGGACAAGATTTGAAGAGAACCATCGTTTTAATCAACCGGTTAGATTCGCAAAAATATCAACTAACCAAACGGGTTACGCAACTAAATGAAGTAATCGACCTAATCAACAACGAAAACGTGAATCACCAATTTCAATCGCGTTTGTTTTTGCCTGACTATCTCAACAAACAATTGAATGACTTGAACCGAATGTTTCACGAGCGCGAAAAGTTAGGGCTTGCCTACAACGAAAACACCTTTGCCTTCAAACAAAAACAAAAAGAAGCCACTAATCTAAAAGAACAGGTGTTTAGTCAGTTGACACAATTAAAAAAAGAATGGTTAAAAACCCTGGCGGAAATTGGTTCTCAACAGCAACGGTTGGAAAAGGAATTTGCATCGATGCCCGACAAGAATACCGAATTTTCGAAAAACCAGCGATTCTATAAACTGTATGAAGAATTTTACTTATCGATGATGCAGAGTAAAGCACAATTCGAAATAGCGCAAGCAGGTAACACACCTGATTTTAAAATACTTTCAAGTGCTACTTTACCAGCCAAACCAATTTCACCAGAAAAATATTTGATTCGAGGGGTGGGATTGGTAGCCAGCTTGGTACTTAATTTCTTTTTCATTGGTATCGCTTATCTACTCACCAATAAGATTACCAGCTTACACGAAGTTGAAAAAAATATTACTGTCCCTATACTTGGCGTTATCCCCGTATCCAAACGATTGGCTGCCGTACCTTTTCATGTCAATGAAAATCCAAAATCGGTGGTGAGTGAATCAATCCGAACGTTGCGCACCAATCTGGATTTCTTTACTGCCATTGGCAACAAAAGAGTGATTACTATTTCTTCTACCATTTCAGGTGAAGGAAAGTCATTTTTAGCGGCTAACTTAGGTGCAGTGCTGGCAATGTCAAAAAAGAAAGTAGTCCTCGTTGATTTGGATATGCGGAAGCAAAAAAACGAAAGTCATTTTCTCTCGCGTGATACCTCCAAGGGCGTGAGTACTATACTAATCAAAAAAAATACACTTCAAGAGTGTATTCAACCGACCGAAATTGAGAACTTGGATTTTATAGCGGCAGGCCCTCATCCGCCCAATCCATCTGAGTTATTGCTCAATGGTGAATTTACCGATATGTTGGAAGAGCTTAAAAGCAAATACGATTTTGTAGTAATCGATACACCTCCTGTTGGACTCGTAACCGATGGGATCATGGCGATGAAACAGTCAGATCTTTCCATTTACGTGGTGCGTGCCAATTATTCTAAGAGAGAATTTTTAGCGAACATCACCCGTATTAAAAATCTGCATCGCCTGAAAGGTTTGGCAGTAGTATTAAATGCCCAACCGTCCTCTGGCAAAACATACGGATATGGCTATTACGAAGAGACTCCAGAAAAATCACGTTTGAAAAGTTTATTCCATTTGTAAGTGTTCTCCTTTCTAAAAAAAGCAAATCTCCACCTCACACCTCCGCCTTCAACCGATATTCATTCGCATTTGTTGGCTGGCATTGATGACGGTGCAAAAAATTGGAACGAAACATTAGAGATGCTTCGTATATTAAGTGGCTTGGGCATTGAACGATTTATTACCACGCCACACATCATGAGCGATATTTACCGAAATGAGCCAGCGGGAATAATGGCGAAATTGGAAGAGTTAAAAGGCCTTCTGATCGAAAACCAAATCATGCTACAGCTTGAAGCTGCTGCAGAATATTACTTAGATGAATTCCTATTAAAGAAAATGGATGCCAACGAACAACTCTTAACCTTCGGAAAGAAATATTTATTGTTCGAAACAAATTTTTTGAGCGAGCCGCTTCAACTAAAAAATTTTATTTTTCAAGCCTCCTCCAAAGGTTATCATCTGATCTTGGCGCATCCCGAAAGGTATGAGTACATGACCTTGGAAAAAGCCGAGGATTTGCGCAACCGTGGTGTTTTGTTTCAGCTCAATACATTATCAATACTTGGTTTCTACTCTCGGCCTGTGCAAAAAATGGCCTATCAATTTATCGACAAAGGCTGGGTAGAATTTTTGGGCAGTGATTGCCACAGCCCGTTGCAAGCGAATTTTATTGCCAACGGCCAGAGAAATAAGTACTATCAAAAAGCCATCCAATTACCTTTGCTCAACAATTCAATATGATTTTAGTAACGGGCGCCACGGGTTTGTTAGGGCGTTTTGTGGTAAACCAATTTTTATCACAAGGGCACTCGGTTATCGCCTTAAAAAGAAGTTCCAGCAAAGTAGATACCTCCCTGAAGGGCAACATCGAATGGATGGATGCGGATGTGCGTGATGCCGTAACGATTTCAGAATGCATCCAAAAAGCAACCACCGTTGTGCATGCTGCGGCATCGGTCTCTTTTGATCCGCGGGCAAAAGATGAAATTTTTCAAACCAATGTATTGGGAACAAAACATGTGGTGGATGCTTGTTTGACTCATGGGATCAAAAAATTGATTCACGTCAGTTCGGTGGCCGCGTTGGGAAGAAAGAAGGGAATTGAAACCATTGACGAATCAACACAATGGGTAGAGAGTCCCCTGAATTCGGATTATGCAAAGTCTAAATATTTAGCTGAACTGGAAGTATACCGCGGGATGGAAGAAGGCTTACATACTTCTATTGTCAATCCGTCTTTTATTCTTGCGCCCGTTGCATGGGACAAAAGCAGTGCTAAAATTTTTAATTACGTTTGGAACGAAAACAAATTCTACTCGGGTGGCACCGCCAATTATGTAGATGTTGCCAATGTGGTGGACATCATCTATAAACTTTACCAAACCAATTTCAATGGTGAGCGCTTCATCGCTTCTGCAGGGTCGATTGCCTACCGCGATCTATTTATGGAAATCGCAAAACGCTTTGGAAAAAAAAGCCCTTCCTTACAAGTCACCAATTTGCTACTACCACTTTTTGCGCGATTAGAAGAAGCAAGAAGTTGGCTGACCGGGAAAGAGCCATTGATCTCTCGAGAATCCATTAAATCGGCTCAATCAAAATCTGTTTATTCAAACAAAAAAGCAGTTGAACAACTTGGTGCACAGTTCAAACCACTATCGCAAACCCTCGATACCTGCTGCAATTTCTTTTTAACTGCATATACCACAAAGAAATCATAAACGCAAGGTTGCCTTTGGCTATTTATTAGCCGATTTTTGTATTGGAAAAAAGGGTTTTTTTTAGCCCAAATTTTTCCTACTTTAGGAAAACCTTTCAACAGATGAGCCACGAATTTAGAAAAAGGGAAGAAGAAGAGGAGTTGATTAAACGGTACGAAGAAAATCTCAGGGCAACCTCACCAGCTTATTTTGACATCGATGAATACGAGATCATCATCGACCATTACATGGAGAAGTTAAAGTTCAAAAAAGCATTGACTGCCGTAAACCAAGCCATCGATCAGTTTCCCTTTTCTACCGGATTAATTTCCATCAAAGCACAAGTGCTCTCCAACCTTCAGCAATACGATGAAGCGCTTGAATTGTTAGAAACTTCACGCAATTTACACCCCACCGATCCAGAAGTGTACCTTTCCATTGGTTCAATCCTTTCCTTGCAAGGAAAGCACCAAGAGGCTATTCAAGTGTACGAAGGCATTCTTACCTTCACAGATGAAGAACACGATGATGTGTATTACAACATCGGTTTAGCATACCAAAGTTTGGAAGATTACGATCGCGCCATTGAGTACTACAAAAAATCAATTGATGTAAATATTTCGCATGAAGGTTCTTTGTATGAATTAGCATTTTGTTTAGACGTGGTTGGCCAACTGGAAAACAGTTTGTCGTACTACAAAAAATTTATTGACGAAGATCCGTATTCTTCGGCCGCGTGGTACAACTTGGGTATCGTTTGCAACAAGCTCAATAAATTTGAAGAAGCCATTGATGCCTATGGCTTTGCCATCGCTATTGAAGAAAATTTTGCTTCGGCTCATTTCAATTTGGGCAACTCTTACATGAACGTAGAGCGCTACCAAGATGCGCTGGAAGAATTCAACAAGACGATCGAAATTGAAGGCCCCAGCCCAGAGGTGTATTGTTGTATTGGTGCTGCCTATGAAAACATCAATCAATTAGAACTTGGGCTAAAATATTATCAAAAAGCCACCAAGCTCGATACCTTGTATGACGAAGCGTGGTTTGGTGCAGGCAGTTGTTTAGAGAAGCAAGAAAAGTGGTACCAAGCATTGCACTTCTATAACAAAGCCATAAAAATCAATCACCTGATTCCTGATTATTGGAAAGCCGCGGCACATGCAGAATTTAAAATCGGCAACACCATTTCGAGCATTAGCGCATACGAAGAAGCAGCGAACCTGGCACCCGATGACAAAGAAATTTGGTTGAACTGGTCATTTATTTATTATGAACAAGGCGAGCCATTGAAAGCGGGTGATATTTTGGCGCAAGCGCTCAACGATATGCCCAAAGATGCAGACTTGCTTTACCGCATGTGTATTTATTTAGTAGAGGCTGGGCAGTTTAAGGAAGCATTCACGTTTTTGGAAAATGCATTAATTTTGGACTTTGAAGGACATAAAGTGCTTTTCGATTTCTTCCCGAAGTTAGAAAAGCAAAAAGCCTTCTTTAAAATTATCGATCAGTTTAGAAAAGAAAATCCGTAATGAATTACAATCTAAAAAACTTACCTGAGCGCACCACAAAGCCCAGGCAAATGGGTTTTACCATGGCCATGGACAAAGGCCTTAGTGTGCGCGAAGCCGAAGATTTCATGAGCATTGCTGCCGACCATGTGGATATTGTAAAACTTGGTTGGGCCACTTCCTATGTTACACCGAAGCTAAAAGACAAACTAAAAGTATATAAAGATGCGGGTATCCCCTGCTACTTTGGCGGAACTTTGTTTGAAGCCTTCATCATCCGCGATCAATTTGACGATTACCGAAAAGTATTGGACAAATTTGATATGTCGTTTGCCGAAGTATCAGATGGCTCAATTGATTTGGATCACGATAAAAAATTGGACTATATCTCCAAGCTTTCAAAACAAGTCACGGTTTTATCGGAGGTAGGCTCAAAAGATGCCGACAAAATTATTCCACCTTACCTATGGATCGACCTGATGCAGAAAGAATTGGATGCGGGTGCGTGGAAAGTGATTGGCGAAGCCAGAGAAGGCGGAAATGTTGGTTTGTTCCGTTCTTCTGGTGAAGTGCGTTCCGGTTTGGTGCAAGAAATCTTGACGAAAATTCCTTTTGAGAAAATCATTTGGGAAGCCCCACAAAAAGCACAACAGGTGTGGTTTATTAAATTATTGGGGGCAAACGTAAACTTGGGGAACATCGCACCTAATGAAGTCATCCCATTAGAAACCATTCGGTTGGGGTTGCGTGGCGATACATTTTTGCATTTCCTTGGCTTGGAGAGAAGGAAAGATACGAACGCTGCACCGCCATTCGAAGCAGACTGATCATGATCGAATTTTTGATTGACTTTATTCTTCATTTAGATCAGCATTTAATTACGATTGTAAATGAATATGGCACCTTGACGTATATCATTTTGTTTCTGATTGTGTTTACTGAGACTGGATTGATAGTCATGCCCTTTTTACCTGGCGATTCATTGTTGTTTGCCGCAGGGGCGCTTGCCGCATTGCCCAATTCTGTGCTGAATGTTTTTGTCATCATTCCACTTTTGATTTTAGCTGCACTTCTAGGCGATAATACTAATTATTTTGTAGGCCGTTTTGCGGGATCGTACGTTAAAAGCAAAAAGCGCATTTTATTTTTTAAGCGGGAATACATCGAACAGACTGAAGCATTTTATAAAAAGCATGGTGCTAAAACCATTATCATGGCGCGGTTTGTTCCCATCGTGCGCACCATCGCTCCCTTTGTGGCGGGTGCTGGCAGCATGACCTACCAGCGTTATATTATCAATTGTATTATTGGCGCCATACTTTGGGTGGCCGGTTTGACTTCCTTGGGCTTTTTATTTGGAAACTTGCCCATCATTAAAGAAAATTTTGAAAAAGTAATCATCGCTATCATTTTTATTTCTGTTCTTCCAATGATTGTCGGGTTTTTCCGAGCGAAAACAAAAAAGAGCACTACCGCTAACTAAAAAAACTATGGAAAAGAAATTTGGCTTAATCGGCTCAACCGTATCTCATTCATTTTCCAAATCATATTTCGATGAAAAGTTTTTTAGAGAAGGATTGCGAGACTATCACTACGATCTATACCCGCTACAAACAGTAGAAGAGTTAAAAAAACTATTGAACGAAAATCCAGAACTCTGCGGATTGAACGTAACGGTTCCCTACAAAGAAAAGGTGATGAAATTTCTATCCGACATTGACAACGATGCAAAAAAAATTGGAGCAGTCAACGTCATCAAAATCCAAAACGGAAAATTAGTAGGCTACAATACCGATAGCGATGCCTTCTATGAAACCTTAGAGAAATGGTTTCCTAAAATTGAAAATGCAAAAGCGTTGGTACTAGGAAGCGGAGGTTCTTCGAAAGCTGTTCGTCAAGCGTTGAGAAAACTGTCCATACCCTTTCAAATTGTTTCGCGCGAAAAAACCAGTGGTGACCTTACATATGAAGAGTTAGAACAAAATGGCTCGTTGTTAACAGCAACTCCGCTCATCATCAATACCACACCCCTCGGCATGAGCCCTGATGCCAATGCCTTCCCTCCTATCAACTTTGAATTGATCAACAGTACGCATTATGTGTACGATTTGATTTACAACCCAGCCCGCACCGTGTTTTTACAAAAAGCAGAAATGCGCGGGGCGAACATTAAAAACGGGTTGGAGATGCTGCACATTCAGGCAGAGAAAGCGTGGGCGATTTGGAATAATTGACTTTTATTTAAAGTCCTTCGCTTTTAGTTTACTTTTTATTTTAGCAGGTAATGGATTGCCCTCTTTATAATTGTTTATCAGTGCATCTAATTTTTGGGTGCTGTAATTAGAGGCTTGCGTAATGCCTGTGACCACCATTATTGCATTGAAACCGATAAAAACATAATTAATGGCTGGCGGACCAGAGCTGATTTCGATGATTTGTGAACCTGCCGAACCTTGATTTATAGTAACAGTGGTCGGTTTGTAATTAGCTGTACCAATTATAGAGCCGATACCCAGTGCTCCAAACACCACAGCACGAGTAGTGCCACCTTTGCGCTTGCGCTGAAATAAATTGGCGAGTGCACGAATGGTATCGGCTGCTTGGTTACTTTCCAAGACTTTAGAAGGTAATGCGGAGGCAATTGCTTTATCTAGCTTTTCGATATCCACTTTTGCTTGAATTGCCGATGCCTGCCGGAACGTTGGTTTTCCTACCATCACTCCTACTGCTATCCCACACTCTATGTAATAAGTTTCGCCAGATGCTACTTCTACTTTAATTGAAGACTCACTTTCTGTAGTAGCACTAAATATTTGAACCCCAGCAGGGCATTGATAAGTTAAAAGAGTGCCCGATTTAACTGGACCAATTATATTTCCATTGTGCTTGAGGTTATACCCTACAAACGATCCAGCAAATTTACTTGCTCGATAAAAATAAATAGTAGCTAAAGAGTCTTGGCCATAAGCCTGACAAGCCGATACAAACAAAGTTATAATAAACAGATATCGAATTTGTTTTTTCATGGGACAAGGATATTTATGTTAATTTAAAAATAATGGGCAAAACTAAACTTGTTTTCACAGGCTTGCCTTTACGAGTGCCCGGTATCCACCGAGTTTGTTTAATGCAAGCTTCTAAGGCTGCCTCGTCACAGCCACCTCCGATTCCCTTAATTACCTTTGCAGAATCAATTAGTCCCTTCTTATTAGTCGTAAATCTTATGAATACCTTACCTTCAATCCTATTTCGCCTTGCGTAATTGGGGTACCTAATCAACTTACTTATGCCACGATAAAATTCTTGCATTCCACCTTTATATGTTGGAATAACATCAGTAAACCCATACAATGTATCGTATGAATCGGACACCGTGTAAGAGGCAACCATTATTGAATCTTCAACCTCGAAATAAATGGTTTCATTGTTTTCTTCTCTCGAAACTACTAGACCTGTGCCCTTTTCCAACAAAGGCTTTCCTTCTTCCGACCACTATTGCAGCGTCAATGAATTCTCTCCATTATATAAAGTTTCGCTTCGAATCTGGCCATTCTCATAATATCTCTTGTGGATACCTTGAGCTTTTCCAGAAATATATTCCCCTTCCCGCTCAACCAATCCATTCGGATGATACCAAATTACTTTGCCAATTTGTGTAAGTGGGTTCACGCTACTACATAAAGCCTCCATTTGAATTGAATTACTTGCCACATAGAAATCCTTCACTAAGAATAAGCTACCCTGCTTATCAATTGTGCGGTAATAATGGGCTTTTTCTTTATAAGGGGTAGTTTGCCAAAACTCATCAAAATATTCAACAATGCGTGGATTGCTTTGGCCAAAAGTAGGTTGGGCAATCACTGATAGTAGAAACAAAAGGGTACTTTTCTTCATCCTCTAAAAATAATTTATTTTTTGAAAGTAGTAATTTATGTCGCAGAAAAATTTTATGCAATTTTGGTTCGAATAACTCACCATTTTACAATAAGGTCGGTCAACTAGTTTATCTGTAAATCATACCAAAATCCATTCGTATCTTGCACCAATGGATTTCAAACTCACCAGCCAATACGTGCCCACGGGCGATCAACCCAAAGCCATTGAGCAATTGGTAAAAGGCATTTCCCAAGGCGAGCAACACCAAACATTGTTGGGTGTTACCGGGTCAGGGAAAACGTTTACCATCGCCAACGTAGTGGCCAACCTCAATCGCCCCACGTTGGTGCTTAGTCACAACAAAACACTGGCAGCACAATTGTATGGTGAGTTCAAACAGTTCTTTCCAGAGAATGCGGTCGAATATTTTATTTCGTACTACGATTATTATCAGCCCGAGGCGTTTATTCCTTCGTCAAATCTCTACATCGAAAAAGATTTATCCATCAATGCCGAAATTGAAAAACTTCGATTGAGTGCTACTTCCTCGCTGCTCACCGGCCGAAGGGATGTATTGGTGGTAGCCTCGGTTTCTTGCATTTATGGCATTGGTAATCCCGAAGAGTTTGGAAAAAACAGGATTCAATTAAAAGTGGGTGAATCTATTCCGCGCAATCGCTTTTTGTTTGGGCTGGTAGATATTTTGTACAGTCGCACAGAGGCAGAATTTAAGCGCGGTACCTTTCGCGTAAAGGGCGATATAGTAGACGTTTTTCTGGCGTATGCCGATTATGCCATTCGTATTTATTTTTTTGGTGATGAAATCGAATCTATCCAAAACATAGATCCCGTTTCAGGAAAAAAGATATCAGAAGAAAAAATGGCGGTTATTTTCCCTGCCAACTTATTCGTGACGGGAAAGGATATGCTGAACCAAGCCATTCGTGAAATACAGGATGACATGGTACTGCAAGTAGAAAGCTTTCAGCAAGAGCGGAAATTTTTAGAAGCCAAGCGATTGAAGGAGCGTACCGAGTTTGATTTGGAAATGATGCGCGAGCTCGGCTATTGCAGTGGCATCGAAAATTATTCGCGGTACTTCGATAGAAGAAGTGTTGGCGCCCGACCTTTTTGCTTAATCGATTATTTCCCCGATGACTTTTTAATGGTGATTGACGAAAGTCACGTAACGGTGCCACAAGTGCGTGCCATGTGGGGAGGTGATCGCTCCCGCAAAGTAAACCTAGTCGACTATGGTTTCCGCTTGCCATCTGCGTTGGACAATCGTCCGCTTACATTCAATGAATTTGAGTCGATCATGAGCCAAGTCATTTATGTAAGTGCCACACCTTCAGAATACGAACTTCGAAAATCAGAAGGCGTTGTGATTGAGCAGCTCATTCGCCCTACTGGCTTGCTCGACCCGATGATTGACGTGCGCCCCAGCAAAAATCAGATTGATGATTTACTAGAAGAAATTGACGAACGCGTAAAGAAAAAAGAACGTGTACTCGTTACCACACTTACAAAGCGTATGGCCGAAGAGCTCACCAAGTTTATGGAGCGCGCTTCCGTCAAGTGCCGCTACATTCACTCCGAAGTTTCCACCCTGGACCGTGTGGAGATTTTACGAGAACTACGATTGGGTGTGTTTGATGTATTGGTAGGTGTAAACTTGTTGCGTGAAGGATTGGACCTGCCTGAAGTTTCGTTAGTGCTAATCTTGGATGCCGACAAAGAAGGCTTTTTGCGCAACCAACGCTCGCTGGTGCAAACTATTGGGCGTGCGGCACGTAATGAAAATGGCCGGGTAATCATGTACGCGGATAAAATAACTGAGTCGATGCAACTGGCCATTGACGAAACCGACCGCAGAAGAAAAGTGCAGTTGGATTACAACTCGGCCAATGGCATTACGCCTAAAACAATTTTAAAATCCATCGATTCCATCATGGGTCAAACCAAAGTGGCCGATTCTAAAAAGACATTGAAACAATACTACATCGAAGACGAAGAGAAATCGTTGGCTGCTGACCCGGTAACAGCTTATTTAAACAAAGATGAGCTAACCAAAATGGCCGACCAAACCCGCAAGGCGATGGAAAAGGCCGCGAAAGAATTGGAGTTTATGGAAGCCGCGCGGTTGAGGGATGAGTATTTGGCGATTTTGAAATTGTTGGAAGGCAAAAAATAGTTACTGGTTACTGGTTCTAAGTTGCTAGTTTTCGGTTTCGAGTTCGCAAGACCAGCAACAAGTATCCTGCATCCCCTTTCCCACCTCCGAACATTTTTGACCGAGAATAAAACAACCTCTTTTCCGGAACTGTGTTTTTTCGTAAAATCGAATTCTATTTTTTGGCACATTCATTGAATTAACCCAATTCACTATGGAAACACATCAAGTAAAAACCTGCTTCACCATCACCTTCACCAGCGATCAATACCAACATGCCCGCAGCTATGTGGATGACATGAAGAAAAATCCGCAACGTGTGTACTGGCAAGGCAAACAAGGAAAAACAGATGATGAGTTGGTGATGGAACAAATCGCCCACCGCATACTATCTGGCTTCTACAACAACGAAACTTTCAAAGCGGCTAAGCACATTGTGAAGATGGATGCGAAGACGTTGGGAGCAGTGTAGTCTTCAAAGAAGTGCTGTTCGGAATTTATATAAAGTACCTGAAGGAAAAAAATGTGGATGCCTACATCCCCAACATTGGGCAATATAGAGCGCAACGCGAAGGGTTTATCTACAATCAACAGAAAGATCAGTATGAATGCCAGCGTGGGAAAAAAGCAATACTGCCCTGCAAAGGCGAAAGATCAGATCGCAAAGGGTATCAGAAAAAAACATATCGGAGCAGCGAATCGGTTTGTAAAGATTGTCCCCTGCGCGTGGCCTGTTGCGGCAAGAGCACCAAGTTTAAAAAGATAGAGGACAACATCCATAAACCACTCTACGATTTGATGCATAAAAAAATGCAAACACCCTATGCCAAACAAATGGGCCGCATCCGCAGCAAAACAGTTGAGCCCGTGTTGGGTACGTTGATCAACTTTATGAACATGAAGCGTGTGAACACACGGGGCATACGCCAAGCCAACAAGCATGTGATCATGGCCGCACCGGCATACAACTTGAAAAAGTATTTACGTTTTGAATCTCCAAAAGTCACTGCCATGATAAAGAAAATGGAACTGTTGGGGGAAACCACGGCCACATTTTCATCGCCATTCCTGTGCTTCGTAAAATCGGTTATGGCATCACCATTTTTCCGCACTCTGTTTTCCGCCCCTCACATCGCTGTCCCTTAAAACGAACCTGATAAAGCCATTTTTGGCTTGAATTTCCTAAACCCACCTTTTTTTTAAGAGTTGCGCATCAGCTACTTATGTTGGCTGTAGGTAATTTACATTTGTATTCAATTATTTAATCTAAAGAGTTTACTTTGTACTCAGTAAAAAACCATAGACCAGCTAATACAGCTGCGAAAATGAGATAGAAATTTTGTGCAATGGCACCTTCAATACTTCCAAAATAAAATGCAATAACAACTAATGTAACAGCTACAATAGCTTCAATAATACCGTGTATTTTAAGTGGAACTACTTTAATTAACCCTAATTCAAAATTGGTTAAAATTGTGAGGGTCAAATGTATAAAACCTAAAATGTAGGTAAAATAAGATGTAATTTCTGGCAATCCGAAAAGAGTTGGTGATGCCCAAAGAAATAATACAGATGCATAGTCCAATATGCCGTGAATTTTTGAATTGATTTTCATAATGTTAAATTTTAATTTTAGACAAAATTACAATCAATCCAAAGTAAGTCGTATTAACTTAAGGTAAGTTCGGTGGTTTTGTAACAATTCTTTTTCTAATTCTGCTCAAAGATTGCTCTGTAATACCTAAAAAAGTTGCTATTTTTCTTTGAGATACACGCTGCATAATTTGAGGATGAACTTCTAAAAGTTTTAAGTAGCGCTCTTCCGGTGTCAAGGTGAGTAATACTTCGTTTCTTTTATATAATCTAATAATCTCTTTTTCTGCTACATTTTTTAGAAAAACATCCCATAATATATTCTTGTTCTTTAACGCATTTAGATCATTATGTTGAATTTGTAAGACGATAGAATCTTCAATGGCTATGATATTATATTTTGAAAAACTCTTTGTTAAAAAACTTAAGTAATCTAAACAAAATCGGTTTCAAAATAAAAAAGAAAATTAACTTCATTACTTTCTATTTCTGTATACTGTCTGAAACACCCTTTGATAATGTACGTAAGTGTATCACACGAATTACCTTCTTTTAAAATATGCTCATCTTTTTTGATCTCTTTTATTTTAATAGAACAGGATAGCTCCTCCAATAGGTGTTTTTCTTCTAATGGGTTAAAGTTATTGAGTAAATTTTTATTTTGTTCAATATGTTTTCGCATAGTTTTTCTACTTACAGCCAACGTGAATATTTGCGATCGGGCGGGAATTTGAAACTGCGTCCTGTCCCCAACACCGAACGGAATAAAGATACGAAAACGTTGGACTAGACGTCAACCCCGCTTGACGCAAATACATTGTTGGCGGCTGTTTCTCATTCTTTCTTTAAGGTATATTGTCCGCCACCTTGTTTTAAAATCATTGTTTTGTCCAACGGAATAAACTCCAAAACAAGCCCTGCTTGGTCAAATTTGAAAATATCTTTGTCTGTGGCTTTCAGTGGAAATGAAGATTGTCCTGTTGCTTGTGCAATTAAAGTTGCACTGTCTTTTGTAATAGTAATTTTTAAGGGGAACTGTGTTGACGAATAAATACCAAGATATTTGTCTAGGTCTTCTGAAGTAAGATTGAAACTCTTGAAATCAGGCATGTCGTATGGTTTATTATAAACAGCGCTTAACACGGCAATAGAAATGTCGTTGTTGTTGAAACCCGTTCCATTTGAAACTAAAGCATAAGAAACATTATTATCAAAGTTCGAGAATACTGACGAAAACCCGTCAATTCCTCCTGTATGTCCATAACCAATTTTGTTATAGAAAGGAATTTGAAAAAGTCCATTTCCATATCGGTCAATCGTGCTTTTCATAAATTCAAGATTTTCATTCTTCAATAGTTTACCTGTGAACAATGCATTACTGAATTTCACTAAATCATTTGCTGTCGAGACTATTCCCCCGGCTCCTAATGGAACTGACATATCTGTTTCAGGTTCTTGTTTCCAAGTATTCATATATCTATAAGATTTACTTTCATTTTTAGAGGTATTGATTTGTCCACCAAAATAAGTATTGATTAATCCAATAGGTTGAGTGATGTACTTAGCCAATATTGTTGAGTATGAACTTTTGAAACTCTTTTCAAGAATGTATGTCAACAAAACGAAATTTGAATTACTGTACGAAGATTTTGTGTTTGGCTCAAAATCACTTCCAACTTTTGTTATAATTTCAATCATTTCTTTCTCTGTTTTGGGTTGAGTGTTCCAAGTCAAATACTCTTGGTCGTCTGTAAAGTTGTGGATTCCGCTTCTGTGATTAAGCAAATTCTTTACTGTGATTTTGTCGGAATATTTAATAGTTGGGAACCATTTTCCAATAGTTTGGTTTAAGTCCAACTTCTCAGCTTCAACTGCTTTTAAAATCAAAACAGTCGTAAACGCTTTTGAAATCGAACCAATTCTATATTTCGATTCTTCGTTTGCCTTAACTTTATTCTCCCTGTCAATGTAACCAACTGATTTGCTGTAAATGATCTTATCATCTTTTATAACCGCAACGTTTCCCATAAACTTGTCGTTTGTTTCAATCGCCTTGAAATAACTGTCTAGTTTCGCTTTGTCAAAGTCTTGTGAGAAGCCTTGTTGGATAGAAAAACTAATTAATAGAGCTGTTAAAATTTGTCGGGTCATTTTTATTTCGTTTATCGTTTAGTCCACTCTTATTTGAAATAGCCGCCAACGTGAGTATTTGCGTTCGAGCGGGGCTTCCGAAGCCGCGCGGTGTCCCCGACACCGAACGCACTAAAGATACGAAAACGTTGGATTACGCGTCAACCCCGCCTGGCGCAAAGCTTCTATGCTATAAAAAAGTAGGCGTCTAGGGAGAAAAGTAGTCCTTCACTAAATTAGAGAAGGCTACAAAATATATGTTTCAAATTAGTCTTTAGATCGGCTACCAAGTGATTTTATCGAAACCAGTACCTATTAAATGAATACTACCATGTATTTTTCCATCGCATCTAATAATCCAAGATTATGCACTACAGAATTCAGGCTTTGGATTGGTGGATCGGGCGTATTGATTTTACTTAAAAATAAAAACTTAAAGGCAGCTCGATTCTCCAGCTGCCTCTCCTTTTACCACCCCAACCCGTAATCCTCTCCGTGGTTACTGCTTCCGCCCCAAAACGTGCCGTTCACCCAATCGAACCAAATGGCATTGATCGGGCCACTGGTTCTTTCTTGGTAAGTAATCTTGTAACCCATTCTACCTAAATCTTTGCGCACCCAAGCCGGCATTGCGCTGTTCAGTGTGAGGCCTCCCGGAATTTTTTCATGATCGCCAAAGCTGCTGTACATCTGCAAAGTTTTAAAGCTCGGTGCCTCACATGCCTCTTGCACCGTCATTCCAAACTCCACCATGTTCAAAAAGAACTGCAGTAATAATTGATCTTGCTCGTCACCCGCTTGTTTCGCAAAAGATAAAAATGGTTTTCCGTCTTTCAATGCCAGCGTTGGCGTGAGCGTTACCCGAGGTCGCTTGCCAGGCTCCACCACATTGAAGGGATTTTCTTTTGCATCCAACACAAATGATTGCATACGTTGGCTCAAGCCCACACCCGTATTCCCTGCAACGCAGGCAGGCACCCAGCCACCACTTGGAGTAATTGAAACCACCCACCCCTCCTTGTCGGCCGCCTCCACAGAAGTGGTGCCAGCAGTAAAGGATTCCAAAAATCTTTCGTCCAACGGATTAGTGATTTGAAAGTTACTTGCTTGCGAGTTGCCCCAGTTTTTTAATAAGTCATTGTACGGATTTTGTTTGCCTTCATATGGATAAGGATCACCGGGACTTGCCTTGGCATCATTGCGGTCGTTGTTAATCAACTTCATGCGCTCTTTCGCATACTCTTTTGATAACAATCCTTTGATGGGTTCTTCCGGTGCTAAAGCCGGATCACCATAATAAAAATCTCGATCGGCAAAAGCTAAGTTCATTGCTTGATACACGGTGTGGATGTAGCGAGTAGAATTATAGCCCATGCTTTTCAAATCATAATTTTCCAAAATATTCAGTGTCTGTAAAAAGGCAGGGCCTTGTGTCCACTGCTGCAATTTGTACACCTCAACGCCTCTATAATTAGTAGATAGTGGTTCTTCAATTTTCACTTTCCAAGTGGCTAGATCTTGCTCGGTGATCAGGCCGCCCTGTTCTTGTGTGCCACGAGCAATTTCTTTGGCAATATCTCCTTTATAAAACCGGTCGTAAGCCGCATAGATGGCCGCCTTACGATCTTTGCCCTTCTTCAATGCGAGCTGCTCGGCCTCTACCAACTTTTGCAACGTTGTCAATAAATCTTTTTGCACAAACACTTCACCTGCGTTTGGCGCCTCACGCTTTTCCCCCAGATGAGGAAGAAAAATCTTTTTTGAGTACGGCCATTGCTTAATCTGATCTTTTCCACGTTCGATCGAATTGGCGGTCTGCGCTTCTATTGGATAACCCTCTGCCATTTGCATAGCAGGTGCTAGTACTTCCTTCAAGCTCATGGTGCCATACTCTGCCAACATTGTCATCAAACCACCAGGTGTGCCGGGTGTTACGGCTGCCAAAGGTCCAAATTCAGGCGGGTACTTCATTCCTTTGCCTTTGAAAAAATCGGCCGTAGCACCTGTTGGCGCAACCCCCAATGCATTGATGGCAATCACTTTCTTGGTTTTCGGGTTGTAAATGAGTGCCTGGGTTTCTCCTCCCCAACTCAATACATCCCACATGGTGCAACTGGCCGCCAACATGGCGCACGAGGCATCCACCGCATTTCCGCCTTTGGTAAAAATCATGGCACCGGCCGTGGCCGCCAGTGGCTTGCCCGTAACGGCCATCCAATGCCTGCCGTGCAGCGGTGGCTTTTGTGTGGTAACTGGTAGGTTGTTGAACGATTGACCAAATGAAAATAATGGAAGGACTGTGAGAAGGATGGCTAGCCTTAATTTCATAAAGTTGCTTTTAAATTAGTGAGGTAAAGTAATCCAATTTAGGTGTTACTCTGGTACCCGATTACATGGGCGGAAAATCGATTGGATCAAAAGACAAAACCGACTAAAATGATTTGCGAATAGCGGGATTTAGCAACCACACAAAGTTGCTATATTTGCCCTTTCATGACCAGCGAAATAACTAAAAATAAGTTCCGTAAGAAGAAGTTGGGAAGCTACCCATTTGTGAGTGTAGTCTTTAGCATCACGCTTGCACTTTTTGTGATTGGCGTATTTGGGGCATTGGTCATCTACTCCAAAGAGCTAGAACGAACCGTTCGTGAGAATATAAAAGTTCAAGTCTATCTCAAAAACCAGCTCACTCCCGAACAGACGAAGCAAATTGAAAAAGCACTGACAGCAAAATCATTTGTCAGCAAAGGTGGAGATGCTATTAAGTTCATCAGCAAAGAAGAAGCAGCCAAAAAGTTTATTCAAGAAACAGGAGAAGACTTTAAAAAATTCTTAGGTGAAAATCCGTTGCGGAATGCTTTCTTGGTGAGGATCGATCCTGCCTTTCAAGACACCACACTCCTAAAAAAAGTAAAAAAAGAAGCAGAACAAATTGCGGGTGTATTTCAAGTTGACTACGTGCCCTTAGTGGTAAGTTCGATTAATCAAAACATTACTAAAATTGGTTTAATCGTGATGGCATTGGTATCCTTGCTACTAGTTACCATTGTATTGCTCATCAATAATACCATTCGCCTCGCCTTATTCTCGCAACGGTTTTTAATCCGCAGTATGCAATTGGTAGGAGCCAACCGTTGGTTCATTCAAAAACCATTTTTGTTACGTGCTGTTTTGCATGGAATTATTGCCGGCTTGGTTGCCTCTGGGCTACTGATGGTTTTGCTATCGCTGGCCACCAGGCGCATTGAAGAACTGACACTGATTCAAAATACCGATCGACTCTTTTTACTGATGAGCTCATTGATTTTGATGGGTATGGTGGTAGCGGTAACCAGCACCTATCGGGCCGTAGCTAAATATTTGAATTTATCATTGGACGAACTTTACTAGAACCGTATTATTAGAACAATCTATTTATGAACAAGCTCGCTTTCGGAAAAAAGAATTACCAATTCATGATCATTGGTGTGGCGGTATTGCTGATTGGCTTCCTCATTATGTCAATGGATAAAGAACCGTATGGATTTGGTTTTTTGGGATTGACGCTCGGTCCCATCGTGGTGCTTGCGGGATTCGGAATTGAAATCTATGCCATCCTTCATACACCGGCCGAAACGAAGGGTACCAAAGAGAACAAATAATTTCCATGTCGATTATTGAAGCCATTATACTCGCCATCGTGGAGGGTATAACCGAATTTTTGCCAGTGTCTTCCACCGGGCACATGATCATTGCCTCTTCTTTGATGGGCATTGCCGAAAATCCCTTTACTAAAACCTTTACGGTGGCCATCCAGCTAGGGGCGATTTTTTCAGTGGTGGTTTTGTATTGGAAAAGATTTTTTCAAACAATCAACTTCTATATAAAACTGTTTGTGGCCTTTTTGCCGGCCGCAGTGATTGGTTTTTTGTTGAATGATTACATCGATCAACTTTTAGAGCGAGTAGAAGTGGTAGCAGTCATGCTTATCCTTGGCGGGATTGTTTTTTTGTTCATCGATAAGCTGTTTAAAAAGACCGAAGAAAATGAGGTGCCAGAAATCAACTATACCACTGCACTTAAAATTGGTTTCTTTCAAACTATTGCCATGATACCCGGAGTATCTCGGTCAGCCGCCACCATTATTGGGGGGCTCACACAAAAACTCACCAAAAAGACAGCTGCGGAGTTTTCCTTTTTCTTGGCCGTGCCTACCATGGCTGCCGCCACCGGTTATAAACTTCTAAAATTTTACAAAGCCGGAAATGGATTTTCATCGGATGAAATAATGATCTTACTTGTTGGCAACGCAGTTGCTTTCATAGTGGCCATGTTGGCAATCAAATCATTCATTCAATTTTTGACCAACAATGGATTTAAATTGTTTGGCTACTATCGCATTGTTTTGGGTGTAATCATTCTAGTGCTTTATCTATCTGGAATTAAACTCTCGGTGTAATTTCCTTATGGAAACCTTTCCATCACCAGCAGAAGGGCGCGTGCTACTAGTGAACAAACCATTGGATTGGACTTCTTTTGATGTGGTGAATAAACTTCGCTATAAACTGAAAATCAAAAAAATCGGACATGCCGGCACACTCGATCCATTAGCGACCGGGCTTTTGATTATTTGTACGGGAAAACTCACAAAAAAAATTGATGAATATCAAGCGCAGGAAAAAGAATACATAGGCCACTTTGTAATTGGGCAGACTACACCTTCTCACGATTTGGAAACAGAAGTATCTCTTCCAGTTGATATCTCGTCCCTTGCAGAAGAGCAAGTTTACACGGCAGCGAAGAAGCTTACGGGCACCTTGCAACAAATTCCGCCCCTGCATTCGGCCATTAAAATAGATGGAAAGCGTGCCTATAAATTGGCTCGCAAAGGTGCAGATATCGAATTGAAACCTCGAGAAGTGACGGTTTCTGAATTTGAAATTACCTCCATCGAAAAACCAAAAATTTGTTTTCGGATTGTTTGTTCGAAAGGAACATACATTCGCAGCCTTGCTCGCGATTTTGGAAATGAGTTGGGCGTAGGTGCTTACCTCGCTTCACTTTGCCGAACCAGAATTGGTAATTTTAAGTTAGAAGAAGCAAAGACCTTAGAAGAAATCAATTGATAGCCCGCCATGAGGATTTATTATAGTCTAGATGATTTTGCATCAATAAAAAATGCCGTGGTTACCAGCGGCACGTTTGATGGGGTGCACTTGGGCCATCAAAAAATTCTGAACCGACTCAAGGAAATTGCGGGTAAGCATTTGGGCGAAACGGTGGTGATTACTTTCTGGCCACACCCTCGGCTTATTCTTAAACCAGAAGAAGATAGCCTTCGGTTGCTCAATACATTCGAAGAAAAAGCAGATCTTCTAAAGCACCAGGGCATTCAACACCTCCTGCGGATTCCTTTTACCAAAGAATTCTCACAGATCAATTCACAAGCCTTTATCAAGAATATTTTAGTGGATACGATCGGCACTAAAAAATTGGTAATTGGTTACGATCATCGTTTTGGCAACAACCGCGAAGGTAGTTTTGAGCAATTGAAATTAAACGGTCCTACCTATGGTTTTGATGTAGAAGAAATTGAACGGCAAGATGTGGATCACATCGCTGTAAGTTCTTCAAAAATCAGATATGCTTTGGAAAGTGGTGACATTGAAACAGCCATTCATTTTTTAGGAAGGCCTTATTCCATGACAGGCCAAGTTGTGAAAGGAGACAAGTTGGGAAGGGTGTTAGGCTACCCAACGGCTAACATCGATTTAGATTCACGTCTAAAATTAATTCCTTCAGACGGTATCTATGCAGTAACAGTCAAATATGAATCCACCATTTACAAAGGCATGTTATACATTGGTAACCGACCAACAGTAAACGGAACAAAACGGGTGATTGAAGTAAACCTGTTCGATTTCAACAAAGAAATTTATGGCGAAAGTTTAACGATCTATTTCCATTCATTAATTCGCTTGGATAGTAAGTTTCAAGATTTGGAAGCATTGAAAAAGCAATTGCACGATGATAAAGAGAAGGCATTGAACCTTCTAAAAAATAGCTAGCTTTCGTCTAATTCTAGCATCAACCGCGATTCTTCTAAATCCAACTCTCGCTCAATCTTTCGCAGTGCCTCATCACCAATCTCTCCCTTCTTTCGCATATTCTCCAAAAACATTCGCTCTTGGCTAATCAAGGCATGTTGAATATCTAAAAATTGTTTGATCTGTTCTTCGGTTAACTTTTTTTCGTCTGGTTCCTTTTTCAACCGTTGAATTCTCATTTCATATTTCACTTTGATCTTGTTCAAAATCCGATCATCGAGCCCCAGCGAATAATTTTCTTCAATGTGTTCTATCAGCGATGCAGCCATGGCATAGCGCGCCTTGTCTTCACTTTCTTTCGTGCTGGGGTCGGGTTGAATCCCCAATTTTTTTATCAGCCCAGGCAGTGTCATACCTTGAAAAACCAGCGTGGAAAAAATAACGGCAAAGGTTAAAAATATAATCAAATCGCGGTTGGGAAAGGCGGTGCCATCACCAAATACTATTGGCAACGCCAAGGCTGCAGCCAACGAAACTACTCCGCGCATACCCGACCAGGCAACAATAAAAACATTGGCCGCTGGTGGGCGTTTTTCACGTTCGCGAATGCGCTTGCTAAAAAAGCGTGGAAGGTAAGCACCCGGATACACCCACAGAATTCGGGCCACAATGGTAGCCAAACTAATCGCCACACCATACCATAAAAGTGTAGCAAACGAATGCTGGGTAATGTTGGAAAGAACATGCGGCAATTGCAAACCAATCAAGATAAAGATCAAGCCATTTAGAATAAAAGTTACCGTATCCCAGGTAGCCCACGCTTGCATGCGCGCCTCGTGTTTAAATATTTGAGACGATCGCTGACTTAAAAATAAACCACACGAAACAACGGCTAGCACACCTGAAACATGCAGCATGGGATGCTCAGCAATTACGTAGGCAACATAGGGTGCAATGAAGGTCATCACTGTATCAGTGGTGGGATTGTCTGGCGTGATTTTATGAATCCAAAAAAACAATTGGCCTATCGCCAGTCCAATAACAATACCTATCGCTGCCACATAAATAAAATTGATGCCTGCCAGCCAAAAGATAAAAGTTCCAGTGGATGTAGCCGCAATGGCATAGCGCATGGCAATCAAACCGGTGGCATCGTTCACCAAGCTCTCGCCTTCCAAAATTGTAATCAATCGCTTAGGCACTTTTAGGCCAACGGTAGCTGCAGAGGCTGCCACCGCATCTGGCGGAGAGATGATTGCGCCCAACACAAACGATTCGGGCCAACCAAAACCCGGAATTGCATAATGGGCGATAGCGGCCACCACGGTGGTGGTAAACAGAACGCAACCAACTGCCAACAATGAAATCGATCGGATATTCGACTTAAAATCGGGCCACGAGGTAGTCCAAGCTGATGAGTAAAGCGCAGGTGGCAAGAATATTAAAAAGATTACCTCAGGACTCATCTCCACCACCGGCAGGTTTGGAATAAGACTGATCCCAATACCCGCCAATACCAACAAAACCGGATATGGAATTTTTATTTTATCGGTAACTTCTGCCAAGGCAGTAACCACGGCCAGTAACAATAGAATGACGGTAATGTTCTCTAAATGCATCCGATAATCTGATTATGACAGTTGCTAATATACAGTATTGATTAAAATCTATTCAGCATGAAAGTATTACACGCTAAAATATTTTGGGTAATGATTTAGGCGATTGAACCTTTTGCATAACTTCATGTTTAGTAATCAACCATGCGAATATCTGTCTCCCGAAAAGAACACTTCAATGCAGCCCATCGTTTGTTTAATGCCGAGTGGACATTTGAAAAAAACGAGGCCGTTTTTGGGAAATGTAACAATCCTAATTATCACGGTCATAATTACGAATTGATTGTTACCTTAATTGGTGAATCTGACCCTGAAACTGGATATGTATATGACCTAAAAGTGCTCAGCGATTTGATAAGGGAAAATATTCTAAAACATTTTGACCACAAAAACCTTAATTTAGATACACTCTACTTTAAAAACTTAAACCCAACTGCCGAAAACATTGCAGTAGTGATTTGGCGTATACTGAGGCAATTGATTGATAATCGTTACGAACTAAAAATAAAACTCTATGAGACCGAAAGAAATTTCGTTGAATATCCTGCATGACGATGACTATGAGCACCCGGTCTCATCGCACGATACCCCTTTGCGGCCAGATGCTTTTGATTTAACAGATGAAGAGAAAATTCAAAAGATAGAAACCCACTTTCGTGAAATCATGACCGTGCTGGGATTGGACTTAACAGACGATAGTTTGAAAGGCACACCCAAGCGCGTGGCGAAAATGTTTGTGCAAGAAGCCTTTAGTGGTTTGAATCCTGCCAACAGACCCAGCACACGTCTGTTCGAAAACAAATACAATTACGATCAAATGCTGGTGGAGAAAGACATTACTTTTTTCTCGCATTGCGAACATCACTTTGTGCCTATTTATGGCAAAGCGCACGTAGCCTATTTTTCATCAGGCAAAGTGATTGGACTTTCCAAGATCAATCGCTTTGTTCAGTACTTCGCCAAGCGTCCACAAGTACAAGAGCGATTGACGGTGCAAATCGGTAGAGAGCTAGAGCGCGTATTAAATACACAAGATGTGGCCGTGGTGATTGATGCCAACCACATGTGCGTGGCATCGCGAGGGGTTAGCGATACTAACAGCAAAACAGGCACTGCCTATTTCTCTGGTAAATTCAAAGACGAGAACACCAAGCGCGAGTTTTTGAATTACGTGAACCATTAACCGTTTCCCTAAAATCGTCTGATTAGGTCTTTGAAAGGGGTAGCAAAAAAGTTATCTTTGCGCTGCAATTCTCAAAAACGGGCTTTTTAGCTCATAAATCAACAAAAAACATGGGAAGACCTCCAATTTTACCAAAAAAGAAGAAAGATGGCTGGTACATAGAAGTGCGCAACAAAGGCGCAAAGTCTGGCCTTATTTTAATCCGCGATAGCGAGCAAGCAATGATGCAGGCCGCCAAACAATATGAGACCACCAAAGATGTGCTCATATTGGGCGAGCACCGCAACGGAAAAAAAGTAGAAGATAAAAAAGCAAAGAAAGTAAAGGCGTTATAAAACCCATTTACCCTTTGATATGAAAGCCTTAGCAAACGCTAAGGCTTTCTTTTTATGCTAAGCTAATTAGCGCGAATCCGATCGAAAAACTGCATTAACAACGAAGAACAATCGGCTGATTTGATGCCCTTCACCACTTCTGTTTTACCGTGCAGCAAAGGACTTTTAATAATCGAGTACCCACGCTGCACGTCCTCGGCCCCGATTACCAATCGCTGTAACTGCACCCAATGCAGCGCACCGGCACACATCACGCAAGGTTCCAGCGTAACATAGAGCGTGCATTCATTTAAGTACTTTGATCCTAATTCGTAAGATGCGGTGGTAACGGCCAACATCTCCGCGTGTGCAGTAGCATCGGTAAGCTTTTCGGCTTGGTTATGTGCGCGTGCAATAATTTTATTTTTGCAAACCACAATCGCGCCCACAGGCACTTCGCCAGCATTCAATGCTTTATGAGCTTCTTTCAAAGCTTCCTCCATGTACTGGTCATCGGACTTAACAAGAGAAATCAAAAGCCGTTATTTACTCCTTACGAATTCAATTTCAACCCGGTCATTGTATTGACCTAGCGTTCCTCCTTCTGCGTACAACGGAATTTTTCCACCTTCGCCCTTTACACTGAGCCTGTTTGCCTCAATACCTTGACTGATCAAATAATCGCGAACAGATTCAGCCCGTTTTAACGATAGGTCTTTGGCCGACATTTTTTTGGTGGTTACATCAGTGGAAGGATTGGTGCCAAAAAAAGAAGAATTAGGACCGCGCGTAAATGATTCGCGTGGTTGGTTTCCGTTTACATGGCCATGTATTTTAATTTTATACTTCATGTTTTCTTTCATCAAATCGACTACACCATCCAATTCATTTTGTGCCGATGGCAAAAGAAGTGAAGTATTTTTAAAAAACTTTACATTGTTAAAATCCACATAGTCTCCCTTCTTGGCCCTTACCACCGGCAGCTCGATAATGGTCTCTCCGTCTGATCCTTTTTCCCCAATTGGATTTTGGTAATTGAAGACAATGCTAGCCGGGCTATAGCCTGCCACTTGA
This sequence comes from Chryseotalea sp. WA131a, assembly GCA_025370075.1. Lineage (NCBI taxonomy): Bacteria > Pseudomonadati > Bacteroidota > Cytophagia > Cytophagales > Chryseotaleaceae > Chryseotalea > Chryseotalea sp. WA131a. The sequence goes on along the minus strand of CP073016.1, from coordinate 4,640,468 downwards.
GTAACGATGGCATAAGTGCCTCGCTTATTTTTTGGGGGCTCCAAGTAAATTACCTCACCCGTTTTAAAGACTTGGTATTGGGATGCCTTTACGGCCTCTTGTACATGTATCTCGCCTGACCTAACTTCAGAATTATCGGAGGTGTTTAGTAACCTAATTTGAAATGGCTTGCCCTTTGGCTTTGGTTTTTCAACTACTACAGGCTTTTCTGGTTCAACTTTTTTTGTTGTGGAAGAATCGATTGGAGGAGTTACCACTGGAGGTTCTATTTGCTTGACCTCCTCTATTGGATCTGGTTTCTTTTCTTCCACAGGCTCTGCGATAGGCTCTGCTTTCACAATAGGAACGGAATTTTGAAATGACTCTTCATACACCCACGCATCTTTGTATTCTGTTTCGACACGTAGTTTTACAGCTAATGCATAGGCCTTTCTCTTTTCTATTGTATTCAATACAAAAACATAATTCAACCTATTGGCTGGGTTTATTACTTGCCCTGCCTCATAGCCTTGGCTTTTGGCTTTTTCAAACAAACGCTGCGCATTTACAGTTCGCTTAAAGACACCTATGGTAACCTTGTAATTCGTTTGAGAATAGAGTGATGCGGATAGAATAAAAGCAAATACAAAGAGTAGGTAAGATTTCATAAACGTAGGGGTTTGGATTCTGCAAGTTAACCATTTATGCGCAAACATTCCAATTCGTAACGCTATTTCTACCAATCAGGTAATTTACTTTAATCTAATAGTTGGGCAAAAGATTCCTTTGCGTGGTGCATGGTAACAAACTTTCCAGACTAAGATTTTGGTGTCTTACCCAATCGATCGGTAATCTCTTTCAGCATCTCCACTTGTATTTGCTGAATCTCAAATAACCTTTGTTGTTGGTTCAATATTAAATGATCCATTTTTTCATGAAGCATCCGGATTTCCAATTCAGCTTTTAGGTTTACTTGGTAATCGTGTTTGGATCGCTCTCGGTCTTTTTCTTCTTGTCTATTTTGGCTCATCATGATAACGGGTGCCTGCAGGGCTGCCAAGCAAGACAAAATCAAATTGAGCAATATAAATGGATAGGGATCGAATGGCTTGGTAAAGAGATAAAGATTTATCCCGATCCACGCAAAAAGAACCATAAAAAATGAAATGATAAACGTCCAGCTTCCGCCAAATTCAGCAATGAGATCTGCCAGCCTCTGCCCATAGGTTAGTTTTTCTTCTACTGCTTGATCGACATCATTGGCAATCGTTTCGTTTTTGTGGAGCGCTTCAATTACTTCCTTTTCTAATTGCGATAGCGTGCCCACATCATTGCGCAAAGAAGACTCAATGTATTTGTTTCGGAATTGGTTGAGCTCGGACATCGACAAGCAGCAATCCTCATTGAAATGAGGATGCTCTTGCCGAATTTGATTGAGAATGCCTAGTCTGATTGTGCGGCCATCTACTTTTTGATTGGCTGCAAATTCTCTGCCCGTAAGGTCGCTTTTGAACTTTTCCATTGACAGAAAGTTCAGTAGAAAAAACTACTCTTCAATAATTTCTATTTCAACCCGCACATTTGATTGCGCCTGGGCGTGATCTTCTTCGTACAACGGCCTTTTACCACCCCACGCCTTTACTTTCAAACGGGTTGGGTCAATACCTTCTTTGATCAGATAAGATTGAATCACCTTGGCGCGCTCTTCTGAAAGCTTTTTGGCTGAACCAAAACCTTCTTTTACATCAGTGGTGATAGCAAAGAAGTTTTTTGATTCACCCATGGAAATCACTTTGCCGTGGGCATTGCCATTGGTGTGGCCATGTATTCTTATTTTATACGTGGGGTTCTCCTTCATCATATCCAACAAGCTGTTCATTTCATATTTTGATTCCGGTCGCATAATGCCCGCATCCTTATAAAAGAAGACATTATACATTACTGCATAATCGCCCTTCTTCAAACGAACCAACTCGAAGGGCACTACAGCCTGGTTTTCTTCTAGTTTAATACCCTCGGTAGCTGATAAGTCATTCAAATTAGCAATGGTGGTAATTTTTCGATAGCCAAATACTTCGCACACAAAAGAAACGTTGCCAGATTTATTGACTGCCTTGACATTTACAGATTCATTCCCAGGATAGCTGGCGACTTTGCGGGGTTTTGTTTTATCTAAATCTATCACATCCACATCGCCTTGAATATCGTGGGCGTCTACATGCGTGAATACTTTAAACATCATCCGCTTGCTTCCTGCCTCCACTTTTTCGATTTGAGTTGCTTTATGTCGCATGGAATCTTCTTGCTCAGTAGGAGGCACCATCGTTTCCGTAGGTTGGGCTGTTAAAGTTCCTGATGCAGTTGAAGTACTTGCACTGCCAGGTTTATCTCCTTCAGAAGAATGGTTTGGTACTTTGGTGCTTTCAGTTAGCGACACATTGTCTTGCGCCACTACCAAATTGATCTTTTCAACTGCAATCGGGTTGCTGTCATTCCCTTTCACTTGATTTTCACCCAGTAAGCCGGTGTAAACCCAAGTATCGGAATATGGAGTTTTTTCTCTCAATTTTTTGGCCTCTTCAAAGGCTAGGCTTTTGTCGTCTGTATGCAGCACAAAAACATAGAATAGTTTGCGCAGCGGGTTAATTGAATACTCTGCCGAAAGATTATTCTTTCTCGCATTCTCAGTAAATTCAATCGCATTTTTTGGGATTGAAAAGACGCCTATGACTACGTAATTCGAATTCTTTTCGTCTATCTGGCCATTGGTGGCTGAGACCTTCAAATTCAAAATGACCGTCAAAGCAAAAAGTAAAAGAGACAGCTTTGTTTTCATAACGGGTTTTTTTGGTTGAGTAGAAATTTGAAACATACTAATCAAATAATTTAAGCAAATATAATCAAAACATTAAACTTCAAACAGTTATACCAAAATTTATTTTGAATAAACCCAAAACAAGCACTCGATTACCTCTCCAGAATCGTCAACCAGGGCGATCTTATGGCTCCCAGGCTTTAATGAAATGGCCCAACATCCAACTCATACGAAAAAATTTAAGGCGTAAATCCATTGATGAAGGTGGGAACATCGGGTTGAAGTGTGTGCGGCAACATTTTGCCATCATCCAAAAGTGCAGCATGCAGAAAAGGCTTTAAAATACTTCCCGAACTTCGGGGCAATTGCATGAGATCAACTTGCTCATTGCTTTCTGCACCTAAGCGTTATTGCCTACATTATGCCAACACTTTAACGCTATTCACCTCTGCTATTAGGATGGCAGCATTGTTTATTTTGTTTCCGCGCAAGCGGTTGCAAAGCTTCTTTTTACAAAAAAATCGTTTAATTTTTAATGCAAAAAATTGAGGATCATGATTCTTTTCACTATAATTGAAAGCTAAATCTAAAACTTAACTAACATGAAACGCTTGTGCCTAAGTCTTTTAGTCATTACAATGATTGTATCCGTTGCAAAGTCGAACAACATTTTAGTGTCTAATGTAAGCCTTACCGGGCAAAATACATCGGCAGGACTAAACAACGCAGCAAATTTTACTTTTGTTAAATTTAATCTTTCTTGGGATAACTCCTTTCGGTTAGGCAGCGGCCCCAATAACTGGGATGCTGCTTGGGTGTTTGTAAAATTTCAAATTACAGGTGGCACTACTGGCTCTGGCTGTACAGCTTCCACCGTATGGAAACATGCTACCATTGCTACTTCTGGTCACTCCGGCCCGGCCTCTGCCTCTATTGATGGCGTATCTGATACACGAGGCGTTTTTATATATCGATCATCGAATGGTTCTGGAACAAACACGTGGACTGATTTTCAAATTAGATGGAATTATGCAACCGATGGAGTTCTTGATGCTTGCAGTGTAACAGTGAAAGTTTTTGCGGTAGAAATGGTTTACGTACCCACTGGTTCATTTTACCTTGGTGACGGTATATTTCCAGGAAACGGCCGTTTTGAAGGAACCCCCTATGGAGTTGGGAATGTATTTCAAGTGACTAGCACAACTGAGCCAGCCATCCTTGGAGGGGGGGGAGCTGGATCGCTGGGAAACAACAACACCACCGGCCAATTGATTGTGGATGATTTTAATACTGCCACTAGTCGGTCCATGGTTGCTTCTTACACCAACGGCTTCCCTAACGGATTCAATAAATTCTATTCTATGAAGTATGAAATTGGACAGGAGCAGTATATGGAATTTTTAAATACGTTGACAGGAACGCAGCAAGCAAGTAGAACTAATGCAATAGTTCAAGGTAACTTTCACGGAAGTGGCTCATCATCGCCCAGCGCCCGTTGTGGGGTAAAGTGCATTTCACCCCCATCTGGTGCGACCCCGGGACAGTATGCCTGCGATTTAAATAACAACGGCACAGTAAATGAAGTTAACGGAGATGGTAGGTATCTTGCCATGCCATTTCTTTCTTCGCCTGATGTATTGGCCTATTTGGATTGGTCAGGCTTGAGGCCGATGACCGAGTTAGAATTGGAAAAAGCTTGCCGTGGTGCGTTGGTCCCTGTACCTGGCGAATTTGCGTGGGGCAATGCCATAGCTACTAATGTTACCACCTTAACCAATGCTGGAGCCGACAACGAGTTATCAGCTACAGTAGGCGCAAACTACAATGTCAGTTTTTCAGGTCCTACTCGTGCAGGTATGTTTGCTACAGGTACTTCCACCAGAAGCCAAGCAGGTGCTACGTGGTATGGTATCATGGATATGACGGGAAATGTTTTAGAGAACACCGTTACAGTTGGAAATGTGGCGGGCAGATCATTTCGAGGAACAAATGGAAATGGAGCCCTCAATGCTTTCGGCCATGCGGATGTTGATTATTGGCCGGGCATCAATGGAAATAATGACCCCACTGCCCCCAATGGAACAAATGGAACTGTTGGTGTAACTGGTTACGCGGGCATCGGCATTGCTTTGGGTTCTTTTGCTAATGGTACGCAGTTCGCTCCTGTCAGCGATCGGCAGTTCAGAGCTGGGTGGAACGGCCTAGTCAATAGAAATAATAATACTGGTGGCCGTGGTTTTAGAACAGCTCCATAGATCTACAAAAATTATTTTTAAAAATGAAATCGAGGGCAAGCGTGCACTATTGGTTATTGGTGGCATTTTTGTGCTTGCCCCTTTTTTCTTTTGCCCAATATACAGGGGGAAGTGCTGATGGATTTTCCAATGGCACATTTTGTGGAAGCAATTTAACTGGTGGATCGCTCAGTGTTATTTCGTTAAGTACTATTTCTGGTGAAGCTACTTTTTGTTTCAACAGCGGCCAAAATTATTCTGTTAATGTTTTATCTGGAATAGCTACTTCGTTTGTATGGTCCAGCCCATCTGGAGGAACTGTTTTTGCAAGTCAGAATGGTGCAGCGAGCAGCGTTGCTAGTTTTGGTTTTGGAATTGCAAATGCCACTGTGCAGGTAACTGCCACGAATGGCTGTTCGAGTGCCACTGCATTGTTAGCCGTTACGGGCACGAATTGTAACATCACATTAGGGGGAAGTGCTGATGGATTTTCCAATGGCACTTTTTGTGGAACGAATCTTGCAGGAGGCGCACTAGGCCCTATCACTTTATCGGCTATTACAGGTGCAAGCCCTTATTGCTTCAATCTTGGTCAGAACTATTCGGCAACTGTCGTTAGTGGTTTGGCTACTTCTTTTGTGTGGAAAGTAACCAGCGGTGGCGGCACTGCCTCAAGCTCAGTGAGCACTACTATCTCTAGCATTGCGAGTATCCGCTTCCCTGGTGCAAGTGGATCTATTCAATTGGATGCCACCAACGGTTGCTTTAGTGACTCTAAAAGTATTGCCGTAACGGGACAAAGCTGCGATAACGCTTTAGGGGGTAATGATGATGGGTTTTCCAATGTCACTTTTTGTGGAAGTAACTTAACGGGCGGTGCGATTACTCCACTGACGCTAGGCGCGATTTCAGGAAACACTACACCTTGTTTTGATTTGGGAGATAATTATTCAGTAATAACTACCACTGGCAATGCAAACTCTTTTGTTTGGACTGTTCCCACTGGGGCGTCACAAACATCAGCTATCAATACCTTCACATCAAGTTTGAGCACTATCACATTTGGCGGATCGAGCGGAACTATTTCCGTAATTGCCAGCAACTCTTGTTATTCAGATACCAAATCTTTATTAGTAAGCGGTGTCAATTGTTTGGTTGCGCGAGGCGGAGTCAACGATGGTTTTGCTATGGCACAAGTCATTGATGTTCCATTGCCTGTTACATTAATTTCATTTACAGCCAAGGCACTTGAAAATGCAATTGAATTAAAATGGGTAACAGAAACTGAAATCAATAACGACTATTTTGAAATTGAACAATCAAAAGACGGGCGGGTCTTTTCGCCCGTTGGAAAAGTAACAGGTGCTGGCAACTCAAAAACAGTACAGAATTATTCTTTCGTTGATAAACAACCCTATCAAGGCATTTCCTATTATCGCTTAAAGCAAGTTGATTTTGATAAACACTTTGAGTATTCATCTACTTTAAGTGTTGAATACAATGGAACAACCGATAATTTTAATGTATTGATTTATCCAAACCCCACTGTCGGCTCAACCTTCAATGTGCGATTCAATACCTCGTGGGAAGGAAGTGATGTAACCATGGACATCAAGGACATTACAGGCAAAACAATATTCAAAAAGACATTCAACGTTACGGGTTCTCTTTTTATCAAACCGATTGATGAATCTTTAAAACCAGGTGTCTATTTGGTCATTTTCTATCATGCTGAAAAGAAAGTGATCAATCGATTGGTAATTCAGTAAAAAGAATAACGGCTAGGTCAACTCCCTACCCGATCAATTACCAAGTACTCTTTTTTTGAAATCGATTGGCGTGTAAGCAGCTCGGCTAAAAAACCCGTCAGAAAAAGTTGCACGCCAATCACCACAGCGGCCAAGGCCAAATAGAAAATAGGTTGCTCCGCTACATCACGCTTGAGTGGGATTTTTGAAATAAAGACAGAGTCGATTTTATCCCACAAAATTTTGGTGGTAAAAGCAAAGCCTACCAAAAAAGAAACAATGCCCCACGTGCCAAAAAAATGCATCGGGCGCTGAGCAAACCTGCCCACAAAAGTGATGGTGAGCAGATCTAAAAATCCCCGCACAAAACGCTCCCACCCAAATTTGCTATGCCCATATTTACGTTCGTGATGCTCCACCACTTTTTCAGTGATTTTGGTAAAGCCTGCCCACTTGGCCAACACGGGAATGTAACGGTGCATTTCACCATACACGGTAATGTTTTTGATGACGGAATGGTGATACGCTTTTAGCCCGCAATTGAAGTCATGCAAGGCAATACCCGAAATTTTTCGTGTGATGTAATTAAAAAATTTAGACGGAATTGTTTTTGAGATGGGATCGTGGCGCTTTTTTTTCCAACCACTTACCAAATGAAATTTTTGTTCTTTGATGAGTTTGTACAGGTCTGGAATTTCATCGGGACTGTCTTGCAAGTCGGCATCCATCGTAATGACCACCTCCCCTTTTGCTTCGCGAAAGCCCGTGTGTAAAGCGGCCGATTTGCCAAAATTTCGATTAAACTGAAGGCCCTTGAAACGTGGGTTTGCCGCACTTATTTTCTTGATCTCCTCCCATGTGCTATCGGTACTGCCATCGTCAATAAAAATAACTTCATACGAAAAGCCGTGCGTTTGCATCACACGGCTTATCCACTGACTTAGTTCGGGTATCGATTCCTGCTCGTCTTTGGCAGGAATAACAAGGGAGATATCCATTCAGGATTTTAAAACTCTACTGGTTGATTCTTCTTCACAAAAATAGCACTTATCAAAGAAAGTATTGCGTAAAGAATAAGACCAAAGGCATAACCCTTAAAGAGGCCAACCACAGAAAATTGATCTACAGACCTCTTTTTTGCGTCTTCCAATGCCTTGTCAATTTGATCCTCTGGCATTTTGAAGCTTTCCATCATCTTTTGAGCATTCTCAATTGAAACGTCTACAAGTTTTGTTGGAAGTTCCGGATCAATTACGGTGTAAAGAACTACCGTGAAAAGAGTAGAAACCACACCAAGAATTGCAAATACAGTAAATCCGTGGAGAAAGGCTTTTCCATATGGCAAAAATCCACCAATCTGACTTCGGTAGTTAATGCCTGAAAAAATAACCAATCCTAAAAATACAAAAAGCAATAGTAACATTTTCCAATCTGCAAGAAGAGCATAGTCGATTGCATAGAGTAAAATTGTTAGTGCAATACTCGCACCACCGAAAATGGCTCCCCATTTAATTGCGTGTTGAAATAAAGAACTTTCATTTGTAGTTGTTTTTTCCATGTTATTCGTTTTTTGGTTGACGTCTTAAAATTACGGATATAATGATGCTAATAAAAAAGCTGATGACAAAACTCTGCCAAAAGTAGTGTTTTGCCAAATTATACCCATTAGTAACAGGTAAGGCATTTAAATTACTTTCGTACACTTCTTTTCCTATTTGTTGAATAGCATCCGATGGGATGGCCTTCATTTGTTCTATTGCCAGCACAATATAAGTTGATAAGAAAGGCTTGTACACAAGGCAGCAGGCCCAAATCAGTCCACTGGTAATAAAAGCAAAAACAATAGTGAAAGTTAAGCAAGCAATCATTCCTTGCCAGAAATAGATGATACCTTTCTGGTAATTGTCTCGAATCTCCTTTACCGTTAGCGACAAAAACACACCAAACAAAATAATCCGAAAATCAAAAAACAATTGAAACAGCATGGGGTGCTTACCAATGGCATAAAGTGCCAATAAGATGGCAAAGCCAAGTACACCCGCAATGGCGCCATTGCGAAGTGAGATTTTTGCGATAGGGTTTTGCAGAAAAGACACGGGAGCGATTATTCTTCCATTTTCATTTTACCATTGTTAAAAACTGCTACGACCTTGCCCTTCAACGTTTGCCCCAGCCAAGGTGAGTTTTTTGACTTCGAAAAGTTTTGGCTTGCATCAAATGTCCATTCGGCACTGGGGTCAAACAGTGTGAGGTTGGCTTTGGAATCTTCTTCAATGATGGGTACTTCCATCTTTAAAATCTGTCGTGGGGTAACCGTTACTTTTGCAATCAAGTCTTCCATATCTACCGATTTGGAAAGTAAGACCAACTGCGAAGCGAACGTCTGCAGATTGGTGATACCGAAATCGGCCATATCAAACTCCACCATTTTACTTTCTTCGTCTTGTGGCAAATGGCCGCTTGTCAACACATCAATGGTGCCATCGTTCAAACCTTTTATCAAGGCTTCGTTGTCGCTTTTTTCGCGCAAGGGCGGATTAAGCTTGTAGTTCGTATCAAAGTCAACCAACAAATTGTCTTCCATCAAAGGCTGATAACTGGTGATATCGCACGTGATGTTCAAGCCTTTCTTTTTAGCGGCACGCACCATCTCGATTGTTTTGGCAGTAGATACTTTTGAAAAATGTAATCGACCTCCAGCATAGCCAAGCAATTCTAAATTTTTGCGTACCGCCACTTCTTCAGCAAGGCGAGGCATACCTTTTAACCCGAGCGAGGTGCTCACTTCACCCTCATGCATTTGACCAAACAAGTTCAGCCAATTGTCTTCGGGGTGGTCGATGAGAAGGCCATCAAACTTTTGAAGGTATTGAAGCGATTTCAAAAAAATGTCGGTATGCCAAACGGATTTTAGTCCATCGGTGAAGGCAATGGCACCTGCTTCGTGCAGGTCAATCATTTCCGTAAGCTCCTCGCCTTTGCCATTTTTGGTAACGTTGGCCAGGGCATGTATTTGCACCAATCGGTTGGCATTGCCTTGTGTGAGGTAAGCAATTTCGTTTTTGGTTTGAACAGCTGGATGGGTGTTGGGCAACACCGCTACTTCGGTGAAACCCCCGGCCGCGGCCGCACGCACGAGCGAGGCAATGTCTTCTTTGTGCTCTAAACCCGGGTCGCCCACAAACGCGCCCAAATCAAACCAGCCAATGCTGAGCAACATACCATCGGCATCAATCTCTTTATCGGCACTGTATTTTCTTTCGCCTACCTCAGCAATCTTACCATTGGCAATCAACACGTTTCGTTTTTTTAAATGATGCGGTGAGCCCGGTGAGATTATCTTGGCAGATTGAATGAGTATTTTCATAGGCTAGGTTGGAAGTTAGGCATAGTGTACAGCCAATTATACCACTATTTCGAAAGGCAAATCTACTTTAAAAATCTTAGCAAAAGAACTTCGGCCAACAGAAAGGCCAAGGCCAATACAATCGCGAATTTCCACAAAGGCTTACCGAGATAGCGCGCTTTGATTTGATCGCCAAAGGCTTGGGGTGACGAAGTCTCTACCGCACTGATGTTTGAGCCTCCGCCCCACTGCTGCTTTACCTCTGCGGCCGAAAGGCATTTTAACATTGATTCCGCTTGATGGGTGTTGATGGCCAACCAGCCGAGTGTATCCGATCCATGGTTGACCGCAAAAAAACCAGGGCTCAAAGAGAACTTGGGCAACTCCATGACCATTTGGCCATTGGATTTACGCTGAGCCGGCACCACCTCCTGGCTGCCCACCAACTTTACAGGCTCTTCGCCAGAAAGGCTATCGGCATGAAAAACAATTTGAGAAGACGACAGCGAATAGTACAATGGCTCTTGTTGCTTTTTGCCAGAAGCGGCCAAGCGATACATGAACGGAACAAATAGCGCATGCTGATAAAAATCGGTATACGATTTATCGAGGGGGCTGCTGAGAACAAACAAATTGCCGAATTGCGAAAGATAAGGGCGACCATCTTTGAGCTTTAACAACGCAGAGCGCTCGATCCCCCAATCGATATTTTTTTTTGCAACAGGCATGGCCAAGGCTGCCGATTTTTCTTCCACAATATTTTGGAAGAGGGGGTTCTCCCAATCGGGCCGCTCAAGTGCGATAAATTCTTTTGCATCGGGCACTACTTGAACGGGCAAATTCAAAGCGCGCTGATAGCTATTTACATCAGGTTTGTGGCCAGGCACAAACAAAAGATGATGCGAGGTGCGGTGGCTCGCCAATGCGCTGGCAAGCGATGGGTTGATTTGATCGATGCCATTGATGACCAACAGATCAGCTTGCTGAAACAAACTGTAGTTTACATTTTTGATATCGTAACTAGAAAAATTGAAAAGATGCTGATTGGCAAAAACTTTACTGATGAAGGTGGGCTCAGATGATTGCTTGATCTCCATTACATTAAGTTTGCCAGCATAGTTAAGAGTAAAATAAAATTCGTTGTCGAAGCTGATGGGGTAATCGCTAAAGGAGATAGTGGCACGGTTGCGGCCGGCCTGGGCACCCGACAAATCAAAAACAACCTCTGCAAAACTTTGTGGTTCAATGTTGATGGAAGTGGCCGACACTTGCTTTTGGTTGATGGATAATTTGACTACCAATCCCTCCACTAATTTTTCACCATCGTTGCGCAACCGAATGTGAATGGAGTTTTTTTCGCCACCAATCATAAACGGATTTTCCAATCGGATGGAATCCACAAACACATTGTTGGGCTTCCCGTAATCGATCGGAATCAAACGAATCTGTTGGACAGAATCAATTTTGGGTGCCGCCCCTAATGTGGAAGCTTGAAAATCTGAAAACCAAAAGAGCGTAGAATTTTTGTTGTGGCGCTTTACAATTTCAGATGCCGAGCGGCCCACACCCGAAAATCGGACTTGCGAAAGGAAGTCCAGCACCTCTGCCTTTGTTTTAGGAGAATTAGAGAAAGGCGCAAAATCGTTGGTGATTAGTTGATAACGGGCATCGGCCGGAAAAGCTTCCATCAATTGTTGAATGCGCTCAACGGCATCATCGAGGGCGCGGGTCTTATCGTTGAGGGGAGCCGAAAGGCTAAATGAATTATCGAGGTAAATGGATACTAGATTAGGAGAAGAGATAGATTCAGTCGCTTTTAAAAACGGTTGAGCAAAAGCCATCACCAAAAAGAAAATAAACAACAAACGAGCGGCCAGCACCAAATACTGTTTAAGCTTTCGCTTTTGAGTATTTTCTTGATTGATTTGCCTTAGAAACCTGGTATTGGAAAAATAAACTCTTATGGTTTTTCGAAAATTGAATAAATGAATGATGATGGGGATGGACAGCGCGGTTAATGCCCACAGAAAGGAAGGGTACTGAAAAATCATTGTGGTAAAGTTAAGATAAAAAGTGCTACTCGCTTCAGCCAAATGTCACAAGCTTGTGGCCCTATCAAGAAATTTTTTGTGACTAACCCAGCACATCTGGATTATCGATACAAACCAGATTACCTATGAATACCAAGCGCCCGTCTCCTGAAGTGAGCACCAGCTCCATGGCTGATATTGCATTTCTGTTATTGACGTTTTTCTTGATTACTACCGTAATTCAAAACCACCAAGGCATTTTGATGATATTGCCAGCGTTTTCAAACGAATCGATCACGGCTCCTGTACACGACAGAAATCTTTTTGCCATTCAAATCAATTCAGCCAATGAATTTTTGATTGAGAAGGAGCCTCGGGAAAATTTGGATGGCGTGAGGGAAGAGATTCAAAGATTTATTTTGAACAATGGAAAAGATCGCTCTTCATCTGATAGTCCAAAAGAAGCGGTGGTTTCGCTAAAAACGGATCGCGGCACAACCTACGCTACTTTTATGGCAGCACTTGATGAAATACAAGCTGCGTATTATGAAATTTATGCCGAGCGAGCAGGGATTACTCCGGCAGCATTTAGGAAATTGAATTTGAACGATCCCAAGCAACTGCAAATCCACAATCGGGCAAAGGAAGGAATACCGATGAATATATCGATGGCAGAGCCAAGTAAGGTTAATTGAAATCGGCACGCTATTCAATTAAAACAAAAAAGGGGGTCAGCATTAAAAGTTGGGGAGTAAGTCTTATCAAACCATATCTAAACATTTAAAAATCCAATTGTAATAATAGTGATGTTGGAATGTGGGTAACTCCCACACAGTCAAACCTTTGAAAGAGCCAAAAACCAATCTGTGGAGTTATCCACATTTCAATATCAACCCATTTTTATAAAAGCTTGTTAGTGCCTTTACTCCCCAACTTTTGAATGTGATCCAAAAAAGGCCATCGAAATTGATGGCCTTCAAAACAAAGATATGAAGAATGGTTATTTCCCCTTCCCCCCCAGCATCACCAAGTCATTTACATTGATTTCAGTAATGTAGCGTTTCTCACCCTTGTCTGTTTCGTAGTTGCGATGAACCAGCTTGCCTTCCACGCACACTTCAGAGCCCTTTTTTAAATACTTGCCCGCTACATCGGCCAATTTGCCCCAAATCACTATGTTGTGCCACTGAGTATCTTCAATCTTTTCGCCCTTGGCATTTTTGTAACTGTCGCTGGTAGCGATCGTGAAGGAAGCCTTCTTGCTTCCGCTGAACTCTTTCACTTCCGGGTCTTTGCCCAAGTTGCCGATTAACTGCACGCTGTTTCTTAAACTTTTCATAATGGTTAAAATTTAAATGGTTAAAAGTGTTTTTTGTTTTTGTCCTCGGCTGAGTTGTTCAGCGATTGACGATGCAAAAGTGGAGGGTGGCCAAAATCAAAGTCGTTTGTTATTCAATTACTTTCGGTTATATTCGTTTGTAAACGTTTAAAAACGAATGCCTGTATTACTTAAAATGCCCTTTTATGACCAAAATCGATGAAAAAGCCTGCCTGGTGTGTGGTGAAAAAATAAAAGGCCGAGCCGATAAAAAATTTTGTTCAGATCAATGCCGGGTGTCTTACAATAACAAACTGAACAGTGATGAAACAAACTACATCCGTAATGTGAATAACGTTTTACGCAAAAACAGACGCATATTGATGGAAGCAAACCCTAGCGGTAAAACGAAGATGAGCCGCGAGAAACTGACTCAAAAAGGATTTGACTTTAACTATTTTACCAACATTTATAAAACAAAAGAGGGTACTATTTACTATTATTGCTACGAACAAGGTTATTTGCCCATTGAAAACAATTGGTACTTGTTGGTCGAACGAAAAGAAAATTTTTAATATTATGAGCGCAAAAGAAATCAAACTCTATCCAAACGAAAAGGTAGCCGTTCTACCCTTTAAGAAGTCCGCTAAAGGAAATCGATATGCCGTAACCAATCATGGTCGGATAATCAGTTTCATAGACAAACCTACCCGCGGACATTTTTTAAAGCCCGGTGTCATCTCTAATTATCCTGGGATTTCTTTTCGAAGTAAGCCAATCACCAAAAGCTTTCTGATCCATCGATTGGTGGCTATCCATTTTTTAAAAAAACCTAGTAAGCAACATAAATTTGTCATCCATTTGAATTACAAAAGGAACGACAATTATTATAAAAATTTGAAATGGGCTACACTCCAAGAAAGAGCCATTCACCACCGAAGCAATCCTAACTATGCGAAGGCCAACGCCAAACTGACCGAGAAGCAAGTACTCACCATCAAACAAAAACTAAGCCTGGGCAAAACAACACTTAAGCAAATCGCCCTAAAATTTGGCGTCAGCGACATGCAAGTACACCGGATAAAAACAGGGGAAAACTGGGGAAGAATAAAAATTTAGTTAGTGGAATGATATGTGGAACCTACAAGGAAAAAAAGCATTGGTAACGGGGGGCACCAAAGGCATTGGCCTCGCCATCGCAAAAGAATTTTTAGAGCTAGGCGCAGAAGTATTGGTGGTTGCACGAACGACCGAAAGCATTAAAGGAAAAGTTAAAAACTCCGCCAATCTTTTTACCATGGATGGCGATGTTACGGATGCCACTTTCCGAAAATCTTTAATTGATAGGGTAACATTAAACTGGGGCAAGTTAGATGTTCTTGTAAATAATGTTGGTACCAATATTCGCAAGAAATTTGTCGAATACACAGAAGAAGAGTACCGTAAACTTTTTGAAGTAAATTTGTTCAGCATGGTAGAAATTTCACGCCTCTCCCATGCTTTGCTAAAAAAATCAAATGACGCAAGTGTCATCAATATCGCTTCCGTTGCCGGGAGTTTCGATGTACAAACTGGCCCACCGTATGGCATGACCAAAGCGGCCATTATTCAATTGACCAAACACCTGGCAGCCGAATGGGCTATTGATAACATTCGTGTTAATTGCGTTTCGCCTTGGTATATTGAAACACCTTTGACCGAAGCGGTATTGGCGCAGCCAGAACGATTGAAGAAAATTTTAGAACGCACTCCGCTTAATCGCGTAGGTAAGCCTGAAGAAGTGGCCAACTTGGTTACCTACTTGGCTATGGATAAAGCCAGTTACATTACGGGGCAAAACATAATGGTAGATGGAGGATTGAGTGTAAAGGGACTTTGAATTTAGAACTTGGGAATTAGGGATTGGGCATTAGGAATTAAGCGTTGAAAACAAAAGACTATGAAGAACTATCTATTAATTTCAACATTACTCATCTCATTCATTGGCAAAAGCCAAACATTAACTGTTGGCTCTCCAAAAGAAAATAGCATGTCTCCCGAGCGGCTTCAACGTATTGACAATTTGATAAACGAACATATCATCAAAGGACAAATACCAGGAGCTGTTGTGTTTATTGCACGCAACGGAAAAATTGTTTTTCACAAAGCCTACGGCTACAGCGACATTGAAAATAAGGTTTCGCTTAAAAAAGATGATATCTTTAGAATAGCCTCTCAGACAAAAGCCATCACCAGCCTGGCCGTGATGATGCTTTTTGAAGAAGGTAAATTTTTATTGGACGACCCGCTCTCGCGTTACGTTCCTGAATTCAAAAACCCAAAAGTATTGAGCAATCTCAATTGGTCAGATACCACTTACAGTACTGTTCCTGCAAAAGGTGAGATTACCATACGCCAATTGCTTACGCATACTTCAGGCATCGATTATGCAAGCATTGGAAGCCAAGAGTTCAAAGCGATTTATGCAAAAGCAAAAATTCCCAGCGGTATTGGTTCGAGCAACATGTTGCTGGCCGACAAGGTGAAAGTTTTAGGAGGGCTTCCTCTGAAACACCATCCGGGCGAACAATATACCTATGGCTTAAATACGGATGTACTTGGCTATTTGGTTGAAGTTTTATCAGGCCAATCACTTGATCAGTTTTTCAAAACCAGAATATTTCAACCGCTGGGTATGAACGATACCTATTTTTATTTACCAAAGGAAAAACACAATCGGCTCGTTTATCTTTATCAAACCAAAAAAGGTGCCCTATCTAAAATGATTGAACCCACCTACGATGGCTCAGATCCCCAATACCCAAAATTAGAAGGTCGTTATTTTTCTGGAGGTGCGGGGTTAAGTTCTACCACAGAAGACTATGCCAAGTTCCTTCAGCTATTTTTAAATAAGGGCGAATATAATGGTGTGCGTTTATTGAGCCGCAAAACAGTAGAGTTGATGTTGACTAATCAAATACAACCACCCTTGACAAATCAATTTGGGTTAGGGTTTGGATTGGAAACCGATAAAAACGACTACCAAAGTATTGTATCTCTCGGTTCGTTCTCGTGGGGAGGCGCATTCAACACGCACTATTGGGCCGACCCAAAGGAAAAATTAGTGGGGCTGATTTTTACTAATATGTATGCTTCGCCTGTTTGGAATATTGGGGATAAGTTTAAGGTAATGGTTTATCAGGGGATAGGGGATTAAACACCTATATCTCTATTAGTTACTAAAGATTTTTTATTGATTCTAAAAGACTTATTAAATCTCTTGGATTCTTTAGCTTATAGTTATTCTTTGAAATCAAATCCTTTATCAGATTCTTATTCAATGGAAAAAGTTCGGTAACGGATTTCTGTGAATTTTTAAATAAAGAAATTTTTCCATCAGGGTCTACAATATAAAATCGCCTCTCCTCAATAAATCTATCCATATTCTGATTAGCGCTATATGCCCCCTTAAAATCAGCCTTAAGTATGGTTTTAGAAATTTTACACAAAAAAAAATTTCGCCCTTCTGCCAATACTGCAAAATATCCTGAAGGTGCTTCTGAATTTGAGAAATCGAATCTTTTGAAAAAACAAAAATCCTCTGGGCATAATGAAGAATCAGCTTTAAAAGTTTCCGCATTCTTTAATACCAACACCCGATTGTCAGATTCCAGTTTATAGATAAATGAATCATCCACTAAATCATAGTTCAAAGACTTTACTCTGTAAATCCTTCCATCTTTAAACTTTAAAACACCAGAAACATACCCATCCCAAAACAACGGGCTTCCTTTTATCCCTTGATAACGATTATCGAATTGCCGAACCATTTGGGTCGGGTCATTAGTTGCACCTAATTGGTTAATATTGGTTTGTGACTCCACACCCTGCCCAAAAACAGTTTTACCAATCAATAAAAGCAATAAGAAGAGTTGAGGTTTCATAATTCAAAGTAAAGAAAAGAGGTTGGATTTTACCAACCTCTTTTTTTCTAAAAACAAATTAACACATCAATACCCGGGGTTTTGAACTAAACCTGGGCTCGCAAAAATCTCCCTTTGAGGTATTGGCAATACAGCTTGATTAGGATCCCAAACTGGACTTGTCAATATACCAGCAACTCGGTTCGTCCTCACAATATCAAAAAAGTAATGACCTTCAAGAGCTAGTTCTGCTCTACGTTGATTAAATACTTCATCTCTAAGTGATGCCTGATTTACCGTCCCTGAATAAGCTGGAAGAGTGGCACGTGTGCGTAATGCATTAACAATAGTGACCGCGTCAGCTAAATCTGTGCCCGTATTTCTTTCGACCATTGCTTCTGCTCTGATCAAATACATCTCAGCATTTCTGAAGACAATAACATTGTCATCATTGGTTTGAGGTCTGAAGTATTTCAAACTTGCATCGACCGAACCTGTGGTTATACGCCTAGTGTCATTTGTTGCATAGATTCCTTGAAGACCGGTTGTGGGCCTAGCCTCATTGCGTCCACCGTTTGCAGCTGGCAATAAGTGAAAAGCAATTGAGTTATTATCCACTGGATCAAATGGAATCTCCCAGATTGACTCAACTGTATTCTTAACAGAGAACAAGGCCGAAAAAGGAGTTACCAATGAGGTAGCAGGCACAGGTAAAGTGGCTCCAGCATCTGTAGCCTCTGAGATTGCTAAATCCCACTCGTTTGCCAAAGCAATGCCAGGAGACGATCTATAGAGGTGAACTCTAGCCTTAAGAGCCCTAAAGGCATTAGCACGCGCCCTAAATCTATTTGTGGCAGCAGAGCCTAAGGTGATAGCTTGACCTAAATCGGCTAAGATTTGTGCATATACTTCTGTTATGCTACTTCTTGGCAATTGTAAAGCTGAAATGTTTGCTTCATCTGTAGGTGTAAGCTTCAAAGGTACTCCTCCCCAGTAACGAACTAAGTTAAAGTAGTGGAATGCTCTCAAGAAGTAGGCTTCACCTAAAATGCCATTTTTATCAGTTAAAGCAGGATCTGTAATTGCGGGAACTTTATCAATAATTTGATTAGCTCTATTAATTGCTTGATAAATTTGCAGCCACATCGCAGTAACGTCAGTATTATCTGCCAATATGCCCCTATTGCCAATGGCCGCCCAAGTGGCGAAGGTTCCCGTCCAACGTAAATTGGTTGTTCCATGCAAATCAGGAAAAATCAAATACAACCGACCATAGTAGTTGGTTGATTGTATTGCATCATAAGCACCAGTTAATGCGGCTCTCGCCCCGGCTGCATTTGAAAATGCGGTGTTAGAGGGAAGAAAATTCTGGGGATTCTGATCTTCTACTACTGAGCAATTTGAAAGTATAATTGCCAAAGTCGACACCAGGGAAATTTTAATAAGTCTTTTCATATTTTTTCAATTAAAATCCAATGTTCACTCCAAATGTATAAACTCGAGCCTGTGGGAATGTTAAGAAGTCAGTCCCTAGCGCAATATTGCTACCGCTAAAGGTATTTACCTCTGGATCTAGACCAGAATAGTTTGTCCAAGTCAGTAAATTTTGTCCTGAAAAATAAACTCGCAAAGAGCTAATTTTCATTTTAGAAGTTAAAGATGCAGGCAAAGTATAACCAAACACCACATTCTTTAATCTAACAAAAGATCCATCCTCTAACCAACGGTCAGATGTCCTTCTATTATTTGGAGCATCACCATTAATGGCTCTTGGGACATTTGTATTTGTGTTGGTGGGTGTCCATCTTCTTAGAACAGCCTCAGTGCTACCAAAAATACTATTCATACCTTCAGAAAATGCTCTCGTATTGTTGTAAATCTTATTGCCAGAGACAAATTGAAAAAAGGCAGAAAAATCAAAACCCTTGTAGCGAAGTGTGTTTGTCCATCCTCCAATAAAATCTGGCTGCGCATTTCCTAAAATCTTTTGGTCATCTCCGGTTACTCGGCCGTCACCAGTGACATCTTCAAACTGAATATCTCCGACTCTAGTTGCGGTTGATTGATATACACCATTTGGTGATCCAGCATTCAAATTATTCAATTGCTCTTGAGTTCTAATCAAATCAACCACCTTGAAGCCTCTAAATGCCCCAATTGGTTCACCTGGAGTAACCCAACTTGCAAAACCAGCAGCAAAGGGCGCAACATCTGCTCCAAGTGAAACAATTTTATTTCTATTGAAAGATATGTTAAAATCAGAATTCCAAACTAAACCACTATTTGAGGATATTGGAGTAGCGCTTATAACTACCTCAAAACCTTTATTCTCCATTTCTCCAATGTTTTGAGAATACGTAGCGAAGCCAGAAACACCAGGAACCGGTCTTGTCAACAATAGGTCTGTGGTCGTTTTGATGTAATAATCAACGCTGATATTCAGACGTGACTTTATCAATCCAATATCGATACCGATGTCAGTTTGAGCTGTTTTTTCCCAAGTTAAGTTTGGATTTGGCAATTGCACTGGGGCAAATCCACCAATTTGGTTAAAGTTACTTCCACCAGTTGCATTAGCTGGAGAGCCTGAACCAAATAAAGCTAAGTAATTAAAATTACCAATCTCTTGATTACCGGTAATTCCATAACTACCACGCAGTTTCAATTCGCTGATGAAGGTTAGGCCATCCATAAATGACTCTTCTTTAATCCTCCATCCTCCGGAAAACGAAGGAAAATAGCCGGTACGATTATTCTGAGCAAAGCGTGATGATTCGTCCACTCGGAAGCTACCTGTAAAGAAGTATTTCCCTTTAAAGTCATAGCTAAGGCGAGTGAATCCGGAGCGAATAGCCCAACTAGTGGCAGATGATTGGGCATCGGTTTTAACTGCTCCAGCAAAAACTTGACGAATGTCATTGCCAGGAAAGCCAGTTGCCGAGGCTTGTATGTTACTGAAGTTAGATTCTTGGAAGCTGGTTCCAAGCAGAGCCGAAAAATTATGAACTTGGTTAAAAGCCTTCCGATAAGTTAACACATTCTCATTAATCCAGTTCACGTCCTGCGATGTATTTGCATTTCCTTGGCCATTTGTACTTAACCCTTGGTTCGTAGTTGTAGGCAAGAAACGTTGCTCTCTGAAATAGAGATAATCAAGGGATATTGAAGTCTTAAAGTTTAACCCAGGAATAAATTCATATTGTGCAAAAGCACCTGTAAGCAACCTGTTGCTTACAGCTTTATTTGTCGGCTCTAAGGCAGAAGCTAAAGGGTTATCCACCGTAGAGGATGGGTCTCTTCCATAAAGGCCACTCGCTAAATATTTAGGCACATCTGGTGCCATCAATATCGCACCAGAAACCACACCAAAAATATTGTTATCATTATTAATACGGTTATTTATAGAGCTGGTGAATGCTGTATTAGTCCCAATGCTAAACTTGTCACTAATCGCATGATCCAAATTTATTCTCCCTGACATTCTTTCAAAGCCAGAACCCTTAACAATTCCCAGTTGATTGAAGTAATTCCCTGAAACGGCAAATTTCGTTTTATCATTACCCCCTTGAGCCGACAGTTCATAATTAGCTATTGGCGCTGAACGAAAAACTTCATTTTGCCAATTTGTACTAGGCGAAGTTGAGGGATCCAAAAAGAAGTTTGCATCGCGTACTTCTAATGGCGTTCCGGATCGAGCAACTACCGCTCTTCCATTCGCGTCAACAGAAAAATTTGAGTTGCCTGCCCAAAACCAAGAAGCCAAATGATTTTTGTTCAACCAAGTTTGGGATCCAGAGCCAAAAATGCTACCGGTTGTTACTGTACCATCTGCATTCTCTAAACCTGCTGGTGCAGCAGCAGTTCCATTTCCTATTCCGAAGCGGCTAACGAGCCCATCAGCTAGGGCATCAACAAACTGAGGTCCAGTAAGGGGTGTTAGTCTCTTCCAAGTCTCTTGTACTCCACCATAATAGTTGAAGCTAATCTTTGTCTTATTTCCAGAAGAACCTCTTTTCGTTGTAATCAGAACAACACCATTAGCGGCCCGTGACCCATAAAGTGCTGAAGCAGCTGCATCTTTCAAAACTTCAATGGAAGCAATATCATTAGGGTTAATATCGTTAATTGCACTAGTTTGTTGGTTTCCTACCCCAATATTGGAATAGCTTCCAGTATTGATTGGAACACCATCAACAACGTATAGAGGCTCATTACTACCGGTAATAGAGCTGGAACCTCTTACTCTAACGGCAATACCGCTACCAGGAGTACCTGAATTTTGTGTAACCTGAACGCCAGCCATCCTTCCTTGCATTGCCTGATCTAAACCAGTCACTGGTTGATTTTTAAACGCTTCAGAATTAACTGAGGCTACCGAACCTGTAATTGTCTTCTTTTCTTGGGTTCCGTAGGCTACAACTATAACCTCTGAAAGTTGAGTTACATCATTGGCCATTTGAACATCAATAACTGTTCTTTCACCAACTTCTATTTCTTGAGTCTTTAATCCAATGAAAGAAAGAACCAATGTGCTTCCTGGAGAGACAGAAAGAGAGAAGCGGCCTTCAGAATCAGTTACAGTTCCATTGGTGGAGCCTTTAACCACCACATTAACACCTGGTAAGGTACTTCCATCATCCGAAGACGTCACCTTACCCGTAATCGTTCTCTCTTGCGCCCAAGTCATAATTGACAGGGTAGCAAAGAGAAACGCAAAAACCACTTTTAGTAGATTTTTTCTCATAGTTTATTATTTTAATTTATTTAATAGGGGCAGAAATGTACAATTTGATAGTATTGCTACCAAATAATCAAGGTAAAATTAAATAAAAAACTAACGTTTGTTTAATTTGTTCAATGTTTTCTATAAAATAATAAACGAAATTCGCCTATTCAGAGCTCTGCTCTCTTCTGAATTATTGTTTGCAACTGGCTTTGATGATCCATACCCCTTAAACGCTAGTTGAGTTTTTGGAATACCAGACAATATTAAATGGTTAAATACTTCTTGTGCTCTCTTTTCAGAAAGTTGTTGATTGTATTTTTCAGAACCTACATTATCGCTATGCCCACCAATCTCAACTCGTAGCATGGGATTTACTTTTAAGAAGTTTCTTACTTCTTCTAATTCGACTGTAGACTTCTCACTCAATTCATATTTATCAAATTCAAAGAAAATATTTTTTAGGGTTACTTCAGCATTTTTAGCGATAGGAGGAAGTTCTAGGTTAACAATCTTTTCTGAAGTCTCGTCAGCTACATTAAAATTTAAACTTGCAAATAGGTATCCCGCACTATTGGCATGAACGGCATAGTCCGATTGGCTCGGCAAAACAAATAAATAAGACCCAGAAGTGGAATCAGAGGTAAAGGTTGAAATCAATTTATTGGCAGACAGATCGTGCAATTCAATTTTCGCCTTCAATGGATTTTTGGTTGTGGCATCGACCACTATTCCTCTTACGATGTTGCTCTTTCGCTTTATTTGCAATTGAGCAGGAATGGTGGTGGAATATATTTTGCTACCCTTTCCCTGTTCTTTGGAATAGTAAGCGAAATCGCCTTTTCCGTTCACCACAAAAGAATATTGATCTGTAAAATCGTTCAGCGGTTGACCTAAATTTATTGGATCTTTCCAGCCAAAATCGACTCTTTCAGACATATAAATATCGTAGCCACCAAATCCAGGCAGCCCGTTGGAAGCAAAATACAAATTCAACCCATTGGAATGAATGAAAGGTGCCAACTCATCAAACGCAGTATTAATGGTCTTGCCTGCATTAACAGCTTTTGCCCAAGTGCCGTCTTCATTTCGGGTAGAATACCAAATATCATAACCTCCGAATCCTCCGCTTCTACTAGATACGAAGAACAGCAAATTACCATCGGCTGAGAGCGCTGGCTGTGCGTCCCAGCCATTAGAATTGACATTAGTTCCCAAACTTGCAGGCTTGCTCCAATAGCTTCCCAACTTCGTGCTTTGATACAAATCGCAGCCTTGATATCCACAAATAGTAAAAATAAGCAACCTGCCATCTGCGGAAATAGTTGATGCGCCTTCGCGAAAATTCGTGTTGATTTGATTGGATATGGGAATTGGTTTTCCCCAACTTCCGTTTTCTGATTTTTTGGTAATGAAAATCTCTTCGTTATCGCTGGCGGTCATTCCAAAACTGACTGTAAAAATCAGCTCGTTTTCGTCAGGCGTTATGGTTGGAAAATATTGTGTTGGAAATGAATTGACCGTATCGCTCAAGGGTTTTATTTGATAATCAAATTTTCGATCGGCATTATCCAGCGAATATTGACTTTGTTTTTTCCATACTTCTACCTGAAGTATTTTCTTTTTATCAAACTTCTCACTTGTCAAAAAACGAGTGGCTAACGCAAGTGACTTGGAGTAATTGCCTACGCGCAAAAAGCCCTCTGCCAATAAATAGAAATAGTTTTTCAGTTTGATGGGGTTGGTGGTGAGTGCCATTCCATTCTCTAGCGATTGATTGGATTTATTCAACTCACCCGCACTCCGATAGGTAAGCCCTATACGAAAATGCGCTTCTTCAAACTTTCTATCTTTTTCAATAGCTTGATTTAACAAAGCAATAGCTTCTGTTAATTGGCCTCGTACGCGAAAGTTATCAGCCTGGGTGTAGTACTCAATTGCTCTTTTTGATTTGGTGGAAAGGGTTTGGGCATTGGAATAAAGCGGAAACAATAATAAAATTATCACGAAGGCCTGTCTTACCGGCAGGCAGGCACAAACGCACAAAACAATATCAAGGCTCTTTCTTTTCATGAAAAAATATTGGTGATGGGTAGCTCAACTCCGTCAAATCCAAGCATGGAGTTAATCAGCTTCACGCTCTCAAATTTAGGAATATCCTTTTCTCGAATTTCCTCCTCTACAATCATGTTATCCTTTATTAATTGTTGGCGCATCGTGCCATTTAAAAGATACGTCTTTGGCGTAATCCACTCATTCTTTCTTTTGAAAACTACGTTGGCATACGAGGCATCGGTAATACATCCGTTTTTAACAATAATGATATCATCACAACTGCCTCGAAGTTCAAACAATTCTTTTAACCGCTTCCTGTTTTCAAATTTAAATGAATAGTCAATGGAATCATCTTGCACAACCTTCAACGAAAAAATTTGATTGGCAGTATACGGTATAAATTCTACGAACTGACTATCTTCATTATACACAACACGGCATTTGTACAAACCTGTGAAAGGAATCAACTCCCTCTTCAAAATCTGGGATAGCGTAAGCTGCGGGCCCATCCCAAAATAGTGCAACAACGTTTTTCGCCTTCTCTCTTCATGCTGTGGAAGATGATAAAATTGACCGTCCAACAATTTAATGGATTCAATAAACTGGGGCATACACTTTATCGATGGCTTCTTGATACTCTTGTACTAAATCGCTTTGAGCGGTAATCCCACCCCCGCTCCGATAAACAAAACCGTTTGGTGTATTCTCGATATAGCGAATCATCACTCCACTATCCACATTTATTCCATCAAAAATACCAAATACCCCTGTAAAATAACCGCGCGGCTCGCCTTCTGCATCTCGAATGATTTCAACTGTTTTTCGTTTCGGTGCCCCGCTGATAGAGCCCGCTGGCAAAAGGCCCATCAACAAATTTCCAAACGAAAAGTCCGTATTCAGTTTACCTGTGATTTCTGAACTCACTTGCAAAAGATTTCTATCCGTGGTTTTCAATTCCTCTACATAGCGAAAGCGAGAGACCGTAACATCGGTGGCCACTAAACTCAAATCGTTGCGAATCAAATCTACAATAGTGACGTGTTCTGATTTTTCCTTCGGATTATCTAAAATGATTTCCTTCGCGTTGGGTAGCGAAGCATCAATCGTTCCCTTCATGGGGAAAGAGGAGATGATGCCATTCTGAATTTTTATAAATGACTCCGGTGAAAAAACCAAAAATTGATTCCGATAACACAATTTGTATTTTGCCTTTGCCTGAAAAAACAAATCTTGCAGTGTTCGATTAATTTGAATCGGGGTTTGAATGGTGAGGTTGGCAAGATAAGAGTCGCCTTGCCGAAGCGCACGCATTACTTTACTAAATTTTAGTTGATAGTCAGTAAGTGAAATCGGATTCTTTTTGAATTCAAGTGATTCTTTTTCAAAATTACCTGAGCAACCTGCATTTGTAAATCCATTCACCTCATAAAGGATTTCCGCTGGGTTTACATCGCTCAACTTAATGGCAAGTGGTTTTTGCAATTCAAAGTCAATTAAAAAAAGAAAGGGTATTCTCTTTTGAGACCAATTGTTTACGGTTGAAATGAAATTCGTCAATCGTACGATTTTTGATTGGTGAATTTTGATTTATGATTGTTTCTTTTCTGGTTGGATCCCTTCACATTCAGCTCCTAACTCCTATATTCCATCCGACTATGGAATCTCCATATACTTATGCACCTGCAATGAAATGCGCCATTGCGGATTTTTTTTTACATACTCAATGATCATGGGCAACATTTGTTTTTCCTTTGACCATTCCGGTTGCAGATAAAGATAACAAGTTGAATTTACTTTGGCCGCATATTCTTCTGCCCATTCAAAATCACTTTTATGAAAGATTACCACTTTTAGTTCATGAGCTTGAGCAGGAACGGAAGGATGAGGATGTAAAAACTTCTTCGGAGAAAAACATATCCAGTCCCAATTACCTGTTAGCTCATAGGCACCAGAAGTTTCAATATGTGTTCGTACTCCAGCTTGATGCAATTCATTAGTGAGTGATTCCAAATCGTGCATCGATGGCTCACCTCCCGTCACCACGGCTATCTTGCTTTTGCTTTCTTTCGCCCATGAAGCAATGTTGTTGGTTTCGAAACTTGGATAAGCACCTTCCTCCCAACTATCTTTTACATCGCACCAAACGCACCGAACTTTACATCCTGCCAAACGAATGAAATAGGCAGCCGAACCCTGATGAAAGCCTTCTCCCTGAATGGTGTAGAAATGTTCCATCACAGGCAACGTGAGAGGTGAGATGTGAGATGTGAGATGTGAGATTTGCTGCTTCACCCAATGATTATTCTATGTTGTTTCCTTACCTCGCTAAATCGTAATTCAAACATCTTAATTCTAAAATTAAATCAAGGATTCAAGTTCTCTGCAGCCTTCAGTGTATTCATCAACAACGAAGCAATTGTCATGGGACCCACACCACCAGGTACTGGCGTAATGTACGAAGCCTTTGCAGCCACTTCTTTAAACTCAACATCGCCCTTCAAGGAATAACCACTTTTATACTGCGGGCCTTCCACACGGGTAGTGCCCACGTCAATCACCACGGCACCGTGTTTCACCATATCGGCTGTAACCAAGCCGGGCTTGCCCACTGCGACTACTAAAATATCTGCTTGCTTTGTCCACGAGGCTAAGTCTTTCGTAAACTTATGGCAGATCGTAACCGTTGCTCGGCCCTGCTCCACTAGCATCATACTCAACGGAGCACCTACCAGCCTACTCGCCCCCACAATCACACAATTTTTTCCTTCGGTTTCGATGTTGTATCTGCGCAATAATTCCATTACCCCAAAAGGCGTGGCGGGCATCAACAATGGATTTTTAGAAATGATGCTACCAAAATTATGGTTGGTAAACCCATCTACGTCTTTGTCTGATCTAATTTTTTCTGTAATTCGTTCAACCGAAATATGAACCGGCAATGGCAATTGCACAATAAATCCGTCCACGTCTTCGTCATCGTTCACATGGTCGATGTGTTTCATCAACTTCTCCTCGCTGATGGTATCGGCAAAGCGCATCATCGTATAATGAAAGCCCACTTCTTTGCATGCTTTCACTTTGTGATCTACGTAGGTCTGACTAGCTCCATCATCGCCCACTAAAATAATGGCGAGGTGCGGAATCTTCTTACCTAAGCTTTTACGCTCGGCAACTTTGACAGAAATTTCTGCCTTGATATCGGCAGCTACTTTTTTGCCGTCAATTAATGTATACGTTGTATCTACCACAGCACTCATTTCTTTTTGTATTTTACCAAAGGCTCAGCGGCTATTGATTCACCTGATTTCAGTTTGTACTTTTTTAGTTTTGATTGACTGCTCCTTTCTGCCTGCCTCATCATTATTCTTTCCGCCTTTTCAGCAAGTGCTTTTTGCTCACGAATTACTTTCCTGATTCTTTTAAGAAAATCTTCGTGTTTCTTTTTCTCAAGCTCCAAATCATACGAACGTTCATACTCTTCCCACGCTTTCTTTTCCTTTTCTAGCTTTTCATCTTCCTTCTTTGTCGAAGCTTCAAAACGTTTCCACCTTGCCCTTAAAAAATCGAGCATCTCCTTGGTGCTTTTAAAGTGTCTCTTTTTTTCCATTTTATTTGGGATTTCGGTTCATATAGTCTTGGAAGTTGCTATTTAAACGCGACTGAAATGCGATGTATTCATCAAAAGCAATCTTCAAAGAATCGACTTTGTTGTGAAGAAATTCAACTCTATTCTCAAGTTTAGCTACTCTTTTAGTCGTGAGCACCTCTTTGCTTTTCATCTCATCAAACTTATCTTGCAGCCCGACAACTTGGATTGTCAATTCCGCAAGCTCCTCATCGTAATTTCGCTCCATACGATAACATTTTCAAATTTTCAAATTACTCAATCTTCAACACGGCCATAAACGCCTCTTGTGGAATCTCCACGTTGCCTACCTGCCGCATGCGCTTCTTTCCTTTCTTCTGTTTCTCCAACAACTTCCTCTTCCGCGAAATATCACCACCATAACATTTGGCCAACACGTTTTTGCGAATGGCGCTCACCGTCTCGCGCGCAATAATTTTTTGCCCGATACTGGCCTGAATGGCAATCTCAAACATCTGGCGTGGAATCAATTCCTTCAATTTTTCGCACAGCTTCCTTCCCCATTCATACGATTTGGCGCGGTGCACAATCGCTGAAAGTGCATCCACTTTATCACCATTCAACATTACATCCAGTTTCACCATGTCGCTTTCGCGGAAACCAATCAATTGATAATCCAACGAAGCATAGCCACGTGAAATGGATTTCAGTTTGTCGAAAAAGTCAAATACAATTTCCGACAGCGGCATTTCAAAGGAAAGCTCTACCCGGTCAGAAGTTAAGTACACTTGGTTTTTGATAATCCCGCGCTTGTCCATGCATAACCCGATGATCGCGCCAATAAATTCTGACTTGCTGATGATCTGCGCAGCAATGAACGGTTCTTCAATATAATCCATGGTGGTGGGGTCGGGCATTTCAGAGGGCGCGTTGATTTCAATCATTTTTCCATTCGTCAACCTTGCCTTGAACTGCACAGTAGGCACGGTTGTTATCACTGTCATATTAAACTCGCGCTCCAATCTTTCTTGGATGATTTCCATGTGCAGCATTCCTAAAAATCCGCAGCGGAAACCAAAACCCAAGGCAGCAGACGTTTCTGGTTCCCATACCAATGAGGCATCGTTGAGTTGCAACTTTTCCATCGAGGCACGCAGCTCTTCAAACTCAATCGTGTCCACGGGATAAATACCCGCAAACACCATCGGCTTTACTTCTTCAAAACCCTGTAGTGCTTCGCCTGGGTTGGAGACCAATGTAATCGTATCACCTACCTTCACTTCCTTCGCCACTTTTATTCCTGAAATCAAGTAGCCCACATTGCCCGCACTCAATTCTTGGCGAGGATGTTTATCCAATTTCAATACACCAATTTCATCCGCGCCATATTCTTTGCCCGCGTTCACAAAACGAAGCTGATCGTTTTTGCGCATGGTACCGTTGAAGATGCGGTAGTACACTTCAATGCCCCGAAACGAGTTGAACACCAAATCAAAAATCATCGCTTGCAACGGAGCCTTCGGGTCGCCTTTGGGGGCTGGCACACGCTTCACCACGGCCGCCAAAATTTCTTCAATGCCTTTGCCCTCTTTGGCACTTGCCTTCAACACCACCGAAGGGTCGCAGCCAATCAAATCCACAATTTGGTCAGTCACAATCTCAGGCATGGCCGCGGGCAAATCGATTTTATTTAAGATGGGTATAATCTCTAAGTTATGCTCAAGCGCCAAATACAAATTTGAAATCGTCTGCGCCTGAATGCCTTGCGCGGCATCTACAATCAACAGCGCGCCTTCGCACGCGGCAATCGACCGCGACACCTCGTATGAAAAGTCAACGTGGCCGGGTGTATCGATCAGGTTGAGGGTGTATTCAACGCCTTCAAAATTATACATCATCTGAATGGCGTGCGCCTTGATGGTGATACCTTTTTCACGCTCCAAGTCCATATTATCAAGTACTTGCGCCTGCATTTGGCGGTTGTTCAGCGTGCCCGTAAACTCCAACAGCCTATCGGCCAATGTACTTTTACCATGGTCAATGTGTGCGATGATGCAAAAATTGCGGATGTTCTCCATGCCCGTCATTCTATCTTACAGTTTTAAAAGGCAAATATAGTGATTAGACCCTAGCGATGGGAAACGCTTTTTGGCAAGATTTGGGATTTTTGATGGGTGACTTGTGATTCTAGATTTACATGCTTGCACCTAGTTTGGTAGCGTAGCCCAAATCAAAAATCACCACTCAAAACTCACAAATTCCTGCCCAGCGACTAGCAGGGACAAATCATTTTCGGTTTTGGTAAGTCTTTTGGCGGCTTCCCTTGCGTTCCGCTTGAGGGCGGAGCGCAAGGGCCGGGCTTTTCGCTTCAATCTTTTGCCACCCAAGCCAGTCCCCTAGCAGGCAAAAGGATTTCCGCTGCAATCCCTAGCCGATCATACAGGAAAGAGTAATGGATTAAAGTGACTTCAGACCAAACAAATCATTTCGCTATGCTTGCATCCAAGTTGTTTGCGGACTATTTTCACTATTATTACTAAAGGAAAAAATCAAGCTAAATCAATAATGACGAGTAACTCGAAACATTTTATAGGTATTCTAATTTGTAACCTGCTTTTTGTGCTTGCTCCTTCCTTGGCGTTCACACAAATAGAATATACGCCTTTAAAAATCGAGATAAAAACCCTCAACCAATACACGCTTAAATTTCATAAGAGTTACTACCACAATCTTTTTGAACAATATCCAAAAGTCAAGGTAGATTCTATTGAGCAACAGTTTTTTAAAGTAGGAATCGCTCTGAGTAATGATTCTCATGATACACTGATGGTATGGATGATGAGTTGCTCTTGGACTGATGATTTTGTAACAAACAACAAATACATCAAGTTCGATGTTTGGCCATGTGATAAGAATCACCCGACTGCATTTGTCATTCCACCAAACGGGAAAAAAGAATTTGAAGGCCTTCTTGTAAAGTCTGTAAAATTCGATCTCGCATGTTCTGACTGCACCTATAAAAGTGTTTTATTGGAAACGAAGGTTGGTATTATCAACAACCCTACAAAACCAAGTGGTTTGTTAAAAATAGGTTCAAAGGATCAAACAAAGCGAAACATCACATGGAGTAACCCTTTGAAGTTTCAAATCAGTGTAATGAAGAATTAATAGAAATACTTGGCTATCGATGCGACAATTCAATTAATGAAAACTCTTCTCCCCCGCCCGCACGGCCACCTTCAAAACATTTTCTTTTGGTGGAAACGGGCAGGAGAATTTATCGGAGTAGGCGCAATATGGATTGTAGGCCTTGTTGAAATCTAACGTAACAGTAGTGGCGCCCGGTACTTTTTTTAAGTCGAGGTAGCGGCCGGCACCGTAGGTTTCGTTGGCGCTGGTGGCATCGGCAAAAGCCAAAAACAAGGTGCCACGGTAAGGGCCAACATCTAAAATTTCCAAAATCAACAATTTATTTTTTTCTCCGTCAAGCGAGAATTCGGCATACGCATATTCTTTGTATTGTTTTTCTTCGCCATCGCTGGTGGGCAGAAGAACTATCTTTTTGTTTTCAACAGGCACTAAGTTGGCATTGACTCGGTATTTCATATCGGGTTCAAAATAGTTGAGCTTGGCGTAAGGAATGGAATCGCTCACAAAAGGCGAGCCGGCATCGCTTTTCATAAACAACTCTTTTTCTTCGCGCTCTTTCGAAATGCCTTGGGCATACACCTCTGGCGATTCGCCCCCTTTCATCGAATAGTAAACGATTGTGGACAGCAACGCAAATGCAGCAATGATGATAATAGTTTTTGGTTTCATAATAATCTACTTTACTCGTCATTGGTGACGTGGTGCTAAACAACTCCCTCATCTGTAAAACTATAATACTTATTGCCCGCAATAATCAAATGATCGAGCAACTGCACTTCTAAAAATTTTCCAGCTTCCTTAAGTTTTTTTGTCAGGTCAATATCGCTTTGACTGGGTTGTAGATTTCCAGACGGGTGATTGTGTGCCACCACCACACCACTCGCCAACTCTTCCAGCGCCATTTTGAAAATAATTTTCGGATCGGCAACTGTGCCTGAGACTCCGCCTTCGCTTATACGCTTCTTTTTAATAACTCGATGAGCGCGGTTCACCAGCAGCACCCAAAATTCTTCGTGTGGTAAATCGATTAAATCTCCGCTCAACAAATGGTAGGCATCTTTGGAAGAAGCAATCTTCGGCTTCTCGTCTATATCTACTTCTTTGCGCCTCCGGCCCAGCTCAAGTGCGGCCACAATGGTAATAGCTTTGGCTTCGCCTATGCCCTTTACTTTCATCAACTCTTTTACAGAAAGTTTGGCAAGGTCGTTCAGGTTATTGCCTCCGTGTTGCAAAATTTTTTTGGAGACTTCCACCGCGCTGGCATTGGCCGTACCCGAGCCAATGAGGATCGCAATCAACTCAGCATCCGAAAGTGCTGACGTGCCTTTCATCAAAAGCTTTTCGCGCGGCCTATCTTCGGGCGACCAATCTTTGATGTTGAGGGGTTTGGATTCTTGTATTTTCACAGTCTGCAATTTAGTGTTTTGATGAAGAAAAGTTATCAGATTTTTGAAACCGCAGAGGACGCGGAGGATCGCAGAGACTACGGTTTTGGGCAATCAACCTCCTCCTCGATTCTTTGCGTTCTTTGCGGTTTAACAGCAAGCCACCAAAATAATTTAATGAAACGGATTGTCGGGAAGCAGAACTCTGCTTTTCAATGGCTATTTTTGCACTTCTCAAAATCTACTGCATCAATCATATGGAAACAAAACAAGTACCCCTCAATCATGTGCATGAAAAACTAGGCGCTAAAATGGTACCCTTTGCGGGGTTTAACATGCCAGTGCGCTATTCATCCGACATTGAAGAGCACATGGCGGTGCGCAATGGAGTGGGTGTGTTTGATGTGAGCCACATGGGCGAGTTTACATTGAAGGGACCGAACGCATTGGATCTGATTCAGCGCGTAACAAGCAACGATGCCAGTAAGTTGACAGATGGCCAGGTGCAATACTCGTGCTTGCCCAACGAAACGGGCGGGATTGTGGATGACATAACGGTTTATAAAATCAAAGACAACGATTATTTGTTGGTGGTGAATGCCAGCAATATCGAAAAGGATTGGAATTGGATTGCGAAGTTCAATACAAAAGGTGTGGAGATGAAAAATATTTCGGATGATACTTGCCTTTTTGCCGTGCAAGGCCCGAAAGCGGAAAGTGTATTGCAAAAGTTAACATCGATCAATCTATCTGCTGTTGGGTATTATCATTTTATCGTTGGCGAATTTGCTGGTGAACGTGATGTAATGCTGGCTAAGATGGGCTACACCGGTGCAGGAGGTTTTGAAATTTATGTGAACAAGGCATCGGCCGAAAAAGTGTGGAACGCCATTTTTGAGGCGGGCAAAGATGAGAACATCAAACCGATCGGCTTGGGTGCGCGTGATACCCTTCGATTAGAAATGGGTTTCTGTTTGTATGGAAATGATATTGACGACACGACTTCACCTTTGGAAGCTGGCTTGGGCTGGGTAACCAAGTTCACGAAAGAGTTTACCAATTCGGTCAACTTGCAAAAACAAAAGGAGACTGGTGTGACCAAAAAATTGGTTGGGTTTAAAATGATTGACAAGGGCATTCCGCGCCACGACTATCAACTGAAAGATGCCGCAGGAAATGTGATTGGCAAAGTAACATCTGGCACGCAATCGCCCATGTTAGGAATTGGCATTGGGTTAGGATATGTAACAACTGCTAATACAAAAGTGGGGACAGAGATATTTGTGGATGTGAGGGGACGTTCTTTAAAAGCATTAGTATCAAAATTACCCTTGATCTAACTATCAATTTGAAGATTTGAAAATTAGCCAATTTGAAAATGGACTTCTTACAAGCTGTGTGCTTCAATTTTCAAATTTTCAAATCAACTCATTTTCAAATTAGCCTATGAAAACAATTGACGTTTGCCTAAGTCCCGAACTGATGCACCTTTACAATGTGAAGGATAGAACAGTAGTGGTAGTCGATATTCTTCGTGCTACTTCTTGCATGGTTACTGCATTGGCGAATGGTGCCGAAAGCATTATGCCTTTTGCCGATCTGGACGAATGCAGGAAAATGAAAACCCGCGGATTTGTTACCTCGGGCGAACGCGAAGGAAAAAAAGTGGAAGGATTCGACAAAGGCAATTCTCCTTTTGAATACATGGGTGATGAAGTGCGCGGGTTGAAAATCGCATTTACCACCACCAACGGCACGCAAGCAATTGAGAAATCGAAGGACGCGAAGCAAGTAATTATTGGTTCGTTTTTAAATCTTACGGCTGTTGTGAAAAATCTATTATTAGGAGAAAACAGTGTATTGATTGTTTGCGCGGGCTGGAAAGGACGGGTAAATTTAGAAGACACGCTATTTGCAGGCGCAGTAGTTGAAAAACTAAAAGATTACCTCGGGCCCGATTGCGATGCGCCATTGGCTGCGCGCCATTTGTATAACCTAGCAAAAGATAACATGTCAGGGTTTTTAGGTGAGTCATCGCATATAAAGCGGTTGAACCGCCTGAATATTCACGAAGATTTTGAGTTTTGCCTAACTGTTGATAAATACAATGTTTTGCCGCGGCTGAAGAATGGCGTAATCACGATTTAGCTTTTTATTTCTGATCGATACCCAACAAAGCCATCGCACCATTCTTAAAGGCTCGACCAAACGGAAGGACTTTATTTCCCACCTCAACACCTTCTGCCGAAATGGACTTGATCACTTTGGATGAAACCAAAAACGAGCGGTGAATTCTTACAAAAAGATATTTGCTAAGTTTTTCCTCCAATTGACTAATGTTTTCTTTCACCATCAATATTGAATTGAGTTGGTGAATTTTTACATAGTCATCCAAACTCTCGACATACAAAATATCGCTGACCAGTATCTTATTCATTTTCCGATCGGCCTTCACATAAATGAATTCGTTTGCCAACGAAACCGGACTTGATTGCGATTGTCGAGAATTAAAAAACTTGTTTACCGCTTTTAACAATCGTTCAAATGCAATGGGCTTCAATAAATAATCGATCGCATCGATGGTAAACGCTTCGGGGGCAAAATCGCGATGGGCAGTAGTGATGATCACCGCAGGTGGCCTACGCAGTGTGTCCATCAATTGCAAGCCTGTCATCTCCGGCATTTGAATATCGAGGAACAGCAAATCAATTGCATGTTTTTGTAAATAATTATTGGCCTCAATAGCGTGGCTGCATTCGGCCACTAACTCCAACCCCTCTATTTTTGATGTATGCGAATAAATCAACTTGCGAGCAAAGGGTTCATCATCAATAATTAAATACTTGAACTTCATGTTACGGCTTAATGATTAAAACTACACCAAATTCATTCGAATGACTACTATCAATTTCCAAAGAGTGCTTTTGTGGGAAAAGTATTTCCAATTGGCTTTTGATATTGGCGAGACCAATGCCCTCGCCCATCGCAATCCTCTTCCAACTATTCCGAATTTCAACTCTTAACACATCTGAATTACTAACCGTAATCTTTATCCAAGAATTATCGGCTGTAGGCATTGCACCATGCTTAAAAGAATTTTCCACCAGCGTAATCAACATCATAGGTGGAATGGTGACCGACTCCAAATTACCATTGGTCGTTAACTCGACCACCAATCGATTTCCATAGCGCAATTTCTCCAGCTCAATATAATTTGTCAATTGCATCACTTCTCGCGAAAGCAAAACGAATTGCGATTTGCCCTCGTGCAAAACATAATCCAGCATTTCGCTTAACGCTAAAATCGCTTTGGGTGTTTGATCCGATTTTTCGATACTTAAATAATAGAGGTTGTTTAACGTGTTGAAGAGAAAGTGTGGATTCAGTTGAACCTTTAGAAACTTCAACTCTGCTTCTATTTTGTCGCGCATCAGATGATTGTAATCGTCTTTTGATTTTTGCCAATGCGAAAGCATCTTTAAGGCTACCCCAAGAAAAACAATCATCAACAAAGAGGTAAGCAAAAAAGTAAGATTAATCGACCCCGGGCTCATGGCCTTTATGTTCAACTCGGCCACTACAATAAATGTCAGCACCACAATCCACATTTCAAAAAACAATGCACCCACCAAGGTATAAACAAAATAAAGAGCGAACGATGCATACCTGCTGCGCAACAAATAAGTAGGCACCAAGAAATAATTTAAGAGATAAGTAGCTGAAATAGTAACGGGCATCAACAATCCGACAAAAAGAACTGTATGCCAAAATTGATTTGAACCTTGCGCAAAAAGCAATGAATAGAACACCAATACAAAAACCCAAAAAGCCATGCGAACGACCCAACG
Source organism: Chryseotalea sp. WA131a (assembly GCA_025370075.1). Lineage (NCBI taxonomy): Bacteria > Pseudomonadati > Bacteroidota > Cytophagia > Cytophagales > Chryseotaleaceae > Chryseotalea > Chryseotalea sp. WA131a. Next base: position 4,604,349 of record CP073016.1, on the reverse strand, counting down.
ATTTTTAGAATTGATTGAATGCAACAAACTAATGGGAGCTGCCATTTCGCATAGATATTCAAAATCAGAAACAATTTAAAGAAACAACTCCATTCTTCACTGGTTCTGTCCTTTTCGACAATTTACGAAGGGGATTCGCCATAAAGTATCGTCAATGGTATGTTTCCAACCTTCTTTAATGGGTTGGTCGACAATAAACTTTTTCAAATAGAAATCAAGTTATACTTGCTTCCATAAAAACAAAAACTAAACTTTAAACTTATGTTACAGTTACACACAGAAGGAGGCGACATGTTCATGTATGTGATCGATTTGGCAGCTATTATCAACCTCGCGTTGATCGGCTATTTAATCTTTTCACACACCACCAAACAGACCATGAACGAAAAAGCGTTGCAAGCATTAAAGCATGTTGGTGGGTTTGCTGTTGCTTGGGGAGCATTTTCTACGTTAATAGGATTGTTTGAAGCGTTTCGTTGGTTGGAGAATGCAAAAGAAATGGTTTCATACAACATTTTTTTGGAGGAATGAGAGTTGCTGTGATTTCAACCCTCTACGGACTTATTGTCTATTTATACACAGCGACATAAGTAATGCAGTATAATTATTAAATTGTTATCTTTGTTTTCAACAAACTAAAAATGAAGACAAATGAAACGGTTATTTATTAAAGACGACAAGAACATGCACATAGCCATCCAACAGGAGATACACAGATCGGATGATTCCAAGTACGATCATAGGCTACACGGTTTATTGTTGGTTCTTAACGGCTATGATTGTTATACCGTGGGAGAATTGTTTGGTCAATCCCCTACTACTATTCAGAGATGGGTAAAAAGTTTTAACAGCAAAGGGTTTTCTGGTTTGGCAGAAGGAGGAAAGTCAGGTCGGCCTGGTAGTCTAAGCGAGAAGCAATGGCAACAATTAGGTGATGACTTACGCAAAAGCCCTGTCGATTTTTCTTATGGACAGAATTTTTGGGATGGTAAGTTGATGTCCGCCCACCTTAAAAAAAAGTATAAGGTTGAACTGGGCGTCCGTCAATGCCAACGGATATTTAATTCGATGGGATTTCGACTACGAAAGCCGCGCCCACTAATTGCAAATGGAGACCCAAAAGCCAAAAAGGCTTTTAAAAAAACTCCTTTTGATGGCAATAAACAAAAATAACGATTTGCGTTTTGAGGATGAATGTCATTTTCAGCAGCATGGTTCAAGGTGCAAAATGTGGTTTCCGCCCGAAGATAAAGACCCCGTTTTGCTTCATGCCCCCACACGGAAAACCATATCACTTTTCGGGGTGGTAAGTGCAAGTACTGGACAGATGACAACAATGCTAACCAAAGTGTTCAACGCAATGACCTTTTTGGCGTTCTTAAAAAAAGTCCTCAAGACAAGAAAACGCGGGAAGAAATTGATCGTGGTTCTGGACAACGCAAGATATCACCATGCTATTTTGTTGAAGTCGTGGCTATCGGAAAACCAGGATAAAATCGGCCTAATGTTTTTGCCACCATACAGTCCCGATCTAAACAATATTGAGCGGGTTTGGAAGATAACACGCAGGAAATGTACCCACAATAAATATTTCTCCACACTGGGCGAAGTAGAGTTAATTATAAAAAAACAAATGAAAGAGTGGGGAAAGCCAAATGAAACAATACATAAATTATGCTGCATTATTTAAGTCGCTATGTATAATTAGTCTGGTATCCTATATTGCTTTATCTATCATTAAGAAAAACTAGACTCAAATCGGAAAAAGCCAGTTATGCAAGAAGAAATTAGAATGAACCTAAACCAAGTCAATTTCTTCTTGCTTTCGGTCTTATTGATTATACTGCTATTCACTTTTTTTTGGGTTCGCACCGCCAAACTGAATATCCTCAAGTCAGACATTTCGATAAAAAGTGCGGTAAGAAATTTGTTGATTGCATTGGCATGTTTTGCGTTATTTTTTTCTTTCTTTTTTGTTTTTGCATACATAGAAAAGAATGAAAAACCGTTGTTAATCGATTTACTATCACTACTGATCACTTCAAGCATCACCTTAACGGGTATTATTTTCTCGCTAATAGCGACCTACCGAAAGATTTAGAAACTTCTTAAAATTGGAAACTATTTTAGTTTAAGATTATTGTGATGCCGCTCTTTATCCCGCTGCGTCTTCTTCTCCAAGTTTTTCCTAAATGCCTCCGTTAAATCCACTCCGGTTTGGTTGGCCAAACAAATCAGCACCCAAAGCACATCGGCCATTTCATCGCCAAGGTCTTTGCCTTTGTCGGATTCCTTTTCAGATTGCTCTCCGTACCTTCTCGCAATGATGCGCGCCACCTCCCCTACTTCTTCGGTGAGCATGGCCATGTTGGTAAGTTCATTAAAGTAGCGAACACCATGGGTTTTTATCCATTGGTCTACTTGGGTTTGGGTATCTTGTAAAGTCATTAGATAGTTTTAAGTAGTTGCACTAAACCCGCTGTACAAAATAGCAAAAATTTAGTTTAGGATTAAAATGAAGTTAAGTTATTGGCTGATAAACATAGTGCGCTTGTCACATAACTACTTTTAAATAATATACAAACGAAAATTATCTTAAAGCATGCAAAGCCTAAAAACATTCAGGAACATCTTTTTGCCAACTTCCTATTATAAGACCGCGTTCCGACTGACTTCTACAGAAGACTTAAGGAAAAATGGACATGCTCTATTGGAATTACCAAATTTTTCGATCGCTGAATTCGTGATCAGGTTCAAAATTTATTTTCCCGCTCTAACTGCCCCAACACCCACACCCCACAATAATCTTGAAAATGCAGGCACATCTTTTTCGAGTATTTCTTTTGCCCGCGCCTGCAAGTTAGTCCATTGTTTTGTCAATTCTTCATTCCGGTCTCTACTGGGTTTAGTTATACGAGGAATATCGCTTTCGACATGGTTGATAAGGAATAGATAATTGGCCGTAAACTTGTTTTCGAAGTTGTCCACATCGTCATAGGCTTTTGCTTTGCGCTGTACCATTTCTTCATCCCACACTTTCATTTTTTGAATCAGGTCGTTGCCTGTTTTCTTCAGTGCCGCATACTTGTCTCCTTCCAACTCCTTCAGCACATCGCTCAATTGATTTTGTGTTTTATAAATGCTGTTCACTTTGCGGTGCATATCGTTGAGCGTTTCCTCCATCGAACTCATAAAATTGTGGTAGTCGGCATACTCTTGCGCGGTGAGGTTGTACAATGGGTTCGGCAAGATTTTGCATTCGGTATTGCTTTGGTTTTTGCCATAGCTCAAAGTAACAGAATAAGTGCCGGGCGAAGCCTTATGCCCACGGAAACTGCTTTCAATATACACTTCCGGTGCGCCCGTCATGGTGGCGTAGCGCATATCCCACACAAAACGGTTCAGTCCTTTTTCTTTGGTCAGCTTTGGCTCAGGCGAGGGGCCACCATCATACAAGTGAAAAGAGGGGTCTGCTTTTGAGCTTACCGTTCGCACAAGCTTTCCCGCTGCATCTTTGATCTCAAGTGTAACGTGAACGGAGTCTGGCAACTTAGGCAACTGATAATATAGCACTACTCCATTGGCCGGATTTACTCCTGAGAACTCATCCGTGCCTGCATAGGTTGCCGAAGTTCGGTTCAACCCACTACCCCAATTGCCAATCACGGCATCTTCGGGTAGATAGACTTTAAAACTTTCGTCAGTTGTTCCATTATGTTGACGGATCAAACCCAAGTCATCCAAAATCCAAAAAGCGCGCCCCATCGTTCCTACAACCAAATCACCTCTGTGAATTTTTAAATCAGTGATGGGTGTAATCGGCAAATTCAATTGCAGTGGCTGCCACGTATTGCCACCATTCCAACTTACATACATACCCAATTCGGTTCCGGCAAAAAGCAATCCTTTTCGTACTTCGTCTTCGCGCACCACGCGGGTGTAAGCGCCCTGTGGAATGCCTTTGCTGATGTTGACCCATGTCTTCCCATAGTCGGTTGTTTTGTAAAGGCCGGGTGTGAAATCGTTGAATTTATAGCGTGTAGTAGCGATGTAGACCGTGGCCGGATCGTGCGGAGAAACGTCAATGGAGTTGATGAGACATTCTGCCAGACCTTTCGGGGTTACATTGCTCCAGGTTTTTCCTCCATCGCGTGTCAGTTGCACCAAGCCATCATCACTGCCCGTCCAGATGACTCCTTTTTCCGCGGGCGATTCCAACACATAGCTAAGCGTTCCATAATTTTCTGCACCAACTGCCTCCACCGTGTAAGGGCCACCACCTTTGCCTTGCTTGTCTTTTTCGTTGCGTGTCAAATCAGGTGAAGCTTCTTCCCAACTCATGCCGTTATCGCGCGTTCGCAAGAGTACTTGAGCACCATGGTAAAACGTATTTGGCTCGTGCTTCGACCAAATGATGGGCGCATTCCAATTGAAACGGTACTTCATGTCTTTGCTAGCGCGGCCCAAGTATTGAATAGGCGCGGCCATCACTCCCGTTCCAGCATGGGCATGTGGTTGCAATGCTTCAATAGTGCCCAAATAGCTTCCTCCTAAAACCAATTTCGGGTCATCTGGGTTAAATGCCAAAAACGCACTCTCGCCACCAGCCGAGTAATCCCAATTGCGCTCGCCTATCCCCCATTTGCCCAACGCCAAACTTTCAATACGAACAGATGTATTGTCTTGTTGCCCCCCATAAATCCTATAAGGAAAACTGTTGTCAACGTTCACCCGATAAATTTGTGCCGTTGGCATGTTGTTGGTGATGAGGGAAAAAGTTTTTCCACCGTTGAAAGAAATGCTGGTGCCGCCATCATCCGATACGGCAATATTCTTAGAGTTGTGCGGATTGATCCACACATCGTGGTAATCGCCATGCTGTGTATAAATGTGATCCCATGTTTTGCCTCCATCAATCGAACGCAAGGCTGAAGCACTCATGACATAAACAGTATTCTCATCTTGTGTATCAGGAAATACTTCAATGTAATACCATGCGCGTTGCACCAGTTCATGATTGCTGCTGACTTTGTTCCAACTTTTGCCAGCATCGTTAGATACAAACAAGCCGCCTTGTTCTTTTTCGGTGTCACTTTCAATGACCGCATAAACTTTTTCAGGATTGGCGCGGCTTACTGCGATGGCCATTTTACCCAATTCCTTCGGCAGGCCATTATGGATTTTCTCCCACGTATCACCACCATCCACCGATTTGTACAATCCACTGCCAGGGCCACCGCTGATCACTTTCCACGGCAAGCGTTGATGGTGCCACATGGCAGCATACAACACCTTTGGATTGCTCATGTCCATAGAAAGTTCAGCGCATCCCGTAAGGTCATTGACAAAAAGAACTTTCGTCCAGGTTACTCCGCCATTGGTTGATTTGTAAATGCCCCGATCTTGCGTGGGGCCATTGATCGCTCCTTGCGCTGCTACATACACAATATCGGAATTTCGCGGATGAATAACGATTCTCGCAATCTGCAACGTTTTTTCCAAACCCATTTTCTTCCAAGTCTTTCCCGCATCGGTAGATTTGTAAACGCCATCGCCATAAGTAGTCATCACTCCGCGCGGAGCATGCTCGCCCATACCCACATATACCACATTGGGTTCATTTTCAGAAACCGCCACAGCACCTACAGAACCTGTCTTAAAGAAACCGTCTGAAATATTTCTCCAGCTAACTCCTGCATCTTCAGTCTTCCATAAGCCACCACCCGTGGTGCCCATGTAATAAGTCAATGGATCGCCCACCACTCCGCTCGCACACACCGATCGCCCGCCACGGAAGGGACCAATGTTGCGGTATTTTACATATTTAAAGAGGCTATCAAGGTTCTGGGCGGCTGACAGACTAGCGATGAACACGAAGAGGATAACTGAAATAATTCTTTGCATAAGGAATGGGTTTGACCGACAATATAAGGGGTGCGCGACAGTTTTGCAATGTGAGGGCTGCACGGAGCACAGAAATCTTCGCCACTATACCAAATCACCACTATCTTCCTATGATTTTAGATTCGTTTGCCCTGCATGCTTGGTATAATTTAAACCCACAAATCATTTTAGATGACCTGCGAAAGCAAGTTCTAAATCGAGTGCCTTCTTTGGCCAACGGAAGTGAACTTTTGTGTTGGGATAATCAGGTCTCCAATTTTTTCAATCCATCTGATTCAAAAAACTCTTCGCCAAAACCTTTGCCAAAAAAGCAGAAGCATCATGGTGTTTGCCTTCCAGCAATGCTAAGGGTTTTTCTTTGCTATCGTCACCAAATCAAAATAGTTTCATAAAGAGCTGCGATTAAAATTAATGAAAGCAATATCCTTAATTTATTTTTGAAGTCTATCATTCATTACATTTATGTTTTGATCGTTTTCAATCAATGAAATCTGGCTATTTATTTACCATAGCAATTATTTTTGTAATGAGTTTCTCGTGTGCTCAAAAGGAAAAACGAGGAGTGGCAAATCCAACGGCCGATTCACTCTGGCAAGCTCCGGATACTTCCGCTATGCCCAATCATCAAGTGCGCTACGGTCGCAAGTTGATTGCCAATACAAGTTACTACCTAGGCCCCCAAGGAACGGTTGCTGCCATCTCGAACGGAATGAATTGCCAAAACTGCCATTTGAATGCGGGTACGAAACCGTTTGCAAACAATTTTGGGTCGGTGGCTTCGCTGTATCCAAAATTCCGGGCACGCTCTGGCGGATTGGAGAGCGTAGAAAAACGAATCAACGATTGTATTCAGCGTAGTTTAAATGGCCAGCCACTCGATTCACTTTCCGAAGAAATGCGCGCGATGGTGACGTATATTTTATGGGTGGGGAAAGATGTAGCGAAAGGAAAAAAAGCGGAGGGCTCAGGATTGAAAGACATTGCTTTTTTAAATCGATCTGCCGACACGCTAAAAGGAAAAATTATTTATGAAAAGCAGTGTCGTGTATGCCATCAAAAAAATGGAAGGGGCATGCCCTTGGGCAGCGGAAGGGGATTTGCTTTTCCTCCGTTGTGGGGAGATAAAAGTTTCAACACGGCCGCTGGACTTTTTCGTCTTTCTAATTTCGCGAAATATGTTCGCGCCAACATGCCGCAAGGTGCCACCTATTCGCAACCAATATTGACGGAAGAAGAAGCGTGGGATGTGGCCGCCTATATCATCTCTCAACCAAGGCCGCACAAAGAATTTAAAAATGATTGGCCAAAAATTGAAACCAAGCCATTCGATCACCCCTTTGGGCCTTATGCCGATACGCTGAGTGAGGTAGAGCATAAGTATGGACCCTGGAAAGAAAAGTTGGCAGGCGGAAGTAAGCAGGTTGCTCAAGCCTATTGAATTTGCCTATCGGTTTGAAGATTGCGGATAGAAATTTTTCTAACCGACACTGCATTTAAACCACAGTTCTACAGAAAAGTAAAATCCATACTCAGACATAAAAAACTGTTCACTAAATTTACCATCAATTACAAATCAGTTTGATTTCCTTAACTTAATTGCATTGGTTGAAGAATTAGAAAGCAAACTAACGGTTTGCGACAAAATAGATGAAACAATTAGCCAAAGTTTTCAACAGTCAGAAACCCTAAGTCAATCCATATTAAAAAAAGCATTCAGTGGTGAACTGGTTAATGATCATGACAATTATTTGAATAATGTTTAAGACAACAGAAGAAACCTTAACGCAAAGTTTACAACAAGCAGAAACCCTGCGGCAAAACAATTTAAAGCAAGCGTTTGGTGCGAAGTTAGTAACGTATTGAATGATATGGCCAAGATTAACGAATCCATAAAACAAACCATTGCTCAGCTTTCCAAAAAAGAATTGGAAAATTTAGTATTACGGGCGGCTCAAAAACATAATGAGTTTCACGATTATTTATTGATTACCCATGCCGACCCTGAGTTTGGTGAAGATGAACTCTTTGAAAAAGCAAAAGCGGATTTGAAATATTTGTATGGCAAGCGATACAAAGGTTTTTCTGAAGAACTGCAATTGGCAAACATGCTGGCAGCTTGCTTAAAACGGATTAATGAATTTGATAAAATATGCAGAAATAAAGAGTTGGAACTAAAGCTGATCATGTTTGTGCTGGAGGTACCCTTTAGCCTGAGCACCAATATGTTTTGCACTTGTTTTACGGCATACAATCATAAAGTATATCTGTTGCTACGTAAAGCCGTTACTATTTTACAGAAGAAACTTCATGAAGATTATAGATTGGAATACGAAGCCCAGCTAAACGAATATCTATCTATCATGCACCGCACTTCAAGCCATCTGGATTACATTGGTAATTTACCAAATACGGTTTAAGCAAATAAAGTTACGAGAAAATTACTGTCATCCGACCAATTTTCAGTAAGTGTTATAAAGGGTCAATAGGTTAAAATTAAGGGGATTTTTCTATGCTTTGAAAAACACCCCCCCTTAATAGCCACAAACATATCAAGCTGGATTTTATTAACCTCACGCTGGGGGGCCGATAATTTATTTCGCATGGATAACATGGATACAAAACAGATGTAGGAACCTAAATTGTTTGAAGCCATGCTGACCATGGTCATAAACTGTTCACATTCTTTCACTTGCTTATGGATAACAGTAAAAAGCAGGTGCGCTATCAGGGCAATCCACAATTGAGTTTTGATTCCTTCTGAGCTGTCCGAGTAAAAATAACTGAGCTCAAAATTTTGCTTGAGGCGTTTGAACAATACCTCCATGCCCCAACGGTTTTTGTAAAGTAAGGTGATGGTGATGGCTTGATAGAGGAACATATTGGATAAAAACTTCAGCACATGACCTGTCAGTGGGTCTTTGTAGGTGATCAGCCGCGCTTTAAAGCATTGGTTACGATCTGGGAGTCTGAGATGGATAATTTCATCCCTGATCACACCACCCCCTGCAAATTCTTCTATATCATAAACCTTGGGCTCTACCACATCATACACCGCGTTATCGTTGAGGCGTGTAACAAAATAGATCCCCTGTTGTGTCCATTGATCAAAAACCGAAAAGTTGACATAGCCTTTGTCAAAGACGTAAATCGTGCCCGGGGCGGGGGCGGGCTGTCCGAGGAAATTCTTATCGTTGCGACCCCCTTCCGTTATGGTGATTAAATCCGGCACAAAACCCGACAGGGGCATTTGCGCCTGCACTTTGAGGCCGCCTTTACGCTTGCCATTTAACCCAGATTTTGCAGTAGAATGAAATAGTGACAAGGTGTCTTATATTTGAATATGGAACACCACTATACCGATAAATTAGTAACAGCGTGGGGCGGGATGAAAGAGATGAAAATATTGATTGACCAAACTGGGATCAGCAAGAAGTTGGCCGAGCTTGGTTTGCCTGAGAGCAAGAGTAACAACCGGATAGATGCCGTGGGTATAATAGAGAGTTTTTGGGTGGGCATCTGGATTGGTTGCTTTCGTTTTAGTCACACAGCGGTGGTGCGGGTTGATGAAGTGTTGCGCCAGATATTTGGATGGAAGCGGGTTGCTTCGGGGACCACCTTCGGGCGTTTCTTTAAAAAGTTTACGCCCTCAATGAACCACCAAATTTTCATTGAACTGTACACGTGGTTTTTTGAGCAGATCCAATTCGACAATTACACGTTGGATATGGACAGCAGTGTGATCACCCGTTACGGGGAACAGGAGGGCAGCAAAAAAGGGTACAACCCCAAGAAGCCTGGCCGTGGCAGCCATCATCCCTTGTTTGCTTTTGTCAATGACATACGCATGGTGGCCAATTGCTGGAACCGCAGCGGCAATACAGGGAGCAACAGCAACTGCATCCATTTTTTAGAAGAGACCTTTGCCATCCTCAAAAACAAAACAGTAGGGTTGTTCAGGGCCGATAGTGGGTTTTGTACCGGTACAGTCTTGGATTTCATTGAGCAGAGAAATATCCCCTACGTCATTGCCTGTAAGCTGTATGCCAATTTACAAGCCAGCATTTATGGTATCACCCAATGGAATGCGATAGGCGAAGGCTTATGGGTATCGGAAATAAACTACCAGCAAGGCGGCTGGGGCAAAGCCCGTAGGATTGTGGTCATCAAACAAAGTGAAGAAATCAGGGCCAAGGCTACAGGGAAAAAACTAAAGACATTATTTAGTAGCATGGGCATAGCAGACGAAAAAGTATACCGTAAAAGATATCACGCCTTTGTAACGAACCAAAAATTGCCAGCATTGGAAATATGGGAACAATATAAACGCAGGGGAGATGCTGAGAACAGGATAAAAGAACTCAAAGAAGATTTTGGTGCAGAAGGTTTTTGCATGGACAGCTTTTGTGCTACCGAAACAGCTATGCGTTTTGTAATGGTAGCCTATAATTTGATGAGCCTGTTCCGGCAAATAACCCACCAGAAACAGCCCCAGCCCAAGCTTTCAACATTAAGGTTCAACTGCTTTGCAGTTGGAAGTTGGTTGGAGGAAGAGGCTCAAAAATGGGTATTGCAAATGTCCGTGCCACTCAAAAGAAGACAATGGTATGATGGCCTTTTCTCAAATATTAAAAATATAAACCTGCCACTAAGTCTTACCGGTTAGTTCAAAATAGTTCTACTGCAAAATCTGGGTTAAAATGGCCGCTGAATACAGCAAGCCTACACACAATCGGAAACTGTTGCGAACTCTTTTTGGAGAATGGAGATTAGCCAGTACGTAATCATATGTTTGTGGCGATGCTGCAATCAATGTATCGGCAGGAGTAACAGTTGAAACTGCTAAGTCCAAGAATAAAGTTAAATTGATATCTAATCCAGTTGTCTGCAATCAGCGGACAACTTAAATCCAAGCGTCCGGAAAAATCGGACAGTTAATATATTTGTCAACATACGCATCCAAAACTTGCTCCAACCATGGGGCTTAAAATAATAGATATTAAAACCAACCATCTCATAGCTCATTAAACCCAGATTTTGCAGTAGAATGAAATAGTGACAAGGTGTCTTATATTTGAATATGGAACACCACTATACCGATAAATTAGTAACAGCGTGGGGCGGGATGAAAGAGATGAAAATATTGATTGACCAAACTGGGATCAGCAAGAAGTTGGCCGAGCTTGGTTTGCCTGAGAGCAAGAGTAACAACCGGATAGATGCCGTGGGTATAATAGAGAGTTTTTGGGTGGGCATCTGGATTGGTTGCTTTCGTTTTAGTCACACAGCGGTGGTGCGGGTTGATGAAGTGTTGCGCCAGATATTTGGATGGAAGCGGGTTGCTTCGGGGACCACCTTCGGGCGGTTCTTTAAAAAGTTTACGCCCTCAATGAACCACCAAATTTTCATTGAACTGTACACGTGGTTTTTTGAGCAGATCCAATTCGACAATTACACGTTGGATATGGACAGCAGTGTGATCACCCGTTACGGGGAACAGGAGGGCAGCAAAAAAGGGTACAACCCCAAGAAGCCTGGCCGTGGCAGCCATCATCCCTTGTTTGCTTTTGTCAATGACATACGCATGGTGGCCAATTGCTGGAACCGCAGCGGCAATACAGGGAGCAACAGCAACTGCATCCATTTTTTAGAAGAGACCTTTGCCATCCTCAAAAACAAAACAGTAGGGTTGTTCAGGGCCGATAGTGGGTTTTGTACCGGTACAGTCTTGGATTTCATTGAGCAGAGAAATATCCCCTACGTCATTGCCTGTAAGCTGTATGCCAATTTACAAGCCAGCATTTATGGTATCACCCAATGGAATGCGATAGGCGAAGGCTTATGGGTATCGGAAATAAACTACCAGCAAGGCGGCTGGGGCAAAGCCCGTAGGATTGTGGTCATCAAACAAAGTGAAGAAATCAGGGCCAGGGCAACGGGTAAGAAGCTCAAGACATTATTCAGCAGCGTGGGCATAGCGGACGAAAAAGTGTACCGCAAAAGGTACCATGCCTTTGTCACTAACCAAGCCCTGCCGGCAACAGAAATATGGGAACAATATAAGCGCAGGGGTGATGCCGAAAACAGGATCAAGGAGTTGAAAGAAGATTTCGGTACAGAAGGCTTTTGCATGGATAGTTTTTGTGCTACTGAAACAGCTATGCGCTTTGTGATGGTAGCCTATAATTTGATGAGCCTGTTCCGCCAAATAACCCATCAAAAACAGCCACAGCCCAAGCTTTCCACATTAAGGTTCAACTGCTTTGCAGTTGGAAGTTGGGTGGAGCAGGAAGCCCAAAAATGGGTACTGAAAATGTCCGTCCCACTCAAAAGAAGGCAATGGTATGATGGATTATTCTCAAATGTCCAAAAAATAAACCTGCCACTAAGTCTGACTGGATAGTTCTACTGCAAAATCTGGGTTAAATCTTCTCCACCACCAAATTATGATTGGTGTAAATACAAATGTCTGCCGCAATGTTTAAGCTTTCGCACACCATTTCTTCTGCTGTCAAATGGGGCGCATGTTTTTTCAAGGCCAAGGCGGCCGACTGCGCGTACATCGAGCCGGAACCAATGGCTGCTACTTGATTGTCGGGTTCGAGCACATCACCCGTTCCTGAAATAACTAAAATTTGATCTTTGTTCACAGCTATCAGCATGGCTTCCAATCTCCTCAAGAACCGATCGGTGCGCCAATCTTTTGCCAACTCAATGGCAGCACGCTTCATGTTGCCACCATAGGCATTCAACTTTTCATCAAAGCGATCTAATAATGTAAACGCATCGGCTGTAGAGCCGGCAAAGCCCGTGAGCACTTTGCCATCTTGAAGCTTGCGGATTTTTTTCACGTTGCTCTTTGCGATGGTATTGCCCATCGTGGCTTGGCCATCTCCGCCAATAGCTACTTGGCCGTTGTGCAGTACTGCGAGAATGGTGGTGGAGTGGATTTCGGTCATTGTGAGAATTACTTTTCGTCACCTTTGAATTGCCATACTTCTTTTGAAGTGGATAAGCTGCCACCCATACAAACGTATGCAATTCCGTCAATTACAAACCCTGGAGAACCAGCTCTATCACTAGATGGAAATTCGCTTAACTCCTTCATTGCGTTTGTATCTGGATGATACCTGAAGACCCGTTTAGAGACTGCACCAGAAGATCTAAGTTCACCGCAAATAAAATAGAAATAATCACGAATATTAACTGTTGACATGCCAAATCTGCCATCAAATTGTGAGAACCTACCTTGACTTATCCATTTTTCGTTTACAGAATCAAATGTCCAAAAAACGCCATCGCTATTAATTAAGCGTACCATGCCATTATGCAAAAATGAAGGCACCGTATAATTGCTATTTCCGATGGCTGGATAATCTTCTTGTTCTAAAAAGGGAATTAAGCTCCACTCATTCTTTTCAGAATCATATCTGTAAAGCTTACCCGCATCTCCCGCAAAATAGAGGTATCGATTATTGGCAATCAGAAGGGTAGTTCTTACCTTAACGTCCTGTGGGATCGGGATTTTTGAAAAAGATTTATCTGCTGGATTAAATGTCAGAATAAAAGTCACCAACCGGTCATCTACTGTATTGTCGTATGAAGGGGAGGTCAGCAATAGGTAAATCTTATTGTTTACTGACTGACATATTACTGGGCCGGCATAAAGATTTTCTAAGTATTCTGCTAATTTAGTCCAACTTTTTTTTGAAGGGTCAAATTCCCAAACATCATTTAGCTGATCAAACTTATCATCAGTACCAAAAAACACGTACCCTTTTCCATTCAACGATACACTTCCAGCATACTTTCGAGACGCACCAGGAAAATCTGCCAATCTAGTCCATGCACCAGGTGTCTCTTCTTGTTTTTGGCAACCAGCAAATAATAAAATAGTTCCGATGATTAGGAATAACCTTTTATGGCAATAATTTATAAATGCTCTTAACATGAGTTTAGAATAAATGCGAATGTTCAATTCAAAATTAAATGGGTATGCTCGTATATCTCACGCATTGGAATGGCAATATTCAAGGAGGCAATGACGAGGTTTTGTTCAATTGATTTGTACTCGTCTAATTCCCAATGATTGGATGAGTTAAGTCGAAAACATTCGATGCTGATAGATTCCGAATCAATTAAAATGTATTCCCTCAATGTTGCGATTTCACGATAAAACTTAGATTTTTTACCACGGTCGTAGTCTTTCGTACTTTCCGATAAAATCTCAATTAATACGATGGGATTTTTTTGTATCGCGGACGTTTCGAAGGGTGTGCTAGTGTTACAATAAATAGAGATATCAGGATATGTGTAAAGTCCGGTATGCGGAATTTTCATCCGCTTATCACTTCCGTAAGGTCGACAGACTTTGCCCTTTAGCTGCAAAGTCAATTCACTGAAAACATTGGTGAATATCTCATTGTGTTGGTCACTTGCTCCGGCCATCGCGAATACTTCTCCCTGAAAATATTCGTGCTTTTGTTCGGAGGTTTCTTCAAATGCCAAATACTCCTCTTCCGTCATCAATCGTTTTTGATAGGCGGGTTCGGGTTCATCTATTCGTGTTTCATCATTATCAAGCATGGCAAATATCTCTCCTTGGTAGAACTCATGTTTTTCAAGCGAATTCCTTTCAAATGCAAGATACTCTTCAACAGTGAAGTGTGTTTTCCCATTTATTACCAATGGCTTCCTTATCTCACCTCTCATAATTCACTAAATCAAAATCCTCACAGGGTCTTCCAACAGTCCCTTCAGTGTTTTCAAGAAGGCCGCTCCCACCGCACCGTCCACCGCGCGATGATCGCATGAAAGGGTCACCTTCATCACATTGCCCGGCACCAACTGACCGTTCTTTACAATGGCGGTTTCTTTGATGCCACCGACCGCCAAAATGCACGCATCGGGCGGGTTGATGATGGCCGTAAAATCTTCGATGCCAAACATGCCCAAGTTCGAAATGGTGAACGTGCTTCCTTCCCAATCGCTCGGCTGCAATTTTTTGTCATGCGCTTTTTGCGCCAAGTCTTTTACTTCAATTGCGATGTGCGACAGCGATTTGTTATCAGCAAACCGAATCACGGGCACCAGCAAACCATCTTTCACCGCCACGGCCACACCAATATGGATGTGATGATTCTTGCGCATTTTAGTGTCTAACCAACTTACATTCACATCTGGGTTCTGGCGAATAGCTGCTGCCACTGCTTTGATCACCATATCATTGAACGAAATCTTGACAGGTGCAATTTCATTCATACTCTTGCGTGCCTCTATCGCCTTATCCATGTTGATTTCCATGGTTAGGTAAAAGTGCGGAGCGGTGTACATACTTTCTGACAAACGCTTCGCAATGGTCTTGCGCATTTGCGAAAGAGTTACTTCTTCAAAACTTTCTTGCCCCACTACTTGCGGCAACACAGCAGGAGCAACTGCTGCTCCTGTTTTGGTAGGTGTGGCACTCGAGGTCGCTGGTTTATAATTTTCAACATCGTGTTTCGTCACGCGGCCGTACTCACCCGTGCCTGCAATCTTGCTGATATCGTAACCTAAATCTTTCGCCATTTTCTTGGCCAAAGGAGATGCTTTTACACGTCCGTTGGTAGATGCGCCATTAGATGCACCGTTGCTCGGAGCTGCCACCACAGGGGTAGTCGAGGCACTTGCGCTCACGCCTGACGTAGCCGCAGGTGCTGCGCCCGATGATTTTGCTTGGTGTGCTTTCAGCAAAGTTTGCCAATCGGCATTTTTCTCTCCAATGATGGCCAGCACACCATTGATCTTCAAGGCTTCTTTCGTGTTGGCGCCAATGTATAGCAAGGTGCCCGTGTTATACGATTCATAATCCATGGTGGCCTTGTCGGTTTCTATTTCTGCCAACAACTCGCCCGACTTTACCGCATCACCCACTTTTTTATGCCACACCGCAATCACCCCTTCCGTCATGGTGTCGCTCATCTTTGGCATCAATGCAATTTCGGCTTTGATGCTGCTTGTGTCAATCGCAGCGGCTGCAGGTGTGGCTGCCACTTCGGCCCTTACTTCTAATTTAGGTTGTTCCGCCTTCGTGCCACCGCTGGTCGTGGCTGCGTTGACTCCGGCCAACAGAGCAGAGTAGTCTTCGCCCTTATTTCCCACAATGGCCAACACACCATTGATTTGCACAGGCTCGCCTTCTTTGGCACCCAAGTATAACACCGTGCCCGTGTTGAACGACTCATAGTCCATCGTGGCCTTGTCCGTTTCAATTTCTGCCATCAACTCGCCCGACTTCACCGTGTCGCCCACTTTTTTGTGCCACTTGGCAATCACCCCTTCCGTCATGGTGTCGCTCATCTTGGGCATGCGTACAATCTCAGCCATTTCTATTTATAATTTACTATTTTACTTGTTAAAAAACTCCATGTCAGATTGAGCGTGGCGAAACCGTTCTTTTTATTCCCCAAGCTAAGGCTGACAAGTCATTGGACTTCAAAAATAGCTGAAATTGACCGAAATTCAAGGGGTGACTTTGTCACGTATTTCGCTTTATCTTGGTTCTCTATGTATTGTGATGTTTTTCGCTAGTTTTTCATCAAGCAAATTTATTAAACTAAAGTCTCACCTAAAGGCGAGGAATTTTCCTCCAGATACATACATTAATGGAAATAATCAGACATTGAAAGAACAAACGACTTTTGGAGTTACAATCAAACGAAGTTATAATCGACAATATACCCCTAGTGAAGTCACCAGCACTTGCCGAATGTGCCTTGTAAATGTTAATTTTACCCAAAATTTTTAAAGGCGTTATGATCTACAACTCCATCATCGAAACTATTGGTAACACACCCATTGTGCGTTTAAATAAAATCCCGAAAGGTATAAAGGGAACTGTGTTGGCCAAAGTTGAATATTTCAACCCCGGCAACTCCACCAAAGATCGAATGGCGTTGAAAATGATAGAAGATGCCGAGAAAGCTGGTTTACTAAAACCAGGAGGAACAATTATTGAAGGAACATCTGGAAATACCGGGATGGGTTTAGCACTTACGGCAGTAGCCAAAGGCTACAAGTGTATTTTCACAATGGCCGATAAACAATCACAAGAGAAGATCAATATTTTGAGAGCGGTGGGCGCAGAGGTAATTGTCTGCCCAACCAATGTAGAGCCAGACGATCCGCGCAGTTATTATTCGGTGGCGAGAAAATTAAATAAAGAAATTCCTAATTCCATTTACCCCAACCAATACGATAATCCATCGAATGCAAAGGCGCATTACGAAACCACAGGTCCCGAAATTTGGAGACAGACTGCAGGGAAGATTACACACTATGTCGCTACGGTAGGTACGGGTGGATCGATGTGTGGTACGGCCAAATATTTAAAAGAGCAGAACCCCCACCTAAAAGCCATTGGCATTGATACCTACGGATCGGTTTTCAAAAAATACAAAGAGACTGGCATTTTCGATAAGAATGAAATTTACCCTTACCTCACAGAAGGCTTTGGTGAAGATATTTTACCTAAGAATGTGGACTTTGGTGTGATCGACCAATTTATAAAAGTGACCGATAAAGATGGTGCGATTATGGCTCGCAGACTTTCGCGTGAAGAAGGAATATTTGGTGGATGGAGCTGCGGCTCTGCCTTGCATGGAGCGTTGGAATATGCAAAGGAAAATTTAACCGAAAGCGATGTGATGGTGATACTGCTGCCCGATCACGGCACGCGCTACCTAGGAAAAGTGTACAACGATATGTGGATGAAAGACCACGGATTTTTGGAAGAGCGCGTGTATGGTACGGCCCGCGAAATAATTGCCGGAAGAAATGGAAAGGACAGTCTTTTCACCGTAACTAAAAAATCCACCATTGGCGAGGCCATAAAAATCATGAACAAAGAAGGCGTTGATCAAATGCCGGTAATGGAAGGAAATGAATTTGTAGGGAGTGTAACCACCGCAAGTTTGATTGAAAAGATTATCTCCGATCCAACACTTAAAGACAAATCAATTGGTGAAATTATGGACAAGCCCATGCAAGTGGTGGCACTGGACAGCACCTTGGACGTACTCACTTCTCTGCTGAATAAAAATAACAAAGCGTTGCTGGTGCGCGATGAATCTGAAAAAGCACACATCATCACGCAACACGACATTCTGCGGGCAATAACGGCATAATCTTTTCAGCTATTTTTTATTTATATCTCAGCTTAAAAAATAAAATAGTGAAGGCCAAACCAACTTGTAAGCGTTTGAAATGATGACTGGAAGGGATTGGATCATTCAACCGAAGGTGAGCCAGAGCACGATCACCTTAAAAAAAAGTGAAAACATCTTCAGCGATAAATCTTTAGCTGATTTGTTCCGCAACGTTTTGATTACTTAAGAAAAAAAAAGGAATGGTAGTAAAACTACCAGCAATTATCACAATACTCTCAATAAATTCTTGATTCATATTCTTTAAAGATAATCGAGAGAACCCAATTCATTTCTATCTTTGCCACTTCCTATGATCACTTGGCAAACTCACGGCATTACAACGTTTAAAAGTAAAATAGCTTCGTTTTTGTTGATATTATTCCTTTCCAGTTGTGTAAGTTATTTTCAATCGGAAAATCACGCCAGTAAAAAATCAAATGCAGTATCAACTTTTCAATTAGCCCCTGCACTGCCAACGGCCTTACAATTAAGGCCCTCATTTAGCGGAGCAGTATTTACTTGCACGGTGGATGAGCATAGAGTTAAAAAAACTAATCTAGTTTTATTGTCGGAATGGCGCGAGTTAAAAAGTAAAGTCATCCCATTCATACGCATTAGCCGTAAGATCATCTTTGGTTCTCATCACAATACGTTAAGCTATTCGCTTTGCTGCATCTGGCAGCTATAGGATTTTTTGCTATTATAACGTTCCTATTAATCGAACGAATCTAACGCAAATTTTACCTCACTAATTTTCCATATGAACCGTATCATTGCATTAATTTCCATTCTATTTTTTACACTAACCAAACTTTTCGCCCAAGAAAAAAAAGAAGAAAAAGACATGGGCGATAAACTAAAGGTAGGTTATGAGACATACGTTGATTTTCACTATACGTATGATTTCAACCAGCCAATTAACAATAAACGCTACACCAATAGCAATCCTGAATTTGTAAATCAATTTGGATTGGCTTACACCTACGGACAATTGTATTTAGAATATGGAAAGATTCAAGTAAAAGCAGCGGCCCATGCTGGTGATATTGTAGATATCATGTATGTGAACGAAGATCAGATATTCAAGTATATTCGCGAGCTTTCGCTTACCTACAAAATACACGACAAGCTTGAGATTCAAACCGGTATTTTCCCAGCCATATTTGGCTCCGAAACATTTATCAACAAAGATAACCTGCACGCCACGCGCGCGGTGATGACAGACTTCGCACCTGACTACGAGGCCGGTGTACGATTAAAATATAGGATGGGGAGTTATTGGAGCGGAACAGCCCAATTCACCAATGGCTGGCAAGTGTTTCGTGACAACAATAACAGTCCTGCTTTTGGAATCGCGCAAGTCTATGACAAACCAGGTAAGTTACTTTTCAACTACGGAATTTTTGTTGGTAATGAAACCTACGATTATCACAAACAAAAAAATTCCTTCAAAATGTATCATAATGTTTTTGGAAGAGTGTATGCAGGAAAATGGATTATTGCGCCCATGGTTGATTTAGGCATGATCAAAGATTCGGTTACTCATGAAATGAAATACTGGCAATCGATTGGCGGCAGTTTGCGGTATGGAATCAATAAAAAATGGGGAGTAGCTGCACGCTACGAACATATAAACGACCCGCATCAAATCATCAATGACTTAGTCAGACCAGGCGTTAATTTAACAAACGGCTTTCAGTACCACGGATCAACTGTAACAGTAGAATACTTACCGAATAATGATATTACCTTTCGGCTAGAAGCACGCGACTCTCGAAACATAGATCCGATTTTTACAAATAAAGATGGAATTGCTCAAAGTAAAACAGACTTTTTCATCATGTTTTCAATTGCCATGAAGTTTACGCATTGGGGTTCTGTAAAAGTTAACCGAGACCCTGGGTTAAAAGATCATTTTTAAATTAAGACTAAATATCGGCTCGCTTCAATTTCAAATAACTAAAGTAGTTGAAGAGAAACGTCCAGACGATCGCGATAAGCACCGCGGTAATGCTTACATAGTCTTGAATTTCCTGAAAGGCATAGCGAGCAAAAGGCAACGGAACCAGATTAGTGATTGACTCCAAAGGAAAAAACTGTTTCAACCAGCCAATAGAGACTTCGGTGCCCGATCTAAAAATATTCAATTTGATAATGGCTTCGATCATGTGCGATAGCAACAAGAGAACAATGGTCAATCCCGATCGCTGTACAAAGATGCCCAACATCAACGAATATGAGAGAAAGGCAAAAACTTCTAAGAAATAAGCCACTAAAAATTCAATGCCCATCATCACATCTTGAAAAGCCAAATCGGGAGTATAGATCAGGCCTGTAAACATAATGATGACAAACAACATCACCACACTCATCAAACTCAACAATCCGTTCATCAGAATCTTTGAAAAGATAAACTCCCAACGGCTCATACCGTCAATGATGTTTTGTCGAAGGGTGCGGTACTGATATTCGTTGGTGATTGAAATTACAACCATGATGGACAAAACCAGCTTAAACAAGCCGCTGACCCATATCAGGTTCTGCCAAATATCCGGAAAGTGATAAAGCGGAATTCGATTGATGTTGATTTCAGAACCAAAATCCTGAAACTTGCTCGCAATCCATTTTAATATTTCCATGCCACTTGCCGTAGTGAAGGCGAGCGTTACAAAATACAAACCGCATATCACCCAAAAGGTGCGATAGCTGGTCATTTTCTTTAGGTCAATTTTTACGAGATGAAGCATAGAAAAGATTTGGGATCTAAGAATTAAGATTTAAGATTTAATGCGCCTCTGCCAATATCTCCAAAAACTGTTTCTCCAGCGATTTCTTTTTGGTAATCAAATGTGAAGTAATGATACCCTTCTCGAACAAAAACTTGTTCAAATCTTGACTATGGAAACCATCTTTCATCATCACCTGATAAATGCCTTCTTCTTTTTTGATGGTACCACTGCCTACAAATTCTTGAAGATAAATCGAAAGGTCATCGTGGTAAGCCATCACCTCCACCGTCTCCTCTCCTTTTCCCACTTCATCCACTGGGCCACTGTGCATCAACTTTCCTTTTCGCAACACGGCAAAGTGTGTACATACCTTCTGCACTTCGTCTAACAGGTGACTAGCTAAAATAATGGTTTTGCCATCCGCAGCAATTCTTCTTACTATCTCACGAATTTCAGCAATACCCATCGGATCAAGTCCGTTAGTTGGCTCATCCAATATTAAGGGCATCTCTAAAAACCCGTTTTAAATTTTTTCACTTCCTAGTTTATCGAATTTTTTCTTTGCAATCTTAAAAAATAGTGATTAAGGGCTCTTTTGACTTTTTCTTTTCACCCTTGGCAGGATGATGATTGACCATTTGGTCAAACTATCGGCCATTCAAGTTCACTTTTATCTGCGTTAGCCTGAACAAATTGTAGGTGAGGTTCATTAAACCAATCGTTGCTTTGGCCCTCACAAAGTTTCGGCATCGGATATACATTCGGTTCATCGAGTTGGTCATGAACCCAAAAATGTGCTCCACTCTTGCCCTTGTCTTTGATTTCTTCTTGTTGCGCTTTTGCTGCGCATTGGTAAGGGGTTTATTGCGGTATCCTTTTTCATGGATCATGGAGGTCATATTTTTTCCGTTCAACTCTTTTTCAATTTTCTCACTCCGATAAGCACTATCAGCATATACTTTTTGTCCGCGATCCCTTTTGTCAATCAATGGTCCAATCATTTCACTATCGTGAACATTGGCAGGGGTTACCTTATAACCCGTAATGAGTTTGGTGCGCGCATCGGCTTTCACATGGTCTTTATACCCATAGTAACTTTTTCCATTGTGCGTAACCCATTTGGCATCAATATCTTTCTGGCGTAGCTTGTTTTCTTTATCTTTCCAATCTGGGGGAATAATCCCCTCATTGAGTTGTTGGTTCTCATCGCGGCTGTTTCGTTGAATAGGGACTTCCACAATGGAGGCATCTATCATTCGGCCTTTGTTAAGAATTACACCCCGTTGGCTCAAGGTTTTATCCAGCAAGGAAAACAATTTCTCCACCATCTTGCCTTTGGCAAGTTCATTTTTAAAGTTCCAGATTGTTTTGGCATCGGGCACCGTATCAGATATGGTCAACCCTAAAAAACGCATGAACGATAAACGATCTAAAATCGCATATTCCGTGCCGTCATCGCTTAAATTATAATAGCGCTGCAAAATCAATATTTTGAACATCATCAGATAATCAAAGGAAGGGCGACCGCCTTGGCTTCTGTCTTTTCCCGATTCAAAATGTGCCTCCAAGGGTTTGCGGAAAATCCCAAAGTCAATGTGGGCTTGCAATTTTAACAATGGGTCGTTTTGCTTACCGATTTTATCCAACCGAAACTGCTCATCAAATAATCCTCTCGATTTATTTTTC
Organism: Chryseotalea sp. WA131a; assembly: GCA_025370075.1. NCBI lineage: Bacteria > Pseudomonadati > Bacteroidota > Cytophagia > Cytophagales > Chryseotaleaceae > Chryseotalea > Chryseotalea sp. WA131a. The sequence continues at coordinate 4,581,848 of CP073016.1, read as the reverse complement.
ATCTATTTTCTCCTTTTTCTCAAGAAACAAAATTTACAGATAATTTCGTAGGGTTTTTAGAGATACCCTTAATATAATGGGATCGCTTACTAATGCCGAGGCAATGGCCAACCGTTGCTTCATACCCAGTGAATAGGTTCTGTACTTATCATCTTTACGCGAAGTAAGCTCAACAACATCCAATACCTTGGCAATATTAGCAGGATCTGCACCTTTGATCATGGCATTTAGTTCCAAATTCCTTTGACCGCTCAGGTAAGGGTAAAAAATCGGGTGTTCCAATACAGCGCCTATCTTCTTACGCGTAAGGTGTGTGGGTTGTTCGCCAAACCAAGTGAACGTTCCTGAAGTTGGATTAGTAACGCCCATCAACATGCCAAGCGTGGTGGTTTTACCGCTTCCATTTGGCCCAAGCATGCCAAACACTTGACCTCGTTTTACTTCCAAGTCGAGTTGGTTAACGGCACACAACTTTCCAAAATTCTTGGTTAGCTTTTGTATGGATAATACTACTTCGCTCATTCGATTTAGACGGATTTATCTATTAGTTGTTGTTATTCTTGCCTTCTTCCGATTCAATTTTATTTCCCTCTTCATCATATTTTTTTTTCTTCTTCTTGTCCTTATCATCACCAATAAAATTCTTAATCATCTTGCTAACATCTGTGCTTTGGTCGATGGTATTAAAGAGTGCGCTGGCTTTGTCAAGAGGAATTCTTCCTAATATATCCAACACATACAAACTAGCCGAGTCACTGGCCAAGATAATGGTTCCCTTCACTTTGCCCTCTCGCTCTTTCACCAAAATATCAAAATTCCTTCCCTCCATTCTGCCGGTCATCATCTCTTCATATTGCTCGCCTTGATAACTCTTCTTTAAGGTCGAGTATTCTGTTTTCTCCATCGCATGCTTCTTTTTATCGACCATCACAAAGCGCATCTTTTCAATGTCCTTAATCATCTCATCCAATTCCTTGCTATCTTTTTGGTTTAACATCTTCAACGTATTCTTATAAAAGAAAAGCGAAAGGCCATCGTATTTTTTGTCCAACGCTTCGGTAGTTTTGGTTTGCCCCAATGCTAGCGCGGGAATTAAAATCAGTATTAATAAAAGAAATTTCATAAGTATAATGATAAGGTTCTCAACGAGTGTCTTTTTAAAAGGGTACGAATTATCAAAGATAAATTTAATGACTCAATAAAAAAGTAGGCAGTCAACAGGTTGCAGTCGGCAGTCAATTGCTTCCTACAACCTGCGCACTGCCTACTGCAGTCTGCCCAACTCTTAATCAATCACTTCTTTTTTCCTTTGTCCTTAATCTTCTCCAAATTATTCAGCCCATCAATGTTTACAGCTTTGCCAATTTTCGACATTTCTTTCAAATCAATTTCTCCAAACAAGGTCATCACCAAAAACTCTTCGTTACCACCCATAATCATTACCAACTCACTTATTCTTCCTCCCGATTCTTTGGTAAAGAATTTCATGTCTTTATCCTTGTCGCGAATCGTCATCAGCTCTTCAAAATCGCTGGTCGGTACCATTGCCATTGCCTCTTTGTACAGCTCACGAGAATTTCTCGCCTCGCTCTTCGATAAAATTTTTAGTCCTTTAATTTTGCTGATGGCTGCTATCAACGCTTTGTTCTCGGGTGTATCTCCATCCAAATTTGCCATCATACTAAACATTTTACCACTCACATTGACTTGGCTAAACGATTCATCACTTTGATACTTGTTGAAAAATTTTGCAATTGCATCGTTTTGTGCTTGTGCCGCTACGGCCACCATCATCACCATTCCTAACACTAACTTTTTCATACTTGTTAATTTACGTTTTTAAGTTCTTTTTTAAATACTAGCTTTTACTTCTTCTGCCGTCACTTCCTTCCTCTGAATTTTCTGCTCTGCCTCGTTGAACATCTTTATTTTCCCTGCCTCTTGCTTCGCTTTGTTAAAACTATTTGAAATCATCATCAATGCTTTTTTCGTTTCTTCCAGCGCTACACGCGGGTCGCTGTAGGTATCTTCCGCTTCTGGCGGGTAGGCTTTCCGCACCTCTTGCCGCACAAAGTAACCTGCTGCCACGACAACCAAAATTCCTGCAGCAATACGGGCGTAGTTCGAAAACATTTTCACCGACTTGCCTGCTGGCCGATGGTCTGTGATCTTCTTCCTCACTTGCTCATCAAACCCTATCGCTACCGATTGGCTTCGTTGTGCATCTAGGTAACGAAAAAATTCTGCGGTTTCATTCAACGAGCTTGGCACGTCACCTTTAAAGTATTCGCGCAACTGCTGTTCCTCTTCCAACGAAGTCTCGCAGTTCCAATACTTCTCCAACAGTTCTTCCCAATTTTTAGAGTCCATATGCATTCATTTTTACCAACCGCTCACGCACAAAATTGCGTGCCCTAAACAAGTTCACTTTTACCTGGCTCATGTCCAGTTCCAAAATCTCACAAATCTCATTGTAGCTATAACCTTCAATGTCGCGCAACAGCATTACCTGTCGTTGCTTATCGGGCAAAGCGGCCATCAATTCATTTACCCGTTTCATGCTTTCTCCAATTTCTGTTCGTTCATACGGTGTTAAACTTTCTTGTTTCACTTCAAACCCTTGCTCCATCGAGTCGGTAACTTTGCGTTGCTTGGAGCGAAGCCTGTCGAGCGATAGATTTTTGGTGATGCGCATGCACCAAGCCTCCATATTTTCGATGGTGTCCATTTTTTCGCGGCCGTTCCACATCTTCACCATTACCTCCTGCACTACATCTTGAGCCTCCTCGCGATTTCCCAAAAGCCCCAAGGCAAAGCGGAAAAGCTTGTTTTTGGTGGGGAGTACGCGGGTCTCAAACATTTCGCTATCGATTTTCACAGGCAAGACGGGGGTGGTTAACGGATGTTACAAAGAAAAGGAAATTATTGTTGGAAATTGGGCGGCCCCTGCCAACCCACAATTCCGTGCTCACGGGCGGGCTTTACGCTGCAATCTCTTACATTCTATAAAGCAAAAAAGCTTCCAGCTGCAATCGCTGCCAGAAAAACAACAAACCTTAGGCAGGTAACTTTGCCTTTACACTTTTTGCCGTGCTTCTGACCAATTCCTCAACCTCTAGATTGGATAAATTATCTGAATATTTCCTTGAGGCCATAACAATATTATTCAAAATCAAATCATATTTTAATGGACGGAATACAATACTGATTGATTCATTAAAAAAAAGTTCAACAGTTGTTGGGATTTTCAAATTCCTTCTAATGAATGAAATGCTCCATGAAGATTCTTTATTGGCAAAGTCATGGATCGTGGAGTAACTTTTCAATACAGTTTTAAAAAAGGATTTTGCCGAATGACTATCGTTTATTTGTTGTTGATTTCCATCAAAACCAACCCAAATCTCATTAACTAAAAAGAATTCATTAAATAATGATTGTTTCTCAATAAATAACTCAATCAATAATCCAACTGACGAATCTAACAATTGTTGCATTCCATTAATTGATTTAGGAACAACTGCTAATAACTCATTCTTTGCTTTTCTTTTCAGCAAGTCAATTTCCTTGTAAACATCATCTCCTTCTTCTATGCTCTCTCCCTTTGCCGCTTTTAGATAAACCCCCAAAGACCAAACCAATTCCATTGCTACATATTCAACAAAAGAATCCAAATCACCCACATCGGCTTTGTTCAAAGCAGTCAAGTAATTTTTCTTGTCAGAAGATTTAATAACTACGGGTGGAAACCCATACCGTATTAGAACATAATTCATCAACAATCGACTGGTTCTTCCATTGCTATCGTCAAACGGGTGAATGCGAACGAAATCATAGTGTAACTGAGCTGTTATCTGTACCGGATGAAGCTTTTTATCAGACTCTACTTTCCGAAACCAATCCATCAACTCTGCCATTTTGATAGGTGTCTCGTCAGGTGACGCATAGTGGAACATCTCACCATTCTGCAATCGAACTGAATTCGGTTCCTTTTTATAAACTCCGGGTTGAATCAGCTTACGAGTCTGTTGGCCATCTTCAGTCCAAGCAACGCCATAATAGGGCTCCACCAAAATCATTCTATTCAACTCGCGAATATCTGCCTCAGACAAGTGACGCGTTTTATCATTGGCGTACTCTTTCACCAATTTTAATGCAGCATCATGCGCCTTCATTTCCTGATACTCTCGAATGTCATGGTCACCGGTAGTCTTGCCAAACATAATTAACAACTCAGTCTGGCCATAAGTAAGGGTGTTGCCTTCAATATGATTGGAGTTATAATTCCATTCCAATCTAAATTTTTTATCCAATCGCTGTTGGTCTTCTGCCTTCATTGGCAAGAGTTTATCCAACTCCGATTTAAGAAAATCTATTTTTTGAATCAAGGATGATAACTCTGGCATTATTTGTTTTCAATTGACTTTAAAGATAATCAAGAAAAGACCAATTCTAAAGCTTGAAAAAGTGGTTTAGCAAGGGGTTTATAAAGTTTCATTTACCATTCCCACAATTTCCTCCGTATGCTCTCCTAAGTGTGGTGGCGGAAGCAAGCCAACATTTGGCGATTCAATATTCGATAAATGACCGACAAAGTTTTTTACTCCAGTCAAATCTCCAGAACGAATCAAAATTTCCGTTGCTGCATTGGTAGAAAATGCTTCTTTCATGTTTTGAATGAGTCCGGCCGGTATCTTTAGTCGATTAATTCTCTCGATTAACTCCTTTGCTTCCAACCCAGCAATGGCTTTAGCTAAAATTTTATTGAGCTCTGGCCTGTTCTCCACACGTTGTTGATTGGTTAAAAATTTTATTTCCAACGCCCAGTTTCCTAAATCCAATACGTGATCTTCAATCCCTAACATGTTAACTAAATCAGTAAACTGCCGATCGCTTCCCACCGCCAAAAGAATACGCTTGCCATCCTTCGTTAAAAAGGAATCACCATAAGGTGCGATATTCGGATGCGCAGAACCTTGACGGGTAGGCAGTTTTTTTGCTATCAACCAATTGGTGGCTTGGTTGGCCAACGAAGAAAGAGCTGCTTGTATCAGTGACACCTCCACTAAACTTCCTTCTCCAGTTTTTTCTCGTTTCAATAATGCTAACAACAATCCTTCCTTCAAATGATGCGCTGCCAAAATATCAATCAAGGCAACCGGCATCTTTACGGGTGTACCCTCCTTTTCTCCATTCAAATCCATAAAACCAGACTCTGCTTGAATCACAGCATCATACCCCACTCGGTTATCATCGCTTCCATAGCCAGTAATTTGCCCGTAAATTAGCTTCGGGTTAATCATTTTTAGTTGCGCATGGCTAACACCTAATTTCTCCGCATCACCCGGTTTATAGCTGGCAATCACTATATCAGTTTGCTTAGCTAATTTCTTCACCAGCTCCAAATCTTTTACAATACCCAAATCCAATGCCACCGACTTCTTGCCCCAATTGCAACAGCAGAAATAGGCCGAGCGGTCGCCCGTTTCTTCACCTGCACTTTTCCAGCTTCGGGTTATGTCTCCACCAGTTCGAGGATTTTCTACTTTTATTACCTCTGCGCCAAGCTCAGCAAAAAATTGCCCCACACTGGGGCCGGCCAGCACAGAAGCTAGCTCTAAAACTCGTAGTCCCGCGAACATTTCTTTACTTTGCATCGTTGTGTTGGCTTGGAAATTATTGTTCTATCAATCAAGTTATAAAAATGCGCTTTTTAATTGCTCTTTTAATCGTTTCTCTCCTGTTTTCTTGCTCTAAGCCAGTTGAATTAAAAACAGGCAATTGGCGAGGCATTATCCAACTACAAGGTCAAGATCTGCCTTTTACCTTTTCAGTTGAGAAAAAGGGAAATCAGTATCAAGCCTATCTGCGCAATGCAACTGAGCAATTGCTACTGGATGAAATTTCCATTGAAGGCGATTCCATAAAAATGAAACTGCATATTTTCGATGCTTCTCTTTCTGCAAAAATAGATGGTGATCAACTCAAAGGCATTTTTATAAAAAATTACAATACTGCTGGCAATCTGCCCTTCACTGCAACATGGGGAGAAGATTTTCGCTTTGCAAAAAAGAATGATAACCAATCGCCCGATTTTTCAGGAACGTATCAACTCGAATTCAACGATGAAAAAGAAACCTATCCCTCAGTAGGAATTTTCAAACAACAAGGCAATTACCTGACGGGAACATTCCTAACGCCCACTGGCGACTACCGTTACTTGGAAGGAAATGTAGTTGATGGCCAATTAAAGTTAAGTACGTTCGATGGAAACCATGCATTTATTTTCTCCGCCAAATTAGAGGGCGATTCCCTTAAAGGTGATTTCTACTCAGGTCACGCTTCGCACGAGACATTCAAAGGAATAAGAAATGAAAAGGCCACCTTGCCAAATGCAGAGTCGCTTACTTTTTTGAAAGAGGGCTTTGATAAAATCAACTTCAGCTTTCCAGATGTAGAGCACAATATGATTAGCCCATCAGACAAAAAATTCGCCAACAAAGTATTGATCCTTCAAATTTTCGGAACGTGGTGCCCCAATTGCATGGACGAAACAAAATTTTTAACGCAGTGGTACAACGAGAACAAAGACCGTGGAGTAGAAATATTGGGACTTGCTTACGAGCGAAAAGACGACTTTGATTACGCTAGTGAACGAGTAAGAAAGATGAAGGCCAAATTGAACGTGCCTTACGAATTTGTGATCGCAGGCACAAGCGACAAAGAAAAAGCAGCCGAAACATTGCCCATGCTAAATAAAGTGATTGCCTTCCCTACTACCATTTTTATTGGTAAAGATGGAAAAGTAAAACACATTCGCACGGGGTTTGAAGGCCCCGGCACGGGAATTTATTATGAACAGTTTAAAGAGCGGTTTAATCAGGTTATCAATGAACTTTTAGCGGAGAATCCTGCTTAGGTTAAAAACAAAAGCTTGCAGCCAGCAACTTGAAGTCAATTTTTAAAGGCATGAATAAAAGAGTTGTAGTAGGTCTATCCGGTGGAGTTGATTCAAGCGTAGCAGCTTATTTACTGAAGGAGCAAGGCTACGAAGTGATTGGCATGTTCATGAAAAACTGGCATGATGATTCTGTAACCATCAGCAACGAATGCCCTTGGCTGGATGATAGCAACGATGCGATGATTGTGGCGCAGCATTTGGGCATTCCGTTTCAGGCCATTGACTTAAGTGCCGAATACAAAACGCGTATTGTGGATTACATGTTTGCCGAATACAAAGCGGGGCGCACACCCAATCCTGATGTATTGTGCAATCGCGAAATTAAGTTTGATGTATTTTTAGAAGCAGCCATAAAACTGGGTGCCGATTTTGTAGCCACTGGCCATTACTGCCGAAAAGGGATTCTTGAAAAAGGCGGAAAAGAAATTTTTCAACTACTGGCAGGCAAAGACCCCAACAAAGACCAAAGCTATTTTTTATGTCAACTCACACAAGCCCAACTTGTGAAAGCATTATTCCCCATTGGTGAATTGCTAAAACCCGAAGTACGAGAAATTGCGAAGAAAGCAGGATTGGCCACAGCCGAGAAAAAAGATTCGCAAGGATTGTGCTTTATCGGCAAAGTACACTTGCCCGACTTTTTGCAACAACGACTGGAGCCCAAGAAAGGTAAAGTAATTGAAGTGCCTGCTGATAGGGCAACGTTTAGTAATGGCTGGGCGGATGATGATTTAGAAAATCTCACCAAGCCGTACGCGTTGCAACCCAGTATGGGCGAAGTGGTGGGCGAACACAACGGTGCGCATTTCTATACCATTGGCCAACGCAGGGGCTTAAACATTGGCGGTTACGAAAAACCGTTGTTTGTGATCGGCACTGATACCAATAAGAATGTAATCTATACCGGAAGCGGAGATGACCATCCTGGATTGTATCGAAAAGGTTTATTTATTCCAATAGCCGATGTGCATTGGGTGCGAACGGATTTGAAACTTGCCGTTGGAGAAAGTAAAAAATATGTAGCTCGCATTCGCTATCGCCAACCCTTAGAGAATTGCACTCTTCATCAAAAAGAAAATGGGTTATACATTATTTTTGAAAAAGCGCAACGGGGCGTTACACCTGGGCAGTTCGCGGCTTGGTATAAGGGCGATGAGTTGGTGGGATCGGGCGTGATTTCCTAATCAACAACAATTCTTACAGGATTATACCCAATATCATTTACACCAATTAAGCCAAACACTGTTTGACCTGGTGTAATTGTTTTGTTAATCAAATTATACTCATTTAACTCCCTCAGAAAATTCTGATTTGCAGTACCTGCTACGGCCATGTTACCAAAGGCAATGCCCGGTCCTAATATTAATCCGATTGGTAGTCTTGATGCAGAAGAAATTGTTCCATTACTATTGATTGTACTGCTTCCAGTGGTTAGTTGAGTTGGAGTCAACAGTAAATACAACAAATAAATGGGTACACCTTGCTTTAACTGATGATGAATAGTGCTTGGCTCAATTAAACGCAATTCACTGTTTCCTGAATAAAATTTTGCGTTTTGACCAATTACCAAAGTTTTATCGGAGTTGTTGATAATCTTCACAGAAACAACTTTTATGGCTTTACTAACCTCCCTCTTTGCATACTTTTTATTTCCCGTTTCTGCCAACACTCCGTGTTTATACGAGAACTTGATTCCATTTATATCTTCAGTATTTCCAAAATAAGAAGATGATGGCCTTAAGGATTTATAAGTTGATGCACAAGAGCTTAAAATAATAACAAGAGCACTAACTATTGAACAATTCTTCATAAAATTTACTTTTTCGAAAATATAAATAATTTTCAATCATGTCAAAAGTTTATGCTTCATTAAATATTCATTTCAAGGGTAGAAACACTATCAATATTTCCGTTGTCGGTTAAAGGAAAACAAAATCGCAGAAACTTTCATCTTTGAAAGTTTAAAATTTAGCTGTTAAAGTTGGGTGCTTTGGATAGATTGGTCTTGCCTTTTTGAAATACACTCAAATAAGCCATTATGTATATTTTTACTTATTACATCCATCCAACTTATGTTGTGGCGCTGAGTCCAAACAGCTACCGCGTTGCCACCATGACTATAAAGCTGCTGAAGGAGTGGGAGGAAGAAAAAGTAAACAAAAAAACTTCGGCCCGTTTAAGAAATCCATAAACACAAAAGAGATTGATTATCACAAATAATCCATGACACCAAGCGGGTGATGAATTTGATTGGATAGAATATTCCTATAAAATGAAAAAAGCATATGAAAGCGCAAAGATCCGCATATATCCGAAAGATGATTGTCAAAAAATCAACCTTCATTAAACCCTGAAATTCCTCCACTCACAATAAACTTCATCGCCACCGGGCCAGAAATATTGAGGGGCTTTACGCTGCTACTGGGAATCACAAAATGGTCGCCTGCCACCGCGTAAGATTGGGGGAAATAAACCACTACCATGTCTTTCAATCCCAATTCCGATAAATCTTCTTGCGTGATAAAACCAATCCGATGAAGGTTGTTCTCTTTATTAATGGTTACTAGCACAGGCTTGTCAAATTTCCGTTTGTCACCCACAAAAGCGGCAAGCAAATCTTTTACTGCAGAATAAATCAACTTCACCAAGGGTATGCGGTTCATACCTTGGTCGAACCAAGTGGAGAACGTTTTGAAAGCAAAGTTAGAGGTGAAATAACCGAACAGGGTAATCACCGAAAGGATAATGACAAACCCTACCCCTGGATAGGGCAAGTTCAGTCGGCTATCCAACCATTGAAAGGATACAAAAACAAAGTACACAGTGGCTACCAACGGAACAATGAATAATGTTCCATTAAAAAAGTAGCGAACGATCCTACCGAATATAGCTTTCATATTTAGGTTATTAAACTTTCCAAGGTCTTTGAGACCTCTGAAAGTTGGTAAACAAAAAAGGCTTCAAAAATTTGAAGCCTTTCGAATGTCTTCAAATCAACTATTACAACGAGAAGCCGAGGAAACTTAAAAAGCCCAACGACATCAAGCCTACTAAAATAAAGGTAATCCCCAAGCCTCTCAAAGGTGCAGGCACATTTGAATATTTCATCTTCTCGCGCACTCCTGCCAATGCTACAATCGCCAGCATCCAGCCAATTCCAGAGCCCAACCCAAACACGGTTGCTTCTGCCAAATTATACGGACGTCCAACCATGAACAACGCAGCACCTAACACCGAGCAGTTTACCGCAATCAATGGAAGGAAAATACCTAAGGTTCCATAAAGCGCGGGAGAGAATTTCTCCACGGCCATTTCAGTCAACTGGGTGATCGCTGCAATAACTGAAATAAAAACAATGAACTGCAAAAAGCCTAAATCGACATTTTTAAAATCATCACCTAACCAAGCCAACGAGCCAGGAACCAAAACCTTATTTTGAATAATCCAATTGATCGGCACCGTTATACCAATTACAAACACGACTGCTACGCCTAAACCCACGGCCGTTTTTACTTTTTTGGAAATGGCCAAGAAAGAACACATTCCCAAAAAGTAAGCGAAAATCATGTTGTCGATAAAAATCGAGCGAATACCAATGTTTACTAAATTTTCCATAATCGAAAATTAATGAGCCTCTCTGTGGCCGTTTAACGTACGTTGAATCCAAATAACAATGCCTACCAAAATACACGCGCCCGCTGGCAACAACAACAATCCATTGCCTGTATAGTGCAAGCCCATGCTTTCCCAAACCTTAAACCCAAACAAACTGCCTCCACCAAATAACTCACGCACAAAAGCTACCATCATTAGAATAATTCCATAGCCCAAACCATTTCCAATTCCATCTATAAATGACGGCCAAGGTTTGTTGCCCATCGCGAAAGCTTCCAATCGCCCCATGACAATACAGTTGGTAATGATCAATCCTACAAAGACTGAAAGCTGCTTCGATACATCATACACATACGCTTTCAAAATCTGATCAACTAAAATTACCCATAAGGAAACTACCGCCAACTGAACGATGATACGAATGCGTGAAGGAATTGAATTGCGCATCATTGAAATAACCACGTTGGAAGATGCGGTTACAATCATCAATCCAAGTGACATCACAAAGGCTGGCTTCATTTGCGTGGTTACCGCCAAAGCCGAACACACACCCAAAATCTGCACGGTGATAGGATTGTCAATGTCCAACGGATTGGTCAATAACTTTTTGTTTTTCTTGGAGAAAAGTGGCTCCGACTTTTTCTCTACAACTTCTACTTCTGCGGTTTCGGTACTCATAAGTTGTTAGTTAAGTGATGCGGTCTTTTTATTTTTCTTCAAATAGTTTTGGTAGCAGGCAAAATAGTCTTTCAACATATTGTTAACTCCTTTTCCTGTAAGGGTAGCACCCGACATTCCGTCTACTTTGTGCGGGTCAGAGGAGTAGTCAAAGCCTTCACCTTTTTGCATGACCACCGATAAAACATTCTCGCCATCAAATACCATCTTGCCTTTGTAGCGCGATTGAATATCTTCGGACGTGATGCGCGCACCCAAGCCAGGCGTTTCGCCTGCGTGCTCAAACTTTACGCCTTGCACAGTGTTCAGATCAGACTGCAAGGCCACAAAGCCCCAAATGTTGTTCCATAGTCCATATCCATACACCGGCATTACCGCATTGTCTATTTTAGACGTATCGGCTTGGTTGCGAAATTCGTAAACAGGCAACAAGCGTTCTTCGGGTTTCAATTTGTACTGCTCGGCTATTACCACCGTGCTTGCTTTCATGCCAGACTTTACGTTACCGTTAAAGTCAATCACTCTTTCCTTTACGCGCGAAGCATATAATTTCTCCACATCATCCCCGTCTTTTAGTTCCATTACGGTGGAGAGAATATTTTTCTTTCTTTCCAACTCGATGTTGGCATCTTGCAAAGGTTTTAAGCTTTGCGAGGCAATGGCCAATGCGCCACCACACACTACCGTGATAGCAGCAGCATATAATACGATGTATAAATTAGACTGTCGCACGTTTTAATCTTCTGTTTTTGTTTGCACTTACTACATAATAATCGATGAGCGGAGCGAACACGTTCATCAACAAAATCGCCAACATGATACCTTCCGGGTAAGCAGGGTTAAATACACGAATCATTACTGTAAACATACCAATTAAAGCACCATAAATCCACTTCCCTGTTTCTGTTTGTGAAGCCGTTACCGGATCTGTTGCCATGAAGACAGCACCGAATGCCAACCCGCCAATCACCAAGTGATAATGAGCGGGCATTTCCATAAAGGCATTGCCTCCTAAAATATTCAAGAACAAGCCCATTGCATAAGCACCACCAAACACGCTTACAATTACTTTCCAGCTTCCTGCTCCCGTAGCGATTAAGATAAAAGCACCAATCAAGCACATTAAAGTAGACGTCTCTCCAATGCAACCGGGCATGATGCCCATAAACATATTGGTGAACGAGAATACGCCTTCGTTCCAACCTGACCCAAATGAATTGAGTTGTGAAACTACATTGGTGCCAGTGGTCGCTGCATCAGCCGCGATTGATAACGGAGTTGCCCCTGAATATCCGGCCACCGCCTTGGCATCGCCCAAATAGGTCCACACGCTACCTGAAATATCGGTTGGGTACGCAAAGTATAGAAAAGCGCGAGCCGTTAACGCCACGTTCATCACGTTCATGCCCGTTCCGCCAAATGCTTCTTTGCCGATGATTACCGCAAAAGCAGTAGCAAGAGCTACTTGCCAAAGTGGAATGTCGGGGGGCATCACCAACGGTATCAACATACCCGTTACCAGAAATCCTTCGTTTACCGGATGTCTACGAATGGTTGCAAAAACAAACTCAATTCCAAGACCAACCCCATAGGATACCACCACAATCGGCAAAACTTGAATGGCACCCACCATAATTTTATCGCCCAACGATGCGCCCGCCTGGCCGATAGCCAAAAAGTGTTGGTGGCCAACATTCCAAATACCAAAAAGCAAGCATGGCACCATGGAGATGATAACGGTCATCATCAATCGCTTCAAATCGATGGCATCGCGAATTTGTGCACCCTTTGCTCCGTTGGTGGTAGCCGGGGCAAACAAAAATGTTTCCAATGCTTCGAAAGAATAATAATGCTTCTCCCACTTGCCTCCCTTCATAAAGTGAGGCTTGATTTTTTCAATCTGATGTTCTAAAAACTTCATGGAACTTAACCTGATTAACTATTTTGAACTAATTCTATTCCCTCGCGAATAATCTCCTGCACATTGTGCTTGGACACATCTACAAATTCGCATAATGCCAAATCTTCTTCTACCACTTCATAAATACCCAAGGCTTCCATCTCATCAATATCTTGCGCCAAAATGCTTTTCAACAAATGAGTTGGCAAAACATCCATAGGCGTAACTTGCTCAAAAATACCTGATTGAACAAATGCACGCGGTTCACCATGTGTATTGGTGTCTACCACCCGTTCCTTTGATGGTGATAGGAACGAAAACAACCCGATAGAGCGGTGGAAGCTAAGTTTTCTTTTTCCGGGTGTAATCCACCCAACAAATTCCGCATAGTCACCTTCTGGAAGTACGGTAATTTGTTGATCGAAAAATCCGAGGTGGCCATCTTTGCCAATGGCTGTTCCTGTCAGTGCATTGCCTGAAATCACACGGACATGGTCGTTTGTTAAATTTCCGTCAATGAATCGCTTAACGGAAGCACCCGTATAGGTTTTGTAATATTGCGGATTCTTTACCTCAGACCCTGTTAAAGCCACCAGCTTTGAAGCATCATAAATTCCTTGCAAAAACAATTTTCCGATTTGAATGACCCCCGCAGGGCTAATGGTCCACACAACATCACCTTTGTTGATGGGGTCGAGATGGTGAATTTGAACACCTACGCAACCAGCAGGGTGTGGCCCCGAAAATTTATTTACTTCCGCACCTTTTACTTGTGAAAAAACGGTGGCAATCTCGCTAGTCGCATGTGTGTTTACATGTACTGCCCCCGAAGTTAATTTTTTTAATACATCAATACCTACTTGAAAAAATTGGTCTTGACCATTAAACAAAATGCTGTAATCAGGTGCGAGCGGGTGCGTGTCAAAAGCGGAGATATGTATGGCTTTCGGGGCTGCGTTCGGATCTGCTACCACGCCAAAAGGGCGCTGAACCAAATTCGTCCACACGCCTGATGCCATCAATTGTGCTTTCAATTCACTGGCCGAAGCATTGTTGATATCAGATACCGAATACTTTTTAAAGCTCTCAAACTCTACCTTTTTATCAGCCAAAATTTTAATTTCCAATAGTTTGCGTTTCTCACCGCGCTTCACTTCCACAATTTCACCACTCACGGGGGCAGTAAACACGATTTGCTCGTGACGCTTATCGTGAAAAAGTGGTGTACCTGCTTTCACGGAATCGCCCACATTGACCATTACTTTAGGCATGTAAATGCCATAAAAGTCGGTGGGTTTAATAACAACGGTTTCGGATTGGTCTATGTCAACCACCTTGGTTGATGCCTTGCCAACCAAATTGATGGAAAAACCTTTTTTAAGACGGATGAATTTGCCCATGAGCGGCTAGAGATAAATTTTAGAATGGGCAAAATTAGCAATAAAAACCAACGGACAAAGCGGGAACAAAACAAAGAATTTGAGTGGAGATGGGCAAAGTGCAAACGGTATAAAAGCGATTGTTTAACTCTTCGTTTTAAGGGCTTTTGCTATCTTTGACAAAGTAAATCTAATCACTTCGTCTACCTGCTCCTCAATCGTGATATGGGTGGTATCAATGACGTAGGCATCGGCAGCCTTTACCAGTGGACTCTCTTTCCGGGTGCTATCGATCAAATCTCTCTTTTTCAAGTTCTCGATGATGGCATCAATCTCTACCAATTCGTCTTTTTCTAACAATTCACGCTGTCTTCGATAGGCCCGCACTTGAATATCAGCAGTTAAAAAAAGTTTCAGTTCAGCATCCGGAAAAACAACCGAGCCAATATCGCGCCCATCCATTACAATACCTTTGTCTTTACCCAACTTGCGTTGAATGGCCACCATCGCATCTCGAACTTCTTTGACAACACTAACTTGGCTCACATTTTCAGAGACACGCATTTTGCGAATCGCTTTCTCAACATTCACCCCATTCATAAAAAGTTCTGAAATACCTTTTGCATTGACCTGAAATGCCAAATGAATATCGAACAATGCTTTGCTCACTTCACGTGGATTGGTGGGCGTAACCAAATGGTCTAAAAAATAAAGAGTAACCGCGCGGTACATGGCACCGGAGTCGATGTAGCGATACCCTAACTCTTTCGCTACCTCTTTGGCAGTGGTGCTTTTACCGCAAGCAGAATACCCATCAATGGCGATTATTATTTTTTTCATACCGTTAACAATCTTTTTGCGGGCAGGGCAAGGGTTTGTTGGGGTTCGGTTTTTTGTATTTGGGCTGGTACGAACTGTTTCGAGAAGAGGAACATGAAAATAAAATGAACAATGAAAAAGCAAAAATTGAAAGAGCGCGTAATCTTCGGAGAGTCATCAGGATGTAAATTTAAAGTAATTCTTCTTTTTTCCTTCAATGGTTTCTGCACCAATCGATTGTGAAATAGTTTTCATAAGGTAAGTCTACTCGCAATTGATGCTCATCAAAATTACTCTGAAACCTATTAAATAACAATCTTTCTATAGTTTCAATTTAGATTCAAACTTGGTGATTCCTGATAGATTGTTTAGCTTAGACAATTGAATAAAAAAACATGGAAACAAATACTGAGAATCAAGAAGGGAATGCCGAAAAATTCTTCAAGGATTTTGGCAAAAAGCTAGATCAATTTTTGGTAGAAGCCAAAGAAGCGGGCACACGTGTGGAGACCGACCTCAAACAGAAATTTGATGAGCTAAAAGTGGCCGGTGAAAAATTGAAATCAGAAGCCGAAAACAAAGAGCGGTGGAAAGAAGTGGAAGAAAGCCTAAAAAAGGCTGGTGAAGAATTGAATAAAGCTGTCAAGGCAGTTTTTTCAAAGAGCAAATCGTAATCAATAGAAGCTTAGAAAAAAGATAAGCGCCTGCCGAGGACCAGTCGGACAGGCGCATTATCACCCTTAAACTAAAATTGTAAAAACTTAATCCCCTCCGTCTTTTTGAGGGTCTTTTGCAAAGTTCACTGTATAGCTACCGATTCGACTACCATGGGCGAGACCGACTTCAATATCGGCACGGTAATGAATGGCACCATACAACCTCGAAAGGGAAGCCTCCTTTGCTTGGTCATTAAAAAATTGGGCATCGTTAGGAAACAAATACGAAAGCACTGCGGCAGCTGAAGCCGAGAAAGTGGAATGCCCTGATGTGTAAGCTGGAAAATTAGGCAACCCGGTTTTTACTTTTATGCTTGGGTCCAATTGTGACGGCCGCGGGTTGAAATAAAAATACTTTGTTTCCCAACATCCAACGGCTGCATCGTGCAAGGCCATGTTTAGTAAGGCAAATGCGCGTGCCATGCGTACCTCACTCCATCGTGCATTTGAAATGTATTCTGCTGCAATATCATTCCAATGCCCGGGCGGTGCATACGTTCCGGCCCCGTCTGCCCATTTGTAAACAATCGCCAACTCTTCTCGCGTAGCATTTTCTGAATACTTTTTCACTTCTTGAAGTTGTGTTTTCATTTCTTCGGATGAAGTAGAGGGCGGTGGTCCTGGTCGCTCACTCACGATTTGCCCAGCCGACATATTCCACGCTACTACTTTACCAAAATTTGGCAACATCGGAGGGCGCACGGGCAAATCCTGGCTTATCCAAGGTATCTCTCCTTTGGCCACTGCCCCATCCGCCAACGCTTGCCATTGCGTTGCATTACCGATGGCCGCTCCAATTCCATCCGTTCTAAATCTGCCCCTTGTAGCAATGTTAACTGACAAGGTAGTGGTGGATGCACCTGATGCCCCAGGAATGGTGAATACGCCAGTGCTGTTGGCTGTGAAAATTGTTGCCACTGCCTTGCCCAACGCAAGCCCTGCAGAAATATCACTATCTGTTGCCTTGCCCGACCAAAGTGCAGCATTACGTTGGTCGGCTGCTAGCAACGTAATTTCTTCCACTGCCGTGGGAAACAAAACCTTTAACATTTCAGCAGTTACACCTGAAAGTACGGCATCCTCTGATGGGTAAGCGGGTAAATCAGACGTTGGCCCGAGTGCCTTTACACCGCTGTCAACAGTATAAGGAGCGGGGCGATTGTATAGATACTTGTAATACCACGCTGCCTTCAACGCATCGTATTGCGCCACCGAAACATAGCTGTAGGCACGGGCTGCATAAGGTGGATTGGCAAATGGAAACTGCGGATCGGCAAATGGATTTTCAGCATCTGGAAAAATATAACTACCATCGCCACGTGGTGCTGGCGGTAAGTTATATTGGGCTACTAACTTTCTTACGACTTGGTTCCACCGAAGAACACCGCCCACGCTCCAATAGTTGATTGTATTTCTTTGTGCGTCTGTTAATTTGCTTTGCGCTTTTTTGATTACATCCATCTCAGCAACGTAACTCGCACTATTGGTGGCGGCTGGTGCCGGCAGAGGCAATTGGGTAGCATAGTTGGTAAGAATAATGGGTTTCCAACCTCCAGCAGTCTCATCTTGATTGGCCGGTTGAAGTGGATTTAATTTTTCGCCAGAGTTAATGTCTTTGCAACTAAAAGGCAAAGTAACTAACGCAACAAGGACGATTGTATATTTCAGTTTCATCTCGAATATCTTTTATTTTTTAGAAAAGTGAATGGTGTACAGCAATCCGCCCATCACAGAAAATGTTTGCCCCACATTGCGGCCATCCATTGTGTAAGTAGAAGCAAATCGTACCGCAAGGTTTTTTGGTTTTGGCAGATAATACATCACTAAAACCCCGATGGTAGAAAAGTTCATTCGGTTGCTTACAAACGGTACATCCTGTCTGCGGATGTCGCCACCGCCCAACGTATCTTGCTGATAAAAATTAATTTCTGTTTGCAATCCATTTTTAATAAAACCGAAATTCACATTGTAGTTGAATTGGTCGAACATACGCACCTCGTTGGTGTAGTATTGAACGCCATCGGTAAAATAGGCGTTGCGGTCTAACGTTACATTTGTGCGATATACATACGCAGGTGAAAAATTAGCATACCAACCTTGCTTCGTGGCAAAGTTAAAAATGGCTCTTCCTGAAAGCGTGGTGCTGTGTAGTCCGATGGACATGGGCAAGTTATCAGGGGTGTAATTGGTAAGTGGCGTTGAGAAAACGCCTACACCAAAAACAGACAAAGTGTTGGTACCCACTTCTTTTTTTGCTACTTGATATTTACCGCCAATGGTCAGGTCTTGAATGCCTTGCATGCCTGACATCGTTCCTTGACTTGCCTTGGTGGCAACATACGGTAGCATCGCAATTACATTTAGTTTATCATTTACCCCATAATTACCCAACCAAGTAATGTTAGTTGTACTCAATGTGCCTACGTTTTGGTTGTCGCGCTTGAGCGTGCCTTCCCAATAGTTGTTCCACTGACTATGAGTAACCAAGATGCCTGTACAGAAATCTTTCTTGGGCATCATTAAGCCATCGTCCAGTGTTTGTGCATACGCTAAGTGCGCAGCACAAAAAAATAGTACTAGTAAAAATCGATTCATCGGTTCAATGTGAAAATTTGAAAATGAGTTAATTTTGAAATATTTGAATTGCTCCAATAGGTTTTATCAAACCTAAAGCAAGCAAAAGAATATAATCAGATTACTACCTGATTAGGGAAAGGCGCATTCGTAAAACCAACCGCCTGAAAACTAAGAAAGATGTTCGGGAGGCTGATTAATGAAAGCCTGAAAATGGTAAGAGTAAAACGAACTGAAAGCCTCATGGCCGTGAATGGCTACATCGAAGCCGGACTGATCTGTTTTAAGGATAGTGGTAGTAGAGAAAAAATCTTTGCTAATGGGTTGTATGCTTTTGCTGTTTTGTTTGGCATTAAACGGTTTATCCGAAAAGGTTTTTACATAATCTGCCAGCGCTTGGTTGATTTTTTTAGAAGCATTGTCTTTAACACAAACAATGTACAAGGTATCATGTGTAAGTTTTTGCTTCACCAATCGAAACACCTCACCCTGATGTTCAAATTCTCCGTCTACTGAGGAGTATTCGGTCGCATCTACGGCATAGGGAATGGCCAACGGAATCTTGAATATTAATTGAGCACCCGTTGCATCCCGGTCTACTGATTGTCGCCATTTTTCAGTTACCGAAGATCGCAATCCAACCAAAACACCGTAGTAACCTACCACGTTGAGGAGGAAAAGGGCAAGCAAAAACAGGGTCAATACTTTTTTCACTAGTTCAAATGTAAACAATATCACCAAAAGTGAAAATTTTATGATTTCTCTTTTATATAATGAACTACAACGAGGCCTAAAAATAAGAACTAACTTTTGCCAGCGTTACTAGGTATGCTAATCATCTAGGCTACATTGTTCATCGCATGTCTTATGTACCAACACCTTTCATCACCGCATTGTAGGCCAAACTGCGCAGTACACAGTATGCTTGCGATGAGAGTGATTCTATTGCTTTTGCTCCTATTACCAAAGATTGGTTTTTCGCAAGAGAAGCCAAAGCACCCCACGCCTATTTTGGTCTCTCATCTGTCGGAAGAAAACCGAATTTTGCTGAACCGAAAGGGCGCACCGAAACACTCAGTGTTCTCAAAAGTAATTTGTTTCAAAAAGAAATGCCGCGCTTTTATAGGGTGGCGCACCTACCAGCAAAACCGAAG
Organism: Chryseotalea sp. WA131a; assembly: GCA_025370075.1. Classification (NCBI taxonomy): domain Bacteria; kingdom Pseudomonadati; phylum Bacteroidota; class Cytophagia; order Cytophagales; family Chryseotaleaceae; genus Chryseotalea; species Chryseotalea sp. WA131a. Next base: position 4,562,055 of record CP073016.1, on the reverse strand, counting down.
GTTCAAAGGTTGGAAAGACAACCGCACCCGCGAACAAAAAAGAAGAAAGCCCTGGCAAACCAAACCGCTCGATACACTTTTCAAGCCTGCACCCATCGCCAAAGTAAATACTGATTTCAAAAAACCAGAAAGCGCGGCAAGCGTTGACGCATCACCCAAAAAGGAAGAAGTATTTATTTTGGATGATGTTCTTTTTGATTTCAATAGCTATCGACTAAACGAGCAACACACAGCCGGGCTTGATTCGCTGATCGAGATTTTAAATCAAAACAAAAAAATCATCATCCGCATCAGCGGGCATACCGATAAAAGTGGAAACGAACGATATAATCTTACGCTATCGCGCGATCGTGCCGAAGCCGTGGCTATTTATCTGATCGATCATGCCATTGAGGAAGACCGCATTAGTTTTGAAGGCCATGGCAGCACGCGGCCGTTGACAACCAACGACACTGAAGAAGGTCGCAAAAAAAATAGGCGCGTAGAAATCGTGATGATCCGATAAGGCGGTTTGTAAATTTTTGCAAGCCTTCACCTTTATTTAGCTATCTTTGCACATCAGTCCTCATAATTCCCCTAAATAATGCTTTTTAGCATTGCGCCTGCCTGTCAGGCAGGATAATCAAAGAGGCGTTAAACAAATAATTCGTCTCTCTCATCTCAAACCATTAACATGTCATTTGAAAAATTAAATCTTATTGAGCCTATCCTTCGGGCGCTAAAAACAGAAGGCTACACCACCCCTACACCCATTCAAGAAAAGGCTATTCCGATAGTATTGGAGCGCAAAGATTTGCTCGGCTGCGCACAAACCGGCACAGGCAAAACAGCAGCCTTTGCTATACCCATTTTGCAATTGCTGCATCAAGATGAATTGTATAAAGCTAGTGTAGGCATTAGCTCGTTGATCCTCACCCCTACGCGCGAGTTGGCCATACAAATTGGCGAAAGTTTTTCAGCTTACGGACGTCATTTGAAATTAAAGCACACCGTCATCTTTGGTGGTGTATCGCAAAAATCACAAACCGATGCTTTGCGGGCGGGCGTGAATATTCTGATAGCAACGCCTGGGCGATTGCTTGATTTAATGAACCAGCGTTACGTGAAGTTAGACCACATCAAGATTTTTGTGCTGGACGAAGCCGATCGAATGTTGGATATGGGCTTCATTCATGATGTAAAAAAAGTTATTGCCAAACTGCCCGTGAAGAGGCAAACCCTTTTCTTCTCGGCCACCATGCCAAAAGAGATTTCTTCACTGGCCAATTCAATTTTAACAAACCCAGCGCGTGTGGAGGTTACTCCTGTTTCATCTACCGCCAACACCATACAGCAATCGCTTTATTTTGTGGACAAGAAAAACAAGAAAAACTTGTTGGTTGATTTATTGAAAGACAAATCCATCGAAACGGCTTTGGTGTTTACCCGCACCAAGCACGGAGCCGACCGCGTGGCGATGGACTTAAACAAAGTTGGGATTTTTACAGAGGCCATTCACGGTAACAAGTCGCAAAACGCACGGCAGCGAGCGCTGAGCAATTTTAAATTGCAAAAGACCCGTGTATTAGTAGCTACTGATATTGCAGCCCGTGGCATTGATATTGATAACTTATCGACTGTTATCAACTACGAAATCCCCAACATTCCCGAAACGTACGTCCACCGAATTGGGCGCACAGGCCGTGCGGGCGCTAGCGGCAACTCCATTTCGTTTTGCGACTTTGAAGAAAAAGAGTTTTTGAAGGACATTCAAAAATTGATCGGTAAACCCATTCCCGTTGTAGAGAATCACAAATACCCGATGACCGTGATGCACGTTGAATCAAAAGAGAAATCCAACGCACCGCATCAAAGGCGGTCGGGAGGAAACAAATCTTCCGCTAATCAATCTTCAAGTAAATCTACCAGATCAGGAAATAGTTGGGGGAGGCAGAAGAGGTATACGTAGTGGTAGACGGATCGATGATATTTACCCGTAACCAAGATTGGAGACAAGTTAAGGTGGGACGTGCTTCAAAATTTCTGATTGTATTGACCCCAACAGGAAATCAAGCTGGATAAGACATTCACAATACTGGGCCTGTTTGGGCAACAGCTAAGCCTACTTCTTTAGTGAGGATCGCCATGTTGGTAAGTTGATTGAAGTAGCGTAAGCCATGGGTCTTTATCCATTTCTCGACTTGGGATTGGGCTTGAGACAACATCATAAAGTTACCTCTTCTTTTTAACTAGTCTTCCTAATTCAATTAACGAGATTAATAAAAAAATTAAACCGAAGATTGTATAGTAAAGTGATTCAAACGAAAACAATGCAACAGCAATTAAGCCTCCTATCAATATCCCAGCCCAAACAAACTTCTTATCAATGATGCTAACCTTACCTAAGTCAATCAAACCACTGTAAAATTAATAGAAACAATAGAGCAACAGTAGAAAAAAAGAAAGCGAGTTACCTAAGTTTGTTGCGGAGTCGTCTTCATTCAACTTACTAATAAATCTGAAAAACAACTTCCAATTAATTACAAAAAGATAAATCGCGCCAAAAATTTTGAATAATCCAAAGAGATATTTAACCCTTAATAAATTGCGAATTAGAATCATTCTACTTTGCTTATCTCCTCAAACTCAATATCCATTACATCATACTTCTGCCAGCCCACAAAATCAAAATGCCACCACTCGGCCGTGTACACTTTAAATCCATTTTTCTCCATAATTGAAATCAGTGTCTCCCGATTTTTGGCAATCGTTGGGTCGCTTACAGGTGCATCGGCCCAGCTTTCTTTGGCGGCTGTGTCCCATGGAGTGGGCATTTTCAATTCTTGTTTTGACTTTAAATCCACCAAGGTGATATCCAATGCGCATCCTCTATTGTGCTTCGAGCCTTTGTAGGGACTGGCAACATACATGGTGTCGCCTTTCATCACTTCATAAAATTTTACTGTGGCCGAATAAGGTCGATAGCCATCGTACACCTTGATGCCGTAGCCAAGTTTATTGAATTCTTCTTGTGCTTTTTTCAACGCCCCTGCCACGGGTTTGCGCGCGTATGCTTTTGGTAGATCATAAATTTTCTCTTTGGTGAAATTATTAGTGGTGGCATAGCGAACGTCCAACACAACATTCGGTATGAATTTCTCTAAGTCAATCAACTCATTTTCTGGATTTGCTTTCAAACTATTTTTGTAAGCATCTATTTTTATTGGGTTCAATCCATAATTAATTTTCATCCCCAACTTTTCCACAGCAAAATTTTCCGCAGCTCTTTCGACTGAAAAAATGTCTTTCGATCGGATATACGAACCAATTACATGCGTCCCCGCTTCCGGTATGGCTATCGCTTCTTTCAACGAATCAGGTGTGCCGAGTTGCTCATTCATTTTTAAAATGGCACTAACCTTCACAGTTGAGTCTTGTTCAGCTTCGTTTTTATAATAGTAGAGTGACAAAGAAGGTGATTTTATTTTTTTGAACGTATGCTCCGTCATTTTATCCTCCAGCATTTCTTGCATCTGACCTACCGCCTCTAATCGATATCGATCATTCCAATATTGATTTTGCAATTTCATATCCACCCCTGGTATCGGTTTCGATAAATTGTAATTACCACCCACAACTTGCCGCGCCAATTGCAATCCCCAAGGATTATTCGATAGCCAAGCAAGCGGATGAAATATTTGAATATTGGGGGACATGTTTATCAACGCATAAACATCTTGTGGATACTCGGCAGCCAATATCAAAGCCATGGTTCCTCCTGTAGACGTACTCATCACAATTACTTTCTCTCCAAGAGCTTTCCCGATGGCCAATGCTTCTTTACTGCTTTGCCACCACCGGTCGGGAGTGAAATACAAAAGTTGCTCTGTGGTGTCAACCCCATGGTCGGCAAGGCGAGCCAGATACAAATTGCAGTTAAACTTCTTCGCAAAATTGATATGCACCGGGTCTCCCTCTTCTTGGCTGGCCGAAAATCCGTGCAAGTAAACTACGCTGTACTCCGTTTTCTTTTTAGAACTGTCCGCCCACACAATACGTGCCTTATTATCGCGTTTTATCTCGTGTTTACTTTCTTGTGTCGCTACATAGTTCTCAAGAGCAATTGGATCTTGTGGAACCATTGGTACAGCTAAATCCCACTTAGGTTTGGATGGAGCAGGGCCAAGAAAATAAATACCTGCCAACAAAATAACAGGGATAGTGAAGTAAAGCACCTTTTTGTTCATAGAAATTTGTTTGGATAAAGATAGGGGTTTTAAAATTTAGGATTAACACCATTTGCAACCAATTGAAATTAATCTTTGGTCTATCTTTTGCTACTACCATTAAAAAAAACAGTATGAAAAAAATCTCATTGATCGGCTGTCTGATTATACTCGCCTTGCCAGGAGCATATGGTCAAATCAAAAAAGGGAACATGCAATTTGGCGGGACGCTCGGATACAGTCGTTATAGCCAAGACCAATCATCAATAGGTCAAACTTTCAATAACTCGAATACATTCTGGTCATTTCTACCAAGTATTGGGTATTTTGTCACTGAAACGTCTTCCCTTGGAATTGGGATTGGCTACGATCGTTTCGATCAAATCTCAAAATCCAGAAATTCAAGCCCAATTCTGATTGGTCAACCAGCAACACTATACTCGTACGACAATACAAACGCTAGAGGCCAATTCATCGTAAAACCATATTATAGAATACACAAAATTATTTCGCAGAGCTTTGTATTTTTCGCGGAGTTCAATGGCTTTTACGGATTTGGCAGCAGAGAACAAACAAACAACTCAACGATTACGGAAGTTGCTTCGAATGGTTCAATAACATCTCAAACTTTTTCTAACACAAAACTTAACGAAAAGCAAAATACTTGGGGTGTAGGATTGAATCCTGGAATTATCTTTTTTCCACACGAAAAATGGGGCATTGATCTTAGCATTGGTTTACTTGGATATTCAGAAGTACTCGGAGAGCAATCTAATTCAAGCTCAAACTTAACGCTACAGCCCAGCTTTAACAATCTGTCTTTGGGCCTTAAATATTACATTACCAAATAGCACTAGCATATTTTCTTAGCAACAAAAAAAGCCCCGCGTAGACGGGGCTTTTTCATACTAAAAAATCCAACAGACCAGAACGCTGCAAAAAATTACCAACAGCTATTCCAAAAGTCTGGTCTTAAGAAGGCACTCCGGCACCGGCAAAAAATATTTACCACCAACAACCACTACGAATGGAGTAAAAACCAGTCGTGCCGGATATGCCATGACCTCACCCCTAATCCCTCTCCAAAAGGAGAGGGGGACGGAGCTATTTCTTTACTCGAGGCATGTTTAAAACCATTTGACGTTTTCAAATGGCAAATCGAAAACTAATCTCCTCACCAACTCCTCCCCTCTCTTCCGGAGAGGGGACGGGAGTGAGGTCAATCCACATTGTCATGCAAAAATTTATTGTTGCCCAACAAGTTGTTATCGTCATTTAAATTATAGCGCGAAATAAATGGTTCAGAAGAATGAGGCACGTTATCCATCTTCACACCTCTGCGCAAGTACGCAGGCAGTGTCCACTTGTCGTTGAACTCTTCCTTCGTCATCTCTTGCTTGCGATTGGATTTCAATCTTTCTCTCCGCTCCCTTGCTTGCTGTTCTAAGCGCTCGCGAGTTTTGCGCACTTCCATCAAACCCTCTTCATTGATTACTTGGTCGGCCGAAATTTCTTTCCCTACTTTAAAGTCATCGTCATCGGCAAACAAACTTTCTTCACCATCGTCTTCTTCTTTTACGTTTTCTGTTTTATCAAACAAATCAAAAACATACGAGCGCTCTGTTATAGGCTCAATGGGCTTTTCTCGTTCTTTTTCAAGAACGGGCAAACCTGGTTTAATTGGCGGAGGAGTGCTTTCTTTCGGCATCTCCACCGGCTTCACTTCTTGCGTAGTATTGTCTGATTTTACTTTCAATTCTAAATCGGCCGTGCGCTGGTTCACCGAATTATCAACCGAGCCAAACAATGAAATCTGTGAGCGGTCTAACTCATGCACTTTCTTTTCTTCTTTTTTTGCAGCCTTTCTTTCATTGGCAAAACCAGTGGCAATCACCGTCACACGAATGCGGTCGCCTAAGGCAGCATCCACGCCATGACCGAAAATCACTTCGGCATCATCGCCTGCTTGCCCTTGAATGTATTCCGTAATGGTAGTCAACTCGTCCATCTGCAACTCCGCTTCTTCACCTGAAATAATCGAAAGCAGAATTTTCTTCGAGCCCATGATGTCGTGGTTATCCAACAAAGGCGAAGCCAATGCTTGTTGTGCAGCTTTCATCGCGCGTGTATCGCCACGTGTTTCTGCAGTGCCCATCACGGCTGCACCCGCACCCAACATTACCGTGCGCACATCTTGAAAGTCAACGTTCACATACCCGGCCAAGGTGATAATCTCGGCAATGCCTTTGGCCGCAGTGGTCAACACATTATCCGCTTCACCAAATGCTTGGCCGATGGAAAGATTTCCATAAATCTCGCGCAACTTGTCATTCAATATCACCAGCACCGTATCGCAGCTCGCACGAAACGCTTCAATGCCCAACTCTGCTTGCGCCAATTTTTTCTTGCCTTCAAACGAAAAGGGTACTGTCACAATCCCCACCGTGAGGATGTCCATATCTTTCGCAATCTTGGCAATCACTGGTGCCGCGCCTGTGCCCGTGCCACCTCCCATACCGGCCGTTACAAAAACCATTTTGGTTCCGGCCAGTAGCTCGCGAATTTGTTCTTTGCTTTCAATCGCTGCTGCTCGTCCCACTTCGGGGTTCGCACCGCATCCCAAACCTTCGGTGAGTGTTACGCCCAACTGAAGTTTATACGGCACGGGGCTGCCGTTCAGCGCTTGTAAATCTGTGTTCGCCACCACAAACTCAACATCTTTAATGCCTTGTTTGTACATGTGGTTCACCGCGTTGCTACCTCCACCGCCAACGCCAATCACTTTGATAATGGACTTGTGGTGTTTGGGGAGGTCAAATTTATATCCTGTTACTGGTTCAAACATGACTATGGTGTTTTAGTGGTTGTTCTCTTTTAATAATTGTTATTGTTCATTATCGTTGGCCACAGGCTGCAAGCTGTTCAGCTTTTCAAAACAGTTTGAAGCTGGTATATTGCTTGAGGCTCTTTTCATTTTCAAATTTTCAAATCGTCTCATTTTCAAATCAGTACTCATTTTTGTCCCCCAAATCATCAATCAACAATCCCTTCGTCTTGTTCAAAATGTTTGAGAAGAAATCAGAAGCTGGATTTACTTTCTTCACTTTCACCGTTTTCTGATTGCTTTTGCTTTCTGCCTTCGCTTCTTTATAGCGGTCTTCGCGCTCATCCAACGAACGGAATCCTGACAACACCAAGCCAACAGACGTTGCATACATCGGGCTTTTCACCACTTCCAATTTACTCTTGCCCAAGTGTTCATTCGGGTAGCCAATGCGCGCATCCATGCCCGTCATGTATTCTACCAATTGTTTTAACGAATTCAACTGAGAGCCACCTCCTGTAATCACAATGCCACCCGCCAATCTGTTCTCATATCCAGAACTGATGATTTCAGCGTGTGCCATCTCAATCACTTCTTCCATTCTTGCTTGAATGATGCTCGCCAAGTTCTTCACCGAAATCTCTTTGGCCGTTCTATTTCTGATTCCGGGAATTGAAACGATTTCATTTGGGCTTGCCTCTTCAGCAATTGCCTTACCGAACCGTGTTTTCAACTGCTCGGCTTGTTTCGCCATCACCATCAACCCATGTTGAATATCAGTGGTCAAAATATTTCCACCGAAAGGAATTACAGCCGTGTGGCGAATGATGCTATCATGAAAAATTGCAATGTCAGTTGTTCCTCCACCAATGTCTATTAAGCAAACACCTGCTTCTTTTTCATCTTCGCTCAACACCGCAATGCTCGATGCCAGTGGTTCCAAAATCAAATCTTGAATTTCCAACCCTGCTCTGCGAACACATTTGTTAATGTTGTTGATGGCGCTGGTCTGTGCCGTAATAATATGGAAATCCGCTTCCAACTTCACACCGCTCATGCCCACGGGGTCTTTGATTCCTTCTTCGTAATCCACGGTATAGTCTTGTGGCATCACGTGAATGATTTCACTGCCGGGTGGAATGACGATGCGATACATGTCTTCGGTCAACCGGTTCACATCTTCAATGCTCACCTCGTCATCATTTGAGGAGCGCGTAATGCTGCCGTGATGAATAGAGCTACGAATATGCTGGCCCGCAATACCCACATTGACAACACCAATGTCGATGCCGCTCATTTCGCTGGCTTCTTTCACCGCCTTCTCAATGGCGAAAACGGTTTTGTCGATATTGGTGACAATCCCTTTTATAACGCCTTCTGATTCGGCTTTGCCCATGCCTAGCACTTCCAATTTTCCGAACTCATTTTGACGACCCACGATGGCACAAATTTTTGTGGTACCAATGTCAAGGCCTACTACTATTTTATCGTTTTCCATTTTCTTTATTGTTAGTTTATCTATTGATTTATTTCTTTAACTTCTAATTCTGTTCTTTCTATTATGGCTACAAGCCGCATGCCTCAAGCCATAAGCTGTTCAGTGTCCTCATTTAGTTCGTGCCTCGATTTTATTTTCAAATTTTCAAATCGACTCATTTTCAAATTACTCTGCAATTACTTGCCCTTCGTATTCTAAATTCACCCGCTCGTATTTCGTCCAGCCGCGTATGGGCAAAATTTCTTTATAAAAAATCATCAATTTCTTAAACTTCGTTTCAATGTTCTCGGCTCGGCCAAACTCTACCCGTTGACCTGTTACTTGGGGAAAAATGTTAATCTTACCATCACGCTCAATGTCCAACTGCGCAACTTGTGCACTCCAAAATCTATCTGCGTTTACGTATTCAATCATTTCCATCAATTGCTTTCCCTCTTCGGTCTTGTTCAAATCTTCACTTTCCAACAATGGCTTCACATAACCACTTATCAATACCACGCGTGAAGTATATTTTTCCGACACGGGCATGATTACACCATCCTTCGCGATGTAGGCATCAGGTGCATCTTTTTGCACTATGCGGGCAATCGGTCTGCGCAACTCAACGTTCACAATCAAATTTCCCTTCAGGTCGCCAAACAATTCAGCATCCAAAATATGTTTGTCGTATTTCAACTTCTTTTCAATCTGCTTTAGATTGATGCGGTCGATGCCAATACCTTTAATCGTCTCGCCACTTCCTTCTACCAATTGCAATACATCGGCTTCATCCAAAAAGTGATTTTCGTTCAGGTTATTAATCTCTACCGAAATATTCTTGCATACAGACCCTCCCTGCTTACGTTCTGCAAACGCAATCAAAAAGGAAAGACCCACTAGCACCATGCCTATCTTTATCTCTTTTCGTATGTTGAATTTTGACCCCATTCCTTACTTTACTTATTTTCGGGTTTAACTTCTTCTTTAGTGCAAGACTAAGAACTGTTTAATTATAGTCTGTTTTTAATTTTCAAATTTTCAAATCAATTAATTGGCTAATTTCTTAAGCAACATCTCCTTAATCGGCTTCACAAACGTATCAATGTCTCCCGCCCCTACGGTTGCCAGCACTTCCACTTCCATGTCTTCCAGTTTTTGCATCACATCACTTTTTCCGCACCTCACTTTTACATTGCTGGTAATGTCTTTAAGCAACATGTCTGATGTTACTCCCGGTATCGGCTCCTCTCGTGCCGGGTAAATGTCCATCAACAATACTTCATCGGCCAAACTAAGGCTCTTCGAAAATCCTTCAGCAAAATCGCGCGTTCGCGTAAACAAGTGAGGTTGAAAAACAACTGTCACTTTTTTACCAGCATACATCGACTTTAACGATTTTAGAAATGCTTCGATCTCCGTGGGGTGATGCGCATAATCATCGATGTACACCAAATTGTTTTGTTTGATGATGTACTCAAATCTGCGCTTCACACCTTTAAACGATAATAGCGCCTCTCGAATAATTTTATCTTCTATACCCAATTTCTTGGATACGATGATGGCCGCCATCGCATTCTCCATGTTATGAAAACCAGGGACACCGAGCTGAATTTTCTCCATCTTCGCAGCATAGCCGTGAAAATCGAATTCAAAAAATCCTCGATTGCTCGAAGTAATATTGCCGGCAAAAAACTGTCCCCGGCTCATGCCATACGTTTCTTTTACAATGTTCACACCATTGGCCAACGAAGCCACCGACTCATGAATCACTAAATTGCCACCTGCGTTAATCTGTTTGATAAAATCTTTGAACGAAGTAAGCATACTCGCGTGATCACCATAAATATCCAAGTGGTCAGCATCGGCAGAGGTCACCACAGCTATCTGCGGAAACAATCGCAAGAAGGAGCGGTCAAACTCGTCTGCTTCTACCACTACCCACGTATCTTTATTCACTTCGCCTTCCATCACCAAATTCGATTCGTAGTTGGTAGTAATGCCACCTAAGAATCCAACCATGTTTACTTTCGCGGTTTTTAGGATGTGTGCAATCAATGAAGAGGTGGTGGTTTTACCATGCGTTCCGGCAACGGCAATCGTTTTATAATTTTTTGTGAGCAAGCCGAGCACCTCGCTTCGTTTCAAAATTATGTAGCCTTGTTCTTTCAAATAAGCGTGCTCTACGTGATTCTTTGGAATCGCTGGCGTAAACACCACCAATGTTTTTTCCTTGCTGATATAACCTGGCATCAACTCCACTTTATCATCAAAATGAATTTCCATTCCCTCCTCAATCAACTCATGCGTAAGCGGTGTAGGCGTGCGGTCGTAGCCGGCCACGCGCAAACCCTTGTGCTTGAACCAGCGCGCAATCGCACTCATGCCAATGCCGCCAATGCCCAAAAAATAAACGCTATCGTATTGCTCCAATCGCATGGTTTACTTTGTTCTCTTCATTTCGAATACCTAACATCTTCTCAATTTCATCCACTATATCCTTCGTTGCATTTGGCTTGCCCATGGGTGAAATGTTTTTAGAAAGTTTTTCACAACGGCTTTCGTCATACACAAGCTTCAATGCTTCACTCACCAATAGTTTGCTTGCGTCAACATCTTTTACCAACACGGCCGCCTGTTCGTTCACCAAGGCCATCGCGTTTTTTGTTTGATGGTCTTCGGCCACGTTAGGCGATGGCACGAGAATGCACGGTTTCTTCGCCAAGCACAATTCCGAAATTGACAGCGCACCTGCTCTCGCAACCACCACATCCGCGGCAGCGTAAGCAAAATCCATTTGCTTTAAAAAGTCAAACACACGAATTCTTCGTAGGTCTTTCGTTTCAATTTGTTGTTTGATGTTATCAAAATAAATTTTTCCGGTTTGCCAAATCACCTGCACACGCGCATCAATTAACTTATCAATGCCCGCTAAAATACTTTCGTTGATGGTGCGCGCACCTAAACTTCCCCCAATAATCAACAGTGTGCGCTCTGACGAACTGAAAGCAAAATGGCTCAAAGCTCGTTCTCTCTTTTCTTCCAATCGAAAGATGTCTTTGCGAACAGGATTTCCCGTGAATACAATTTTTTTCTTCGGGAAATAATTTTCCATTCCCGCATACGCTACACAAACCTTCGCCACTTTATCGCTCAATTGTTTGTTGGTCAATCCCGCATACGAATTTTGTTCCTGTATTAGGGATGGGATATTATTTTTTGTAGCAGCCAACATAACAGGGCCGCTTGCATATCCGCCTGTACCGATCACCGCATCAGGCTGAAACTTCTTGACAATATTTCCTGCCTTGATGTAACTCGAAATCAATTTGAAAGGGAACGACAAATTCGAAAGCGTAAGCCTGCGTTGAATACCACTTATCCAAAGCCCAATTATTTTGTAGCCCGCCTCCGGAACTTTTGTCATTTCCATTTTACCTTGCGCACCTACAAATAATATCTCAGCATTGGGATGGCGCTCTTTAAATTCATTGGCAATAGCCAACGCAGGAAAAATGTGACCGCCTGTGCCGCCTCCGCTAATGATTAATCGATATGGTTTTGTTGGTGTCAACTAGCTTATCACTTAATAAATATTTCTGCTCTCTTAATAAAAGGCCGCACGCTACATGCCGCAAGCCTCAGGCTTTTCATCAGAACTTCAATTTTCAAATTTTCAAATTGACTCATTTTCAAATTCTTAAGCTGGCTTCATTTCCAAATTCCTATCACTTGACTCTTCCTTTTCTGAAGATTTTTCTGTGGTTGCTTGTCCCCAGTTTTGTTCTTGCTCACCGCGACTCACACTTAAAATAATTCCTACCGACAGGCCAGTAAACACCATGGCAGTACCACCCATACTTATCAACGGCAATGGTTGGCCGGTGATAGGCCCAAGGCCTACCACCACGCCCATGTTCACCATCGCTTGGCAGACTAAATCAAAACTCAACCCGGCCGACAGCAACCCGCCAAATGCGCGCTCACTGTTGTATGCTGCCTTCATGCCGCGATGGAGTAAAATCAAATACAAAACCAACACCACAATGCCTCCAATCATTCCGTACTCTTCAATTACAATGGCATACACAAAATCAGAGTACGGGTGCGGAAGGATGTTTCGTTGTTCGCTGTTGCCAGGGCCTTTGCCAAATACTTCACCAGTAGCTATTGCAATGAATCCATGAGTTGCCTGAAACGAATAATTACTAGTAACAAAAGCTTCCCAGCGCTTCTTCACTGTTTCCCATCTGTTTCCAAAGTGAATTGCTGCGGCTCCCGCCAGTATGCCAACAAGCACAAGCATCGCGAGATACTTTACTGAAACTCGCCCGATAAACATTATAAGCATGCAAGTGGCAAAAAGCAAAACCGCTGTCGATACGTTCGTCAAACCGATTAAAGCGCAGATTACACCACACCAAATAAGAATAGGAATAAGGGTATCTTTGATATCATCTATATTTTGCTGCTTCTTTGAAAGCATACTAGCGAGATTAATAATCAGTGCCAAGCTCGCAAAATCGGAAGGCTGGAATGAAGTGTTGATGATGGGGAGCGTAATCCACCTTGCCGCTTCGTTAAGAGTAGTACCATATTTAAACGTGTACAACAACAGAGGTACACTGACCCACAATGCTAACCGAGAGATTTTTGAATAGTAACGATAATCAATCTTGTGAGCTAACCACATTGCACCAAGGCCTAACAATACCATGAAGGTATGTTTCAACAAATAGGACTCCGTACTCGCAGTGCGTTTGTAAGCTAGAGTACCAATAGAACTGTAAACTACAAGAATGCTAATAAGTGATAATGCAAACACTACTGCCCAAATGACTTTGTCACCTTGCAGGTTTTTATCGGCCCATTCTTTAATGCTACTTAGTTTCATATTGATTAATGTTTAACCAATTCAACTTCTTTCTTCAACTCCACAACCGCTTCCCTAAATTGAGTTCCTCTGTCTTCATAGTTTTTGAACAAATCAAAACTTGCACACGCTGGAGATAGCAATACAACGTCTCCTTGCTTCGAAACACGCAAGGCCATTTGCGCTAATTCTTTTACACTTTGTGTTTCGTATATCTCATTTACGACACCAGTAAATGCCTTCTTCAATTTTTCGTTGTCTTTGCCCAGGCAGATCAACACGCGTACCTTTTCACGCACTTGGTCTTCAATCAATTTGTAATCATTGCCTTTATCAATTCCGCCCGCAATCCAAACCAACGGACCCTTGTAACTTCCGAGACCATAAACAACAGAATCGACATTGGTCGCCTTTGAATCGTTGACAAACTCCACTCCATTTATAGTTGCAACTGATTCGAGTCGATGCGGAGCGTTCTTAAAGGTTTTTAATCCAACACGAACTGCTTGCTCGCTAACACCAGCAAACAAGGCCGCAGAAACTGCCGACATGGTATTGATTAAGTTATGCGGGCCTTTCAATGTCGTTTCTGACTGTGCAACTGAGAATGATTTTCCATTTACATTGAAATTCATTTTTGCTCCATCGTAATGCGAAGGTGTGGATTTATCTTGTAATGAAATTTTTACGCTATTTGGTGTAATTCTTCTCGCCTTCGCCTCAGTACCTGTTACTAAATCGTCTGCATAGTAAATGAACTGATTGTTAGCCATCATGTTCTTCACCAACCCAAACTTCGATTGGATATAGTTTTCCATTTTATATTCGTACCGATCCAAATGGTCGGGAGTAATATTCAACAAGATTCCGATGTCAGGGCGGAAGGTGGAAGTTCCATCCAATTGAAAACTGCTGATTTCGATCACGTACCAATCGTAATTCCCAAAAGCTACTTTCCGTGCCAAGCTTTCACCTACATTTCCCGCCAAGGCCACATTTAAACCAGCGGACTTCAACAAATGATAGGTCAATAGCGTAGTTGTAGTCTTTCCATTAGTGCCCGTAATGGCAATAATTTTTCCACTCAAGAATCGATACGCAAATTCAATTTCATCAATGACTTCAATTTCTGCCGCTCTTGCGTTCTTCACCACTTCTGCTTTCTCAGGAATGCCAGGGCTTTTTATAATCAAGGAAGCGTTTAAAATTTTACTCTCCGTGTGCTGCGATTCTTCAAATTCAATTTCGTTCTGGACTAGCTCCTTTATGTATTTGTCCTTGATTGTTCCAAAATCAGAAACAAAAACTTCGTAGCCCTTCGCTTTCGCCAAGATAGCTGCGCCTGTTCCGCTTTCACCTGATCCTAATATGACGACTCTCTCGCTCATCTTAACTTTAATGTTGCTAGGCTTACAATTGCCAATAATATCCCCACAATCCAAAATCGTGTCACAATCTTCGATTCATGTATTTGCTTTTTCTGATAATGATGGTGGAGGGGAGACATCAGTAATATTCTTCTGCCTTCGCCATATTTCTTTTTGGTGTATTTAAAGTAGGTCACCTGCACCATTACGGAAACCAGCTCCACAAAAAAGATTCCACATAAAACGGGGATCATCAATTCCTTTCTTACTGCCAAAGCCAACACCGCAATAATTCCTCCCATTGACAAACTTCCTGTGTCACCCATAAACACTTGCGCGGGGTAAGAGTTGTACCATAGAAAACCAAGGCACGCGCCTACAAAAGCAGTACAAAAAATAACTAGTTCACCAAGGTTAGGTATATACATAATGTTCAGGTACGTGCTAAAGTCAACACGACCTGATAAATAAGCGAAGATGGCTAGTGTTAGTCCAATGATCGCGGAGGTTCCAGCCGCAAGTCCATCAATACCATCTGTGATATTTGCTCCATTTGAAACTGCCGTAATGATAAATATTACAAAAAGAGTGTAGACGATCCATGTGTAATCAACATTCCACCATGATATTAAACTACTATAGTCAAATTCATTGTCTTTCAAAAAGGGTACAGTTGTCTTTGTGGATTTTACATCATATTCCGATTTTACGTAAGCAGGAATTGCAGCTATTTCAACGCTAGCGACTGATGGAGCTGACTTCTCACGGATAACAACATTGTCATTAAAAAAGAGTGTAAGCCCAACAATCAAACCAATGGAAACTTGTCCCACAATCTTAAATCGACCGGCCAATCCTTCTTTGTTCTTTTTAAAAACTTTGATGTAGTCGTCTAGGAAACCAATTAAACCCAACCACAAGGTAGTAGCCACCAACAAAATAATATAGACATTGTCCAACTTGGCCATCAATAATGTTGGAATCAAAATGGCAGCAAGAATAATCAAACCACCCATGGTAGGTGTACCTTTCTTTTGCATCTGTCCTTCCAATCCCAAATCGCGAATGTCCTCTCCCACTTGCTTTCTTCTCAGCATGCTAATCAAACTCTTGCCAAAGAAAATCGTAATCAACAACGACAACACAGCCGCCATTCCCGCCCGGAAAGAAATGTATTGGAACAACCCAGCACCTGGGAAGTCAAAGTTTCGTTCGATATAGTCGAATAGGTAGTACAGCATTTCTAATTCGATGATTCGATAATTTGGTGATTCGATGATTCGGTAGTTCGGTAAATAAAATTTTGCGCCTGTGTCATCTAGTCTCTTTTTCGGTTTTCATCAACGAATCAACTAATAATCGAATCAACTCATCAACGAATCAATTATTAAACATCTTTAACATTCTCGTCAGCACTTCTCTATCATCAAAAGGATACTTCACTCCTTTTATCTCTTGATAATTCTCATGGCCTTTGCCCGCTACCAGAATAATATCTTTCTCTTTCGCCAACATGCACGCTGTCTTGATAGCCTCTTCTCTATCCACCATCACCAATGTTTTCTTTGCATCAGTTGGGCCTACACCTACTTGCATCTCTTTGATTATTTCCATTGCATCTTCACTGCGTGGATTATCCGAGGTGAAAATTATTTTGTTCGAATATTTGCAAGCTACTGCGGCCATCAACGGTCGCTTGGTTTTGTCTCTGTCACCGCCACAGCCCACTACTGATATCACTTGCTCTTGCCCTGTTCGAAAATTTGTGATGGTCTCCAGCACATTTTTCAACGCATCGGGTGTATGGGCATAATCCACAATCGCGGTGAACTTCGCTCCAGGCATTACCAATTCAAATCGCCCGGGTGCAGTGGTGAGTGCCGACAACTTCATTAAAATCATCTCCTGATCTTCACCCAATAAACTGGCTGCACCATATACTGTCAATAAATTATAGGCATTGAAATCGCCAATCAACTTAAACCAAACCGTGCGTTCACCAATCTCCAACTCCAATCCCTCCATGGAGTTGGTAATGATTTTTGCTTTATAATCGGCCATTTTTTTGAGGCCGTAGCTATACTTTTTTGCTTTGGTATTTTGCAGCATAACCATGCCGCGTTTGTCATCAATGTTTACGAGAGCAAAAGCATCAGATGACAGGCCGTCAAAAAAACCTTTCTTAGCTCGGATGTAACTCTCGAATGTGCGGTGATAATCAAGGTGGTCATGTGTTATGTTTGTAAATAGTGCTCCAATAAAACGAATTCCTTCGATACGTCCCTGCGCCACTGCATGCGAGCTTACTTCCATAAAGCAATGCGTACATTTCTCTTCCAACATTTTCACCAACAATTCATTTATCTGAATCGGATCAGGGGTGGTGTGGGTGGCCGCTAGTTCTTTATCAACAATCTTATTCACAACTGTGGATAACAATCCGCAGCGATAGCCAAGAGATGAAAATAGTTTATATAAAAGTGTGGCCACAGTTGTTTTGCCATTAGTCCCCGTAACGCCTACTACTTTTAATTTGGAAGAAGGGTTGCCATAAAAATTGGAAGCGATGATGCCGAGTGCATGTGCACTTTCTTTCACGGTTACATAGGTGGCACTTTCTGCAATGCTGCCTGGTAATTTTTCAGCAACAATAGCAACCGCTCCGCTAGCCACTGCCTTTTCAATAAACACATGCCCATCTGATTGTGTACCCTTGATGGCCACAAACAACGAACCCGGCTGCACCTTACGGGAGTCAAAGCAGACATTCTTCACCTCCACATTCATGCTGCCAGAGGCGGACGTGATATTCACTCTATATAATATGTCTTTGAGCTCCGACATTAACTAAGTCTTAAATAGATTTTATTTCCCTTTGAAATTCGTGTTCCAGGCGAAAGCGACTGCTCCGCTACCCTCCCTTTGCCTTCATAAGAAACGCGCAATCCCGATTTCTCTAATAAATAAATTGCATCGCGAAACGTCATACCGATTACATCTGGCACGTGGTCTTTTATTACCATGTTTTTTTTCCACACCACCGCATTTCCATTCTTAGCAACTTTAATCCATTCTTCTTCAGTGGCCGAATGATTGGATACGCCCAACTCATTGCTGAGCATCGTCAACTCTTCTTGCTTGCCCGCGCGAAGTGTTGGAAATACGCCCGGTTCATTCAATCTCTTTTTTTCCATCGCTTGGTGGATGTTGATATCACGAGCATAAATATTATCCGCTATGTCTTTGAACACAGGCCCGGCCACACTATTGCCATATTGATAAATGCCGCGTGGATTTTTAATCAGCACGATAGCGGAATACTTGGGGGCATGTGCAGGAAAGTATCCTACAAACGAAGTGATGTATTTTTTTTCGTAGCGGCCATCTTTCAAAATTACCGCTGTTCCGGTCTTTCCGGCAATCTGATAGTAAGCACTCTTCAAATTCTTGGCCGTGCCGTTCTCTACCACACCTTCTAATAGCAAACGCAATTGACTTAACGTTTTGTTAGAGCAAATTTTTGAATTGAGTGTTTCGGTTTCAAATTCTTGTGTTGCTTTTTCTGCTTGGGTTACCGAGGTAACAAATACTGGTTTAATCATTTTGCCATCGTTGGCCACTGCATTGTACAGAGCCAGCGTATGCAATGGAGAAATTTCAAAACCATATCCATACGCCATCCACGGAAGTGTGATACCACTCCAGGCTTTGTCGGTTGGTCGAGTAATCTTAGGAAACGACTCACCATTGATTTGCAAGCCCAACGGTTTCGATAGTTTTAAATCATCTACATATTTCAAAAACTTAGAAGGCTTCGTACCAAAATGTTTATCCATCAATTTCGCCATAGCAATGTTGGAGGAGCGCTCAAACGCATCTTTAATGGTGATCTTTCCATAACCGCCTTCTTCGTGGTCGCGCACTTTGCGATTATAAAAGGTGTATTCACCTTTTCCGGTTTGGATACTGTCGGTCAATTCAATGTTGGTATCTTCTAACAAACTCATCATCGTTACCAATTTGAACGTAGAGCCTGGCTCGAATGAACCGCCTACGGCATGATTGAATTCTTCTTGAAAGCCACCGTTGCCATCAAAAGACAAATTAGAAATGGCTTTGATGTGACCAGTCTTCACTTCCATTACCACCACAGTGCCCGCATCGGCATTGTGCGCTTGCATGGCGCGGTACAAAGATGTCTCTGCCACGTCCTGCAGATTGACATCGATCGTTGTTTGGATATCCAACCCATCAATGGCTTTGATGTTATTACCATCAAATACGGGTTTCCAAGTTCCACCCGCAATTTTTTGAAATAATGCTTCTCCATCTTGGCCGCCCAATGCATTGTTGAAACTAAATTCCAAGCCTGCGCCTTTACCATCTTCATTTACAAAGCCAACCGTCCTTCTGCTTAAATTTGAAAAGGGGCGATAGCGAACGTCCATTTTTTCAAATAGCACTCCACCCTTGTAGCGACCTTGGCGGAAGATGGGCCACTTCATCATTTCTTTTTTGGTCTGATAATTTATTTGCTTGCGATTAAGTATGACGTATTGCTTACCCGAAGTGCGGGCATCAATCAACAATTCTTTATAGTCCTGTTTAGACCTATCTTTATAATATTTGGATAGAAAGTAAGCCAATGAGTCAACGCCCTCTTTAAATACTTCATCTTTTGCCAACGTGGGGTCGATGGCTACTTTATAAAAAGGCAAACTCGTAGCCAGCAAGCTACCATTATCAGAATAAATATTGCCGCGAGTTGCTTTTACTTTTTTATAATCGAAGTTAATTTCTTCGCTCATCTTTTTCCATTTCTCTCCCTGCGCAATTTGGATGTGACCAATTTTCGCGGCCACGCAAATCGCAAACACCAGCACTCCTAAAAAGGCCAGTCGCACACGGATCAATATGGATTTTTTAATGTTCAATCGTTCACAACAATTTTGTACGGTGGCCTTAGACTTTCCTTCAATCCAATTGCTTTTACCCTTCTCGCCACTTCACTCTGTTTACTGGCAAACATCACGTCTGATTTCAACGTGGTAAAGTCAGCACGCAAATCTTCAACTTCGGTTTGTGACTTATCAATTTGCCGAATGGTTTTCTCTGCATAATGTGTGTTGCTGATGTACACGAGGCTCAAAAAAACTACAAACAAAATCTTAGGTAGGTATTGAACCGGAAACCCTTCTTCAAAATAGCTTTCTAATTTTAAACGCTTCTCCAATACAGAAAACACACTCGCCCTGACGGTACCGTCAGGGCTCGTGCCCTTACCTGCTTTCGCCTGTGGCTTCACCCGCATTTCGTTTGTTTTTTGCGGTGGCTCAATCCTGAATTTGTTTTCCATTTCTTTTTCGTTTTTAGTTGTTTGTTATTCGTTGTTCGCGACTAACGAACACCTACTAACCAACAACTATATTCTCTCAGCGATTCTCAACTTCGCACTTCTCGCTCGGTTGTTTTCTTTCACTTCCTCCTCTGTCGCTTCTACTGGTTTGCGGTTCACCGCTTCAAAGGGTTTCAATTTGTTCCCATAAAAATCTTTCTCTACTTCACCGAACATCTTGCCTGTGTTAATGTAGTTCTTCACCAGTCTGTCTTCCAGCGAATGGTAACTCATTACCACCAACCGTCCATCTATATTTAATACCTCGCCACATTGGTGCAAAAAATCTTCCAGCGCTTGCATCTCTTCATTCACTTCGATGCGCAGTGCTTGAAACACCTGGGCGAAATATTTAAATTCCTTTCCGCGTGGTGCTACCGTCTGTAGCAAATCCACCAATTCCTTATTCCTTTCAAATTTCTTTACACTTCGTTGCTGCACCATGGCGTGTGCCAACGTTTTGGCATTCTTCACTTCACCATACATGCCCAATATCTTGTGCAGCTTCTCTTCGGGATAGTCGTTCAGCACTTTGGCTGCTGTCAACTTGCATTTCTTGTCCATCCGCATATCAAGTGGCCCATCAAATCGGGTTGAAAAACCGCGCTCGGCCGAATCAATCTGGTGCGATGAAACACCTAAATCGGCCAGCACACCATCTACTTTGCTTACCCCATTCAGCTTCAGGTACTGTTTCATATGCCTGAAATTTGCCTGACAAAATGTAAAAGAACGACTCTGAATATTCTCTGCCTGATTCTTCGCATCCTCGTCTTGGTCGAAGGCAATCAATCTTCCTTCCCGCAATTGCTCTAAAATCTTTAAACTATGTCCACCTCCACCAAATGTTACATCTACATAGATGCCATCGGGTTTGATGTTGAGACCCTCGAGGCACTCACTGAGCATGACGGGTTTGTGGTACATTAGCTGCAAGTTTTTAGTTGCGAGTTGCGAGCTAGCTGGTCACCATTCATGAGCTTCCTACCGTTGTAATGAAGCTTTGAAGCATCTTCTGCTCCTCGTCTATTTGATTAAGAATCAACTCCGTCAATTCCTTTTCTCCGAAGTTTAACATTTCAATCGCAGCCACTTGCGTCTCCAATTCGTAGGTTGACCCAAGTGAATACTCCAAAAATCTCACATAATCTTTTTTACTGGTTCTCGAACTGCCTTCCGCTATGTTCGATGGAATTGAAATCACCGCGCTAGTCATCTGACTTCGTAATCCATATTTCTCCTCCCTCGGCAATTGGTCGGCCAGCTTGTAAACCGATATCACTAGTTCCATCCCCTTTTGCCATATCTTCAGTTTCTTAAAGTTCTTCATCTGTTAAAAGCTCGACTACCAACTCATGATTTGTGAAAGGAAACTCGAAAACTCACAACTCATAGCTCGAAGCTATTTTTACTCATTCAAAAACTTCTCTGCCAACTTCGACAACTCACTTTGGTCTTGGATAATGTGCTTCTCATAATGGGTAGGGTTCCAAATCTCAACTTTGGTTCCTGTACCAACCAGCATCGCATCTTTTTCAATCTTCGCGTAGGTCAGCATGTTCTTGGGGATGAGGAAGCGGCCATTGCCATCTAACTCTACTGTAACTACCCCCGACAAAAAGTTGCGCTGGAGTTTGCGGTACTCTTCGTTGAACTCATTGAGACTTGAAATTTTTGAGAATACTTTTTTGAACTCCACCATCGGATACATAATCAAGCATGGCTCAAAGCCTCTGCGGATGACAAGCTCTTGCACGTCCCCGTCTGAAGCGGGTAGCTGAGCCTTAATCCGTGACGGCAGCACCAATCTGCCCTTGGCATCAAGTTTACTTTCGTATTCGCTGGTGAAGAAAGTCATGACTGTAGTGGTTGTCTATTTCTCCTAAACAAACGTAAGGAAATTTCTACCACTTTACACCACTTTACACCACTTTTTTACAATTTTTATCAAAAAAAATCCAAAAAATAGGATTTTGTGTCATTTCTCACCTAAAGATTAGACTGGGCCAAAGTAAAATGGACTAATCACCTGAGTAGAATAGGCTGTGGAAATGCCCTAAAAGCTAGAAATGGCTTTTTTGAACAGTAAGATAGTTTGACCAAACGGGCAATCATCATCCTGCCAAGGATGACAAGAAAAAGTCAAACGAGTACTTAATCGCTACTTTTTAAGATTGCAAAGAAAAAATTTGATAAACTAGAACATAAAAAAAAATTAAAACAGGTTTTTAGAGATGCCCTTAATGCTAGTAAGGTCAATAGTTTCATATTGTATTTTTTTTGTCTAGTAAATTGTCTGGCAAACTTGCTCACAACAATTGTGCTTATAAAACTTCCAGATCTACAAAATCACATTCTTAACTCACAATCTCTTATGTGCGTGGGCACGAGGAGTATGAGCGAATCGCCTGATTGAGCTTGCAATGAGTTCGCGTGTGGGCGCGAAAGGCCACTCAAAAAACTAATATTTCCTCTTTCCCGCAAAACTTTTTACCTTCATTACCCATCTTAACCGCAGAAACGCTCAAACCCTTGGCTGAAACTCTACTGGATATCGCTATGATGCATTCGGACTCCCTCATTACACGGGCCCGTGAAGGGGATAAGAATGCCCAGGGCAAGCTGGTGCAACTGTGGTACAAACGGATTTACAACTTTGCCTATAAATTCTTTTTCGACCACGATTTGGCCATGGAGGTATCGCAGAAGACGTTTATCAGCATGCACAAAAACATTGCGGGCTTGCAAGAGGTGGGCAGGTTTAAGAGTTGGATATACACCATTGCCGTAAACTACTGCCGCGAAGAAGCACGCAAGAAAAAGGCCACTCGCGCGATGTCGCTACACGACTTGCGGCCGGGCGAAGGGGAAGAAAGTTACCGGTGGGAAGAAAGCCATCACCGCAGCGAAAATCCGGAACGGCAACTGCGGCAATCAGAGCTGTCGGATTTGTTGCAAGACTGCCTACTGGAACTGAGTGTGGAGCAACGCGAGGTAGTGATTATGAAAGAGTACGAGGGGTTGAAGTTTCGGGAGATAGCTGAGACACTGAACATTTCGGAGAACACGGTAAAGTCCAGAATGTATTATGGGTTGGAGGGGTTGAAAAAGATTTTGGAACGAAAAAATATTACGAAAGAAACAATTGGGTATGAACTATAAACCAGATGAAGCAACGCTGATGGCTTACCTGTATGGTGAGTTACAGGCAACGGAAGCTGAAAAAGTGCAAACGTATTTGCAACAAAATCCCGAGGTATTGGCAAAGCTGCAAGGGTTTGGCAACGTTCGCGAACTGATGGGCCAGATTCAAAACAAAGAGGTCATTGCTCCGCCAATTTTTATGGGAGATGACAATGCAAAACCCCTGTGGCAAACGGGTTACTTTCGTATGGCATTGAGCATTGCTGCATCACTGTTATTTATTATGGTTGCAGGACGATTGTTAGGCACAGAAATCAATTACCAAAATGGTGAATTGAAAATCAGCTTTGGCGGAAAGAAAGAAATACCCAATGTGGCAAACGTAATGCCTTCGGTAACAGAAGAAAAAGTGCAGGCCATGATCGAAAGTTCGTTATCAAAAAACAATGAAGTATTAGAGGCCAGTTGGAATGAGGAGCAACAAAAACTCAGTCGCAGTATTGCAAATAATCTGGACATGAACTCCAAACGGATTGATGGGTTGATGAAGACAGCTTCGCAGGCAACGCAAGAAGAAGTGCGTGGGTTTGTGGCCAGCTTGCAAAATGAGAATTTGAAATTGATGAAAGATTATTTTCAACTCTCCAGCACCGACCAAAAGAAGTACATGGAAAGTTTGCTGGCCGATTTCTCAGGTTATTTAAAAGAACAACGCAAACAAGATTTGATGATGGTGCAAACGCGCGTAACTAGCTTGGAGAAAAATACGGATTTATTCAAGCAAGAGACAGAACAGATATTGGCGAGTATTATTTCAAATCCTGGAGGGAAGAATAAAAATAGTTATTGATTGAAAAGGAGGCGGTCCTCCTTCGCTGAAGCTACGGAGGATAAACAAGAAAAGATTTAAGTAGGAAAGTTTAAACGTTGAAAATATGAAAATGATAGAGAGAATTTTGATGGTGGTGGCCATGATGGCCGTAATGGTGGGAAGTAGTTTTGCGCAAGGCAAAGTAGATGAAGAGCGCATGCAGCGCGATATTGAAGTGGCAGAAAATATTTTGAGCACGTTGCTCAAGCAACAGTTTGACAAGCGCTCATTTTTCCCAATGGAAGTGCACGGAAACTATCGACCTGGGTATGGAGTTACCTTTCAGTTGCCCTCAGAGATAAGCAATAATTTCTTTGTCCAGAGCTGGGCTTCCGAGCCAATGACCATCACCACTTGGGGTGAAGAGTGGGAAGAAGAAGGGCCTGGGTCGTATAGCAATAATGTCGGCTCCACCAATGGAAAAGTGGTTTACCGCAATGGCAGCGGAAATAAGGCTTCAGAAGAAGAAATAGCCAAAGCTCGCGCCAATGCCGATCGATTAAAAAATGACCAACAAAGAAAAAACGATGTGATTGTAAATGGTCAATCACGCATCGGTAAGGCACGCGCACGCGTGCAAAACCAAGACAGCATTCAAGATCAATCCATCAATAAAATGCTTAACGCAGCGAAAGAATTTATTACTGATTATGGTGATTTAATCAGTCAATTGGCACCCAATGAACGGATCATCATCACCAACCGTGGCGAAGGAAATCAAAATTGGTTTGGGGTGTACAATCTCCAGAGTCGTAATCCTTATTTATCAGTAGAAGGATTAAAATCAGACATTGCACAATTCCGCCAAGGTAAAATCAGTCGTGCCCAATTGATGGGCAAACTGAAGGTTATCAATACCGAAAGCGAGAACGAACTGCATCCCGATTTAGAGTTGCTCACAAGTATTTTCAACCGATTATACCGAAGTGATTTATCAAAAACTTATTTCACACAAGAGAATACGTATTACGAGCGATTGAAAGATTACGGGGTGATTTACTACCTGCAGGTGTACTCAACCAATCAAGATATCTATGGGGATTTTGTGATGCCAACGCTCGGAAATGAACGGGTGGATCCTGAAACCCGGGACAAAAAAGTGAAAGAGATGTATCCAGTCTTTACCAAAAGCATTAAGGAAGATATTTTAGAATACGGCCGCACGCTGAAAAGTTTGAAAGACGAAGAGAGCGTTATTTTCAACATCAAGCTCACGCGATGTAAAGGTTGCGCTATTCCAACGTGGGTGGAGTACGCTATAAAGTACAGCGTATTGAAAGATTACTCGAACGGAAAACTATCCAAAGAATCCGCGCTGGAAAAAATAACGGAGAAGAAAGGAGAACTGCAGTGATCGTAAGAACTTCGAAGAAGCCTTGATGGAAACATCGGGGCTTTTTTGTTTAGTTCCTTAATACAGTCTTCACATCAATCGAATACGCACACTTAAAATGTCCTTTCGGACAGTCTTTGAATCCATGCAACCCGCAAGGGCGGCAAGCGAGCTCCTCGTCTTCGGTTTGTACAACATACGCTTCATCGGAAAGTGGTCCAAACCCAAATTCAGGAATAGTAGAGCAATAGATGGCCGTGACGGGAGCATTAGTAGCGGATGCCAAGTGCATGGGTGCTGAATCGTTTACAAAATTCATTTTGGCTTTACTCATTAGCGCAGCCGATTCTAGAAAGCTTAATTTGCCTGCCAGGTTCACCACGTTCTTGGCTGCGCTGGCCAAGCGAATTGATTCGCAAACATGATGATCGTTGGGTGCGCCCAATAAATAAATAGCTTGCACTTGTCGCTCTACAGATTGAATGAGTTCGATCCATTTTTCAGCAGGCCATTGCTTTGTAAACCAAACCGATGTAGGGGCAATGCAATAAAATAGGTCAACCAGATAGGGTGTTATTGCTTGCTCATCTGAATGAGAAGGGTATAACCTAGGTTTGGAAGGGGCAGAATCAGTAATTGAAGCAATTAATCTCTGATTTCTGAGTATTTCATGAACATTTACAATTTCGTGAGAAACGGATTCACTAAACAAAAAAGAAAATGGATTTTTATTGAATCCAATTTTATGTTTTGCCTTCGAAAAACCTGTGATTATACCCGTTGTCGCAAAGCGCTGCACATTAATAAGTTCGTCATATTTATTGCTACGAATTTTTCGGATCAGCGCGAGTAGATTTCTGTACTTGTTTTTCTTGTCGAAGATTATGACCTCGCGCAGATATGGATGATTGATTAATAAACCTTCATTCCCTTTCCGTATCAAAAAATCAATTTGTGCTAGCGGATGGTGTTGATGCAATTTCTCAATCAACGCAGTGGCTAAAATAACATCGCCAATAAATGCGGTTTGTATAATGAGAAACGACTTTGGTGGCATTACTTTTTTAACTCTGATTTATAATACTCAATTGCTCTTTGAATGATGATTTGTGCAGTTTCCTTCCCTTGAAAATCGGGTACGGTCACCACTTTGTTTTCGAGCTTCTTATAGCTTTCAAAAAACTCTTTCAACTCTAACTTAAAATGCGTAGCCAATTCGCTGATGTCTTTTAAGTGTTTGGTGTTGGCATCATTTTCGGCTACCGCTAAAATTTTATCATCGGCCAAACCTTGGTCCACCATGCGCATCACACCAATTACACGAGCTGGCACTAAGCATAAAGGTTGAATGGGCTCACGACACAAAATCATAATGTCGAGTGGATCTTTGTCATCACCCAAAGTCTGTGGAATAAATCCATAATTGGCTGGGTAATATACGGCCGAATATAAAATTCGATCCAACTTCAGCAAACCCGTTTCTTTATCCACTTCATACTTGGTGCGCATGCCGGTGGATATTTCAATTATTCCATTTACAAATTCAGGGGGATTGGTGCCAACGGGGGCCTCATGCCAAGGGTGTAGTATCATTTCAATTAGAAATTAGTAACACGAAGGTAAACAAAAAGTCCCGCAGGTGCGGGACTCGTTTGTTCGGTTTTGGGGTAAACCTACTTATCTGATTTTTTCTCTTTGTCTTTATCATTGTTATCTTTCTTGGCTTCCACAATCTTCTCGCCATCTTTCAATCGCTTGGAAACCACCAAGAAGGGTCCAGTTACCACCTCTTCACCTTCGGCTATGCCTGAAATAATTTCGATGTTATCATAATCGCTGATACCTGTTTTTACTTCCTTCATTTTGGCGATGCCTTTTTCATTTACAAAAACCACCACCTTGTCCGCCTTCTTCTCTGCCTTGGGTTTGCTGGTATCCACCACTTCTCGTTTATTATCATCATCATTACGAGGTTCTGCTTTTACACCCTTCTCGTCAGGATTACGTGTGGTAACAGCCGCCAACGGAACGGACAACACATTTTCTTTTTTGGTGGTGATAATATCCACGGAGGCCGTCATGCCGGGGCGGAAAGGAAATTTATTTCCCTTCGCAATCAGGTCTTCATACGAAGAACGCAAAATCAAAATCCTCACTTCAAATTCGGTAATGGCATCAGCCGATGTTTTGTCTTTGGCGGTATTGGCAATGTTAGTAACCAATCCTTTAAACTGCTTGCCCGATCCGCTGTAGGCATCTACATCTATCACCACACTGTCATTCAAATGCACACGCACAATATCATTTTCATTTACGTTTACCCGCACTTCCATTTTATTCAGATCAGCAATGCGCAGCATTTCGGTACCCGCCATTTGGGCAGTACCTACCACTCGCTCCCCTTTTTTTACATTCAGTTTTGATACGGTGCCGGTCATGGGTGCATAAACGGTTGTGCGCCTTACATTCTCGCGCGATTCTTTTACCGTTGCATTCGTACTGCTGACAATAAATCCAGCCGCCTCTAACGATTGCTTTGCCGATTTCAAATCGTTCTGTGCCACCTTATAGTTTTGTTGTGCCAATTGCCAATCCGACTCGGATATTACTTTCTGCTCCCACAATTTTTCTTGTCGCTTGAAATCTTGTTCGGACCTGAGATAAGTTGCATCTGCACGCGCCAGGGCGGCCTTAGAGGATTCTAAGTTTGCTTTTTGCTGACTCAATGAAGCCTCTGACCTTTCCAACTGACTGATCCATACATCAGGTCGAATCTTGACCAAAACATCACCCATTTTCACCGCGTCACCATCTTGAACTTGAAGATCAATAATTTCACCCGATACTTCGGGTGCAAGTTTTACTTCAATTACTGGCTGCACCGTGCCTGAAGCACTCACTTTTTCGGTGATGGATGCTTTTTTGGATTTAGTGAATTCCACCTCAAGCTCTCGAGACTTACCAATCCAACCTGCGGATTTTCCGATAACGAGGAATACGATTAGGAAGATCAACACACCGATGCCCCAATACAATAATTTGTTGGATTTTTTCTTTTGCTTAGTTGCCATGGAAGTTTATGGATAGAATTAATTAATAGTCGATTGGTTTACCTTGATAGAAGTCGAGCACTTTCTTTTTGAAGATCAAGTCGTATTTGGCACGCACTTGATCTGATTTGGCTTGGAACAGGTTGTTTTCAGAAACCTGATAATCTACATAGTTGGAAGCCCCCGCATCGTAGCGCTGCTTGGTCATACGAAACGCCTCCTCACGAGCTTTGACTGCCTTCGTAGAGGAGGCATATGTTTTGGCGGCTGCGGTGGCATCGTTGTAGGCTGTTTCAATGGCTTGACGAAGGCGATTTTCCACATCGGTTAAATTGATGGAAGCGGTTTCTTTTGTGACCTTGCTACGCAAAACATTGGCGCGTGCATTGTAGCTATTGAACACGGGAATGGTTAAGTTAAGCGATAAGGCGCGCGAAATGTTATCTGAAAATTGATTGCTAAATGGCTTCTCTGTAAAATTTGGTATAGAAGCAGGTTGAATGGATCGAACTTGATTTGCAGAATTGAGAGGGTCAGATCCAATAAAACCTATAACTGGATTTGGATCGATTACGGTAGAAGTACTAAAGATTCGAGCTGCACTCGAATAGTTAGTAAATGCATTGGCATTCAAACTCAAACGTGGGTACAAGGAACCGCGTGCAGATTTTAGTCCATACGCAGCACTTTCGGTACGGAAAACAGCAGCCTTTATTTCCGGCATATTTTGCCGAGCGATGTCATAGATCTGCTCCGTTGTTTGATCAATCACCTGATCTTCAACATTTATCGCTGGCACTTCCACATTTAAGGGAGTAGAAGCTGGCAACTGAAGAGCTTGCTTTAACTGCAAAAGTGATAAGTTGTAGTTGTTTTCGCGTTGCACCAGATTCAATTCGTTGGTTGCATCCTGTGCCTCCAAATCAAGAACATTACCCAACGGTACTGAGCCTGCTTGCTCTAGTTTTTTGGTGCGCTCTAATTGTTGCTGAGTAGTTCGCAATTGAAACTGAGCATTTTGCAATAGTTCTTGATTAAAAATTACCGAGGTATAAAACGTAATTACGCTAAGGATTACGTCATTTTTTGCTTTGGTATAATCACTTTCAGCAGCCGCTTTGTCATTTACGCTTTGACGGATGCCATTCATCACTCGAAAAGCATTAAACAGCAACAAACTGGCGTTGGCGCTTACGTTGGCATTGTCAATTTTCTGATCAATGAACAAGTTGGTGGTGGGGTCTACCGAGCGGCCCCAGTTAGAGCCTCCCGAACTTGATAAGTTAAGAGTAGGCAACATCGTATAACGAGCCTGATCCAGATTAATGTCAGCACCTTTCAAACCCAAGGCACTCCGCTTTACCGCGAGATTATTCCTTAATGCAATTTCAATGCACTCCTTAAGGGTATAAACCTTTTTGCCTGCAGATTGCGAAAACGTGGACGTGCAAATCGTAAAGACCAAACCAAAAATTAGTAAACCTTTTCTCATATTATCGATTAATATCCGGAATATAAATTACATCGTGAACCCAACTAAGACTCTTCAAATACTCAAATGTTACGGGCTTAATGCCCGAATCCATTTCAATTACTTGGCAAGCTAAGTCATTTTTGCCCTTACGCGATACCGACATAGTTGCAATGTTGCAATCATCGTGTGCGATGATGTCAGCAATAAATGCAATACTGCCTTTCACATCGGCCGCAAAGATAATGATGGTGTGCAGGTTGGCAGTAAAGTCGGCTTTAAAGCCATTAATCTCCGCAATGTTAATGATGCCTCCTCCCTTACTTTCCCCAAGAACTTCAATTTGCTTATTTCCCTTCGTGAGATTTAATTTAATGGAGTTGGGATGAAGAGTGGAGGCATTGCCTACCGATTTAAAATGATACTTTAGTCCGATTTTCTCAGCTATCTCAATGGATTCTTTTATGCGTTTGTCATCGGTTTCAAAATCCATCAACCCAGCCAAAATGGCCCGATCACTTCCGTGACCTTCGTACGTTCTGGCAAAGGAATTATAAAAAGTGATGTCTGCCTGATCGGGTGTGCCACCTAGCACTTTGATGGCCGCCTTGGCAATGCGCACCACCCCAGCCGTATGCGAGCTTGAAGGGCCTATCATAACAGGGCCAATCATATCAAAAACGCTGCTTTTTTCAGACATACGGGGTTTATAACGCAATAAATAGGAAAAGGATATTTCTTTTTGTGTATTTATGAACCTTTAAGCGGTATTTTTTGTGCAAAAATAAGATTATAGTTCACCATGCCAATGAATCTTATTCATTCAATATTTATTTTTGAAATAATATCATTTATCTATGTTTAAAAGGTTGGTTTTCCTTATCCTGACAGTGCTATTCAGCGGCAGGTCATTTTCACAAGATAGTTTGGTTTCACTAGCTGAGATAAGTTACTCCTCGGTTGCCGAAAGGGTAGCCATTCATGCCGCATTAGTAGATAAAAAGCCGGACTATTTTAGTCTCTTTAATTATGCAAACCTTGCCAAGAATGAACAGAGCAAAGCAAAATTCTATAGTTATTTAAAAGGCCTTGACTTGGAAAACAAAGGGGGCAAAAAGAATAGCAAACGGGTAAAGTATGTTTATGAAAATGTACACCAAGCCTTTCTCACCAAGTATCAAGCAAAAAATCACTTCAGCGAAATTTTTGAAAATGGTTATTACAATTGTGTATCGGCCACAGCTCTTTATTCTATGGCCTTCGATTATTTTCAAATTCCCTATTCAATAAAAGAAAAACCTAATCACGTATATCCGGTAGCGTACCCACAAAGTGACTTAGTAGTGGTTGAGACCACTAACCCAATGGTAGGTTCCATTGCATTTAGTGATCAGTTTAAGCGATTATATGTTGAAAATTTACGCAAGCAAAAACTAGTGAGTAATCAAGAAGTTCAGAATACCGATCCAACAAAACTTTTTGATCAGTATTTTTTTCGAGCAGAGACCAATATCACACTCGATCAATTGGTAGGTATCCAATACATGAACAATGGCATCTTTAAATTTGAAGACGATGATTTTATCAATTCCTATAAGCTTTGGGAAAAAGCGTATTTGTTTTATAAGACGGATCAGGTAATTAATGGATTGGTCGTTAGCTATTATAATGCTTTTCAAAACCTGTCAAAAAAAGATTCCCTACATGCATCGCTGGTTGGCAAACTATCTCGTTTTACCAAGTTTGGTGTAGCACCCGATAACGTTAAAGGCGAATTTGGACGAGCCATTCAAGAAGTTTTGTTTGACAAAGGCAACCCTGAAGAAATTAAAAAGTATTACCGAGTATTGGAGGCAAGCATTAAAAACAAAGATCTAAAAGAAGATTTAGAGTTTATTTATTCGTACGAATTAGGGAGGTATATGTTCAATCAAGGCAAATTCACCGAATCAAAACCATATTTTGAAAAAGCCTTCGCATTACGACCAAATAATCAAGATGTACAACAAATCTATATTCAATTGTTGAGCAATAATCTTAGAACCTATACAGACATAAAGCATATAGTAACAAGTTTGCTGGAAGCTGGCCAACAGCACCCCACATTAAGAACAAACAATGTCTACAACTCAATGTTGGCCAATGGATACTTGGGCTATTTCGGAGATCAATATGAAAACAATAAACCCTCGGAGGGTGACAAGTATAAAATTGAATTTGAAAAACTATACACATCGAATAAAGATCTAACCGTGGACCCATCGTTGATTGGGCAGGCTTATTCGCAAGCAGCGGTTTATTACTTTAAAAGATCGCAATTGGCCAAGGCGAAGTCCTTTATCGATAAAGGGTTAGAGTTTGCCCCTGGCAACCGTGAGTTGATGGCGAGAAAAAGACTGATGAATTAATTTCGGTTTTCAATCGCTAAGTTATAGGGTGCCTCGGTAATGTAGTAGTTACCGTTAATCGTTTTAAACTTAGCTATGATATTGATTTTCTCCATCATCAAAGTTCCAGGCGGCAATCTAAAAACCAAATCTGCCTCAACCTTGGAATCAACGCTCCAAGCCCTTAAAGCTTTATCACCTAAATATTTTTGATCGGTGAGGCTACCTACATAAAACTCAACTTCATTGGCCTTTTCTGATAAGGATAACTTCAACAAGTAAATAGCATCCGTAAATATTCTATCAATAGGCTTGATAACAATTCGAGGAAAGTCCTTTTCGGTTTTTAAAGTACCATCATTAAAATATTCTTTCAGCCCTTTGCAAGGTTGATTATTGAAAAAAGTTATCTCCGACAACAGCTTACCATTTTCACGAAATCTTTTTTGAACCCCATGCATTTTGTCTTTTACGAAAGTCGTTTGCTGACCAATTGTACCGTTCTCAAAATAACGAGTAGAGAGCCCATCCCGTTCCCCGTTGACATAATTCATTTCAATTGACTTTTTGCCGGTTCTATAGTATTGAATAGCTGGGCCATTTCTCTTACCATCTTTCATGGTCACTTCAGCTTTGATTATCTTCTTGGCATTATCATAATATGATCTAACAATTCCATTTTTGCCGTCTTTGGACTCTTTTTTAGAAGAGTTTACCTCACAGCAGATCATCGGCAAAAGAAATACTAAAGAAACAAGATTTCGCATAGCTATCTATACCGCAATGGGGGCTTTGATGGAAGGATGGGCTTGATAATTCAAGATTTCAAAATCTTCAAATTGATAATCAAATATCGAATTCGGTTTCCGTTTGATGTGTAAGGTAGGTAATACAAAAGGTTCGCGCGCAAGTTGTGTTTGTACTTGATCTAGGTGATTCGAATAGATATGGACATCACCACCGGTCCACACAAATTCTCCCACTTCCAGATCGCATTGCTGCGCCATCATGTGGGTAAGCAACGCATACGATGCAATGTTGAAAGGCAAACCCAAAAAAGTATCGCACGAGCGCTGGTACAGTTGACAGGACAGTTTTCCGTCTGCTACATAAAATTGGAACAACGCATGGCAAGGCGGCAATGCCATGTCATCTACATCGGCCGGATTCCAAGCCGTAACCATATGCCTTCTGGAGTCTGGTTTTTTTTTAATCTGCTCCACTACTTTGGTAATCTGATCAATGGTGGTACCGTTTTTACCCGGCCACGACCGCCATTGGTATCCGTACACGGGCCCTAAGTTGCCATTTTTGTCGGCCCATTCATCCCAAATACTTACACCGTTGTCTTTTAAATATTTGATGTTGGTATCGCCATTCAAAAACCAAAGCAATTCATAAATGATGGAGCGCAAGTGAAGTTTTTTGGTAGTGACCAACGGAAAACCCTCTTGCAAATCAAATCGCATTTGGTAGCCAAAAACTGAAAGTGTGCCTGTGCCCGTGCGATCTGTTTTGGTGGCACCAGCAGCCAATATATGTTTTAGTAAATCGTGGTATTGTTTCATTAATAGGGATGTGCAACAAATATAATGGAAATGGCAAATTGGATAAATAAAAAGGCTCCCCAATTAGGAGCCTTTTAAATATCCTAAGCTTTGCAAGACCTTACCAACCTTTTTTGTGGATTTCAATCACTTTGCTGACACCATTGCTGGTTACAGTCACCAAGTTATTGCAAATGCTATTTCCATAATCGATGGCAATATTCTTACCCTCTTTGGTAATTGTTTTAATACCCGAAACAGCTATAAAGACTCCCGTTGCTTCACATTGTTTTTTATAGAGTAAGTCTTTACTTATAACCATGTCATACTTCACACCTTTTTTGGTAGTGCCCTTGCCGCTTCCTGTTACCGTCCAATAATCTTGGGCAGGATTGGTCTCGCGATACCATGTTCTGTTATGTACAAAATCGTGAGTACTAAAAGTGCCATCCGGCCAAGTTACTTTTCCATCTTTTAATTCCGTAGTGATTACGGGCCTTGTCTCTTTGCTAGCGCTGCCAAATGTAGTAGCACGAACACCTTCTACCTTTAAATTGTTGATCGAATAATTCTCCAAATTGGTAGTAACCTTAGATCCAGGCAAATATCTCTTTCCTTTATAAGCGATAATCATCTTGCCTTTCCGAATGTTTCCTTTTGAATCTTTACATCCATCTGTACCAAAATCTATTTCAATTGTTCCTGAATATTGTTCTGTAGTGCTAGGTGTACGCGTAATGTTGGCACAAGTAAACCGATCGTCCAAACCACCCGACTGCTCTCGGCCACCTGAATTTGGATCGGACAGCAAAGCCAATGAAGTTATATCCTCTAAATCAACTGAATAGGAATCAGAAATAACATCATTATCTGCAACGACCGAACTATCAGCAGATAGATCTTTGAAATCTTTGTAACAAAAGGGTAATTGATACGATGAGAAAGCCAAACCTATATTTTATCATAACTTAATTAACAGGTTACATTCACATACAAAAGTCAACAAAATAAACCAATATCGGTATACGGCTTATAGTAAATGCAGGGAAATCGCTTTTAACATTTCAGCACCAAACTTCTGTAACCATCATCTAGTGCAGCGGTCAACCGTTTAGATCGTTTGGACATTTTGGTGGATTTTTCTTTGTCCAACAAAGCCAAGGCCATCTTGTTGACAATCGAGAAATTGATAACCGAGTTTCCGGATTTCATCAGCAGGGCATCTTCGTTGAAGAGCACATCCAATGACCAGTGCAGGTTGTTTTCGATTGCCCAATGTTGCCTGATCTTGGCATTGAACTGTGCGGCATCCCCGCGCAAAGAAGAAATATAATAGCGGGCCTCCCGCGTGATCTTCCCTGTTTTCTTTTCTGCCCGTTCTGATCTTATCCGCACGATACTTTGAAGCCCCGGCCAATTCGAACGGTCATCTAAAAACCTCAGCCCACTGATCACATCACATCCCCTTTTTTCTGCACGCCCATGCCCCATATCTGTCTGCCTATGGGAATGGGAAGGTTTTTCAAGGGTGAACACTTTCTCGATCTGTTGTTTCAGACTTTTCTGGTTGTCCTTCACCATCAAAATATAATCGGCCTTCTTGTCGAGGATTTTCTGGGCAATATCCTGTTGGCAGCCCATTGCATCCACAGTGACCACACAGCTTTCAATGGCAAGCATGTCCAATAAAACAGGGATGGCGGTGATCTCATTGCTCTTTTCCTTCACACATTGTTGGCCCAGGCAAAGCCTGTTTTGGGTGGCATAAGCAGAGACCAGGTGAAAAGCTGTCCGGTCTTGCGAAGCTGATCCACAAAGCGTCTTCCCATCTATGGCAACCACTTCCCCGTCCGTTAGTTTGGACAGGGAATTGACCCAAAGCATAAAACACCGGTTGAACTCAACGGGGTCGATCAACGCAAACACCTTCCCCAACACATCGTGTGAAGGTATCCCATTTGCATAGGGAAGGTATTGGCGCAACCAGTCCAGTTTGGCTTTCCCGAAAACGTGTACGGGGCACCAGCCATCGGCCCCGCTCAGTACGGCCGAGATCACTAAAAACAAAATCTCATCCAGCGGGTATTGAAAGTGGCCTTTGGTGGTTCTGCGAGGGTCGGGCAAGGGGCTGAAGGATGTATGGAAAACCGAGTTGCTATCTCTAAGGGGATTTGGGCTACGCATTTTTTTTCACGTAACTCATTTTGATGAATCAAAAATACAGTATCACTGCCCTTGCTCCAAATACTTCATAATCATTTTGTTATCTGAAAATTTCTTAAAAGCGATTTCCCTGATAGTAAATGTAGTTGTTCAAAAACTAAAAAAGCCCCATTTTTGGGGCTTTTGATTCCTACTCAAATTGAAGTAACCCTAGTTACCGTCTTTGTTGACTTTAACAGTTTTAGAAACCCCGTTTTTGGTAACCGTTATCAGGTTATCGCAAGTTCCATCTCCATAATCAACCGCAAAAACTTCAGTGTCTACAGTTACGGTTTTTACACCCAATACAGGTATGTGTACCCTGCGCCCACATGCCCTCACATATTGCAAAGGGGTAGTGATTTGTACAGAGTAGTTTTTTCCATTGCGGTTAGTGCCTATTGCTGCGGGAACTGCTGGATCCGTTTGTGAAATAATCCATTTGTCTTGTAGAGGGTTAGTAGATGATCTCATCCATTGACGAGTTCTTTTTACAGTGCGTTGAGCAGTAGTGCCATCGGGCCAAGTGGAGTTGTGGTCTCCTTCAATAGTCCATTTAAGTGGAGACTCGGTTGTGCTGATATTTTTTACCGTTCGTATGCCATTCATCACGACCCCATTCACAGTATAATTTTCTAATGTGATGATGTGAACAGAACCTGGGATAAACCACCTTCCGCCAGACCAAGTAATGATAATTTTACCTGTTCTTACATCATCATCGTCATCTTTGCAGTCTCCAGTAAAAGTCAATGTAATTTTTCCTGTTTCTTTTGTGTTACCTGCATCTTTAACAACGGTGGCACAATCCAAACGATCATCTCGATCTTCTACTCTCCCCGTGGGCGCGTCATTGCTATTCAATGCCGAACTGGCAATGTCGTTTACCTCATCAACCTTCGAATCGATGGCTGTTTCGTTGTTTAAACTTGAAAGGGAAGCCTCGTTGGTTTTGTTACACGAGGCCAACGTCAGCACAAGGGCTGTTGCCAGTGCGGAGGCTGATTTTAGACTGAATAAATTGCTGATTGTTTTCATGCGTGTTTTTTGTTGGTTTTGTCATTTAGAGCAGATCCACTTGGTAAGGTTTAATCTCTTTCAAAAATATTTTTTCAAAAAAAACAAAAGCCCCGCAATTGCAGGGCTCTGTTTGATCACTTATCAGCTAGGTTAGTTACCGTCTGCGTTTACATTAATTGTTTTGGAAACTACCCTACTGTAACGGTAATGTCGTTATCTCAGTTACCATCTCCTTAATCTATCGTGTACGTTTTGCTATCGACCACAAATACTTTGGTGCCGCTTACAGCTATGAAACCTTTATTAGAAATCCGGCAAGCAAGAGAGTACACCAAGTTTAACACCATGGATATAGCTAAGATCCAAATCGTTTTAAATGTAAATACACTTTTCAATGCTTTCATAGAGGTTTTTAAATTTGTTTATTGCTTAAAGATAGAACTTAACGCTTGGTTTAATGGCACAAAGGAAAAATTTAAAAATCGCTGAATTGCTTTCAGTTTTCCACATTTCATGCATAGCCAAGAGTTTGGCTTGTATTGCAGCGGTCTTGCTGTTAATAACCTTACCGGCAACCGGGCAGAGCCTAAAAATCGCCAAACTGAAGTATAATGGAGGTGGCGATTGGTATGCGAACAAAACTGCATTGCCTAACCTCATCAACTTCTGCAACAAAGAGTTAAGTACTGAATTGAACGAAGAAGAGGATGTGATTGAAGTAGGCAGCCCGGGCATTATCAGTTACCCTTATATTTATATTACTGGCCACGGCAATGTGGTTTTCACTTCTTCAGATGCCTCCAATCTTAGAAACTACTTAATAGGCGGAGGCTTTTTACATGTTGACGACAACTACGGCATGGACAAATTTGTACGCATCGAATTAAAAAAGGTTTTCCCTGAACTAGAGTTGGTCGAGATTCCCTTCAATCATGCCGTCTACAACCAAAAATTTAAGTTTGCAAATGGCTTGCCTAAAATCCACGAGCATGATGGAAAGCCCGCTCAAGGACTAGGGTTATTTTATCAAGGCAGATTGGTCGTCTTCTATTCGTATGAGTGCGACCTGGGAAATGGCTGGGAAGATGCTCGCATCCATAACGACCCGGAAGAAAAAAGGCAACAGGCTTTAAAAATGGGTGCCAATCTTATTTCGTATTGCTTTACGGCAAATTGAAATTAGTGAGCATTACTCATGAGGACTTTAGGTCGTAGTCTTTTCCCAACTTCAATTTAAAAATCAAAATTCGGGCACTCCAAACATAGTTTTACGATTGATTTGTTTCTTATAACCAATTATTTAGTTTTACAACGTAATTGATAGTTATGAAAGAATTGACGAAAGCAGAAGACCAAATCATGCAAATTTTATGGAAGTTGAAAAAAGCTTTTGTAAAGGACATTGTTGATCAACTACCCAACCCGAAGCCGGCATATAACACGGTCTCCACTATTGTGAGAATTCTTGAGAAAAAAGGATTTGTTGGATATACTGCGTATGGAAAGACTCACGAGTATTATCCGTTGATCGCAAAAGACAAGTACACGCACTTCTATTTGAACAATCTAGTGAAGGGATATTTTGGAGGTTCCTTTCAAAGCTTGGTTTCTTTTTTCGCAGCGGAAAATAAAATGGGTGTGCAGGATATTGACTTGCTCGTAAAACAATTGGAGGAACTTAAACAGAAAAAGCCATGAGTTTACCAACTTACTACTTACAAGTAAATATCGGACTTGCTGCGGTGATTATTGGCTGCATCACCAAAATGGAAGCCAGGAAAACAAGCTGGTTTAATCGTCAGGCAGAAATTTACAGTGCCCATTGTATTTAAACTAGGCTAGGTATTCAGAGTAGAGGAGGTTTCTCAGCTTCCTCTACTCTTTAAACACTTCCTCTAATTTTTGTTCTAACGCAGCACCTCTCAAATTCTTCGCGATAATCTTTCCTGTCTTATCCAGCAAAATGGAAAATGGAATGGCGTTGATATTGTAATCTCTGGCCGCTTGTGATTCAAAATATTTTAAGTCAGACACATGCGTCCATGTCAATCCATCTTCGGCAATGGCTTTTACCCAATCTTCCTTTGTTCGGTCGAGTGAAACGCCAAATACTTCAAACCCTTTGTCTTTAAATCGTTGATAGGCTTTTACCACGTTCGGGTTTTCTCTGCGACAGGGGCCACACCACTTCGCCCAAAAATCAATCAATACATATTTGCCACGCAAGGAAGATAATTTTACAATTTGTCCGTTGGGGTTTGCCAATGCAATCTCGGGTGCCAATTGACCAATGGCCGTTACTTTCATTTTCTGCACTTGGTTGGAAAGTTCTTTCGTAAAAACGTAGTTTGGCCACTCCTTCTTAAACTTTTCAGATGTAGAAATAAACAAATCAAGGTTTTTGTCTTTGTCAATCAAGTTGGGGTCTTGCAGCAAATTGAACAAGGCCAGTGAAACGGGCTGTTCCTTTAAAAAACTGGCCAACTTCACGCTATTGTTTTCCATCAACGCCATGGCTTGGTTTCGCAATTCTTCCACACGCTTTTCATTATTAGAAGCCGCAGCTTGCTGATATTCAGTTTCTATGGCTTGCATTTCTGGGCCTGCTTGTGATTGTTGCACCATCGCTTGAACTTTGGCAATCAAATCGTGGTCAGGTGAGCCCTTGATTTCCCAAAAACCTTGTTGCTGGCTACCATCAACATTCAATTCTAAGTCACTTTTATTCACCATAATGTTGAGCACTTGGCGATTAAAGAAGTTGAAGCGATAATATCCGGGTGATGACAAATTTAATTTTGCTTCATAGCTATTATCGGCTTTCAAAATAGTGGACTGTTTTGTTCCCGTGCCATCTTGCTTAATCTCTTCGATTAAAATTTGTCCTCCTGCAACCGGCACTATTACTTTACCCCGTACTGTAACAACCCATGCTGTCGAACTCGCCTCGTTTGTCTTTTTTTCCGGAGAGCAATTGGCCAACAACGAGATCGTAAGAAGAAATGTGAGAATGTATTTCATGTTTTGATGTGTTAATGTGCTAATTCGTTGATTTGTTGATTGACTACCGATTACCGAAAACTGATTATTGAATACTATTTACCACTCACCTCCGCTAACCGTTTCGCCAATAACTGATTTGTGAGTTTATGGTCTGCTTTGCCTTTGCTGCGTTTCATAATTTCACCCATAAACATGGCTGCAATTCCCTTCTTTCCTTTTTTGTACTCTTCTACTTTCAACGGAAATTCGTTTATCACCTCATCAATCAAAAGTATAATAACATCGGCATTGCTTTCGTGAATAAGATTTAAACGCTGGGCAATGGCCAAAGGTTCAAGCGAATCATCTGTTAACAATTCATTAAAAATAGATTGCGCTGCCACCGCAAAACTTACTTTTCCCGATTCGACCAGTTCAATCAATTTGCAAAGGGTGGCCGGTTTCAAACTTATGTTTTCTATCTCCAAATTCTTCTCATTGAGATAGGATTTTACTGGCCCCATCAACCAATTTGAAATCGCTTTGTAGTAGTGCGTGTGGCTCGCCACCTGCTCAAAATAAATCGCCATTTCTTTCGACTCGGTTAAAACGTGGGCATCGTAGGTCGGCAACCCAAAGTGCGAAACAAATTTCTCAAACCATTGCTTGGGAAGCATGGGCATAGAGGATTTTATTTTCTCCAACCACTCATCTGACACCACTAGCGGACTTAGATCGGGGTCAGGAAAATAGCGATAATCGTTTAGCTCCTCTTTGGTGCGCATGCCGTAGGTCTTTCCGTTATCGGCATTGAACGTTCGCGTTTCCGAAACAATGGACTCTCCTTTTTCGAGTAACGCTATTTGTCGCTCGGCTTCGTACGTAACCGCATACTGCACATTGCGTACCGAGTTCATGTTTTTGATTTCAACTTTCTTGCCCAGTTCCTTTGCACCCTTCAACATCACCGACACGTTGGCATCACACCGCAAAGAACCCTCTTCCATGTTGCCATCGCAGATTTCCAAATAGCGAACCAGCTTTCTCACTTCTGCAAATGAAGTGGCTGCTTCTTCAGCGCTTGTGATTACCGGGTTGGTAACAATTTCAATTAACGCCACACCCGAACGATTAAAATCTACCAATGTGTCGGACTCATTTTCCAAGTGAATGGATTTACCAGCATCTTCTTCAATGTGGATACGGTTCAATTCAATTTTCCGTTCTGCTCCATCTTTTGATTTGATGCTTATAAATCCACCCACACAAATAGGAGTTCTGTCTTGTGTAAGCTGATACCCTTTTGGTAAATCAGGATAAAAATAATTTTTGCGGTCGAATATTTGATGGCGCGAAATCTTGCTATCACAAGCAATGCCCATTTTAATGGCATGCTCCACTACCTTCTTATTCAATTTGGGTAGTGTTCCGGGGTGCGCCAAAGTAATGGTGCTCACATGGGTATTTGGCTCGCCACCGTATGCGGCTGAATCCGAATTGTAGATTTTCGTTTTGGTAAGAAGTTGTGCGTGGATTTCTAGTCCAACCACTATTCGGTACTTATCAGACAAATTGTCAATCATTCAATACTTTTGAGAAGGGTGGAAAGTTCATTACCAGAGATATTTGGGATTTCTGATTTGTCATATATCGAAAGCAAATTGACTTTCTTGTCAATCACCTGAACATAAGTTATCACCCGTGCGCCACCCGATTTGCCACTACCCTTTGATGCAATGGACAATCTGATTTTATAAAAGCTTCTTCCTAACGAACTACCTTGAATCGGAAGGGTTGAAAGATTTTCAATTAAGGAAGCAAGTTCATGCTTCAGCGAAGGGTACTTCTTCAGCAACTTTTTAGATTGCCTTTTGAAATACGAAGTAACACAAACCTCAAAGTTCATTAAGAAAAGCCTTAGCAGACTGAAGTGTTACTTTCCCTTTTCTGGCAAGCTTGACCTCCTCAATTGAGGCCTTTAGTTCATTCAGAAATTTTTCCTTTGCAGAAATCCGTTGTGCTTTTTTCGACTTCTTGATAACTTTTTCCAGTTGTTCCAATGTAGACTTATCCTCTACTTTCAGGAGCTCTTCTATCAAGTGAATTTTTCTAGCATGTTCCAGCATACCGCAAAGTTAACCAATTAATCCTTTTGCTTTTTCATTAACTATTTCTAATCCTCCCAAGTTCTTTCCCCCGGCCGTAGCATAAAAAGGTTGCCCTCCTCCTCCACCATCAATCTCTTTTGCCAACTCTTTCACCATATTGCCAGCATGGTATTTTTTAGAAGCTTCAATCTTCTCGCCCAACATCACAGCCACGTTGGGTTTGCCTTCAACATCGGCCGCTAGCACCATGACCAAATCTTCAAATTGATTTCGGAGCGCGTAAGCAATATTTTTCAGTGCATCGGCACTAGGCACGGTCACTTTCTCATTAATTAATGTAATTCCATTTTGTTTTACAGCCTTCCGCACCAAGTCTTCTTTGATGAGATTAGCACGCTCGATGTTTATCACTTCCAATTTCTTCTCCAGCGAATGCTTCCCTTCTATCAAACTTTGCACAGAAGCTGCTAAATCTTTCGGATTTTTTAGCAAGGATTTTACTTCGCCCAACATCGCCAGTGATTGATTAACAAATTCCTGAGCACCTTCGGATGTCACCGCTTCAATTCTACGCACACCAGCGGCCACAGAACTTTCTGAAGTAATTTTCAAGAAACCAATTGAGCCTGTAAAGAGCACGTGTGTTCCTCCACACAACTCCACAGAATATTTTGGATCAAACGTAATCACGCGAACAAAATCACCATATTTTTCACCAAACAAAGCCATCGCACCAAGTGATTTTGCTTTTTCGATGGGCACATTGCGCTGCTCATTCAATTGAATATTCTCTCTGATTTTTTCATTTACCAACGTTTCAACTTTATAAATCTCTTCGCTGGTCATGGCCGCAAAGTGCGAGAAATCGAAACGTAAAATCTTATCATTCACCAACGAACCCTTTTGCTCTACATGCTTACCCAATACTTGGCGCAATGCAGCGTGCAACAAATGCGTAGCCGAGTGATTGCTCATGGAAAGTGTGCGCTTGTGCGAATCAATCACAGCATTCACATTACCTTCTAAATTAATGGGCAATTTCTCCACCCAATGCACAATCAAATCATTTTCTTTTTTGGTGTCGATAATATGGATTTTTTCAGTACCAATTTCCAATATACCCGTATCGCCCACCTGACCGCCACTCTCGGCATAGAAAGGTGTTTTATCCAATACCAATTGAAACAACTCTTTATTTTTTTGCTTCACTTTTCGGTAACGCAAAATTTTGGATGATGCACTCCAATTGTCATAACCAATAAATTCGGGTTTTTCTCCCTCAGACACCACTACCCAATCTCCTGTTTCTTTGGCTGCATCGGCTTTAGAGCGGGTTTTTTGTTCAGCCAAATACTGGTTAAAAGAATCCATGTCAACTGTAAATCCAATTTCCTTCGTCATGAGTTGAGTTAGATCTATTGGAAACCCATGCGTGTCATATAATTCAAAGGCAGTCCAACCGTCAATAACTCTTTGTAGGTCCGGAATCGAGTTAAAAATTGTTTTCAAATCGCCATCACGCCAAGTAGAATCTTTCAATACTAAAAAAGGATTCAAACTAATTACCGTCACTAATGTGCCGTCAATTGTCTTTTTGGATTTGTTCAGCGATTTGTTCTCAAAATTTGAACTCAGTTCAATAACCAACTGATGTTTTCGTAGAAAAAAATCTGGGAAGTTTTCATTGCCAGGTACCTGCTCCCATTCTACGTTCTGTTGCATGAGATAATTACGAAGTGATTTCCTAATCAGGGTTAAGAAGTTATGATTGAATAAAAATATACCATCGTCTAGTGTTCTCAAGAATGACTTTTCTTCCTCATGCACCACTTTGCTCACGTATTCCAATTGTTGATGCAACTCCGGAAAAACATCTTTTAATTGCAAGGCCAACAACGGCACCAATCGATGCATGAAAGGCTCTTTGAAATTCAAATACGAAAATCCATAGCGCACCGCTCTTCGTAAAATTCTTCTAATCACATAACCAGCACCTGTGTTGCTTGGCAACTGCCCATCGGAGATAGCAAGGGATACAGCACGGATATGATCTGCCATAACACGAACAGCAATATCTTTTTTGGTATCAGTTCCGTATTTATAAGACTCTGGCTTAACATTGTTGCAAATAAAATCCATCAGTGGGCGGAACACATCCGTATCATAATTGGAAGTTTTCGCTTGAATTGCCATGCACAGCCGCTCGAAGCCCATGCCCGTATCAACATTCTTTGCAGGAAGCGGTTTAAGCGTGGTTGACGCAGATCGTAGCTTTTCACGAGCTTTCTTATCGGTA
Source organism: Chryseotalea sp. WA131a (assembly GCA_025370075.1). NCBI lineage: Bacteria > Pseudomonadati > Bacteroidota > Cytophagia > Cytophagales > Chryseotaleaceae > Chryseotalea > Chryseotalea sp. WA131a. The sequence continues at coordinate 4,517,506 of CP073016.1, read as the reverse complement.
TTGGTTAAACTTAGGTCAAATTGCATCAAAGCATTTGATCCTCCCGCTTTCCAAGAGCGCTCAAACTCCATGAAAACCAAATTCCATATCTCAACTACTTGGGGATGATCATTATTGACGAGTTCTTTGCCCGGTTTCTTTTTTACTTCATCAATTGGTCTTAGGTCAATATGAATTTCGGAGCATGGACCACAGGGCCCCACATCTGCCATTTCCCAAAAATTATCTTTCTTATTCCCCAGTATTATCCTATCTTCTTCAACAAATGACTTCCATAAGTCGAATGCTTCTTGGTCGATTGAAAGATTGTCATCTTTATCCCCACCAAAGACACTCACATATAATCTGTCCTTTGGCAATTGATAAACTTCTGTGAGTAACTCCCAAGCCCAGGCAATGGCTTCTTTCTTAAAATAGTCGCCAAAGCTCCAGTTGCCGAGCATTTCAAACAGGGTGTGGTGATAGGTATCCAATCCCACATCTTCCAAGTCATTGTGCTTTCCACTAACGCGGAGACACTTTTGTGTGTCCGCAATTCGCTTGCTTGGGGGCATTGCATTACCCAAAAAATAGTCCTTGAACTGCACCATGCCCGAGTTGGTAAATACCAGAGCTGGGTCATTTTTAAGTACCAAGGGAGCAGAAGGGACAATTTTATGGCCCTTGTTTTCAAAAAATTCAAGGAAATTATTGCGTATTTGACGGGAATCCATGACACTCAACGATTTATGTGTTTTGTAAACAACTTTTTTTCTATATATTTATGAGTTCAAAATCGTCCAAAACGTCAAATTTACTGGCATTTAGCGTCTTTTGAAAACTATAATCGCCAAAAGGTATAGATTAATAGAATGGCTGTAACAAAATTCAAGTATGACCCCAAAACCTTGCGCTACGAGCGGGCCGGTATTTCTATATTGGGCGTTACGTTTAGAGTGATTGGCTACCTTAGTTTTGGTTCCCTCTTCTTGGTGGCATTGGTACTTTTGCAGAATTCTATTTTTGACACTGAATTGGAAACTAAGTTAAGGGCTGAAAACGAGGCGTTGGAAAGCCACCAAGTAATTTTGGCCAGCAGGTTGCAAGCTTCGTCAGGTAGGATTAAAAGACTAAAGTCAGAGAATAAAGATTTATACGAAAAGTTGTTTGAAACAACACTTGAAACTGGAGAGTCTGATCCCACAGCTTACAAGGAAGAGATACTCACGGCCAATTCAAGTTCTTTTGCAAATTGGATGACCTCGGTAGTAGAAAAATCAGAAATGGTAAGTGCGCAAGCCAAAACAAACAATTACTATTTTTCTGAAAGTGCGAGTATCGAAAAGCATGAGCTTAGGATTTTGAAAAATCTACCAACCATCCCGCCTATTCAAAATTTTGAGGTTGACAAATTGGTATCCGGATTTGGAAGGCGTATCAACCCGTTTCACAAGGGCTTAGATTCTCACGAAGGTGTGGATATTGCTGCCACCATCGGAACAAATGTTTTGGCAAGTGGGCCAGGACTGGTTGTAAATATTGGTCAAAGTAATTTGCTCGCAGGTTATGGTACCTATATAGATATTGACCATGGCAAAGGGATTGTTACTCGCTACGCACATTTGGCAGAAGTAAAAATCAGGTACGGTCAGCGCGTAACCAAAGAACAAATAATTGGTACTATTGGTAGCACGGGCGGCTCTATTGCTCCGCATCTTCATTATGAAGTAATAAAAGATGGCCATAAGGTGAACCCTGTAAAATATATGATTGGAGGCCTTAGTAGCACGGAGTATCAGCAAATGGTAAATAATAGCAATAAGCTAAACCAATCACTTGATTAAGTTTCGATGGCGAAAATAAAATACACATATAACCCCGAAACATGTAAGTATGAGCCGATTGTGGTTACGCCTAAGCAAATGGGCAAAAACATTTTTCGGTTTTTAGGTATTTCGTTTTTGCTTGGCCTTACGGGATTGGTTTATGTGACTATAAAAATGCCATTGATAGATGAAATCTATCAACTTCAAAAGAATCAAGAGCTAAAATCTGAATGGAGTGCGCTTTACCAACAAATGGAAAATGTATCAGAACAGTTATTGGCACTTGAACAAAATGATGACCAAAACTTCAGAATTATTTTGAATTTAGAACCACTATCATCGAGCCAACGCGAGGCCGGTGCGGGGGGTAGAGAAAAAGAAAGTGCGACTATTGAATACCCGCTCATTCGAAAGGCTTACGAAAAATCAGAGAAAATCGTCAATCGGTTGGACATTGAATCTCAATCGATGACTCAGTTGAAAGACGAGCTTCAGAAAAAAGAAAAAATGTGGGCTGCGAGGCCTGCCATTCAACCTATCAATAATCGCGACCTTACTCGATTGAATACTATTTTTGGAATGCGGCTGCATCCAATTTTTAATTATGTACGTCCACACAATGGTTTAGATTTAACTGCTCCGCACGGTACTCCAGTATATTCCTCTGGTGATGGATATGTTACTTTTGCGCGGCCAAACGCTGGTTACGGCAACGTGATTTTTATCCATCATGGTTTTGGATTTGAAACACGTTACGCGCATTTATCCAGATACAATGTTACAGAAGGAGAAACAGTGAAAAGAGGCCAGCTTATTGGTTTTGTTGGTAACACTGGCACCTCTACCAACGACCATTTACATTATGAAGTAATGTATAATGGAAATTATGTTAATCCGATTCACTTCCTCAATACTACTTTAGCACAAGACGAGTATAATAAAATCATTAAAGTGAGGCCTAAGAAGCTTGATTGAAAAAAGAAGAAGGTGTCCGATGCGATTTAAAATCTGCCTACACAAGTGAAAGACACCTGCATTATCGGATCTCCAAGCAAAATATTTTATTGGGTCGCGAAGGGATAATAATCTTGTTGTCAAAAACAACTGGTGAGGCTTCAAACAATTCCGCAATTTTCTTTTTGTAAATCATCGTGCCATTTTCTCCATCTAGCAACATTACGTACCCTTTGCTGTCAGCTAAAAAGATAAACATGTTTCCTTCTTCATCATAAATATCAACAGGGCTAGACCATGAGTAATTTGGCAACGAAACTTCATACAACACTTCGCCAGTAGTTTGATTTAAGGCAACCAACAATCCTTTGTTCAATTCTTTGTATCTAGCTAAATTAAAAATAACTTTTCCTGAAGAATTCATTTTCCCAATAATAGGTGTTGCGAGCATTCCACCATTCACTGGGTGGTCGCCTAACACCGTTAGGCAAGGGTATTTCTTTTCCCAAACCGTAGCGCCTGTAAGTCCATTTATTTTTTTCAAATAGGAAAATCCCATTTTGCCCTGCTTATCTACTTCACTACCCGTGTATAGATATGGAATTCCTGCTTCTGGTTGAATAATGAGTGAAGCATCAGTATCGTCATAATTATGGATAACCCACAAAGGTTTGAGAGTGGAAAGGTCGATTGCCAGTATGTACCCGTGATTATCTGCAAAGAAAATTTTATTGCCATAAGCGGCCACGCTATTTTCAATCCCAACTTTATGGTCATCATTTACCTTGTATCTCAGTCGCAATTCTTGTGGAGCAATATTCGCTTTCCCTGTCAGTGAATCGTAGCGTGTATTCAACTTGACGCAATACAGTAATCCGTTTTCGCCTCCGAGGTACATTACATCATTTGCTGCATTAATGAGAGGTGAACCATCAAAAGCAGCCCAATTACGAATAGAAAAAGGGTCGTTACCATCCAAAAAATGAAGCAGTTGCTGGTCGATTAAACTAAAGATCCTAAATCCAAAAATTTTCTTATTAGCGATACCTTGGCCAACGTACAAAATGGGAAAACCGCGTGGATCAATCGAGACAGAACCCTTAATGGGGTTGTTTATTTTTATTGGTTTACGAGAGGGAGTGCCGGTTTCCAAATCGAGGAAGTACACATTTCCATCCAAAGAAGCAGCTATCACCTCCACAAATAATGAATCACTAAATTTTGGGTCAATATTCATTTTTGTACGGAGCTCATTTGGCCATTGAACCACGCTAGGCTGCCCCGTCCACCCAGCACCACCACCCCACTCACCCTGTGGAGCCGTTTTAGCAGACCATTTTATCACCAGTGAATCAGGTCGTTTCGAAATTCGTCCGATAGAGGCGCGGTCGCGATAGGGGCCACCCCGAAAAGTGGTGATACCTTTTAATCTAGTATAACTCGTAGAGGAAAAAGTATCAGAAGGCACCGACAAAATGGAAGTAAGCAAGGAAGAATCACTTATCGCGAAAGAAATTTTTGTCAGGTCAAGGGTATCTTGAATGAGCAGATTATAGTTTTCTGAAGAAAAACAATAGTTAAATGCGATGTGGCACACTATTGTGGTGACGGAAAGGCGCTTTAGCATTCGATTTAAGCAGTACACATACTTGACCACATTATTATAACCTAAAAATAATCAAAAAGAAATCCACGCGGTGAATTTGAATAGCTTGTCAATAAAAAAGTAACACACTTTTGCACCGCGAACAAAGAATTGCTATTTTGCATGATGTTCAATGCTGAATTGAGCATCTTACGCCCCTGAACCGCTGCATGGCATACAAAGAAAAAGAAATTGAGAAGCTTTATTACTCAATCGGTGAAGTAGCCGAGCAGTTTAATGTAGCCCCTTCACTTATCCGCTTCTGGGAATCAGAGTTTGAAACCATCCAACCAAAGAAAAACCGAAAAGGCAATCGGCAGTTCACCAAAGAAGACATTGATAACGTTCGCACCATCTATCATTTGGTGAAAGAGAAAGGCTTTACGCTACATGGCGCTAAGGAAATGCTGAAGAATGATACGCAATCCGTTAAAGACAAAATGGATTTGCTTGATTCTCTTAAAAAAGTACGCCAATTCTTGGTGGAAGTGAGAGAAAAGCTTTCTTAATCAAGTTTGAGAATTTGAAGATGAGTTAATTTGAAAATTGACTCAGTCATTAACTAATAGCCACATTTAAATCTTATCTGCCTCGTAGTTGGAAATCTACCTACAACTTTGCATTTTCAAATCTTCAAATTGTCCCATTTCAAATTGCCTAGGTGAATCAAGAACGACTTTCATTTATTGCCTTGCACAGCATTTCGGGTGTGGGCGATTACCTGCTGAAGCAATTGGTAAGTTATTGTGGCTCGGCCGAGCAAGTATTCAAAACTCCCAAAGGCAAGTTGATGAAAATTCCAGGGGTGGGGAACGTAACGGCTGAGGCGATCGTCTCTGAGAAATCCATCGCGCAAGCCGAAAAAGAAATCAAGAAAGCTGAAAAGAACAACACCGAAATACTTTTTTATACAGACAAAAAATATCCCGCCCGACTAAAAAAAATTGAAGACGCTCCTGCCCTGATTTACTATCAAGGCAACGCAAATTTAAACCACCTCAAAACAGTTGGCATTGTTGGCACACGACAAGCAACGGCTTACGGAAAAGAAAGTGTGGAGCGAATTGTTCACGAATTAGCGTTGCATCAAGCTTTGATTGTGAGCGGGCTTGCGTATGGGATTGACATTCATGCGCACAAGCAAGCTTTGAAAAATAATTTAGAAACCATTGGTGTGATGGGCAGCGGCATGGATGTGATTTATCCGGCAGCGCATAAAGAAACAGCTACTAAGATGGTAGAGCAAGGCGGCCTTTTGACCGAAAATATTTTTGGCACGAAACCCGATGCACATAATTTCCCTGCTCGCAATCGCATCATTGCAGGGCTGTGCGATGCCTTGATTGTAATCGAGGCAGCCGAAAAAGGGGGTGCGCTCATCACAGCCGATATTGCCAACTCCTACAACAAAGATGTGTTTGCCATCCCTGGCAAATTAGGCGAAACATTTTCAGAAGGTTGCAACAAGCTGATAAAAACCAACAAGGCCCACCTTTATACTTCAGTGAAAGATTTAGAGTACATCATGAATTGGTCGGCTGGCGAAAAAGTAGAAAGTAAATCAACCGAGACCACTGATTGGTCAGCCTTTGACTATGATGAAAAGAAAATTTTGAACGTACTAAAAGAAAAAAGTCCGATACAAGTAGATGAACTGATGTGGCGGAGCGAGTTATCGCCCGGATCGCTTGCCTCTTTATTGTTGGGATTGGAATTTAAGAATGCAGTTGAATCGCTTCCAGGAAAGGAATACCGACTTAAATTACTTAAATTAAAGTAGCTTCCTGTTCAGAAATCCATAAATTTGATTTCAATCTAAAAATTCCAGTGAATGGAAAGAAGGTGTTGAATGATGAATATGAGGTGCTGTACCGGCAATAGGTTGACAATGGCCGACATGGTACACGTTTCATGCTTCAGGTTATAAATCGGGGGGAAGACTTGTTGTATTATTGATTGTGTTGATTCCAGTCTTCTTTCTTCAATTCATAGACAAAATTGCGAACGACCTGAGAACCGTTGGCCTTCTCTTTAATTCTATCTAGTTTTTTTGCACCAAAACGTTGTGTTGCTATTTGTGAACGCAGGTTGTGTTCGCCAATGTGAAAGATGACTTTATCTACAAATTGAAAAGCATAGTCGAGCATCAGTTTCTTCAATGCTTGGTTCCAATTTCCTCCCCAGTACTTTCTCGCTAAAAAAGTATAGCCAATGGCAATTGATTTCTTTGCCTCATCATACTCATAATACCTACTGCTGCCAATGGGTTCATTTGTTTTGGCATCCACAATTAAAAAGGCAGCCTTGCCATCGATGGCTGAATCAAAAAAAGATTGAAACACTTCGCGTTTATAGCGGTCTTTAGTGGGGTGCTGTTCCCAAATCAATGGGTCGGATGCAACTGAATATAATCTTTCAAAATCATTGCGCCTTAGCGGGACCAGTTGAAGGCGGGAATCGTGAAGATGGAGTGGTTGTAAGTTCATTTATTTATAACTAAACACGTCATCCGCTATTTTCATGGCCTCTGAAAACGCATCCCGATTTAAATCTGGTGCAGCTTGCTTCGAATCGAGGAAAGACAAAATTGTTTCGGTGGCTAAGTTTCCAACCAATTCATCCTCTGCCATGGGGCAACCGCCAAAACCTTTTAGTGCTCCATCAAACCGTTGACAACCTGCCTGATAAGCAGCAGCAATTTTTTCCCAAGCTTTTTGTGATGATGAATGCAAGTGCGCACCAAATTCAATAGAAGGGAAATTTTTCACCGCAAGGGAATACAAATTTTCAATTTGTTCGGGTTGCGAAACCCCAATCGTATCGGCCAATGAAACAATGGCAACACCCATGGTCGCTAACACATCCGTGATTTTCAGTACATGGTCAACCGAGTAGAGGTCGCCATATGGGTTACCAAATCCCATACTAATATACGTGACCAACACCTTATTGCTTTGCAGACAGATTTGTTGGATTTCGTCCAGCGTATTCAATGCCTCGGCAATTGACTTGTTGGTGTTTCGTTGTTGAAAGGTTTCGGAAATGGAAAGCGGAAAACCCAAATAAGTAATTCGGTCATGTTGACTGGCTTCTTCTGCTCCTCGGGTATTGGCCACAATCGCCAACAATTTTGTGTCAGATACTTTCAATTGCGAAAGTACCTCAACCGTATCGCGCAATTGAGGGATTGCCTTGGGTGAAACAAAACTGCCAAAATCCAGCGTATCGAATCCTACCTCTAAAAGACTATTAATATAGTGTACTTTTTTTTCGGTGGGGATAAAGGTGTGGATGCCTTGCATGGCATCGCGGGGGCATTCAATGAGTTTCATCTGCAATGGTTACCTAATTGTTAAACAAAAATGGGTAAATCTTTACCAAAGAAAAATAATCAAGAAAAAACGCAAAAAAAGTTACTGGTTGCTAGAATCTAAAAACCAGTATCCACAATCAAAAATTAACTCATCGTTTATTATTGTCGTATGTTTTTCTTTCCTTGCTTCCACTTTAGTATGAAGATCGAGGAAAATAAAAACCTGAAGCCTTACAACACCTTTGGCATTGCAGCCACGGCACGGTATTTCTGTACTATTTCATCACTCGCAGAATTAAAAGAACTTCAACAGACAAACGTATTTCTACAGAATAAGCGATTGATACTTGGTGCAGGCAGCAATGTGCTGTTCTTACATGATTTTGATGGGCTGATTATCAAAACTGAACTGAAAGGAATCAACATCGTGCGCGAGAATGACAAAATCATTACGCTAGAAGTAGCAGCGGGTGAAGCATGGCACGGGTTTGTGCTTCATTGTGTCAAAAATAATTGGGGTGGAATCGAAAATCTATCATTGATACCCGGCTTAATGGGTGCCGCACCAATACAAAACATCGGTGCATATGGTGTAGAGGTAAAAGATGTGATTGAATCGGTGCATGGTATTGACTTACTTACAGGAGAAGAGCGATCCTTCCAAGCAGATGAATGTGCCTTCGGATACCGCGAAAGTATTTTTAAACACACGCTGAAAGAAAAATTTTTTATTTCAAGTGTTACTTTAACTCTTAGCAAAAAAAGTCATCGCATCAACCTACAGTATGGAGCAATACAAGACACACTTCGGCAGATGAACATCACTGAACCAACCATTCAATCCGTGAGTAATGCAGTGATGGCGATACGACAAAGTAAGTTGCCTGATCCACGTGTGATTGGCAATGCAGGTAGCTTCTTTAAGAATCCCTCCATATCTCTCCATCACTATCAATCATTACAAAAAAATAATCCAAGCATACCAAATTATCCTTCTGTAAATCAAGAAGTTAAAGTACCAGCTGGTTGGCTCATCGAACAATGCGGATGGAAAGGAAAAAAAATAAATGAAGTAGGTGTGCATACACAACAAGCGTTGGTGTTGGTGAATTATGGAAACGGAAATGGCGCTGAAATTTTTTCACTCGCACAAAAAATTATCGCGAGTGTTGAAGAAAAATTTGGTGTTACACTCACACCCGAAGTAAACATCATCGCATGAAAAAAAATAGCAGTTATGCGCTCGAAATAAAAAATCATCGACATGAATTTCTTCGGTCATAAAAAAATATTTTGCAAAATATTTTTTCAGATTAAATAATTGTTATACATTTCGTAAGTTTTAAACCAAAATATTAAAACGCTATGGCAAAAAAACCCGCTAAGAAAGCAGCTAAGAAAGCAAAAAAGGCTGCTAAGAAGAAGAAGTAATCAAGCAACGCTTGATTCTCTCGGAGAGCAGTGATCTAGGATCACTGCTCTTTTTTTTTATCCAATTTTTTTATCGCACTTGTATTTGCCACAAAGAACAAATACTAGTACTTGATATTTTTATCAGCCCACAAGACACAACTTCTGTTTGTATTCCTGGAATTCTGTGGCAAAAAAAGTGAGGGATTCGGTTTACCGTGGCAGTACACTATTTGTAATTGCCGAACGATAGATAGAATGAATTTGAATTCCTTTTCACAGCAAACCATAAGAAAAGACATGGTTGAAGAATGAACTTCGTAAAACTAAAAATGAAACATGTCAGTAGTAAACCTGCTAAATCATAAGCCAAACCAACCTTTACTCGTTTGCAAATTCTTTTTTTCAGTTAACGGTTGCGTAAATAAACTCACGTCAACACTTGCTTGCTAAAAAGTTATCAACATAACTTTGTAACAAAAAAAATTAAACCTATGGCAAAAATCGCCAAAACAACAGACGCAAAGCCCGCAGTAAAGAAAGCTGCCGCTAAGCCAGCCGCTGCCAGCAAAACCGTAAGCATTGAAGACATATCTAAAACCATTTTAGAAAAGTTGAAGGCTGCAAGCCTATCACCCGAATTACAATCTGAAATGGAGTGGTGCCTCGGCAGCTACAGCCACGACAAAAATCCAGTGGGCTTGTTCGAGACTTCAGCAAAGGCGTTGCCGATATTAAAAGAAGCATTGACAAAAAAGACAAAAGGCATTACCGCCAAATTGATTGGCGATGTTGAAAAAGCTTTGAATGCTTAGTTGAACAAGCATTCTAAATCAAAAGGCTCCGACTGAATCGAAGCCTTTTTTGTTTTTGGTACTCGTGCCCAATACCTCATTTAAATCATGTGCGTCACATTACTCAGTTCACCTTCATAGTGCTGGCACGTTACCCCAAACTTGTTCAAAAAGTCAACGCCTTCGTCAGATGCCAATCCTTTAAACTGCGCATACGAGTTTAAGTAAATTACTTTGCTGATGCCCATACTATATATAATGCGCGAACACGCCAGACAAGGCGATAGCGTGACATACAAAGTTGCACCCTCCACAGCCGTTTTGTTTTTCACTGCATATAAAATTGCATTCTGCTCGGCATGGATGGCCAAAGAGCACCCTCCCTTGGAATCTCTTGGGCAACCTTGCTGTGGCCATTCCTCATCGCAATTGTGCGTACCAGATGGCGGGCCATTGTAGCCAATCGAAATAATCCGCGTGTCTTTGGTAAGCACTGCGCCTACATGCCGCTTGATGCAGTGGCTCCGCTTGGCCAGGTTAACGGCCAACTCCATATATATATCGTCAAATGCCGGTTTATCACTCATGTGGTAAAAATATCCAATTGCCATCAAATTCTTATCTTTCGAACCGAAACATGGCTTTAGTAAATTCATTTCAGTTTATACTATGCGGGCGGGCGGGCTTTTTGGTGCAAATCCTTCCTGCGAGATCTCCCCGAGTGCGCACTCCACTATTCGTTAGTTGTGCCATACCTGTCACTTTACTCATTACTTTATTATTTATAACTGAAGTTGGCTATTCGCAACTGGCCGTCACTCCTAGACCAAGCCCCTTGGCCATTGCCACTGCTCGCTATAAAGACACCTACTTAAAAATTGTGTACAGCCAGCCGCACAAGCGCGGCCGCGAAATTTTTGGAAAGACCGTACCCTATAACCAAGTCTGGCGCACGGGTGCCAACGAAACAACCGAAATCACCATCACCAAAGACATACTTATCAACAACCAACCGTTGAAAGCCGGCACTTATTCTTTGTTGACTATTCCCAGCAAAGGGAACTGGACCATCATTGTCAACAGCGATGTGGGCATGTGGGGCTCTTACAATTATAACATCAAGCAAGATGTACTCCGCTTTGATGTATCCGTAGAAACACTCACCGAGGTAGTGTACGAACCTTTCACCATCCTCATCGACCAAAAAACTGATAAGGCCACTATCTCACTGCTGTGGGACAAAACCAAAGTTACATTTCCTATTCAATTTCAAGAACCGAAATGATCATTGATAAGCCACAGATGACTCAGATTTTCACCGCTATTGTTTTTCGAATCTGCATTCTCTGTGAATCTGTGACAAACACTTAGACTTCTATGCGATTGATTCTAATCACACTGCTCGTTTTCACCAATTACCTACTCTTCGCGCAAAGCGAATTAGCCAAACGAAACGGCTTTAAAGATATAAAGCTAGGGATGCACATCGATAGCGTAAAAGGAGCCCTATTCAAAAAAGACATTGTAGCCCACAAACAATTTTCGGCCAAGCTATTTGAAGTAGAGCATCCTGAATATTCGAAGGTGGGCAGCGTGCCTGTAAAAAAGATTGAACTCAAAACCTACAAAGGCCTCATCTACGAAATACTCGTGCACACCGACAAAGACCCACAGATTATGCGCGGCCTAGAGAAATTGTATGGCAAAGCGATCTACAGCATTCGCATGGAAACCTACTACTGGACAGCCAAAGATACATTGAGTCTGATTTTCAAAGGCCACAACAAGCACCTTACCCTCACCTACCGCTCGGTGCCCGTGATCAAAATCATGCATGGAGATAAAGACAAGAAGGTGGAAGAGATTTCGGAGGATTTTTGAGTTAGTTTTTTTGCAAATCAATACAACTCCAAACTTTTGCAGGCTTCATACCAAGCTTTCCTCACCTTAAATCTCTCCAAAAAGTTCAGCGGTATATAGTTTCCAGAACCTACTAATTCGCACCATTGATTTATAGTTAAATATTTACGGGCTTCCAGCAATGCATTCTCAGTTTTTAGTTCATTGCGGCTATTAAAGTTTAATGAAATCCAAATCATCAATGCGTCAGGGTTTGGATGTGCGCGCATAACCAACGGTTGCAAAAGTTTAATGGAGTATGAACGCTGATTGGTCAAGTTGAAGAATAACGCAAACTCAATACTCTCCTTTTCCGTGTGTGTGTAAGGCATTACATGTCGATTCCATATTTTAGTTGCCAATCCCTTCACCATTGGCAAATAGTTGAATTTGTCCTGCCGAAGTAACGCCTGAGCCAGAGTAACGAGATAGTAAAAATCCAACGATCGAATAGTTTCTCGGTAAATCTTGTAAGGTTGATATCGTTGTATCAAAATGGATAGAACATCCAGTGCCTCAACAAGCGATGGTAAATCGCTATAGGCATGCTTATGTTTCTTGGGCTCAATCAAATTCAAACTTTTATTTTTCTCCCATGGGCAATTCCAATCTTCTTCTTTGGGCAGTAAAGATAAGTCATGAAACATGGCATTGGCGAGATATACTTGATGGTGCTGCACGCAATACTGTCGAACCGTTGCACTTAAACCTTTGGTACTGGCCAATGCCATTAACTCAGCAAGAAACTTGCTTTCAAGCAAGGCTTGTTGTTTATATTGAAACACGGCTTTTTGATAACGAAGCAATGAGAATATGACATCGGGTGGAAAGGTAAGCTTGTCTGAAAGTGCCTGTTGGTTTACTACCAAAAGGCCATAATACTTTCTTTGTAAAAAGGCGAGCTTATTTAATGAGGTGGTATTTTGCTTGGGTTGATTCAGAATTTCCTCAAATTGGCTTAAGACGCTTTCAATTGATTCAGGCTTCCGCTCTGGCCAATTCAACTCAAAACTAATCCATGCGTAGCGTTGTGCATCAAGCCATGAACGGATCAAGCTATCACCTACATGTTTATTGATATATTCCCGAATCTTAGGTTCTGGTGAGTTAGTTAGCGGTAACAGAATAGTATCGGTGGCCAACTGTTCTCGCATTTGTTTCCAATTTTCTTCAGTGAAAAGCTCCATTTGCGTTTTGCTTGATGCCAGATTTTGTTGCTCAAGAAACATTTGGATGTTGGCCGCTCGTTTTTTAAACAGTTTTTCATTATCAATAGCATTCCCTTCGATGCTAGCGAACGCGTGAATTCGTATCTTTTTTATTTGAGCTCCAGTAGGAACTAACCCTAAAAGTGCCTGCTGGTCGTCCTCGTGGAGTTGTGTGACTGCAGGTAAATAATAAACCTGAAACGCGCTTGAATCTGAAAAATTAGTAGCTAGGCTATCCATTTGAAAACCCACTGAGGGAAATAAAAAAGGCAGTCTTGAAAAAGGTGGGTCAAGTTCGGAAGCAGGAATTGGATAAACCCCTAAGATATTGCAGAGCTTTCCTCTTCGGATAACCAATACTTGGGCAGATCTCTGTTGTTGATTGGTGCCTGGCAATTTGATGGATGAGTAGCGTGGCCATCTTTTTAACGGAGTTGTTAGCCCTAGAATTTTCAATGGCTGAGGCTTGGCCTGTTTTTTCCATTCGCTAATAATTTCTTTTCGCTTAATGAGTGTTCCAATGGTGCCATTAACAATTGCCTGTTGGTTGTTCCGAGATGGCGTGGCTAGGTATGCATTTTTCTTTTCAAATTGCGATTCTGAATTGACTTCAAGCACTAACCCACTACGTGGATGGTACCATCGGAATGCCCTCTTTAAATCTTTCTTGGAAGTGGTAATCCAACCTTCAAAAGCACTTTTTTTGCTTGTCCATTTCTGTGCAAGTCGGAGGTTTCGGTTGGTGCGAGGCGCACGTTTAAACCATGGCTTAGGTGACTTTGCATAGGCCTGAAAAGACTCTTTTTCAGAAAACTCTTTATAAAATGCGGTTTGCTCTGGTAAGCCAGCAGTAAAATATTGCACAACTGCAAGCATATTTGTTAAGGTGTCTATTGCCATGCCTATTCCCATTTGCAAGTCACGTGGATCTGAAATCATCCTTGAATGAGCGGCTTGGGTTTTCAGCATCGCCACAATATTTCTAGCAGCTTGCTTATAGGTTTGGTTGCGAAATGTAAATAGTTCTAACGGTGCAAAATAATTGATTGGCTCTTCCAAATAGGTAATAACTGAAAGCTCACCTTCTAGCTCTAGCGTAAATCCAAGATCGGTCAATTCTGCTCGTAACGATTTTCTTTTCGGGGTCTTCTTTAGTTTCTTAAATTCGAGATTTTGCTCTGCTGCCTTTTGTGCCAAAAACTGCAACCTTGCGTGGTTAACGAGCGGAACATGTTTTAACTTTTTTCTAAGGCTGTCCTGCTCATTTTTAATAAGACGACAAAGAAATTGCGGGTCTAAATTGGTTGGGTTTATCAGGTAGTCATTCTGCGCATTGACCGAAACGCACTTTAAAATCAACGCAATTATGAAACAAACTGTTGGCCGCCAGTTCAAAGGCCATCTATTATAGAAGTATCTTGGTTTATTAAAATTTCCGAATGGCGAGGTCAATTTTGTCTTATTTTAGTTTGAGATTATCTGTAAAATCCACACCGCAGGAATTAGTCACAATCCAAACCAAGCTTACTAATTCCAAAACTAAAATTGAATAAAAAAGTCCAAAAAAGGGCAAGTCAGCCATCTCACCTACCGCTCGGTGCCCGTGATCAAAATCATGCATGGAGATAAAGACAAGAAGGTGGAAGATATTGCGGAGGATTTTTGACTAAATTTATTGAAGATTACCACAGGATTTAGGCAAATGCAGTGGCGAAATTACCCCTCACTTGTCAGTCTCTCTCAATCGATATTTCTCTGGCATGCTCGATGTTCTTTCAATAATCATTCTTGCTTCCAGATCTAGTTTTACAGTTTCTCCATACCATTGCACGCCACCTTCAAAAGTATTTTTCACTCGACTATAAAGTTCTTCCATCAATTCCGTATGGGTCAATTCTCTTTTAGTCAATATTTTTAGTAGCTGACCTTTTATGATCTCATATTTTTTCAATGAGATAAGCTTATTCTTTTTACCCGCTTGGGGATGTAATGTCTGAATTCGCTCCTCGCTCATAGTTATTGTTCTCTTAACCTTCTTTTAATATCTATATAAGCTGTCCGCATTAAACGTACAATTTCTCTTTCATCAAAGACTATGTGCGGTTTTATCTTGATGTGAGGCATCCGTTTTCCGCTACCTTCCAGCATTCCGTTTTGGTTATGCAACTCGGCTCCATAAAAAAAACCAACATTGACATGGGCGGTGAAAGCGTTCACATAGGTAAATGGTGCTTGGTGGACACACCCTATTGGATAACCATCGTGAAAAATGATTTGAACATCCTCTCCGCAATTTTTGATTTCAGTAAACCATTTTTTGGCAATTGGCTGCAGTATCGGGGCTTTGGTTTTCAGCCACTCCTCCCTAGTTAAATCCTGCAGATCCTTGCCAGCATACAAGAGCAGTTTTTCCATCTTCTCTGGTGTTGCATTGGTTGTCAATTTACCAAATCAAACGTTGAGTAGCCAGGCTTGCCAAGGGCGAAGGCTAAAAAGCATACCCCATCACAGCCACCACATGACAAGCGGTGCCTGCCATTACAAAAATGTGCCAAATGAAATGATGGTATCGAATTCGATGGGCAACAAAAAAGAAAACTCCAGCCGAATACATCAGTCCACCTGCCACTAACCAAATCAACCCCAAACCCGGCATGTGTAGCCAAAATGGTTTTATCGCCAAAACCGCCAGCCAACCCATGGCAAGGTACAATCCGGTAGAAAGTTTTCCGCTGCGCGCGCCTGCTACTGACTTTAAAACAACACCCAAAATGGCTAACACCCACACCACTACTAATAAAGACCAACCCCACACACCCCGAAGCACACCCAAAGTAAAAGGGGTATAGGTTCCCGCGATCAACAGAAAAATGGCACCGTGATCAAAAATGTTGAATATCCTTTTTGTTAAATTGTGCGTGAAGGCGTGATAAAGTGTAGATGATAAGTAGAGCAAAATCATGGTAGTGCCAAAGATACTCACACCAACAACGGCAGCCGCACCCGCAGGTATTGCCTTCACAATCATAATAGGCGTGATGGCTATTGCACCCACTGCAGCTACCCCGTGGCTGATGCTGTTGGCAATCTCTTCGCCTGTTGATTGTTCTCGTTTTATCGCTTCGGGTTTGCTGTTTTTCATTTCCAATTGTCGCTAACTCTTTTCCAAACACGGATCAACATAGTGAATTGCATAAAAAAGTTAATCTAATACCTTTGCAACAAAGTTATCAAACGAATATGACGCCCCAAATAATACTCTATATCATTTTGGCTATTTCGATTGTTAGCTACGTGTTTGATTTACTTTTGGAAATAGTAAATTTAAAAGCACAACGAAAAGAAATTCCATCGGAAATAGCATCTTTCTACGATCAAGAAAAGTATCTTAAGTCTTTGAGTTATACAAACGAACAAACGCTCTTTGGTTTTTTTAAAGAAGGTTTCAGTTTTTTATTGTCGATGTCGATTTTAGTGCTAGGTGGTTTTGGCTGGTTAGACAATTTTCTCAGAAATTATATCACACAAGAAATACCCCTAGCGTTGGCTTTTTTTGGGGCCACTATACTGGTATCAGACATTATTACGATTCCATTTCAACTATACGACACCTTTGTGATTGAAGAAAAATACGGCTTCAACAAAACAAGCATTAGAACTTTTGTTGCCGATAAGTTGAAAGGGTATGCCCTTGGTGTCATTATTGGGGGATTGCTTATTTCTATTTTACTTTATTTGATCCAATCCATAGGTGATAACTTTTGGATTTGGTTTGGATTAATCGCCATTGCTTTCATTTTCTTTGTGAACATGTTTTACTCATCGTTGATACTGCCACTATTCAATAAGCTTACTCCGCTAGAAGAAGGTGAACTCAAAACAAGTATTGAGACGTTTGCACAGAAAGTAAATTTCCCGTTGGATAACATCTTTGTGATGGATGGGTCAAAGCGTTCAAATAAAGCGAATGCATTCTTTTCTGGCATTGGTAAAAAAAAGAAAATTGTTCTATTTGATACGCTCATTAAAAATCATAGCAAAGATGAACTGGTAGCTGTGCTTGCACACGAAGTAGGACATTTTAAAAAGAAGCATATTGTGTATGCGTTCGTACTCTCGGCCATGCAAATAGCTTTCACACTTTATATTTTGTCGTTGATGGTGTTCAATCAACAATTGTCTATTGCCCTAGGCGGTACGCAACAAGCATTGCATCTCAACTTGATTGCCTTTGGGATATTGTTCTCCCCTATTTCAGGGATTACTGGTTTGCTCATGAGCATCTACAGTCGCAAAAATGAATTTGAGGCCGATGCGTATGCGAAGCAAACCTTTAATGGTTTGTCGCTAGCCAATGCACTTAAAAAACTTTCGGTGGATTCTTTAGACAATCTTTATCCACATCCGGTTTACGTGTTTTTTTGTTATTCACATCCGCCATTGTTAAAAAGACTTAAGGCGCTAGTGGCGTGATTTCTTACTCTACCAATTTCTTACTCTACCATTTGGTTTGTTCGATAGCCTCTGGGATTTTTAATACTGTAACTGCAAAGTTCTCTATCTGCTGATGTACCGAAGGCACGTTTTTTGAAACGACATGAGACCCATTCGCATCAATAGAAAATTAGACTTTTTCATCATCAAAAAAAGAAAGTGTCACTTTTAGAATTGTTGCTCCAATCCAGTACTGACGATCAAGGGCGCGCTAACAGGAAACAATTCATATCGATTATTGGTGATGCACTTCCTCATCTCCCACGGTCAAAGATCAACAACAGCAGAATGGCGCATGGTCACATGTGTGGCATCGGAGTTCGGCAAAGACTCAGATGAATACGAGATGTCGGGCAGCTCGCGCAAAACAGATATTCGAAAATCAGCCCGAAGTACAAACGCAGCAAAGCTGAACCAAAGCGGTTTAAAAAAGTAGAAGTGGAAAAAAAAGGGAGTCAGGCAACTGCCTTTTTTTGTTAGAATCTCAAACCCGCATCATTCCATCTTTAATCTCTAACTTTCGGTCAGTGGTAGAAGCAAACTCTTGGTTGTGGGTAACAATCACAAATGTCTGCCCAAATTGATCGCGCAGGTTAAAGAACAGTTGATGCAATTCGGTTGCGTTTTTCGAATCTAAATTTCCACTCGGTTCATCGGCTAAAACTAACTTAGGTGAATTGATCAGCGACCGCGCCACGGCCACACGCTGCTGCTCCCCTCCTGATAACTCAGCAGGTTTGTGTTCGGCTCGTTCTTTCAATCTAAGCATCGTCAACAATTCAATGGCCCGATCTTTTACAAGCGTTTGAGATTTCTTCGCGATCAATCCGGGTATCATTACATTCTCCAAAGCCGAAAACTCGGGCAAGAGATTATGAAACTGAAACACAAACCCGATGTTTGCATTTCGAAAGGCTGCTAAGTCGGCAGGCTTGCGACCAACTACATTTTGTCCATCAATCTCCAGCATACCTGCATCGGGTGTATCCAATGTACCCAATATGTGAAGCAGCGTACTTTTGCCAGCACCCGATGCGCCCACAATGGATACCACCTCACTTTTTCGGATGTCGATGTCCACCCCTTTTAGCACGGGCAAGTCGCCATACTTTTTTGTCAATGATCTTCCTTTTAGCATGAAAATTTATTTCTTGAAATAAAGGTTTAAAAAAACTAGCTTGCTTCCAAAATTAATATCCTAATCTATTTCACATGAATATTCACGAATACCAGGCGAAAGATATTCTAAAAAAGTTTGGTGTGGCCGTGCAGCGCGGTATTGTTGCCGATACACCTGACAAAGCAGTTGCAGCAGCCAAAGAAATAATGACCGAGACTGGGTCTAAATGGTTTGTGGTAAAGTCACAAATCCATGCTGGTGGCCGTGGAAAAGGAACGGTTAAAGAAACCGGTTCGCGCGGTGTAGTATTGGCCAAAAGCGTAGATGAAGTATTTGAAAAATCGAAAGCCATTTTGGGCGGCACATTGGTAACCATTCAAACAGGCCCTGCCGGAAAGAAAGTTAACAAAGTATTGATTGCCGAAGATGTTTACTATCCGGGCGAATCTGAACCCAAAGAATACTACATGAGTATTTTGTTGGATCGCTCTACCAGCAAGCCCGTGATCATGGCCTCCACCGAAGGAGGTATGAACATTGAAGAAGTGGCGGCCACCCATCCTGAAAAGATTGTAAAAGAATG
This sequence comes from Chryseotalea sp. WA131a, assembly GCA_025370075.1. NCBI lineage: Bacteria > Pseudomonadati > Bacteroidota > Cytophagia > Cytophagales > Chryseotaleaceae > Chryseotalea > Chryseotalea sp. WA131a. The sequence continues at coordinate 4,498,281 of CP073016.1, read as the reverse complement.
GATTGACCCTACTATTGGCTTGCAACCGTTTCAAGCAAGAAAGATTGCCTTCGCTTTGGGCTTAGAGGGAAATGCCTTTAAAGAGATGGTGAAATTTGTGAACTCACTTTACGCAGCATATATCGGATTAGATGCCTCCATGTTCGAGATCAACCCCGTGCTAAAAACATCCGATAGCAAAATCTTGGCGGTGGACGGAAAGGTTAACCTAGACGACAATGCTTTGTTCAGGCACAAGGACTTAGAAGAATTAAGAGACATTTCGGAAGAAGATCCATTGGAAGTGGAGGCTGGTAAATCAGGCCTCAACTATGTTAAATTGGATGGCAATGTGGGTTGTATGGTGAACGGTGCAGGCCTTGCTATGGCCACTATGGATATCATTAAGCTATCGGGTGGTGAGCCTGCCAACTTCTTGGATGTGGGCGGTGGTGCCAATGCCGAAACGGTAGAGGCTGGATTTAGAATTATACTTAAAGATCCCAATGTTAAAGCCATATTAATCAACATCTTTGGTGGAATTGTAAGGTGTGATCGGGTAGCCAATGGCGTGGTAGAAGCCTACAAAAAAGTGGGCAACATACCGGTTCCCATTATTGTGCGATTGCAAGGAACCAATGCCGAAGAAGGAGCTAAAATCATCAAAGAATCAGGGCTAAAGGTATTCTCGGCTATTCAGTTGAAAGAGGCAGCACAAAAGATCACGGAAGTTTTAAAGTAACTGGTTATTTTCCATATCAATACAATTTTGTATAAATTGCATTTTAATTCTAGCTTTATGAAGAATTTACTTTGCTTATTATTGTCCCTCTTGGCGGTCAGCAGCTTTTCGCAAAGCTTTTATGCAGCTAGAGGAGAGCGCTCATTGATTTTTACTGGAGGTTTGGGAACATCGTCATACTATGGCGACCTTGCTAACAGTAGCGATATAATAGGAGCTCAACCGAATGTTAATATTGGATTACAATACTATTTTAGCAACCGAATAGGTGGAAGGGTTGAACTTAACTGGTTTACCCTAGCTGGTGATGACGCAAAAGCTACCTCAGGTGGAAGGGATCAAAGAAATCTTTCCTTTCAATCGAGCAATTTTGAACTGAGTGCCGTGGGCATTGTTAATTTATATGCGCATGGTGATCGGTATTATAGAAGGCCTTCATTTAATCTCTATGGTTTTGCGGGTGTGGGGCTTCTTTATTTTAATCCTAAAGCGAAAGATCCACTTACTGGTAATTTAGTAGCTCTACAACCTCTTCAAACGGAAGGAAAAGAATACAGCTTGGTCACTCCCACCATTCCTTTTGGTTTAGGGGTTAGATTAAAAGTTACCCCTCAGCTTAACGTTGCCATTGAAGGTGGGTGGAGAAAAGTACTTACGGATTATTTGGACGATGTAAGCGGCCCCTCTTACTTAGGCACTGCTGCTTTTTCAGATCCATTGGCTGCGAGAATGTCTGACAAAAGAGTTGATCCTGCTCAACAAGGCCTTCCAGGAGGAGTGAGAGGAAACCCTACCAGTGATGACGCTTATATGCTTCTTAATGTTAAGATTGAATACTACCTTCCACTGGATTTGGGAGGTGGTGGAAACAGGAAATCATACTCGAAGAAGCGCGGCTCGATGTATCGTTACAACAGAAATGGCCGACTAAGGAAATAAGCTAAAGAAGCAATCTTACTGAAAAATAGTTGGTGATCCCAGCTTGGGGATATTGATATAGTTACAAAGAGTTTAGTGAAAGCGGTTTCACTAAACTTTTTTTGTTTATGGGAAAGACAAAAAAAGCGATGCTGGGCTTGCTGAAGATTATCTGTAATTCGTTGGGGAATTCTATTAGTAAAAACACTGAGTCGAGATAGTGGCTTGTCAATTGATACCCAACTATGACTATGGTATGAGTATGTTTATCTATCCAATGATAAATTAGTTTTTGGGGCCATTAGGCTGACCAAAAAAAAATAGAACTGACCAAACAATTTACCAGCCCTCTTTTTTCATACAAGCGTTACCTTATTGCTGATCAGTTACTTCAGCAGAGCTTTCTTCCTCTTGGATGATGCGCTAATTTTAACAAATTATCTCATCAAGTCACCAGCTATTTATCACTACATTGCTCTATCTTTGATCTAGTACTTCGTAACGCGAGTAATTGCTTTTATACTCAGGTACCAACTCTTTCATCAAGGCCACCATTTTTAATTCATTGGCATCGTACACCAAATCGTTGAACAGGTCAACGAATTTATTGATTTCATCGTAAGAGTGCTCTTTCACCTTGGCAATCATGATTTTTTTATGGTGCGTTGGTACGGTGTCTTCGTAGTTGTTGAGCAGTTCTTCGTACAATTTTTCACCCTCACGTAGGCCGGTATACACAATCTCGATATCTCTTCCCGGCTCAAAACCCGATAGGTAAATCATCTTCTTGGCAAGATCTGAAATCCTGATTGCGCTCCCCATATCAAAGATAAAGATCTCACCACCTTTGCCCATGGTGCCGGCCTCTAATACCAACTGGCAAGCTTCTGGAATGGTCATGAAGTAGCGGGTTACTTCGGGGTGCGTAACGGTAACGGGCCCACCTTGCTGAATCTGCTTCTTAAACAACGGGATCACCGATCCATTAGAACCCAACACATTGCCGAAGCGGGTGGTAACAAATGACGTTTTACCTCCTGTTAGGGCTGCATGGCTATTGAGCGACTGAACATAAATCTCGGCTATTCGCTTGGAGCAACCCATTACGTTGGTCGGGTTCACCGCCTTGTCGGTTGAGATCATGACAAATTTCCGTACGTGATTCGCCACTGCCAGATCAGCCAATAACTTAGTACCTAGGATATTGCAAACAATCGCTTCTGATGGATTGCTCTCCATCATGGGAACATGCTTGTAGGCCGCTGCGTGAAAAACCACTTCAGGTTTGTGCGCAGCAAAAATGGCTTCCATTCTTTCCTTGTTGGTGATGTCGGCCAAATACAGACTAATCTTTGACCAACTCTCTTTTCTCCTGATTTCGCGCTCAATTTCGTACAAGTCAGATTCTGCTTGATCAATTAAAATCAAGCTCTCCGGATTGTATTGAATCACCTGTCGAACCAATTCACTACCAATTGATCCTGCTGCGCCAGTAATCAACACACGCTTTCCTTGCAAGTCGCTTTGCACTTCGTGCCGATCCAGTTTTATCGACTCTCTGCCCAATAGATCTTCAATGTTTACTTCTTTGATCTGGTTTATACTCAATTCACCCCTCACCCACTTATCCACAGACGGAATGGTCCTTATCTTTACATGGTTGCGGATGCACACATTCACCAGATCATTCTTCGAATCTAAACCCAAATCGCGCACCGTCATCACCACCTCATCGATCTGAAGATCCTTAAACAGTTCTTCCAATTCTGAAAAATTGGCATTGTAGATTTTAATGCCATCGAGCACTTTGCCAATTTTGTTCTTATCATTTTCCAAGAATCCTACGGTTTGGGTTCTGGCTGAAGAATCAATCACATGCCGGGTAACGATGCCTGTTTGGCCTGCCCCGTAGATCAACACCCGCAATTTTTTGAACATGGCATTTCGGTAATAGGAGAAAACATACTTCACCAGCAAGCGGTAATTGAACAAGATTAACGAAGCGCTTAAAAAGCTGATGATGATAACCGAATACGGAACAATGTTTCCTTGGCCATTGTAAAAGAAAACAAGGTTACCAATCGCCACAAATGTAGCGTTGACGAACACCATTAAAATTATTCGCACCCCATCTTGCAAGCCTGTATAGCGAATAATGCCTTTGTAGCTGCTGGTGATAGCGATGGCCAGCGCACCGAAGGCAGTGTAGAAAAGAGGGCCTTTGATGAAATTGCTATAATTGGGCTCTGTAAGTGAGAAACTGAAGCGAAGAATATAGCCAAGTAGGCATGAGAAATAAATGATGGCTAAATCTAGAAAAATGATTACCCATCTAGGCAGGATTTTAATGCTCCTGATAAAGCGAAAGAGCTGATCAGTTAACAATTTGACTTTTTTCTTTTATTCAATAACTTCTTTAAGCCAAGTGCCCCACCTGCACCTATCAGTATTTCGATACCTGTAATGGGCACGTCAGGGTCACCACCTGGGTCGACAGGTTGGGCATTACCTACCGTTATCGATGCAACTGATAAAATGATTATTGCAAAAAAATATCGAGCTTTCATTATTTCTTATTATTTCTTAATAGCCTTTAAAAGATGAACTCCATTGGTGGTTGGAATCTTAACTATAAACATGCCAGATTGAAGGTTGGAAAAATCAAATGACTTCTCAGAATTAGTGGAATTTACCAATGTAGGTTCTACCTGTTGACCAATGGTGTTATAAAATCCAATTGAGCCATTGAACGAAACCTCTTTCGGCAAGGATATGGTATATTGGTTGGAAATAGGGTTAGGATACGCACTCACTGCAATATTCTCATCTTCTAGACTAGTAACCAAGTTTTTAATACTAATCCTAAAGCGCTTGTCTCCATAGCTCAAGGAATCAGAAGTTACTGAAAAGTTATAGGTGGAATTTTGAAGGTTTATGTTTACACTTTGTTTAGTAAAATCATCAAAAAGTTCAATCGTTGGCAATGCCAAGAAGGTCTCCAATTGAGAAAAATTTAATTTATAATCCCCAATGGTGGCTCCTGATAAATTCAATATAACCATTCTATCAATTGGCAGGTTGCTAAACGTATTAATTGCCATTTCTTTTCCGTCACTTGCAAAAGAGGAAAGGTTCAACTTTGAATTTAAGCGCTTTACCGCATCCTTTCTATCCATGGCATCGATCGCTTCCTCATTAAAACAAACAATTGTTTCGTCCACCAAAGCATTTGACAAACCTTCCGCCTTAATTCTTAAGACATTCTTCGTTTCAGAAGTGGCTTTTCTGAAAAAAATTGGGCTAGATGCCAAAATCTTATTAGATTCTTGAAAAGTTATTGTTGAGTTGGCAAAAGCTTGAACCCAAAAAGCCTGCCCCATGGCAATAGTACCATCAAATCCCGCTGGAATAGAAGAACCTCCGCCCTGTTGGTAATAAGCAAAGTTGCCTGCACCTACTCCGCTTTGATCGGTATTATCTCGCACAGCATAGGTGGTGCTAATTTGAGGCAGTGTAGTTAAGTCAACTAAATCCCAGCTAATGGCCGAAGGATAGGGATTACCAATCAAATTATAGCCAGCACCAGTTGAAGTTAGATTAATAGGAACATCACCCGATCGAACAGTACCTGTAACGCTTACTGTAATTGGGTTGGTGTCACGAAAATAGGCAGCGTAACCAACCCCGTTGGTTACTGCAGCAGCGTTATTAGTAGTTGGGTAAGCAACATAAGCCTCAGTCGCTTGATTATAAAAATACAATGATGGACTTGTTGAAACCATCCCGGGAAATGCTAGCCATTCCGCAGAAGTGGAAGCACCTGTAAATAAACCCGTTATAGGAAAGGAAGCTTGCCAGGATGCAATGTTCCCATTGGTAATTGGAGATGCTAAATACCTATAGGATCGGACCCCAATGTTGTTGACATAACGCTCTACAGTAATACTCCCATTAATTGTACCTTGCATTGGTCCTAATCGACCGTCACCAGATGAATTTGAAACAATTGTGATATTATTATTTGTGTCCACTTGCGCCCCGGAGGATATATCCAATGACCCAGAGACAGCCATAGTTCCACTAACAGACAAATCTACACCCCCACCGTCAGCAATAGTCAACGTGTTGCCTGAGTTAACTAACAAAGTTCCTCCCGATGCAACGACAACCTGATCCGCTGTTACATTCGTGGTTACAGTGATAGTATGAGTACTGCTAATGGTTATGACGCCATTGGAAATAGTAGGGGCAGCACTAGCAGTATTCCAAGTAACGGGAGTAATGCTTGTACAACGTTGCCAACTGCCTGCTGTACTCCAGTTACCATCTTGACGTGAGCGATAATCACCAACGGCTTGAGCAGCGACAATGACAGGCAAGAATAGAAGTCCACATAAAAATATAACAACGCAATTTTTACTCATTTCAATTTATTTAACAAATATTAATTTACAAATTTAACATATCAATCTTTAAATCCAAAAGGCTTTAATTTAGTAACCTCTCCATTACTTGATGTGCCTCTTTAGCCATTAAATTGTAACCTGTTGGCAAACACAATCCCTCTCAAAAAGCCCCATTGCCACCCCATTTAAAACCAGATTTTGCAGTAGAACTATCCAGTCAGACTTAGTGGCAGGTTTATTTTTTGGACATTTGAGAATAATCCATCATACCATTGCCTTCTTTTGAGTGGGACGGACATTTTCAGTACCCATTTTTGGGCTTCCTGCTCCACCCAACTTCCAACTGCAAAGCAGTTGAACCTTAATGTGGAAAGCTTGGGCTGTGGCTGTTTTTGATGGGTTATTTGCCGGAACAGGCTCATCAAATTATAGGCTACCATCACAAAGCGCATAGCTGTTTCAGTAGCACAAAAACTATCCATGCAAAAGCCTTCTGTACCGAAATCTTCTTTCAACTCCTTGATCCTGTTTTCGGCATCACCCCTGCGCTTATATTGTTCCCATATTTCTGTTGCCGGCAGGGCTTGGTTAGTGACAAAGGCATGGTACCTTTTGCGGTACACTTTTTCGTCCGCTATGCCCACGCTGCTGAATAATGTCTTGAGCTTCTTACCCGTTGCCCTGGCCCTGATTTCTTCACTTTGTTTGATGACCACAATCCTACGGGCTTTGCCCCAGCCGCCTTGCTGGTAGTTTATTTCCGATACCCATAAGCCTTCGCCTATCGCATTCCATTGGGTGATACCATAAATGCTGGCTTGTAAATTGGCATACAGCTTACAGGCAATGACGTAGGGGATATTTCTCTGCTCAATGAAATCCAAGACTGTACCGGTACAAAACCCACTATCGGCCCTGAACAACCCTACTGTTTTGTTTTTGAGGATGGCAAAGGTCTCTTCTAAAAAATGGATGCAGTTGCTGTTGCTCCCTGTATTGCCGCTGCGGTTCCAGCAATTGGCCACCATGCGTATGTCATTGACAAAAGCAAACAAGGGATGATGGCTGCCACGGCCAGGCTTCTTGGGGTTGTACCCTTTTTTGCTGCCCTCCTGTTCCCCGTAACGGGTGATCACACTGCTGTCCATATCCAACGTGTAATTGTCGAATTGGATCTGCTCAAAAAACCACGTGTACAGTTCAATGAAAATTTGGTGGTTCATTGAGGGCGTAAACTTTTTAAAGAAACGCCCGAAGGTGGTCCCCGAAGCAACCCGCTTCCATCCAAATATCTGGCGCAACACTTCATCAACCCGCACCACCGCTGTGTGACTAAAACGAAAGCAACCAATCCAGATGCCCACCCAAAAACTCTCTATTATACCCACGGCATCTATCCGGTTGTTACTCTTGCTCTCAGGCAAACCAAGCTCGGCCAACTTCTTGCTGATCCCAGTTTGGTCAATCAATATTTTCATCTCTTTCATCCCGCCCCACGCTGTTACTAATTTATCGGTATAGTGGTGTTCCATATTCAAATATAAGACACCTTGTCACTATTTCATTCTACTGCAAAATCTGGGTTAAAACCGATTTTTCTTGAACGAAGGCGGGTTGAACATGCATTGGATTCCAAAAAGGGCGGGTTTCAACACCCTCTTTCTGCGGTTTAGCTAGTGCCTCCAATGGTTTTAACCCCTGCTTTAACAAAACGGTAGATAACCAGTGGCTAGAGAAGTGGCCATTTGGCTCTTTGATAAACCCAAAGCCGTATGGCGTGAGTTGCTGTCTGTGCTGTTCAAATACCTTTCTTCGCGCCAGATCGATGTTCCAGGTATCTTCTTCGGCATCGATAAACACGGGCCTCGCCCCGAGGTAGTAAATGGGATTAACGGATCGCACAAAAGTAAACGTAGGAACCACTACCAAATCGCCAGCGGCCACCCCCACTGCAAGCAGTGCAAGGTGTAGCGCAGAAGTGCCTGAATGGAGTTAGATTACGTGATGGCCTTCGCCCAAGTAGTTGGCAAGGTCGAGCTCAAAATCGTCCACTAATTTTTGGTGCGGAAGGCCATCGTATCGCTGCAAAACCTTTTGGAGACTTTCACCATCGATGGGGTTATACACTAATGGGATTTTAATTTTTACCATACTTTTCCGGATGTGCTATAGCGCTGCAATACCAAGCCCACCATCAACACAAACATGAGCAGCGGGTTGACAATCAATCGGTGAACAAAAGACAACAAGGGCGAAGATATTTCACTGTCGCCTTCCCAACCTAACTTAATCCCCAAGTAAATGGGAAGCAAGACCAGTAGCTCTATTAAAAAAACGGCAGTAGCTACTTTCAATTCTGCTTTTCGGTTGAACAGCGCTACAAATAAAAGCAAGCACAGCCCATCGTTTACCATCAACCGAACGGTGCGATTGAAGATGAAGGGCAAGTGAGGAGAATAGCCAGCTAAGTTCACTTGTGTAAACATTAACAATTGCCGCTGAAAGGTATAGATGATCAAAAATAACAATAAGCAAAATACAATGGCCACTGGCCGAAGCCAAAACCAATTAGCTGGAATGATTGGCTTGTTTTCCATTAGGCCTTCCATTGATCTTTGAAACCCATAAAAACCATAAGACCAAAACAACGAAATAAATACCAGCCGTGAAGATGTATTTATGAAAATAATAAAAATAAATGGAGTTGGTTTTGGCCTGATGAAACAGTAGCCATAGGCGCCCTAGGTTGGCTAGATGGATAACCCCCACTCCTAGTAAACCAAAAGTCACGGTTCTCTTCCACGTGCCCGGGTACGCCACGATGAATGCCAAAAAAACAATCACCACGTTCGCACCGTTGCAGCCCTCAAATACATTGATCACACTTCGCTGGGTAGATTCGTCTAGCAACGTGACGCGCGCTTTTGAAACCCTTTCGATCGTCACGGGTTGGTCAATGGCAGAAATTATTTTTGCCACTTGATTGGAGACTTGAAAAGTTAATGGGTCGGCCTGTGGGTAGTAGTGATTGATCCACAGCCCATATACAAGATTACCCACGATGTAGGTTCCAAGAAACTTGGCCAAAAACAAAAGGGCTGGTTTGAACTGTTGGATCATTTGCAGTCTCTCATTTGTCTAACTCACTTCTGTGGCGGGCACGCCAACCAGTTTTGCCGTGTCACCAAAACTTTTTGTAACCACGGCACCTGCACCCACTACGCAATCACTACCGAGTGAAATACTTTGTAAAACTCTTGCCCCAGCGCCCACAAAGCAACGCTCGCCCAGGGTCACGTTTCCAGAAATACTGCATTGCGGCATAATGGACGTAAACTTGGACAAACGGCAATCGTGACCGATGCTGGTGGCTAAATTCACAATTGTAAAATCGCCTAGGTAAATGTGGGTGGTTAAAATTACTCCGGCCGTTACGATAACACCATTACCTATGTGATTAGACGGATGACCTACGGAGGATGAAGGATGAATCAATGAGGGAAAATAAAATCCGTCTCCAATTTTTTCAGCTATTTGCTGACGGATACCCGGGTTTGAAATGGCAATGACGAGCGCGGTAGTCGTAGCTAATTTTTTGACGGCATCTATATCACCTAAGATTTTAATATCCGCAAACCCTGTGTTGGCGTTTGTATTGTCATCAAAAAACCCGATCAGGTTCCAGCCGCCAAGTTGTTGAATCAACCAAGCTGTCTCGCGGCCAAAGCCCCCTGCCCCAATAATGGCGATGTCTTTCAAACTATTCTTGAACTATTTAAAAATTAATTTCAATTGCCAATGAATTTTTCCTCCTGAAGAGAATTGTCCTTCTTCAAAGATAGAAGTATAAGAGGGTTTTTAAAAAAACAAGAAGGTCGAACTTTAGCGAACAGTGGTTTACATGATGCGTGTCGAGCTAAAACTTTTTTTTCAATTAATGGAACGGGTTATCACTTAATTTAGCGTTTCAGTTTTACCACGCGTTAAAATTTCAGCGAACAGATTTTTGATTCGCTGCAAATCCGCTGCAACAAGAGAGGATCCTGACGGTAAACATAACCCTTCGTTGAACAGCGATTCGCTTACTCTCCCACCATAAACGGGAAATTCCTTGAAAATTGGTTGAAGATGCATGGGTTTCCATAACGGACGACTTTCTATATTTTCCTTTTCAAGGCCAAGCCGGATATCTTCACGGGAAACGCCCCCCACTTTGGCTGAATCGATAACTATAGTAGTTAGCCAGCGATTGGAAAATGCACTTAGCACTTCTGGTTGAAATGCAACCCCTGATATAAGACCGATAGCAGCCTTATAGAAATCAAAGTTTGCCCTCCGTTGGCGAACGCGTTCGTCAATTACTTTAAGTTGCCCCAAACCGATACCTGCTGAGATATTACTAAGCCGATAATTATACCCAACTTCAGAATGCTGATAATGCGGAGCAGCATCCCTTGCTTGAGTGGCAAGAAATCTCGCTTTTTTTATCCAATTTTCATTTTCTGAAACCATAGCGCCACCGCTAGAGGTAGTGATAATCTTATTTCCATTGAAAGAATATATACCTATGTCACCAAACGTACCCGCCTTTTTTCCCTCGTAGGTTGAACCCAGCGCTTCGGCAGCGTCTTCGACAATAGGAATTTCATATTTACGCGATACGGACACGAGTTCGTTGATTTTAGCAGGCATCCCATAGAGATGCACTAAAACAATTGCCTTTGGTTTTCTTCCTTTTTTTATGCGATCCACTATTGCTTCTTCCAACAATTCTGGATCCATATTCCAAGTTTCAGGCTCAGAGTCAATAAAAACAGGAGTAGCACCTACATACATAATTGGATTGCAAGAGCCTGAGAAAGTGAAGGTGGAACAGATTACTTCGTCACCAGATTTAACACCTAAAATAATTAATGCTAAATGAATTGCAGCGGTTCCAGAAGACAAGGCAGCGCAGTGAGCAATACCATTGTATTCGGCTAATCTCTTTTCGAAAGCATCAATGTGGGGCCCTGCTGGCGAGACCCAATTAGCATCAAATGCTTGCTGGATAAAACCAAGTTCTTCTCCGCCCATGTGTGGTGGAGACAAATAGATGCGTTTGTCCATTTTTGTTAAATAATTCGTGAGAAATATACGGCAGATATCATCCGATATTTAATGTTCGGTTAAAGTGACTTCAATCATTAACAACGAAGCCTTTTTTGCAAATAGTAATCAATACAAGACTGGTGGTAACGAAGCGCTTTCATTTTCGAAATAAGCAAATCCAAATCATACACCAAACTTATAAATTGAACAGTATCAGCCTCTGTATCATACACGGCATAATTAATTACATTTATTTCGCTTCGATTCTGGCCTACACTTCCTACATTAATAATTTGGTAATTGTCGGCAGATCGATCAAATTGATGGTGCGAATGACCAATAAAATACTTTCCTGAAATCTCAATCTTTGAATCTGGGAAGATATATGAATCATTAATTGTATGCTGAAATCGATATCCGTTAAATTCATAGTGCGCTATGTAACCTGAAATTTGTTGCGCCCGATCAAACTGAGAAAAACAAGTGTCAAAGAACCGGATAACTAACTCATTCAAGCCTGGATATTTTCCCGTCAAAAAGTATTCCTCGTGGTTTCCCATCAATCTTACACTCGGCAATGATTCTAACAAATCTACGCATTCATTTCCCCACGGACCATAGTTTACAACATCTCCCAAAGAAATGTACAAGCCCACATCATGCTCATTCATAAGCATTTTTTCAAATGCTGGGAGGTTTCCATGTATATCGCTAAATACTACTATTCGCATCTTTCAACATCATCGATAACTCGCGACTTAACAGTTCTTGAAAGGTCAGGTCAAATCTTTTTATTGATTCTTGTTTACTATTATTTATCCTGAAATCCTTTCGATAATAGAAAGGACTTGTAATAGTCGGTGCCATATCATCGATGACAGAGTCAACTGATTTATTTAGAAGAGAGCAATACATTTTAAGCAATTCAATTTCATTGAAACACTCCGGTATGCAGCAATTAAAAATTCCTTGACAACGCAATTTTATAGCAGCCTCAAGAAATAGCGCGGCCTCCTTCGAAAATATAAAATTAGAAACACCCGATTTTGCATTAAACGAATTTTTTTTACCGGACCTAATCAATTCAATGAAATAGTTTGTTCTTCCTGTATTATCATTCTCCCCAAGGATGATAGGAAAACGAATCAATGAATAGTTTTCATAGTTCTTTGCTACAGACGATTCCATACTTCTCTTACCAATAAAATAATCAATTTGAGGTCTGTCGAAAGGGCTTCCTTCGTATAAGTTGGGATCAAAAGATGACTCATCGTAAATACCGTCTATTTCCAATTCAAGCGGGTTTCCATAAACGTATGTACTTGAGATAACCACCAAAAAAGGATTATGTCTTTGTTGCAAATTTATCGCCTTAATAAGCTTATCTGCATCCGGTGAAGAATAGCTTAGGAAATCAACGATCACATCGTATTTTTTTGATGCCAATAGGTCATTGAGGTCTTTTTCATTTTTACGATCAAAGTAGAAATAGTCAGAATTAAATGTTGGTCGCTTACGAGAAGCAATTTTTACATCAAAATCACTGTGATCTAACCGCTTAACAAATTCGGCACCCAAAAATTTAGTTCCGCCTAAAATTAACAAACTGGCTTTCACTTTCTGATTTCATTCTTAAATGGAAAGTATAATGCATTAGGCTCAGCAAGCACATTGCTTTCTTTGAATGTTCTGACTTGATCCATGGGTACGATTACATCAGACCATGTTCTAAAAATTGCTATATCTTTCTTTGAGGCCTTGTGCGTTACTAGCGTTCGATTTTCAATGTAATCAAGTGCCATTTCTATTTCATTCACGCCAATGGCCGTTCGCAGGGGGGTTGTTCCACTAAAGCGTGAATTGATTTCAAAAATAACGGGCACTCCATTCTTTATACGATATTGAAAATTAATTGGACCATACACACCCGGTAGTGCTTTTGAAACTTTTTCTAATAGGCTCTCATGCTCCTTGCTATCATATGAATACGCCCTGAATGTATTCCCTTCCCTCAAATCACGTTTAAAAATCACGCACGAGTAACATACTTTGTTATAAGTCATAGTCCCGGCAGTAAACTCACCCACGCCATCTTCTAAAAATTCTTGGATAATGTAATTTTTATGTTTCAGAACCAAGTCTAAATCCGCACGAGATTTAAGTTTCATTACTCCAGCAGAGCGGGCTCCTGTTCGAGGCTTTGCAATTAGTGGAAAACCTACACTCACAATTAGATCTTCAACTGCATCAATATCTGTCGACCGTGCAGTTGCCGGATAAGGAAACCCATTTACCTTCAAAAATTCAACTGTATCCCACTTATCGTCACCAATTTTAATTACCTCTGGCTCTGAAACCACGGTAACCGCATTTAACAAAGTTTTGGCCTGACTTATTTTTAACAATTCAGGATCTGTCCCAATAAACACAACATTAATCTCATGGCGTTCAATTATTTCGGCCAGCCTATTTATGTAGTTATCATCTAGAGCCAATGGAATCAAAACAGCCATATCACCTAGCCAATGCCCCACAGCTCTGTAATCTGGGTCGGCCGTAATAATTTTAAAATTACTCGATTTTATCTCTCTCAGTGACCTAAGAATCCCATGTCCAACAAGAGAACCCGCGCCAGTAACTAAAATATTCATTTAACCTTTTGTTTTATGTAATCGGAAAACTTTGGCATTGTCGGTTGATCCGCTGGGCTAACACCTTCTGATTTTAGAACTTTAATCACGGTAAGAATTAAAATTTGAAAATCAACAGCAAAAGATATTTTTCGACAATACTCCACATCAAGTTCTAACCTTCTCTCCCATGTTGTTAAATTTCTTCCATTTACCTGGGCTAATCCTGTTATTCCGGGCAATACGGCATGTCTGTTTTTTTGAATCTCATTGTAGTAGGGTAAATATTCTGGCAAAAGTGGACGCGGACCAATCAACGACATGTCTTGCTTGATAACGTTTATAAGTTGCGGTAGTTCATCTAAAGATGATCTTCGGATTAGTTTGCCAAGTTTTGTTAGCCTCTTTTCATCAGACAGAAGGTCACCACGCTCGTCACGTCTTTCGTTCATTGTCTTAAACTTATATAAATTAAAAACGCGTAGATTTTTACCTACCCTTGATTGAACAAAAAATACCTCACCGTTATTAGAAATGGCCAGCAGCATCACCAAACCAAGAATTAATGGAAGTGCTAAAATCAATAACAAAATGCAAAAAGCAACATCCATCACTGGCTTAAAAAATCGAGCATACATAATCTACTTTATCAATTGCCTTAATGCGTCATCGAAGCGATCAATGGCCGCTTCCTTTTCGAAAGTTGTTGCATAAAGTAACTTTGCAGCCTCTCCTTTCGTACTAAATTCTTCAACTGGGCAGCCCACAATTTTTACAAAACACTCGCACAATTCGTCTACGTTTTCTGGTTCGAACGTCCATCCACAATTTGAGTTCTTCACCATTCGTTCAACTTCTCCCCCTACTCCCGACAGGATGGGCTTGCCCATTGAGCAATATGTTTGGAATTTGCCGGGGACTGTAATTTTAAACAGAGGCGAGTTCTTTAGGTGTACCAGCAATACGTCAGCCGCCAATAGGTAGCTCTTCACCTGATTTGGAGGAACAAGATCCCAGAAATAAACGTTTTCGATGTTCTTATTTTCACATCTACTGGCTAGCTCATCTCGTTCAGTGCCCATACCTAAGAAATACAATCCCAAGGTATCTTTGGGATAGCCAAGTTGTTGAAACCTCTCAAATGCATCGACAACAGCGTTTAAGCTTTGGGCTTTACCCATGGTACCCGCAAATAGAATTGTAGTCCTTTCTTTGAATCTATCGGTGACGGACTCGTCAATTAGGCCATCGCCTGTGTCGATAGCCCAATTGTGGATGACGGACATCTTCGCAGGGGAAACTCCTCGTTCAACTAGCTGCGCGAAGAATCCTTCCGTGATCACAGAAAGATGATTCACAGATTTATAGACAACCTTCATATAACCCCCGATAGCACGAGACACCCAATTTTCACTCATCACACCCGAATGAAATAGTGTGTCGGGCCACATATCTTGAATGTCGTAAGTTGCTGGTATACGATAAATTGTCTTAAAAAATAGTACCGGTATCGATACGGTTGCGGGTGGGTGATATGCCATTATCACGGCTGGCCGTCTAACTACAAAAATACCAATTAGGCACGCACTAATGCTGAAACTAAGATACGTGATCATCCGCTTGACAATACTCTTGTCCTTACTTGGGAATGAAGGAACACGCAAAATTTCTACTCCGTTAAGGGTATCTCTTTGAAACAATTTTGTTTTATACCCTGGAAAGACGCGGCCATGCGGATAACTGGGAAAACTTGTCAGCACTTGTACCTCATATCCTCTTTTTACCAGCCCCTCAGTTAGTGATTGCCAACGGACAGAGGGCTGTTCTGGATCGTAGTATTGCGAAATGTAAAGTATTTTTGCAGCCATGCTATTTACTCCATACCACACGATTCACATAATCGGTATACGACAAAATAATCCTCACTACTTTATCAGAAACGTTTGGCATGCTGTAGTCTGCAACATATCTAAAGTTCAATCCTCCCTTCGCCTCGCTTTCCAACTGCAGCAGTGCCTGACTTATGCGTTCTTTATTGAGACCAACCATCATCACCGCGCTCTCCTCCATCGCTTCTGGTCGTTCATGAGCTTCTCGAATATTCAAAGCGGCAAATTTTAGTATAGAAGATTCTTCCGATATTGTTCCACTGTCTGACAACACAACTTTCGCATACTTTTGCAACTTTACGTAATCGAAAAAACCAATGGGTTTGAGTAGTCTTACATTGGAATGAAATACAGTCTTTTTGTATTCAATCATTTTTCGGGTTCTTGGATGAGTGGAAACGATGACAGGGCAATCATTCTGCTCCGCTACCATGTTTAGGATGTCCACCAAGCGCTCAAAGTTATCCGAATTAATATTTTCCTCGCGGTGAGCCGAAGCAACGATGTATGCCCTCGGTTGAAGGTTTAACTCTTCTAGTGCGCTGGCTGCTTCAATCTGTTTGCTGAAAAAACTTAATACTTCAAACATTGGTGAGCCGGTTTTAACAATCCTGTCGGCTGGCAGGCCCTCCCGAAGAAGATACTCTCGTGCGATGTCGCTGTATGGTAGGTTTACGTCCGCTATATGGTCAACAATTTTCCTGTTCGTTTCTTCGGGAACCCGTTGGTCAAAACATCGATTTCCAGCCTCCATATGAAACACTGGAATTTTGCGCTTCTTTGCAGGCAATGCACCCAAACAACTATTTGTATCTCCAAGAACCAAAAAAGCATCGGGCTTCTCCTTGTCTAATACCTGATCAATTTTAATAAGAATATTTCCAATTGTCGAGGACGCATTTTCACCCGCTGCCTCTAAGAAATAGTCGGGCTTGCGCAATTGTAAGTCTTTAAAAAAGATTTCGTTCAACTCGTAGTCATAGTTTTGCCCAGTGTGAACCAAGATATGTTGAATGGCTTCCGTTTGATCGAGTTTGTGAATAACCCTACACAATCGAATTATCTCGGGCCGTGTGCCCACCACAGTAACAACTTTGAATTTTCTCATAATTAAACAGTCAACAAATAAGTATCAGGGTCAGCTGGGTTATACGGCTCGTTGATCCAGAAAATCGTAAATAATTCATCCGAGCCTATGTTTGTTATGTTGTGGGTATACCAAATAGGCATATCCACATAAGAAGGATTTTCGCCATCTAATTCGTAACTGATCACTTCTTCTGTATTAATTCTTCTAAGTTCAATCTTCGCCTTGCCTTTAACAACTGCAAAGCGCTCGGCCTTGCGTGTATGAAAATGATTTCCTCTGGTAATTCCCGGAAGGGTTACGGAGAAAGACGTCTGACCTGAAGATTGGGTTCTGGCGAGTTCAACAAAACTGCCACGCTGATCAGTATTTTTCTTGAATTTTACCGGATAATGATTGCTTGGTATGTAACATCGGAACGTATTAAACAGATCGCGGTGGAAGTTGTCACTCAGCGAAGGAATCACACCATTTTCGAGGTAATTAAGTTGAAAGTATTTTAAAATTTTTAAAACCTCTGACACTCGAATCGACTTATTACATGGAATTCGATGTGAAACGATTGATTCATATTCACCTGATACCGGATTTTTTATTATTTCATGAATGGCTTGGATGAGATCATTGACATACAAGAGACTTACTTCTTTGTCTTCAATAATTGACGGCTCCTCCTTGTGGGTCAATTTATGACAAAACGTAGCTACCACCGAATTGTAAAATGGCTTTCCAAAGGGGCCGAAAACATTTGGAATGGTTAGCAGCGTAACTTTTGATTTGTTTTTTTTTGCCCACGTAGTTAAAAGTCTGTTTCCTTCTAGTTTTGACGCTCCGTAGCTGTTTTGCAACATTTCTTGCGTGGAAGATGAAAAAATGATATGCGGCCGACTGTTAATGGCTTCACAGGCTGTCACCAGCTGTTGAACAAGTAAGACATTAATGCGATACAGTTCATCTTGATTTTCATGCCGATTAACTGCCGCCAAATGAACTATTACCTCACACTGATCTGCAAATTGCTGAAGTTTTGATTCACTTGAAAAAAAATCTTTATCAAATGGAATCAACTCTATTTCACTTTGTATCCCGAGGTAGTTAAATAAGTGGGATCCAACGAATCCACTCTGCCCAGTGATTCCGACCCTTATCTTAGTCATTGAGTAATTCTTGAATGATGGGCAATTTCTTCAGCAATAGTATCATTTCCTCTACCGATAGCTGCTGCGTATTGTGCGAATGGTAGTCCTCTATTTTGGACATGTCTTTTTCGCCTTCTGAAAAATATTGGTTGTAATTTAAGTCCCTATTGTCTGCCGGAATTCTGAAATAGTGACCTAAATCAATTGCTTTAACCTTCTCCTCCCTTGTTAAAAGGGACTCATACAATTTTTCTCCGTGCCTGGTGCCAATCACCTGGATAGGTGTTTTCACCCGAAGCAATTCCTGAATAGCTTTTGCCAATGTTTCAATGGTGGCAGCCGGTGCTTTCTGAACAAATATATCGCCAGGTTCTCCATTATTAAACGCAAACAAAACCAGATCAACTGCATCCTCTAACGTCATCATAAAACGCGTCATAGCCGGATCTGTAATCGTAAGTGGTTTTCCTTGTTTAATCAAATCTAAGAATAACGGAATAACGGAACCACGCGAGGCCATTACATTACCATAACGAATTCCACAAAGTGTGCTGACAGCTGAATTTCTCGATCTTGCAATCATCACCTTTTCCATCATGGCTTTGGATATGCCCATCGCATTAATAGGATATACCGCCTTATCGGTGCTGAGTACTACAACCCTTTCAACATTAGCTGCGATGGCTGCCTCCAACACATTTTCGGTGCCAAGTACATTTGTTTTAACGGCCTCCATCGGAAAGAATTCACAGGAAGGTACTTGCTTCAATGCCGCTGCATGAAAAATGTAGTCAACACCAATGGTGGCATTCGAAATAGAACGATGGTCGCGAACATCTCCTATGTAAAACTTCACCTTTGCGTTATTTATCTTTTTCCGCAGATCGTCTTGTTTTTTCTCGTCTCGGCTAAAAACCCGAATTTCTTTAATGTCGGAGTTTACAAAGCGATCTAATACCGCGTTTCCGAAGGAACCCGTTCCCCCTGTGATTAAAAGTGTTTTATCTTTCATACGTACGTAAAGTATCTGTTCGTTCGATGGGCATCAAATTTACTTATGATTTGCTAAATAATGAGATGTAATCAGTAGCCATTTGTTCATCGTAAAAATAATCCTGTGCCCTTTGCCTGGCTCCCTTTTTCCATTTTATGAAATCCTCGTTATTCATTTGAAGAAAAAAAAGAATTTTCTTTTTAACCTCAGCCGGATCTAACGCTACATCAAAACCAGCAAAACTATTTTCAAGATTCTTCCAAGGAGTTTTATCTGAGGTGATAACAGGACGGCTGGCCATAAAAGACTCTAAAATAGAATGACCAAAATTTTCACCCAACGTTGGAAAGAAAAACAAGTGGTATCGCTGAATACATGGAATTACTTCTTTGGAGTCGAGTGCGTCTTTTATCTCAATGTTAGATTTTGAAATAGCATTCAACTCCTTCATACACTCATCAAGGTATTCTTTTTGTTCGGGGAAACCATAGATGTGGAACGTTATTGCTTGGTTATTGAGTTCCTTGATTAATCTAATCGCCCAATGAATGTTCTTTACTTGATTGATTCTAGCAATAAGGCAAATTCGCAATTCATTGGCATTCTTATCAATCTCTACTTCACGTACATTTTGCAAATCCGAAAGAGGTCGCAAATCCATCGCCACATGTGTCCGCCTGCCTTTTAAAGTGTTGAGTATATCGCGTTCTTCAAAGTACGAACTGGCTTGGTAGGTGATGTTTCCTGATTCAACAAAAAGTTTGTAAAAATACAGGTACACCACCTTCTTAAAGTTACTCTTTAAGAGGGCACTTGGTGCCAATTCTCCGCGAGGCGCAAGGATTACTTTAAACCTGTCTCTGAAAAGTATTTTGAGGATCACCAGCGGCAAAACAGAGTACCAAGCGGAGAAAAGGCTGTTTATGTAAATGAAATCTGGCTTAAAGGTTTTAACGATCTCTTTAAAATAGAATCTAGACTTGGGTGACGAATAAAAGACTTTATATCCATTAACCTCCGACCATGTGTCAATTAAAACGGATTTATATTGAACATCACTTTTGAAATCCCTATCAGAGGTTAAGACGCTAATCTCAAAGGTGTCTGATAGTCTCTCGGCAAATCCAAGTGCAGAAACCACCGGCCCCCCAGCCTTAATCGAGGGTGGAAAGTGCTCAAAAAGGGCAAGTATTTTTGGCTTTTGAAGAGTCATAGCTGATTCGTCAATTCTCATCATCCGCAAATAAGCATCTACTCACAACAAAAGTATATCAATTAGGGCTTCGCGTGAAGGCTACTACACTTCCATACCTGTCAATTTGTGTAAATCTGTGATTTTTAATCAATAGGTCTATCATGTCATCCACAGAGTATTCAATTCCTTCATAAACAACTCGATGCAATTCTATGATAATCATTTTACATCTTTCCAATACCTTAGCACTACCCAAAATAAATGAAATTTCCGACCCTTCAATATCTGAAATTAAAACAAAGTCATCCAGTTTTTCTTGTCGTATTAAATCGGATAGCTGCACACCTTCAACAATAGAAGCTTTATCACTGATCTTGGTAGGACTTATGCTACCTGATACCGTATCTCTACCCGGATTAAACCAAAAATTTGTAACAATTGATGTTACTGCCTTATTCAAGATCTTTGCATTTTTCACTCCGTTTAAACTCAAATTCCCCTCAATCAAAGGGATTAATTCCGGGTTAGACTCTACTAGTAACAACCGAGAAGCATTTTTTAACTTAAAGCACACAGATGCAACGACACCGATACTTGCTCCCAATTCCAGAATGTTACTACCTTCCGGCACATATTTTCTTATAAAACGCAATTCTGCACTTTCATAAAAGCCCCAAAAGAATTGAGCCTTAGTAGAATTTAAAATTAGTGGGGAATTATTGATTTTTATTTTAGGTATTCTTATTGACGAAATATAATTAGGAAAAATACGGCTAATAATCGACCCTAATAAAGGCGAATTCAAAAGGTTCGCAACAACTAACTTTAAAGACATTTGTTTACATTCTAAAATTTCGTAATGCAACCCGTTTGCAAAACCTGAATAATTTCGATAGTGCCTGATGCTGCCACTTTCCTGTTACTTTTTTAGATGATACAAAAAACCGACAAACTTTACTTCTTTTTCATTATTGATGCAATTGCATTTTTAGTGGCGAAAAATCGCAGATGCACTTATTAAAGGATTTTTTTTACTAATTCTAAGTAAAGAATTTGATCATGCATTCAGGTTGAATAGGTTATTTGGCGACTTAGCATTGATTGAACTCCGTTTAAGGAAATACATGATGTGTTCGAGCTTCCAATCGAAAACTATATGGTCTCGCCTAATACAAAGTTCGGTGTTGGTTATTTTGGTAGAGTTGTTTACATGGCTTCCGCGTTCGGCCGAGGCACAAGAATAAAAGCCTGCCTCGAAACAAACCGACCTTCCCATCTCATTGAAATCGGCAAACTTGCCATAGGGGAAAGCAAAATGTTTAACATCGCCACACCGATGCTTAAGGATAGAAAAACTTTTACCGAGGTCTTCTTTAACGTTCTCAACTGTGGATTTTGCAATGCGAAGGTGATCCATCGAATGGGATCCAATTTCATGACCCATTTTCAACATCGTGTCAACATCATTCCAGGTCAAAAATTCAACGGGTGAGAAATGAAGTATTTTATCGCAATATTCACTAATTTTCTTTTTATCCGTTTCACCTATTATGGAGGGATTCACGAAAAAACATGCAGAAACTCCAAATTCTTGCAAAATAGTTGCGGCAGCCAAATTGGTCTTAAACCCATCGTCTGAACTCAGCACTAAATAGGGCTTATCAATTTCACTATTCAAAATTTTTTGAATCGCATCGCTATAGCTGATGAATTGAAAGTGTTTTTGAAGAAAAGTTAACAATTTGCGAAAACTTGCTTCTTCATCTTTAAACACGTGATGAAATAGAAGAAATTGAACCCTCGGTTTCATCATAATAGATGCTGTGTCTTTCAAATCGTACCATCCAGACAACCAATTTAATGTCCAGTTTCTAAGCACTGATCTGTAGTTTCCAATACCTCCTGAATCTTTGTAATTCTCAATAAAGTTTAATTTAGTCACTTCTTTTAGGGTGTTTTTATGTTGTTATGGCGCTGCTACTACCTCGTTCGCTATAATTCCTATGTCATCTGCCGAGTTCGTTCTTGTCTGAAAGGTGGATTCTCTGCTAAGAGGTGAAAACATATCAAATTGCGAAAGCCGATTTAGTTAATTGATAATTAAAAATTAATTAAATACAGGTGTACCTTTTTTTTAGTTTTTTACGCAATCTTAATTAAATTTTAGTATTTAAAAAACGAGAATGATTCAAACGTAGAAATTTACTTGATAACAGGTGTGCCGCTAAACTATACGCTCGGTTTTCTGGCAATAATTGATATTGATACCGGGTAATCCGCATCTAAATAGTCTAATTCCTCCACTTTCAATTCTTCTACCGCTATGCCCTTAATGAAACAAATGGCGCTCAACGAGTTGCCGTACACTTGAACGGTTACGTTCGCTTCTCCGAAAACATTCTTAAATGCGCGCTCAATTCCTTGTGGATAAAATCCCCAAAAATGACCCCAGCGAACAACATCGTAAGGAGAAATTCGCGAAATGCAAGCCACCGTGGCAAGCATTACACCTCCTGGACGAAGCAGATAGTATGAACCCTCAATCGCTTTTTGAAAATCGAAAATAAAGTTGAGTACTTGCGTTGCGATAAAACAATCAAACTTATTTTGCGGAAGGGTATCTAGTTTTGTTAAATCTGCCACCAGCGTAGCGTTCATCCGTTTCTCCACATGCAGCACATCGGCAGACTCAACTCCTGTACCAAACTGCTTTATATATCTTGTTTCTCCCACCTCTAACACTTTTCCTTTTATAAGATGCTTATTGGCGCCCAGAAATTTCTCGATGTAAAATCGATCGATTGGCTTACCTCTTTCAATCCCAAATGACCTTGAAACGGGTTTCACGTCTCGCAAGTCATGCCATTGAAGCCTTGAAAGTTTTGTGTACTTAAGAAAATAGAAAAAAAGCGTCTTAGTCAGTTTTACAATCATTTTTTTTTTGGAATTATAAAAAGGCAAACTAAAATAACTTATTTAGTTGATCGATATTGAACTGATAAGTCCATTCTTCCGCTGTTTGTCTTGCTGCTGTTTTAAACTGAAGCACTTGTTCATGAGGTAATTGTAGAAACTTCTCTATTAACATACTTAGTTGATATACATCATTATCATGGAATACAAATCCATTCACACCTTCCTTTACACGTTCCAGTACTGATCCTGCCCCATCAGAGCCAATAACCGGCAATCCACACGCCATCGCTTCCAGCACAGTATTAGGAAAAGGATCGAAATGGGAAGGGTGTACGTAAAAGTAACCTTGCTGGTAATAGCTCAACATTTGGTTAGGCTCTTGCCAGCCAATTAACTGTACAAAATCTTTCAGATTATTTTTCTCAATCAATTTTACTAGTTCACCTTCATCTGGCCCCGAACCGATGATCAAAAACTTAAATGCCAACATCGGATTTCGGTCTCTGATCTTTTTTATCGCATGTAAACTTACATCAAATCCTTTATGCGAATTCACGAGTCTTCCAACGGTGATAATAGTTGGTACTGGCGCCACATCGAAGTAAGTGGAAGGCTTAAAAAAATCGATATCTGTTGCAAACGGAAAATTTACCGTGTTCACATTTTCTCCATGTATGGCCTTAAAATTGTGCTCTCCTATTTTACCTGTAACTAAAACACCCGTTAAATTCCGAACGATGATGGGTACAACAAGTAAATGGTAAAGCCTTCTAAAGAATGATCTTTTCTTGTTGACGTTGGGCGTGTCGCAAAGAATAAAATAAGGGCGATTTGTTAAAATAAAAAAAAAAGCAGAAAAAACAGTGAGCGCATGATCCCAGCCAACTAGAACCCGCAAGTCGTAATGATCTGCTTTGATCTTATTGATGATGGCACGTCTTGCTTTTTTGTCGTCCCATGAAATGATCTTTGTTTCATCAGCGTACGTCCATGGATGAGATGCCAACTTCTGACGAAGGTAAATGATTTCCATCTCAAAACATTTTCCCATTTTATCCAAAAGAAAATCATGATATGGAGTTTGGTGCCAAGTAACCCAAAGAATTCTTTTTTTCAATTTTCAGTCTTTAATGTTAACAATCTCTTTTTTCTGCAAAATAGTTGCATCCGACCAATTTTCAAAAAACGGCTGTAAAGGGATAAGGGTTAGAATGTAAGGTATTTTTCACCCTCCCTTTGCCCGTGGTTTCAAAAATAGAAACGTTGAAGTAGCCATGATCAAGATCCTTAAATCAAGCAGGAAGCGGCCAAACTGCCTGAATAAATTCCTACCCTTGCAGCGCGCCCACGTTCCTGTTTAGCCACACTGAAAAACAACTCATTTCTTCCCGATCGTGATACCTACCATTCAATTTACAAACCCGTTAATCCAATCTACCAATTGTTTTTTTACCAATTCATTGTTTTTGTATTCGCGCAAAAAAGAATCGGTTTTTGTTTTTATAACCTCAGCCTCGGCTTCGCTCATGGTGCTTAACAGCACCAGTGCGTTTTTTAAGGTATCCAACTCATTGGATTGATAGAAATAAAGAACCTCTTTATAATACGGTGCCAGACCAGGTGTAATCGTACTGATGATCATTTTCCCGAAGGGTAAAAATTCCAATATCTTAGATGGAAAGTTAGCTTCGCCTCCCACCACCTCCTCGGGCCTGGGGTTGATAAAGGCATCCACTTCATTGCACACTTGGTTAAGTTCTGCTTCAGATAAAAAACCAAGTTGCTTAATTTTAGGATTCCCGGAGATCAGTTTCAACGTTGTTGGCGGTATTCTTCCGCAAAGAACCAATTCAAGATTTTCCGAATTGATTTCATTGAAGCAATGGATGAAATGATCGATGCCCGTGTATTGTGTATAGCTTCCAAAATACAAAATTTGCCGGGGCTTGTTTAGTCGATGAGGCCGCGTTGACTGTAATTCAACAATACCATCTAAATGAAACCTATTGGTGGTGTTTTCATGATTTAAAAAATTGAAATAAGATAAAAAAATAAATGCGTCTGCCCTGCCCTCTGGCGCTCTGTCTGCATTAATATTCAGCCAAATTATCTTCTTTCCTGCCCTCTTCGCCAACCAAACAGCCCACCGAATACTTGCGACCGCATTATAAGAAACAACTATTGCATTTTTGTTACACTTCCATTTTATAAGTGAAAAAAACAAGGCAAAAGCATACCAAATGTCTCTTACTATGAATAAATTGATATACGAAACGCTGGTGAAGCGGATATCTGAAAATGGATTTTTTCTTTGTTTTTCAACCCAGAATCTACCTCTTGGAAACATGGCTTCGTTGGGAAATGAAAATATTGAAAAGAAAAACGAATCGCTGATCAGGTTGACAACCTTTTTCTGCCACCGACTTGCAGCCGGGCTGCCGAATGGAAAGTCCTTTTCTTCGGTACCCTCTATAATTGGACCAATCCAAAAAATTTCTCTCATCGCATTAACATTACAGGTGCATTATTCGCACTCGATTTGCTTGGAAAAAAGTTAGTTTTCGTGGTTGCCTTTCTCGCGCAACACTTGCTTATAAAATGCCACATAATCTCCAACCACTGTTGTTTTACTAAATCGTTCAGCAAAACCTCTAATCAATTTTGCATTAATCTCTTTTATGTTGCTGGTAGTAACATACTGTAAACCCTTCATTAAGTCGCCACTTTCAAAAGGCGTTGCTTTGTATCCTGTTACCAAATGTTCCACCAGCGCCTGCGGCCCTGTTGCATTAAAGCAAACCACGGGTGTGCCGCATGCCTGTGCCTCTATAATGGTTTTGCCAAAAGCTTCGGCCACAGATGGCGCGAGGAAAACATCTGCTACACTATAAATTTCGCATAACTCCTCATCACTATTCACATATCCAAAATCGGTATAATTTTTATTCGAAAGCAAAAATTGATTGCTTACAGTTGAACCACCAAAAAAAATCCAGTGGTAAGAGTCACCCATTGCTTCAAAGAGTGGTTCCAAATATTGATAGCCTTTGTATGGGGACCGGATATCGGTGGCACCTACCAGAATGATTTTCTTATTGTCGGGTAGAATTTCATACAATTTGTTTATCGCCCGACCCTTAGGCTTAAATTTATCAGTATCGATGATATTGGGAATGAAAGTACTTGTAATTATATTCTGTTGAAACAGCAGACTTTCGTTGGCAATATCTGATAGCCACGGTGAAATAGCCGTAACACTTATGTTCTTAACATACCTTAGTTTTCTTCGGTAGTTGAAATACGACAGGTCGCGCAATTTGGTTGATTTCAAATACGGGCAGTTACCACATCCATGGCGATAATTTTGGCAAGCAAATGAATGATGGCACCCTCCCGTAAATAGCCACATGTCGCGCAATGTCCAAACGATTGGTTTCTTCAACTTCTTCATCGAGCTGATGGCGATCATTCCCTGATTAACCCAATGAAAATGGATAATATTGGCCCATACATAGTGCTCACTATTTGAAATATCGAAGCCAAGTAGTGAATTGCTAAATATTTGCTGATCTCTTTTTGGATAAAAAAGCAATGGTAACTTCTCTATATGCGTGTACAAAAATCTCCTAATCTTATCCGTCCATTTCGTGTTAACAGGAAATACATTAACAAGCTTTTCTTTAGGCTGTATTTGGCAGAGTACCCTGCTCTCTATGTTTGCTTCTAATAGCGCTAGGTGCAAGTTATAAAGACCCTTGCCTGCTCCGGAAGCTAAATCACCTGAGCCGATATGCAATATTCTCATCACTAAATACTATGGTACCAGCTATGAGAAAATAGATATAGCCAATAGTGAATTCAACTGGATAAAAACCAAACAGGAGACCAGGAAACATTGAAAGTATCAAGCCATTAAAGAAGACGCTTTTGGGTAGCGAAAGTGAACTGATTGTATTAATTGAATCTCTGAGTACTTTCAACAGCAAAAAAATAAAAAAACCTCCTATCACCGGCCCGTAATAAAATAACAGTCCAATAAAAACGTTATGCGGATGCGTTTTCCATTCCGTTTCCTTTGATTCATCAAAAAGAATATTCACTACCGATATAGGGCGATTGAAAACCATCTCATACGGACGCAGGAGAAAATCATCTAAAAACGGTTTCCACAATGCCACACGATCTCCCATTTTGAAAATGAAATAGGTTTTCGGGTCGACAAAAATGGATGACTTATCTTCGGTTGTTTGAAAGAAATAAGTATAAATCTCTTCCAAATTCCAAAGAACATAAGCAAACAAACTTACAAACGCCATGATCAATCCAATCAAGGTACTCTTTGCGTAGAATTTTCCACTCGCAGCTCTACTCACATACAGCACCAACGGAATAGCATATGATAAGAGGACGGTAAATGTTGTCGACTCACCCACCCTAAATAGCGAAAAGGCAAAAAGTGCTGTTAAAATAA
Organism: Chryseotalea sp. WA131a; assembly: GCA_025370075.1. NCBI lineage: Bacteria > Pseudomonadati > Bacteroidota > Cytophagia > Cytophagales > Chryseotaleaceae > Chryseotalea > Chryseotalea sp. WA131a. The sequence continues at coordinate 4,470,824 of CP073016.1, read as the reverse complement.
AAAAAGCCAATTTTGAAAAAAAAATGGTGGCCGATATACAGGCAGCAGTAAGAAAAATTAGGTGCCCGAATCGATTAAAAAAAAACGCGTTTATTAAAAATACTAAAATAACTGCACTTAAAAACTTATAAGGCGAAAGACGACCGAAATTCTTATTCACAAAAAGTCCAGCAAGAAGAGCAGATGGCACCAGCGTTACCCTAAAGGCTGCACTCCACCCGGTTATTACGCTCAGCGGATAAGTAAGTGTTCGGTAGGCCACATAAATTCCTCCAACAAGCAACAAAATTAAAAATGCTTTGTAGGTATTAAAAAACCGATTGTCCATTAGCCTGAATGACAAAAGAACAACAGTTAAGTAGAATACTTCTGGAAGTGAAATATTGAGGAAACCCAGATTTACGTTGTAATTTAGCTGAGAGGAAGCAACATTTAAATTTTCAGTATTTATGCTTATTTGGTGATTAACGGACGATAACGCAATAATCAAGGCATAGAAAAAATTATCCTCGTCACGAGTCTGAATGAGGTATATGATCACAATGGCCAATAGATAATTCCCTACCTCCCAATCAAGTGAAAAAATAAATGTGGTTGCAAATACTGCAAGTCCATATTTCCATAAAAATTCAAATGGGCTTTTGCGCACTACTTGCTATTTAAAAACTGGTGCAAATAAAAAAAATGCCTTTTAAAACTGCCGCCCCCATAAAATTTAGCGTTGTTGATTAAATCGCTCAACCACAAATCGTAGGGGAGTTCAAAGCCTAATTTTTTTCCTTTTAACACAAAATCAGGTATCAGATCAGCCAGGCAGTCTTTCAATATTTTTTTGTTGAGCTTATAGTTTGCAGGTAAAGCAAGAGCGTACTCTACCAGTTTGTGGTCTAACAAAATGGGTCTTATTTCTTTGTGGTGACGCATGGCCATCACGTCTGAATCTCTCAGCAGCGTGTTAGGTATGTAGTTGTTTAATTCAAATAGACTCACATTATCCATCAGCTCAGCTTCTTTATCGATTTCAAGTGCCAGCTCGTCAAGCAAGGTATCGTGATATTGCGCAATCTCTCTTTTGGTAACTCCCCATTGAAAAGCAATTTTTTCCAGATCGGGCAACAACAAGTACCTTCTTATAGTAAGCAATCTTTGAATGCTGTTTCCGTAGCGTAGCGTAAGCTTTCTACTCCACCTTCGCGGAAGGCGATCCAAAAGCGGGGCTGCAAAATCTACCCACTCTCCACTGTATGCCTTAGTTGAACGATGCATCAATTCCGATACATAGGCGTATCCAAGAAACAATTCATCTCCACCTAACCCCGACAATACTACTTTCACATCAGTAGAAACAAATTCAGAAATCAAATAGGTGTTCAACCCATCAATGGAGGGTTGGTCTTGAGCGTTGAAAAAATCAGGGATACGATCTAAAAAATAACTCTTGGTAAGTGTTAGGGTGTGGTGTTCGGTATTCAATTGTTTTGCCGTTTTGCTGGCAATTTCCGATTCGTCAGGGAACGTGGTTAGCGAGGATTCGAAACCAAGGGTAAAGGTGTTTAGTTTAGCAGGGTAATATTTAGCCATAAGCGCCACAACCGCTGTAGAATCGATACCCCCGCTTAAAAATGCACCTACTTTTACATCACTAATTAAATGCAGGCGAGTAGCCTCCTCCAGATTTTGTCTGAGTTCGGTTTTTGCTTCTTCATAGTCAATTCCTGCAAATTGCTTTCTGCTGCTACCTACAGCCTCCGATAAATCCCAGTATCTAACCAATTGCACGCTTTCTGTTGTAACAATACCATAGTGCGCCTTCGGTAGCCACTTAATACTTTTATATAAACTTCGAGGTTGCCGAATTGATCCAAATAAAAGAAAATCGATAATAGCAGCTGAGTCTATTGGTCCAGCAGTATCACGCATTTTCAGCAGCGTTCTAACCTCACTGGCAAAAATAAATTCTCCCCCATCATTGGAATAAAGAAAAGGTTTGATGCCAAAACGATCTCTCGCAATAAAGAGAAATTTATTCCTCCCGTCCCAAATGGCAAGCGCAAACATGCCTCGGAATTTACTCACGCAATTTTTACCCCACTCAATGTAAGATTTCAAAATCACCTCTGTATCTGACGTTGACAAGAATGAATAACCCAACGCAATTAATTCGTTCTTTAACTCCTGATAATTGTACACCTCTCCGTTGTATACAATGGCGTACTCGTTGCCATGATGTGTGGTGGTCATTGGTTGGTGGCCAGTGAAACTTGTATCAATAATCGAAAGTCTGTTTTGCGCTAAGCCAACTCCATCGTTTTTTAAGTATAAAACACCTTGGTCATCAGGCCCACGGTGGGTTTGCGATTTAAGCCCTACCACAAGTCTATTTTCAATTTCCGAATTTCTTGAAGAATATATACCTACTATGCCACACATACTCAATTACGTTAAGACAAACTTGTCTCGAATTTTTATAGCCGAAAGTTCGTGGATTTAATCTATCAATTCCTGCATCGACTTTTCTGAAAAAATCTTAGGGCTTGGCATTCACAAATAACCAACAATAACAAGTTGCAGTTACTACTTGCTTCGATCGTCATCGGGTGATTTTGTCGCGCAGTTTTAAAGCTGGCAACTCTACTAATTTGGCCATAACAATGCCTACAGCAATTGCTAAAGCAAACGTTAGTATTACAAAGACGGAATTATGAATGAATGTTAATTTTTTTTGCAGCAGGGAGCAAAACCTGATAACAAACATGTGCCACAGGTAAATTGAATAAGAATAGAAACCCACATTTGCCATTTGCCTCACTAAAACCAGTTGGGATATCTTTACCATGCCTGCACTATCGGCATAAACCACGATGAGAACTACCAAGAGGCCAAAACCAATGTAGGTAAATGTTAGCCCGTAGGTGAGCATAAAGGTAGACCACGGGTGCAAAAAAAGTATCGGCATGAGAAGCAATGCCGCAATGAACACCAGTAACTTATTATGCTTGCGAACAAAAGCGGTACTTTGATCAGCACGGAAACTAAGAATGTATGCGATCACAGAGCCAAACATGAGGCTGTCCATCCGAAAATGTGATAAAAAAGCAATTGAGGTAGTATCATACGAATGCGTTATTCGTAGAATTAAAACAAGCAGCAGCAGTAGTGCAAATATCCATACCAAAACAGTGCCTTTCTCTATTAGCTTTGTGCGGATAACAATGTAGACAAAAATACAAAGTAGAATGTAAAAATGTTCTTCCACTGCCAGCGACCACGTGTGATTCCATAGCGCTCCGATGTAATTCTGCAAATAAAAAAACTCCCCGATGTATGGGTGAGCCCCATACCCAATTTGAATGGGAAAGAATATATTGATAATTGGAAATGATATGATGGTAATAATGATCATCACATAGTGAGCAGGGTAAATTTTGAAAGCTCTTCGAATCAAAAATCGTTGAATATTCACCTTACTTGTTTTTTTGATACTCTACCAAGAGCAGGCTCGTTACCAGGTAACCGCTCAGTACAAAGAAAAGATCTACACCGGCCCACCCTATCCTAGTTAAAAAGGGTATAGATGGCCACGTTATATGACGAAAAATAACAAGAATAACGGCTACCCCCCGTAAAAAATCTATTCCAACAATTCGCTTATTCATCATTTTTTTCAACAGTTAGTTAAGTCCAATTTATGCATTAGAATTTGTTGAGATAGTCAATTCGTTGCTGGAAAATATGATTAAAAAAATTACAGACTCACAGCTTCCGATCTTATCAAAATGGGTATGTCGTTTACAACCGGAAAGTAAACACCGGCACCGTTGGAAATAACTTTTGTTCGATCGTTACTCAACTCTAGCCTTTCCCCGGAAATCGGGCATTTTGCTAAGCGGATGATATTCAGGTTATCAAAATCAGCCGACTGGTGAAGTTTGATAAACTCCGTGCGTAACAAAGTTTCTTCTTTTATTGATGATTTTTTTGTGTTTTTAATGAAAATACTATCTGCAAGTGGAGCGAATAATGGAAAGGGCTTTGTTACGTTAGTGGCTAACAAGGACAAAAGCCACATGGTATTTTGCGGAAATGACAGGTATTTCAAATCTTCCTTGAGCATGGAGATGCCTATAAAACAATGGTTGTAGTTTTCGAAATTGTCTAAGTATTTGGTAAAAATTTCACGGTACTCTTCAGGGGTGTACATCCGATTGGTCAGGAAATCATCTGGGCCATCACCATCGGTATTTGATTTCCAAAACCTATGCCGAATTCCCATCTTGTTGGGAAACTGGAGATACGAAAATCCATCCTTGGCTAACAACTTATCAACACATTTAAGGCAATTCTCTAACCTGTTTTTGTGTACTTGCTGCAGCGTGATAAAAGACCAAACCAAATCAAAAAGAGAGTCAATGAATGGTATTTCTTCTAAATCAGCAACAATTGAATATCCTTTTCTATTGGTCGCCTTCAATATGTGCTGTTGTGTTTCACAAAACTCCAAACGTATATCAAAACCAACAGGTATATAACCCAGATCATGACCGGCTACCAACCATCTTCCCCATCCGCTTCCAATATCGAGCATTAATTTAGGTGTTGCTGTTTTTGGCAGAGGTATGCTATAGGTAGGATACTCCGTCATATTACCAACGATACTGTTGAATACCTTGCCGGTGGTTACTGCAATTTGATGTTGCACCGTCCAAGGTATTTTCGAGTTAAAGCCTTTTGGTTCAGGAGGTGTACCTCTTCTGTAAATAATCGATTTTAATTGGTCAGTTGCCATATAGTATTGTTTTCAAAGTTTAGGTAACAAATAAGAACTAATAGAAGACTGAAGTGCGACAGCACATTCCACTGTATGTCCGCTATTCTTGTATTTATATAAGGATATGACAGGCTACTCATCGTGAAATCCTATGCGTATTTAATATATATACCACTGGATAACTTTTGAAGCCGTTAGCTTTTTTATAGTTAAATTTCATTTAGATAATCAGTGCAGTGCTTTTGGTTCCCGTTGAATTCTTATTGACCATTATTGTTTCCTCACTGTCTTGGAGGTATTTCGAGAAACCTATACTCAAGTTCAAATCAAGATATATTGGTGACCAACAAACCCGAGATGACAAAAAAGAGAGCAACTCCAATCCATCCAATTTTTAGGAGACCAAGCGGAAAAGAATTGAATACCATAACAGAGAATTCAGCTATTTGCTCGCAACCCATCAAAACCCTGGTAATATTCTCTATTCTCTAAGGTTTCCGTGAGATAACTATCAGCACTCTTTGCCGTCATATTTTTCTTCAGGAAATAAAGTCTACAAACGAATGGTTGATTTAGAATAATTCACCTTGAAATTTAAACATGCTTTTAGTTTTGCTTTTGAAATTGTAAGCCATGAAGCAGTGGTTAAACAAGTTTACATTTATGAGTTTGAAGGAATTTTCGAATTAAATCCTTTGAACTCTGAAGGTGTATTTCCCATTTGAACAATATGGGGTATTGCTAACTAAGTATAGATTATGTCTTTTTAGGTAAAAAATATGGAATGCCCAAAATGTAACTCTCAGTCCTATGTAAAAGATGGCGTTGTAAGCCTTAATTGGTAGTTTGATCGGATTATAATATCAGTTTATTCAATTCGATTAACTTTTTGGACATATTTAACTTTTTTAAAAATTAATCTATTGCCAAGCTCGTCTTCGATGTACGCATTTGGGTAGGGATCAGTTAAGCTTCTAATAAAATCGTAAATTTCTTCTAGCGATTTGGTAGAAAAGTCTTCAATTTTCATTTTGCTTTCTTCCGGTTTTCTCCTTACAAAATAGGAACCTTCACTTATTTTCTGAGGAAGCGGTCTTATATTTGGATATATATCCAAAAATTTGTTTAAACAATTGATAGAACTCTCAGTCAAATTTCTAAAAATATCTTCCATAGAATCTCCAGAAAGAAGCAAGTCAGTTTTAAGCCAAATATCACCACCATCGAGTTTTTCCGAAGACAGAGTCATTAAAGAAACCTTACTCTTTTTAACGCCTTGTAGGATTTGGTGTTGTATTGGTGAGCCTCCTCTAAAGTTGGGTAAATCTGAGGGATGTATGCCTAAACAAATATATCTATCCGTTACCTCTTTATTTATAATCCAACTCCATCCAACAAAGAGAATGAAGTCAACTTCTTTTGGGTCTAATTGAGATATTTTTTTGTCAAATTCTTCTTTTGACGATATCTTCTCTACAATTTTTATTCTGGGATGTTTCGAAATAGTATTGAAAGTCTCGAATGCCCAATCGCGATAGCCGCATAAGATCACTTTAATCATGTTTTTTGTATCTTACAGATTCAATATAAAGTCTTCCAATTTCATCCTCAATATATCCATTGGGATAAGGATATTCAAGGCACCTGAAAAAGTTATACAATTCTTCAGTATTCATTTTGATTAAGTTTTCTTTGCTTAGTTTACTATCATCAGGACTTCTTTTTTTCCGAATGATAGTCTCTGAAGCCCATTCAAGCCATACTATATTAGGGTGGTCATTCAAGAACATATTGAATAAGGCTTTACTAGTTACAGTCATTTGTTCAAGAATGTCTTTCATATTACCTGTAAGATCCAAATCTACTTCGTGCGAATAAAGGCGATTATGGGTATGAGCTCTTGTGGAGTTTTCATCATAAGTAAAAGAAAACACTCTGTGCTTAGACTTTGTAATTCCGTCAATAATTTGTAATTGTATGGGGGTTCCATATGAGTATCGATCCAGTTCAGCGCAGTGCACCCCAATCACTTCAATCTTACTCACAATGTCTGAGCCTAATTCTTCACTCCAGCCACATGAGATTATTAAATCAAATTTGGATAAATCAAGTTTAATGAGCTCTTCTTGAGATTTACATAAAACGATTTCAGATATCTTAGGGTGTTTTGCAACGCTAGGATAAACATCAAGTGACCATTGACGGTACGCTAAAAATATAACTTTCATAGGATTTAAAATTGTTTAATTGGATTCAGGAAGCCACCATCCAGATGGTATTGATAACTGTCTTTTTTCAAAATCGTTGACCCCCACTAGTTTCGGATCAAAAGTTCCAAAAACGGAATATCGATCATTCCGTAAATGAACTCGAGAGGCATAAACTCCTCTCTTTCTTAGTTCAACCAGTAACTGAGAAGAATCGTCCGATAAAAACGAGAACACCCAATAGTTCGGATCACCGTTTCGATTATCCACATAATTGCTGATTCCAAACTCATCGCTTAAATATTGCTTGTTCGAGATGGCATTGGTTCGCTGTTGGCCCAACAACGATGGTACTTGCAGGAGGCTCTTCAGCCCTATGGCAGCGCTTAACTCATTCAATCCACCAGAAAATCCTGGAAGTGAAATGTCGCAACTTTCTTCAATCTCGCTCAAATGGTTTCTAAATCTTTTTCTATCAATTCCAAAGTCCCTGATCAGTGTGGCCTTTTCAAAGTTCTCTTTGCTTTTAAATACTACACCTCCACCATCAACGGAACAAGGTAACCTTGTTGGTTGGAAGGAGAACAGCGTAAAATCGGCACCCGTATTCCCCATTAATTTACCCTTGTATAAGGTTCCAAACGATTCAATGGCATCTTCGACAACTGGTAAGCCATAGTCGCTGGCAATTTGGAGCACTTCGTCAATATGTCCGGGATATCCACACCAATGATAGTGGAGAATGGCCTTTGTTTTTGATGTAATTTTCTTCTTTACAGAACTTGGGTCGAGTGAACCTACCTGAGGATCTATATCTGCCCAAACCAGTTTAGCCCTTTTCATCGCCAATGGCTGGTTTGAAGCCAGACAACTCATAGGCGAGGCAATGATTTCGTCACCCGGATTAATTCCAATCGTTTCCCACACTAATTGCGATGCAGTGTTATAGTTGTTTGTGGATAAAAAATAGTTGCATCCAATATACGAAGCTACTGCCTTTTCAAATTCTTTGGCCAACTTTCCAGATGAAATCTGCCCAGAGGACAGCACTAGCGAAATGTCCTGAGCGATGTCGGTTGGAATAAATACTTTATAGAGAGGCTTCATGGTTACCAACCGTTTTTAATTAGCCTAACGATTTTACTCTTGTCCTCTTCGGTGAGCCAAAAGCCGCAGGGTAAATGAACAAATCGTTCGTAAAAGGAATCTAAGCCTTCTAGCTTTGTTTTTGCATAGTTAAAAATCATGTGATTGTCATTGCGCATGTGAAGTTCGGATGACATGACACCATTTTCACTCATGTACCTGCAAAAATCTGAACGTCTTTCAACAAATAAAGTATACAACCAATAGGAAGGTTGCGTGTGAGGGTAGTAGTTTATCAGACTTACGCCACTTATTCCTTGTAGTTGCTCATCAAAAAACTTACCGTTCTGTATGTACGCATCAATCACTCGTTTAACAAACTTCATTTGAACAATTCCAATGGTGGCGTTAACATTGTTCATGTGGTATTTGTAGCCAATCAGTTTTATGTTGTTTTCTAATCTCGATTTGGTTTTGTCGAGTCCAAACCACCGAATTAAACGACCCTTGTCCCAGTTCTCCTTTGTTTTCACACATAGCATGCCACCGTCTACGGTAGTAATGTGCTTTATTGCCTGTAAAGAAAAAATGGTATAATCTGAAATTGAACCAACCCTATTGCCCTGATAAACGGCACCTAATGCGTGGGCTGCATCTTCAATAATTGGCAAATTAAATTGGTTTGCAATCTTTTGAATCTCATCGAGCTGAGCCACCATTCCGGCATAATGCACAATCATTATAGCCTTGGTTTTTTTTGATATTTTGCTTCTAATCGATTGAGGAGAGATAAGGCCTGTTGCAGGATCGACATCGGCCCAAACAACCTTAGCGCCCGCTTGCATAATGGCCACATTAGTTGGCTCTGCCGTCATAGCAGTAGAAATCACCTCGTCCTCTGGCTTTACTCCTGCCAAAATTAAGGCGATATGCAAAGCTGCCGTGCCGGAATTAAGGGCTAAGCAATAGGGGTTACCTATGTAGGAACCAAAAAGTTCTTCGAACTGCTTTACCTTTTCACCCTCTGCAATATACCCGCTGTAAAGAACATCTTGCAGAGCGGGCATGAGTTCTTCGGGTGGTGCAACAAAAGGCTTAATCAGGGGTATCATATTCATATAACTATATCTTTGACAAACTCTACCTTTTCAGCATGTTTGGTTGTAGACGTCAGTTGGTCATTTGCTTGAATCAATGTCAACAAAAGTCGCGTCATTGCTTCTTTGGTTATTGATAAATTCCTATCTAACAAAGGCACTGTTTGGAAAAAAGGTGTTACTCATTCTCTTGATCACATCGCTATCTCATCGAACTACGGTTGCCAGAGCGCCTTTACTATTACGAGATAAATACGCTAAGTACCAAACGCTTTTTTATAATCCTCGCCATCCTCATTACATTTAATTAAGTAGCTTAACCGCTCTATCTTTAGCCTAAACATACGTTTCAATTTGATAGTTCAGTGCCGAGCAAATTACATTTTCAACGACTAGCCTGTTGGCTTTAACAGCTTCAAGACCAGAGTACTCAATTGGTGGAACTTGTTTCGGCACTACTTCATTGTTCATTGCTGAATCTCTATGTCACCAACTTTATATTTAAGATTCTTGTAATTTAAATAGTGACTTTTATGTCGTAAGCTCTTTTCGTATCTGAAAATTCTATCTCTTTCCGGTTTTTACTAGGTTAGCAATTTTTGCGTAATGCTATTATGGCATGAGCCGCACAGGTTACAAAATTTGTGTTATTTGTTATTTCCGGAATTCAATCTGTCAAAAAGTTGTTTACCTCTATTAATACTGTTAACTACCTCTCTCGAGGCATTCAAGGTATCTTTTAAATTAACCAAGTTCCATAGAAATGCTTTTGCCCAAATCATAAAGTTACTCCATAAGCTAAAAGGCCTCATGCGTTGGTTGACTCGTTTACTTAAATCTAGCGCAACAAAAGGGTTGCACGCATTATTTAAAATTAATAGAGCGGTGCGCAACCCCTGCATAAGACTTCTGTTTTTAATTTGAAATCTTATCGTATTCCGCATACTAAGATATGAGGCCACCGCTAAGGGTATGGCGCTTTCGCGCACATTTTGCCAACAAGGTGTGTTGATGATAACTCTTTTGAAATTGCTTTCTTTTACTCGAAACTGCATGTCATCCTCCTCGGCATAAGCAAAATAAGCCGGATCTAAGAAACCAACCGCGCGCAATAAATCCGCTCGATAAAAACTACAGGCTCCGGGAACCCAATCGGTTTCAAAAAATTCAGTTTTTCTCCAATTGGCTGATCGGGAATCCAACTCACTCGGGTCGGCCCAATCAAACAATCCAATTACTTCAAACCCCAATAAACCTATGTCCTTTTTTTCGTTCATCAATTCTACTGCATGAGAAATACAACGCCTGTCAAATTTTAAGTCCCACCCGGCCACAAAAATATAGTCCGGTATTTCGGGAAGGCCGTTTTCAGCAGGCCATGTCAACACTTCATTCATAGCCGCCATGCCTATGTTTTTATCTTGTTTAATCAGATAAACCTCAGGATGATTATGTTTCAACCACTCCTGAGTATTGTCGGTAGAATTGTTGTCGGCTATAAAAATTTTAAAGTTTGGATAGTCTTGCGATACCAACGTTGGTAAACAATATTCCAAATTATGGCGGCCATTGTAACTAACGATAACTATATAAACCAGTGGCTGTTTCACGAATATTAAACTTTTATGTTTAGTGCTTTGATTAGACTTATTAAGTTAAAACTGAATATGATATATAATAATATCGGGATAGAAAATATAAGTTTAACCAACCATGAAAATTGATAAAAATCAAACACCAGTAGAATGCCACAAAAAAAACAGAATTGTACTACCTTTTGTAGCGGAAAAGAATCATTAAAAATCAAATCGACATCTGAACTTATATAGAGTCTTTTGAAAAGATAAAAAGTAAGAAAACCAATTGAAAGTAGCTGAGATAATGGGACAGACACCGCGCCAAACCCAAGAGTAAAAAAAAGGTATAATAAAACAATTCTCAATCCCAAATCAATGAAACCATACCAAACCGTTTTCATCTGCTGGCCTATTGCGATCAAACCCAAACCTGAGTAATCATTTAACACTTGTATCACACCACAAACAGCAAAAGCAAAGTTTAGGAGTTCCCCAGCGTAGTTGCTTTCGCCAACCCATAAGGTAACGAACAACTTGTTTGCCAGGCAGATTACAAAAAAAGACATGATGGTTAAACATAAAAACAGCTTTGATACCAAATTGAATTTGTTTTCGATGGCACTTTTGCCAGTAGCAAAGAAATTTGAAAAAGATGGAAAAAACGACCGACCAACGGGATTAAGAAACATCACCATTGCATCATACAGGCGGTTTGTTATTGAAAACTTACCTGCAAGTTCGGTAGTCATTAAATTCGATATCAATGGTAGCGACATATTTTGGATTAACACGCTGCCAGATCTGCCAGCAAAAATGGGCAAAACCAATTTAGTCTGCGCAGCAACATCTTTTAATTCAAAGTTGCTTATTCCATATCCTGTTTTTTTGCAAACATTGAAAGCGATTATTGAACCACCAAGCAACTGAGTTAACCCAGAAAAAAGCTGCTGTATTCCAAATGCTATTAGTCCCCAACCATGCATTAATCCAAAAACTAAAATACCGATACTTACTAGCTTTATGCTAAATTCAAGCAGTCCAATTTGGAAATTATGATGCAAGGAAATCGGGATACACTTAACAATCGTAAACAGTTGATTCAAAATAAAACCACCGAGGTATAAACAAAACGATAGTCTGAATCCGTTCGCCAATTGTTTTTCGTTTAATATTGGATTCAAATAAAAAGATAAACAAAAGCCAACTACTAGTATTATTACACCTGAAGCAATACCGATCATAGAAAAGGAAGTAAACTTAGTTGAAAATGAGTGTTTGTCTCCCTCGGCTACATGATAGGAAAGTAAGTTTGTCAACGTTATGTCAAGCCCTCCGCCCACAACAAACAAGATGTTAATTAAACTTAGGCTCGATAGCCATGCACCATAGTCGCCAATCGTTATATAACTTAAGTAAAAGGGAACTAGCGCCACACCGCTTAGCAAAGTGATGAGCAAGTTTCCATAGGAAAAAAAAAGGTTATTGAGGATGCTTTTACGATGCAATTGTAAGACTCAAACGACTATTTGGTTACTAGTAAAGCCTGCTTCACAAAAAAATACAATTTCGAATAACTCCTTACTGATAATATTTTGAAATATGCCGGTAAGAATAAGAGTATTGATCACCAAAAATGTATCCTGCTCCTACTTCAATGTCATTGAGGAGTATGCTGAGATTTCTTAACTTTTTTGAGCTGTAGTACTCCTGTACCATCGTTACCATCTGCCTAGGGGTATAATTTTGCCGTACGATAAATACAATATGATTTGCGAACTTAGAAAGTTGGTATGCATCGCTAATCAATCCTAGCGGAGGTGTATCTATTACAATAAAATCATACATTTCTTTGGCTTTTTTTATAAGTTCCTCCATTCGCTCATTCAAAATAAGCTCAGATGGATTGGGTGGAATTACACCCGTGGGCACAAAATCTAAATTCTCGTAACCTGATGGCTGGACAATGTCCGGAAGCTCACATAGGCCAGCAAGGTAAGAACTCAATCCAACTTTGTTGTGCAAGCCAAATTCAAGATGTAGAGTTGGCTTTCTCAAATCCGCGCCAATTATAAGCGTCCGTTTTCCAGATAAGGATAAGATTGAAGCTAAATTAATCGAAGTAAAAGATTTACCTTCACCGGGTAAGGAACTAGTAACCACTACTACAACGGGTGTTGTGTTTCCCACAAAAAAACTGATGTTGGCTCTCAAGGATCTAAAAGACTCAGAAACAACGGATTGAGGGTTATTCAATATTTCAAGTTTTAATGGTTTCCTCACGTGTCCTATGCCACCAATTATCGGAACATCTGTTAATCTTTCAATATCTTGCCTGTTTTGAACTAAGGTACCCAATGATTGCGCTACAACAACCCAAGCTACGGGAATCATAAGCCCAATAACAAGAGCTAACATATAATTTCTCTTCTTGTTTGGGGAGATCGGTATCGATCCGGATGTGGGAGGGTTAACAATGATCAAATCAGAAATATTGGCTGCTTTAGAAATCTCCGCTTCAGACTTTTTATTCATTAAAAAAATAAACAGTTGTTCCATTAAACGAAAGTTTCGTTGGATAGAAACATACTGGCTTTGAACCGAAGGCATGGCGCGAATTTCCGACAATATTTTCTTAGTCTTGTCATCTATTACTTTGGATTTAAGCGCATCAGAAGCCTGCAACGTTCTCACCGCCTCGGATACATCGCTCTTGATGCCTTTCAATCGCGTTAATTTATTCGTAAGCAATGGATTACCTGCCGTTTTTTCAGTGGACATAAAAAGCCGTATTTCCTGTTGTAATTCAATCATTTTTGTAAGTATTGAATTCAAGTTAGGATCGTCTATCCCAAAAACAGAAGGCATGATGACTTGATCTAAATCCCTATCTTCTTTCAAGTATTTTTCCAGATACTTGAAATACTCTTTTCTTATTACTAGTTCCATTCTCTCCTTTTCGGATTCGTCTAACTTCACTAGTATTCGTTCGTTTTCAAATTCCAGCTCACCTAATGTGTTATTTGAATTTTTAAATCGCTCCAACTGCACCTCATACAGTCTCAAACTGTCGGAAATGGCATGCAGTTGTGATCTTACAAATTCGACTGTTTTGGTGGCTACTTGATTTTTCTGACTTAAATCTTCTCTTTCGTAGTTTTTTAATAGTCTTAGCAAAAATTCCTTGTCCTTTTCCGGAGAGTTTCCGGTCATGTAGATATTCATGTAGGTAGATCCTTTTTCGGCCCATTTAAATTCCATTCTTGAAATATAATCTTGGGCGAGGTTATCAGACGAACTGAACTCCAATAGATAAGTATCGTTTGCATTTTGAGTTGGTAGAGAATCCTTTCTTAAATCAATTTTGAATTTGCTGAAATCAAAATCCACCATTTCGCCAAACCTAAAAACTGAAGAGTCGCTATTTTCATTTTCTGTAAAGCGTAACCTAAAATGGTTTTCGTCTACAACTTGAAGGTAATAACGGTTTAAACTCTTTTCGGAATACTGTAAAAAAGTAACCTTAAATGGCAGTTTGTTGTACGATTCGGTTGTTACCACCCTGCCCTCCACAAAAAAGGCAGAGTTAAAACATAAATCTTCTAACGTTTTTTTTACCAATGGAAATGCTCTGATTTTGTAGGGCTCGTTCATGTAATTTCTGTACCTGCTCACAAGTACATTTTCATAGACTAATTCAGCTCCAGATCCGATCTCTTCTTTTGTACGGATAATTATTGAGGCTTCTATGGAATAGGTGCTTTTACTATATCTGTTGATTAAAAAAGCAATTGACAGGGCAAGCACCACGGAAATGGTTACGAAGGGCCAAATATCCAATAGTTTGGCCATTACTCTTTTCAAATCAAGCTGATCCCGCTTAACAAAAAATGCGTCTTCTTCGGAATAAAATTTTTGAATAGGCTTCTTCACTAATAACTTATTTGGTATAATTTAATACTAATAACACAATGGAAATTGTAGAGAGCAAAACGGAGAGATTTTGATAAAAATATTTTTGGTATGATCTCTGGCGTAAGGCGGGCACTATAACCACATCATTTTGATACACGTAGTAATAAGGTGAGTTAACAAAATCCTCGTCCAATAAATTTAAATATATTACGTCCACTTTGTCTCCGTTTTGCCTTAGCAATTTTACACTAGACTTATCTGCTAACTCCGTAAATCCACCGGCCAACCCAATTGCCTCTAAAATGGTTACTCTATTATTATTGAAGACAATTGCGCCTTCCTTGTTAACCTGCCCCAATAAGTTGGCTCTGTAATTTACTAGCCTAACCTTTACCGTAGGGCTTTCCAGGTACTTGCTACCGATCTGTTGCAGATTGTCTTGTATTTCAAAAATTGTTTGTCCTGCCACCTTTACCTTCCCTAAAACTGGAAAGGGTATTTCACCCTTATTGTCCACCACATCACCGATAAGCAGAGCGCCACCAACATTTACCGCATTGAAGTTTACGGGTGCCTTAGTGGATAAAAAATCAAAATCTTTTTCGGTAAGGCTTTCAAACGTTATGGAAAGAATATCGTTGGGCTGAATCTTATACTCGAAATTGGAGAGTGAGTAACTTCTGAAAACGGAATCTGAGTGTATCCTCCGTTTATTTACATCGTTCTTTTGTAAAATTTGATATTGCCTGTTGGAGACACAACTAAAACAAAATAAGCCGAAAAGAATTAACAGTTTAAATATTTTCATTTGAACACATTTTCATTTAATCACTAATTAGGTAGTACGAACACAAAAGTAAACATCTCAATCGTTTGCTAACTTTTTCGGTAGGCAATACTGAATTTAAATCCGATCGAGAACATAGCTTCGCCCTTTCACTCCCAGAAGCCATTCTGGTAATGATGAATTTCATTCACGGAATTCTATTCCTATCTAATTCGAACCCCAAAGCCAGATGGCTTTGGAAGGATTCAAAGCCTCCTTATTCTCTTCAAATTCAATAGGTAACAGCACCCGTGTATGGATTTTTCTATGTATAAGTTGCTCCGCGCGCTCAACACATAGCCTCAGGTATTCTTTATCTACTTCGCCAACCAACACAACGTCTATCATTCCACTATCAATCCCAGCGGCATAATCGCCAATAATAAAACAACTGTTAAGATTGCCTAATCGCAAAACAACGTTGTTCACAATATGCTCAACAATCGTATCGATCCCCAGATACTTTCGCACTAAACGGTTCAATTCAGGAAACAAGAGGTGATTGGTATTGGCTCGGTACTCTAGTGTTCTTCCTTTAGAGCTTACCAACAAATAGCCTGCTTTTGTCAATTTGTTTAACTCGAGTCGGATGGAATTGGTAGATTCCCCAAATTCCTCTGCCATTTCCCTTAAATAAGACGTTGAATTGCTGTTTGAAAAGAACTTCAACAGCATTTTAATTCGGGTTTTAGAGGTAATTAATTGCTCCAGCACTGGCGCAAAATTACACATTTAGAGTAGAAAAACTACTCATGTAAGGTAAATCCTTTGCAAAAGTGAATTATCCAACTGAATGGAAAGCGTATAGTTCATGGTATCAATGAAAACGCTGAAAATAGTGTCTGAATTCTTTTTTGTTAACACTCCCGAAAAGCCTTTTAAGGGGCCATCGATTACCTTTACTTTCTCGCCAATTTCAAAATTTTGCGGGTTTATGACGGATTCTATAAAAAGACCTGTTTGAAGGTAGCGGCATATTAACTCATATTCCTGCTGTCGTAAAAAAGCTGGTTTTCCATTGTGGGTTATTGTCCACGAAACTCCCGGGATTTTCAAAACTTCTACCAACCGATATTCTTCTATCCTCACAAAGATATAGGAGTTAAAAAGGGGTACTTCTATCCTCTTTTTCCTGTCACTCCACTGCCTCATTACTTTTTGGGTAGGTAAGAATGATTCAAACCCGTTTTTCAACAAAAGTTCGTTTACTTTTTTCTCCTGTCTGCTCTTAGTATAAAACACAAACCATTCAGTTTTACTAGATTCCTTACTCATTAAAAATTGCTTTTTGAGAATAAATGGCGAAAATTAGGGAATTAATTTGGTGCACATGAAAATTATTAAGTTCGCTTTTTCTTTTTTGGTAACGGCTTCTTTGCTTTATGCTTTAAACAATGCCTGGAATTTCGGTAGCCCAGTCCCACCACTCGGTAGTTTTCTCGATCCTTTTCATGGCTTCTGGCAAAATGCTACTACCAACAAAATTGAATCCGGGCAGGTTTCAATACCTGGGTTGAAAGATAAAGTTACCATTGTATATGATAGTGCACTTATACCGCACATCTATGCTGGCAATGACGAAGATTTGTTTACCGCTCAAGGCTATGTAACAGCCAAAGAGCGACTCTGGCAAATGGAGTTTCAAACCCACGCGGCTGCGGGGCGCATTAGCGAAATCATTGGCGAGAAAGCCCTTGACTTCGACCGCACCCAACGCAGACTTGGGATGATCTTTGCAGCCGAAAATTCGGTGGAAGCTATGCAAACCAATCTTATCGCAAAATCGATGGTTGATAGCTACACGCGCGGTATCAATGCCTACATCGCTACATTAAGTAATGAAAATTTACCGATTGAATACAAACTGCTTGGCTACCGACCTGAACCATGGACAGCTTTGAAGACCGGACTATTATTAAAGTATATGGCCAAAACCCTTTGCACAGGAGAGAAAGATTTGGAGATGACCAACGCGCTCAAGTTGTTTGGTAAAGACACCCTCGATTTACTTTACCCTGATAGCGAAGGGGTTGGGGATCCAATAGTCGACAATGCTGGCAAATGGAATTTTAAACCTGTTACAATTGATAGTGTGGCCCCTGCCCTTCCCGCAGAATTAGTGGCACTCTCTCCTATTGAAAAATCTTCCTTTGACGTGGGCAGCAACAACTGGGCAGTGAGTGGATCTAAAACGGCCACGGGCTCTCCTATCTTATGCAATGATCCGCACCTTGAGCTAAGCCTTCCATCGATTTGGTATATCGTTCATCTTAATGCGCCCGGCATCAACTCCATGGGCGCATCATTGCCAGGTTCGCCCAATGTGATCAGTGGGTTTAATGATTCGATTGCATGGGGCGTTACCAATGCACAACGTGATTTAGTTGACTGGTACAAAGTTCGATTTAAGGACAAGACCAAAAATGAATACGAAAGTGATGGCGAATGGAAGACGACCCGAAAAAAAATAGAAGTGTTCAAAATCAAGGGCAAAAAAGATTTTTACGATACCGTTACCTATACCCATCATGGGCCGGTCACTTTTGACGAAAGTTTTCATGGAGAAAGTGAAAAAAATCATTACGCCTATCGATGGATTGCGCACGATGCATCGGAAGAAGCTGTTACTTTTTACAAAATGAATCGCGCAAAAAATCATGCCGATTACGTGGAGGCCTTAAATCATTACACCGCCCCAGCACAAAATTTTGTGTTTGCTAGCGTAGGTGGCGATGTGGCCATGCGCATTCAAGGCAAGTTTCCTGTAAGGAGAAAAAATGAGGGCAAGTTTGTTTTAGATGGTACACGTACGGCCACCGAATGGCGAGCGTTTATTCCAGTAGAGCAAAATGTGATGTACAAAAACCCGGAGCGCGGTTTTGTGAGTTCTGCCAACCAATACCCAACTGATTTGACTTATCCCTATTTTATTACCGCCAGCAATTGGGAAGCTTATCGGAACAGAAGAATTAACCAAGTTTTATCAGATTCTAAAAACATCACTCCGCAAGACATGATGAAGCTGCAATTGGACAGCTACAACTTAAAGGCGGCAGAAAGTCTTCCGCTATTTTTAAGTCATTTGGATTCTATGAGTTTAAAAGGTGCAGAATTGGAGGCTTACAATAAATTGAAGTCGTGGGATTATTTCAACACCATCGAATCGGAAGGAGCTTCTTATTATGAAGCGTGGTTGCGCGCCCTGTTACCCATGGTGTGGGATGAGATAACGGAATCTAAAGTTGCTTTGGCGCGGCCATCTACTTACATGACGATTCGATTAATCAAAGAAAGACCGAATTGGAAATTTTTCGACATACAAGCCACGCCTGAAAAAGAAACCGCCAAGGAAGTTATCCGAAAATCGTTTAGCGAAGGAGTGGCCGCTATGGAAAAATGGAAAACGGAAAAAAAATCAAACCCTGCCTGGGCCGATTATAAAGATGGTGTGGTGGGTCACTTGCTCAATAAGATGGAAGCATTCAGTTATCATATTCGGCACGGTGGAAATAGTAGTGCGGTAAACGCTCATTCTAAAACACACGGGCCAAGTTGGCGCATGGTAGTAAGCTTAGAGAAGGAAGGCGTGCGTGCATGGGGCATGTATCCTGGCGGACAATCAGGCAACCCGGGAAGCCCTTATTACAATAGTTTATTGGGTCTGTGGACGGAAGGAAAATACGTTGCCTTTTCGTTTGAGCAAGCCGCAGAAAAAATGAAAGGAAAAGAATTGTCAATCATCACTCTTAACTCAGAATCAAAATGAAATTTATAATTCAAGTTATTGCAACGAGTGTTGTATGTTTTATGCTTCAATCATTTTTGCCCTGGTGGACCATGGGCATTGGCGCCTTTGTGGTAGCATACTTTGTTGGAAACAAAAGTTTCTATTCTTTTTTGGCAGGATTGATCGGGGTAGGAACCCTATGGCTGGCGATGGCCATGTATATCGATTACAGCACACATTCGATCCTCACCGAAAAAATCAATAAGCTTCTCCCGCTCAATGCTTTTCTTTTGACAACCTTGGTTGGCGGACTGGTGGGTGGACTGAGTGCATTGAGTGGTGCGCTGGTAAAATCGAGATAAGGAGAGATTCAACTCAAAATTGCAGTTCTAGAGGTATGTTAGGTCTAGTTTGAATATCTTTGCTCATTCCAATGTGAATCGAAAGCATATTGAAAAAAGTATTTTCAAATCGTTGTTTTTTTAATGTCTGGTTTTGTTTTTGAATTCTTTTCTTGATAACGCTAATTCAGTATTTGAGATTTTTATTTGATTTCGTGTTTGTTTCAACTCCTGAATTTGGTTTCTCAAACTTCTTCTTGCAATCTCTAAATCCCTTCGTTGAAGGTAAATAGTTATCAATAATCCAATAACCGTTATCCCTGAAAAGAAGGAAGTTAAAATGCCAAAACTGTCAACGACTTGTCCTGCCTTTTCAGAATCAAATCTTACATAAAGAAAAGCAATTAAACCAACACAGAAAATAAAAACACCGGCTACAATGACTAAAAGTAGCCTTGGTTCTAAAAGGCGGTTTAATAAAGACTTCTGAAATTTAATACGTAAGGAGCTACTTTCTATAATCCAACGCAGGCTTTCGATCTCCCAGTAAAGGCTCATACACAAACTTATCTCCTACTCGCCTCTTAAATTCAGCCCACGCCTCCTCTGTTATTTTAGGATCGGAGAAGGCATCGATCATAGAGGCTGCCAATGTTTTGGCTGCCATCACCATTCCTTTACTGCCAATGCTTGTGCCTCCAGCAGCTACGGCCTGCCAACTATGTGCGGCCGTGCCCGGCACCCACGTGGCGGTAGATAAACCCGCAGTGGGCACCACCCAGCTCACATCGCCCACATCGGTGCTACCACTTGATTTTTCTTCTTTCAAACCGAATTTTTCAATCTCGGCTGTGGAGGTGATGGCAGGTGGCGCAGAGAATGTTTGCTGTATTTTGGTGGCAAATTCTTTCTCTGATTCCGTTAGCGTGTACCCTCCTACCAACTGTAAATTGGTATTGACTACTTTCGCCAAAACCTCGTTGTATAATAAGTCGTAGGTACCACCTGTTAATTCAACTTCGTAGCGCGTACCCGTGCCAATGGCTGCTCCTTGCGCGGCCTGCGATACACGTTCCCAAACGGATTTTACTTCATCACGATTGGGATGACGGACGTAATAATAAACTTCAGCAAAGGCCGGCACCACATTGGGCGCTTCTCCCCCACGGGTGATCACATAGTGAATCCGTGTTTTTTCGCTCACGTGTTCGCGCAGCATGTTCACCATGCCATCCATCGCTTCTACTGCATCAAGAGCAGAACGTCCACGCTCAGGCGAGCCGGCAGCATGACTGGCCACACCATAGAAACGAAACTTTCCTGATTTGTTTGCCAGCGCGCTACCAAAGTTGGCTGAATTGGTTGCAGCCGGATGCCAATGAAAAACCAAATCCACATCTTTAAAAAAACCATCGCGCACCATATATACTTTGCCCGATCCTCCTTCTTCCGCAGGACAGCCGTAAAATTTAATTGTCCCTGATTTTTTAGTAGCCACTAACCAATTTTTTACAGCAATGGCAGCAGCGGCAGATGCTGTACCAAATAAATGATGCCCACATGCATGTCCGGCCTTTTGACCAGCAATTGGTTTTAGTTCTGGAACGGCCTCTTGCGAAACACCTGGCAACGCATCAAACTCACCCAGCACGGCAATGACGGGTTTACCCGATCCTGCGGTCGCAATGAAAGCGGTGGGCTCGCCCGCAGTGCCGGCCTCAATGGAAAAGCCCGCATCTTTTAATGTCTGCTGCAACAACGCAGAACTTTTTTCTTCTTGATAGCCTACTTCGGCAAAGCCCCAAATCTTTTTGGCCGTGGTAGCATAGAGTTCACTTTTTTCATCAATCGATTTGATTGCTGCTTGCTTGGTAGTTTGGGAGTGAGCAAAAATTGTTGTTGCCAACAGAACAGAAGCCAGAATAGATTTCATTAGTAACGAGTTTAGGTTAGATAAAGATAAACCATTCATGCATAAAAGACCATACCATTTATCAAATCTTATCAGCGGTTTATCAAATATTTTCTTAGCTTTATTTTTATCAATCCATTTCATATGAAAAAAGTATTACTAGTATTTTGCTCAGCCATTCTTTCATTTTCTCTAACCGCCCAACGCGAAATCAAAAAAGCACCTGTGGTGAAAGAAGGTGACGGACCCTACACCCAATTGATCATTCGCGGAATTATGTTGATTGACGGAACGGGCGCACCACCTGTTGGCCCAATTGACATTGTGGTAAAACAAAACCGCATCGTCAACATTGTAAGTATTGGTTTGCCCACACCCGGCATGAGCAGTGATAGCAACCGGCCCAAGTTAGAACCAGGTGGCAAAGAATTGAATTGTGAAGGCATGTACTTGATGCCTGGCTTTGTAGATATGCACGGCCACATTGGTGGCGGTCAAGCCCCCAACGCAGAATATGTTTTTAAATTATGGATGAGCCACGGCATTACCACCGTTCGGGATCCATCGTGTGGAAACGGATTGGATTGGGTATTGGATCAAAAAAACCTGAGTGAAAAAAACATGATCACTGCCCCGCGCATCAAAGCCTACACCGCTTTTGGCCAAGGTAGCAAAGAGCCGATTACTAATGCTGCCCAAGCGCGTGCTTGGGTGAACGAAAACAAACTGAAAGGTGCCGATGGTATTAAATTTTTTGGAGCTGCCCCTGAAGTAATGGAGGCTGCCTTGCGGGAAAACAAAAGACTAGGATTGCGTTCGGCTTGCCATCATGCTCAACTAGGTGTCGCCCGATGGAATGTAATGAATTCTGCGAAAGCCGGATTGACCACCATGGAACATTGGTATGGGTTGCCCGAAGCGCTGTTGGCAAATTCTACTTTGCAAAATTATCCACTCTCTTATAATTACTCCAACGAACAACATCGGTTTGAAGAAGCCGGGCGCTTGTGGAAACAAGCCGCTGCACCTTTTACTCCTAAATGGAATGCGGTGATGGACTCATTGCTTGCGTTGGGCTTTACGCTCGACCCTACTTTTAATATTTATGAAGCCACACGCGATTTACACAAGGCAAGACGACAAGAGTGGCACGAAGTGTATACCCTTCCCCAACTGTGGGCATTTTATCAACCAAATAGAGTAGCACATGGTTCGTTTTGGTTTAGTTGGGGAACGGAACAAGAAGTGGCCTGGAAAGAAAATTATCGATTGTGGATGACGTTTGTGAATGAATACAAAAACAGAGGTGGCCGAGTGACCATCGGTACCGATTCAGGTTTTATTTTTCAACTCTACGGATTTTCTTTTGTGCGCGAGATGGAGCTGCTACGAGAGGCTGGGTTTCACCCACTGGAAATCATTCGCTCTGGCACTTTGTATGGAGCACAAGCCTTGGGCATGGATAAAGAAATTGGATCTATAGAGATTGGAAAGCTGGCTGATTTTGTAATCACTGAAGTTAACCCACTCGAAAATTTACAAGCCCTGAATGGGATGGGTGCGGTAAAACTCACCGATGACAACAAAGTAACCCGGGTGGGCGGAGTAAAGTACACGGTAAAAGACGGAATTGTGTACGATGCCAAAAAACTATTGGCCGATGTAAAGAAGATTGTAGATGACGAAAAAGCCAAAGCAGGCTTTGTATTGAAGCAGCCTGGGTTGAACTAAAAGCTGAAATTTTTTTCTATTTTTGCAACCTTCTTGGCCAGAATAACAAGGAGGGCTTTTGGTCTCATAGTTCAACGGATAGAATAGAAGTTTCCTAAACTTTTGATCCCAGTTCGATTCTGGGTGAGACTACCAACAGAACCCTATGTTTGTTTACGCTATACGAAGTGAAGTTGATGGTCGAATTTATGTTGGGATGTGTAAGGATATTTTCATCCGGCTTGGCCAACACAACAGCGGCAAAACAAAATCCACCAAAGGGTTCAGGCCTTGGAAAATTGTTTATTTTGAAGAATGTCAAAATAGAATTGACGCAAGAAAGAGGGAGAAGTATTTAAAAAGCGGAGTAGGCAAAGAATTTCTTAAATCGGTCTCACAGTTCAACGGATAGAATACCTGCCTGCCGGCAGGCAGGGAAGTTTCCTAAACTTTTGATCCCAGTTCGATTCTGGGTGAGACTACCAACAGAACCCTATGTTTGTTTACGCTATACGAAGTGAAGTTGATGGTCGAATTTATGTTGGGATGTGTAAGGATATTTTCATCCGGCTTGGCCAACACAACAGCGGCAAAACAAAATCCACCAAAGGGTTCAGGCCTTGGAAAATTGTTTATTTTGAAGAATGTCAAAATAGAATTGACGCAAGAAAGAGGGAGAAGTATTTAAAAAGCGGAGTAGGCAAAGAATTTCTTAAATCGGTCTCACAGTTCAACGGATAGAATACCTGCCTGCCGGCAGGCAGGGAAGTTTCCTAAACTTTTGATCCCCTCGCATCGGGACTAAACTTTTGATCCCAGTTCAATTCTGGGTGGATCTACGATTTTCTTTGGATTATATATTTCTTGAGTTAGTTCGCAGCACCAGCCAACAAATACAATACTGCCATCCGTATGGCAACCCCATTCTCTACTTGATCTAAAATGATCGAATGGTGTGAATCTGCGGCATCGCTGCTTAACTCTACTCCGCGGTTGATGGGGCCTGGGTGCATCAGTACGATATCTTTCTTCAACTCATCCAACATTTGTTTGGTAATGCCGTAGTACAACGTGTATTCTCTCAGCGAAGGAAAGTATTTGATCTGTTGGCGCTCAAGTTGAATGCGAAGTACGTTGGCCACATCGCACCACTCCAACGCTTTTTTTACTTCCAATTCCACTTTCACACCAAGAGAGGCAATGTATTTCGGAAGCAATGTGGGCGGGGCACAGACCATCACTTCAGCCCCTAGTTTTTTAAGTGCAAAGATATTGGAGAGGGCCACACGTGAATGAAGGATATCGCCAATGATGGCAACCTTCTTACCTGAAACACCGCCCAACTTCTCACGAATGGAGAAAGCATCGAGCAATGCTTGCGTAGGATGTTCGTGTGTGCCATCACCTGCGTTGATGATGTTGGCCTTGATATGTCGCGATAAAAAATGAGGCGCCCCCACACTGGCGTGCCGCATCACCACCATGTCCACTTTCATGGCGAGTATGTTATGAACGGTGTCTAGCAGCGTTTCTCCTTTCTTTACGGAACTTGTTGAAGCAGAAAAATTAACCACATCAGCCGATAGCCGCTTTTCGGCAAGTTCAAACGAAAGACGTGTGCGCGTAGAGTTTTCGAAAAAGATATTGGCAATGGTGACATCGCGCAACGAAGGCACTTTTTTGATGGGTCGATTGATAACGTCTTTAAAGTTTTCTGCTGTTTCAAAAATAAGTTCAAGGTCTTCGCGGGTAAGGTTTTTGATTCCAAGCAGGTGGCGTTGACTTAATTTTGACATGACTTCAAATAGTATTGATCAACCAGATTTTATTTTGTTTATGACCTTGCGCTTCCAACTCCACCAACACCCGTTGTGTATCGAGTGTATCCACATACTTACCCACGTAATCAGCAGCAATGGGCAAATCACGTGTAAACTTTCTATCCACTAAAACGAGTAATTCTACCTTTGAAGGTCGGCCAAAGGCCATCATGGCATCTAAAGCCGCCCGCACAGTTCGCCCCGTAAACAATACATCGTCTATCAAAATCACTTTCTTTTCTTCAATGATAAATGGCACCTTGGTTTCACTTGCCTTGGCAGGAATTTCACGCCTTCTGAAATCATCTCGGTGAAAGGTAGTGTCTAGGTAACCTAAAGGGATCTGCTTTTTGGTAAGCTTTTGAAGCTTGTCATGAATCAGTTCCGATAAATGAATGCCCCTGGGCTGAAGACCTAGAATAACGGTGTCTGCAAACGAGCCGTGGTTTTCAATAAGTTGATGGCAAAGGCGATTGAGGGTGATATCGAGAAGGTGAGAATCTAAAACAAGTTTTTTCTTCATACCGCGAGCGCGAAGGTAGCTAAAAACCCCGAATCCATTATTGATAGTCAATCTTATTTATAAAAAACACCCTTCGCTCCACCTCGGCTAGCCGATCTTTGGAGGTGCGAATATTTTGAAAGCCGCTGGCTATTAAATGCTTTCCGTACCAGTAATGCAACCGATTAGGTTGCACATCGTTTTTATTTACAAAGTCGGTAGGGCTTAGCATCTTTATTTCATCGGCCGTCTTGCCCTCCAGCACATCGTTGCCTTGTATGATTTTGGTGCGGATCAGATTTTGATAAAAATAAAGTAAGTCAATACGGCTTCCGCTGGGGGCGATTTTTACAAATTGCTCTAGTTGAAAAGATTTCGCATCGTTGATCTCAAAACTATTGTCCCACTTTACTTTCCCTTCTTTATCAAACCCAATCACAATGGCATGCGTATATTGGAAGCCATCAAAAATTTGATCATTCCGGTAAGGTGTGTAGTTCTGGTAAGCTAGCGGGTTATTGTATCCATAAAAACCACCGCCCGTGGCGTTTCGGGTTCGATACACATAGCGTGGGTAAAAAGCTTCTCCCAGCATAATAAACTGATCTTGATAAGGAATAATCTCTTGCACCAAAAAACGGTAGTTAAACTTAATCTTCTTTCCTTTTATTTTTCTCCGCTCGATTCTCTTCTTCACGCGCTTCTCTTGGTTCACGCGCATAAATCGAAAAAAATTCTGGAGGTCAGCAAAATTATAGTAACGTGTGGTGTACTCACCAAAGGGAGAAACAGAAGAAATGAAAATACCGCGTGAGTATTCGGTATATCGACCGTAAACACCCGCTACCAGCATTTGATTGTCTGGCGTTTTGGCACTTCTTCCAAAAATAAGGCTCCGCTTCTCTTGGGGTTCCAACACAGTTGTTTTTAATAAATCTCCCTCTTGGTTATAGTTACGCAGCCATAGACTTTTTCTCTTTTGCTGATTGCGGGCACTAACAATGATGTCAATCGAATAGTCATTATTTACTTTTATCTGATTCAATTCACCAAGTTCGTTGAAAAAGCCAGGCAAAATTTTTGATTTTTTTGTGACCAGAGAATAATGCAACACTAACGGCCGATAATTATAATAGCCACCAATCATCACAGCCCCTTGTGAACTAATAAATTCGGTAGGCCTAAAGGGAATAATATTTTTTATGAAATGAGAAATGTATTGGCCTTTATCTACACTTAGTTCCACCATCACAAACCCTACCAATGGATTGGTTTGATGGTTGAGCAATAGATACATTTTTCTTTTGAATACGTGAGCGAAGGCAATTACCAGAGATTTTTGAACGGGTATATAGCCTTTCCAAATTTCTTTCAGGGTAGTATCAAGCCGAATTAATTCAATTTGATCTACATCTTTGCCCTGCCCTTTGCTGTATACCACCACACCTAAGCTATCTGCCGGTGCCACTTTATAAACCTCCGCTTCTTGATCGGTGTTAATTTCCCACCGAGCTGTTTGCTCCACTTGAGCCATGACTGCTAATGGAATCAAGCCGATCAACAAAGCAAATGATTTACTCAACGGTTACTTTATTTATAAAAAATACATCGCGATTTCCTTTCTCTGGGTTCTTTATTGTTTGATACCCATACATGAACAAATTTTTTTCGTACCAGTTTCGCACGGTTATATTTTCCTCGTCCGAACGAATGGATTCAACTGAAGATTTAATATCGATGGGTTTCTTTTCATTGATTAGGGGAACGCCATCGGATTGGCTGAGTTGAAAAATGATTTCTTTCCCATTGGCTGAAACGAGCGCGAGCTTACCATTGCTCCAAACAAAATCAGAGACCTGCTCGGTTGATACCGTTTTGATTTCTTCTAATTTGAGTCCATGATCTGATTGAAGAATCCCCTTGGCATCCATCATGATAACGCTTGCCTGCAGAAATTTTATTTCAACCGTTGTATTCGAATTGCCAAACATGGGGTAAGGCGAATAATAAGGAGAGTTGTACAATCGGTAGGGTGAGCCAAATCCATAACCATACGGATAAGGATTGCCGTAATACGGATAGCTGTTTCGGTAATTATTGTTCAACGATGTTGAGTTAGAATGTGCTTCTACAAAAAACAAAAAGCCCTCCTTTGCTTCATCGATGCGCAACGCATTAGCCATCGCTCGGAAGTCGGGCACTTTGCCTTGCGTGCGTTTATGGTCAGCTTTCGCTTTTGTCTTTGCTGCACGCTTGGGCGACAGATGATCTAAAAAATGATTGAGCTGCGGAAAATCGTAGTAGTTTATTTTCTGTTCGGTGTAGGGGTCAACCATTACAGAAAAGAAACCAGCCGCCTGCTGACCAATGCCTTCGCTCCAAGTCCCAGCAATCATCAATTCATCGCGCACCAATGTACTTGTAACACCACTCAAAATCGATTTAGAGCTCTCCACTTCAATGGCATCATCCAACAATAGAGTACCGAAGTGATCAAAGGCTTTAAGCACCAATTTCTTCTTTAGTTTGCTTGGGCTTTCAGATAACAAAACGTTGAAGGTGTTGTTGGTGTTCACCCGCACGTCCAAAAGTGTGGTGTTCTTAACAAAAAGACCGGGCACGATTTTACCTTGGTCGGTACTAATGTCGAAAAGTAAAATTGCTGGCTCGGAACTGATGTAGCCCGCCAAAATGGCTTTGTTTTCTACCACTGTAAAATGAGTGAGTTTGATACCGAGTTGCGGTTCGTAGGTGTGCGTTTCTACCGATCGATCGGCCAAACTCATTTTCATTATTTTTAAATCACCCATATCAACTTCACCAAATCGAAATAAAAAATACAAAACACCATCGCGGTATTCATGCCCAATAAAATTATATCGATTATCTACAGAAATATCCTGCGTCCACTTTTCGTTTAAAAGAGTATCCAAGGCAATAATTTCCCAAAACCGCTTTCCTGCTTCATACTTTTGCTTATCGTGCACCAAGGCAACACCCTGCTTGCCCATGGTGATAACGGTGTAATTGTGGGAACTATTCTTTTGCTCACGTTCCCACCGGGCAGGTTGCGAAATCTGAGAATAGGTTTTCGTAAAAATGAAAAGGGCAAAAACGAAAAAGAACTTAGGCATAAATACTATTTCTCCGATAAAGCAAGGATCCAATCAAACTCCTCTGGTTTTACAGGCTGAACGGATAAGCGCGAGTTATTCACCAGCACCATGTTGGCCAGCCTTTTATCAGCTTTAATGGTCGCCAGGTCAATCGGCTTTTTGAGTTTTGCCTTCGGTTTCAACTCTACGGCTACCCAGTTCGCATCTTTAGGATCTGGAAAAGCTTCCTTGCTAACTTCAGTGACGGCCACAATGGCTTTGCCCTCGTTGCTGTAGTAAAAGAAAGCCAAGTCACCTTTCTTCATGGCTTTTAGATTGTTACGCGCCTGAAAGTTGCGCACACCATCCCATGTGGTCTTTTTGTCCTTTACCAAATCGTCCCAACTATAAACATCGGGTTCACTCTTAACCAACCAATAATTCATACGGCTTAATTTAACTTCCTAAAGTAAGAAATTTAATGCCACGGAAATATGAATTCACGTAGATATTTTTCAAAAAAATAAGGTACGGTATTCCCATTCAAAATAATGTGCCAGAGGCCACTTTCATTTTAATTTTTTGCAATTTGCATCTGATGAAAATTCTTGTTATTCGCTTTTCTTCCATTGGTGATATTGTGCTTACCAGTCCTGTGGTCAGGGTATTAAAAACGCAGCTAGACAATGCGCAAGTGCATTACGCAATTAAAAAGCAATACCACGCCATTGTGGCCGACAATCCGTATGTGGACAAGGTGCATGTGTTGGAAAATGATTTGAACAAATTGATAGACGAGCTCAAAAAAGAAAAATTTGACTGCATCATCGACTTGCATAATAACCTGCGGACACGGATTGTAAAAATTAAACTAGGTGTAAAAGCCTATAGTTTTAAAAAGTTGAATATTGAAAAATGGTTGTTGGTCAATTTAAAAATCAACAAGGTGCCCAATGTTCATATTGTAGATCGATATTTAGAAACGGCCAAGCCCCTGGGAATTAAAAACGATGCATTGGGCCTGGATTATTTCATTCCCGAAAAAGATGAAGTGCCAATGGAATGGCTTCCCGCAACCCACCGAAGCGGATACGTGGCGTATGCGATTGGCGCGCAACATGAAACTAAAAAACTTCCGCTACAGCGGATGATTGAGCTTTGCGATAAAATCAACAAACCGATTGTTTTGCTTGGCGGAAAAGAAGACCAAGAAAATGGCGAAAAAATAAAATCTTTTTTTGAGCGCAATGAAGGCTCGAAAAATTTTGAAAAGGGATTGGAAGAGCTTGGCAAAAAAACCATGATCTACAATGCCTGCGGATTATACAACCTAAACCAATCGGCCAGCTTACTCAAAAGCGCTCGTTATGTGTTTGCTCATGATACCGGCCTGATGCACATTGCCGCAGCGTTGAAGAAGGAAGTGTTTAGCATTTGGGGCAGCACCATCCCCGCCTTTGGCATGTACCCCTATCGCACCAAGTTTACGATTTTTGAAAATTCAAAATTAGATTGCCGGCCATGTTCTAAAATTGGCTTCGATAAGTGCCCAAAAGGACATTTTAAGTGTATGAAGGAAATGGTGTTTGATTTTTATTTGCCATAGTGCAACTATTCACTAATTTTATAGGATGGCAACTTCAGATTTACTAGTTGAAATAGATTCACTTCCTGCTAATTTAAAACAGGAGGTGGCCGACTTTGTTGGATTCCTCAAAAGTAAAAGCAAAAAAACAAGAAAATTGAAATCACGCGAATTTGGATTCGCAAAAGGTAAGATTCAATTAGCCAAAGACTTTGACGAGCCTTTAGAAATTTTCAAAGACTATATGTGATGGCGTATCTCTTGGATACTCATACTTTCCTTTGGTTTGTTGCCGGTGACAAAAAACTTCCTACTTCACTAAAACAAATAATAAAAGATATTACTAAACCCTGTTTTATAAGTGTTGCTAGTTTTTGGGAGATTGCCATTAAGAAGCAGATTGGAAAGCTAACCATTGAAATCAGTCTAGATGAGTTGTACCGTTTTGCCGAACGGAATCAAATCGAAATTATACCGGTGAAAGAAGAGCATCTTATCACACTCCTTGATTTAGAGTTGCTACACAATGATCCTTTTGATCGGCTAATACTATCTCAAACTTTAGTCGAAGGATTAGTCTTGCTTAGCCGAGATAAAGCCATAAAAAAATATAAGGTCAAACAACGTTGGGCTTAGCTAGATAACCGATGTTCCGCTGGATACCCTATGCCCTTGTTCGCATCACGCTATTTTTTGTAGCAGGCATTCTGCTGGGTGTTTATCAACCAACCTTTTTTTCACAGCAGCACAGCATGGTGGTGGGTTTGATTTTTACGCTTACTTACTTTTTAGGCTACTTTTTTTGGGGCGGCAAAACGCTTTCCACCACTAGTGGAGTGCTCGGCTTAACAGTTGTTTTGTTTTTTGGGTACGCGCACGTCTTGTTAAGAAATGATTTTCGACAAGCGGACTCCTTTGTAAATTTTAAAAAAAGTGTAAATGCTTACGTAGCCGTCATCCGAAGTGTGCCAGAAGAAAAAGTAAACTCTTGGAAAGTGGAAGCGGAAATTATTTCCGTCAGGACTAATGGTTGGCAACCGACTCGCGGCAAATTGTTGTTATACGTCAGCAAAAAGGTTGGAGAGCCACATTGGAATTACGGTGATCAAATTTTGATAAAAGGATCTCCGCAAGAATTAAAATCTCCTGCCAACCCCGGTGAGTTTAACTTCAAGCGGTTTTTAAGTTTCAAAAACATTTACCACCAACATTTTATTAAAGAGGGCGAGGTAGCTTTCCTCGCTTCCACCGAAAAAAAAGGATTTGTATATTATTCTCAGCAAGCCAGAAAATGGGCGGCTCAAACGCTTAACCAATATATTCATGGAGCCCAACAACAAGCCATCGCGCAAGCGCTGGTATTAGGTGTTACCGATGGCATCGACAATGATTTATTAAGTGCCTACTCGGCCAGTGGCGCGCTGCACGTGCTTTCAGTTTCCGGTTTGCATGTAGGCATCATCTACGCACTCTTGCTTTTTTTATTAAAGCCGTTGAAAAGATTTTCGTGGAGCCGGTGGCTAGTAGCCATCGTTAGTTTGCTTTGCTTGTGGACATTTGCGTTTGTAACAGGACTATCTCCATCGGTACTAAGAGCGGTTACCATGTTTTCGTTTGTGGCTGCCGCCCGACCATTTGGTGTTCGCACCAATATCTACAACACATTGGCCGCCTCCGCTTTTGTATTATTGCTTTACAATCCCTATTTGATCATGTCGGTTGGGTTTCAACTTTCCTACTTGGCCGTGTTGGGCATTGTCTATATTCAGCGTCCGCTGTATCACTTGTGGGAAATCGAAAATCGAGTAGGCGACTGGGTGTGGCAAATCACCTGTGTTTCTGTTGCCGCACAACTTACCACGTTTGCTCTGGGGTTATTATACTTTCATCAATTCCCCGTGTATTTTTTGATTTCGAATCTTTTTGTAATTCCATTATCAACCGTTGTATTGATTTCAGGAATTGTCTTGCTGGCAGTAAGTGGGCTAACCTTCCTCGCTTCTGTCATCGGTAAAATTACCTGGGGCTTGATTTGGGCACTTAACAAAATTGTTTTTGTCGTAGAAGATTTACCTCTTAGCATCATCAATAACATTTATTTTACCACGCTTCAATGTTGGGTATTGATGGGCATCTTAACAGGCATTGTATTTCTTTTTCAATTCCGGAATATTCAGTGGCTTTATTTTTCCGCGGCTTGCGCCATTTGGTTTACCGTTTTGCAATGGGTACATTTTATGAAAGAAGTTAATCAACGCCAATTCGCGGTTTACCAAATCAATCAACGCATGGCTTGTGAGTTTATCGATCGCGGACAATCGTATTTTAGATGTGACACCGCGCTGCGTAACGACAACGAACGCATTCGCTTCCACATTCGCCCCAATCGTTTGATGCACGGAGTGGCTGCGCTTCATGATTCAATCCCCTTTCAACAATCAATAGGAAACGGAACTGCCACTGTTTGGCACGGACAAACCATTGTACATTTGCAGGCCACTGGGGTATTACCTACTCGATTGGAAGCCGACTGTTTGGTAATCAGTCATCAATCGCTATTCATTCCTAAAGCAGATGCCAGCCACTGGAAAATAAAACAACTCGTGGCCGATGGCAGTAACTCCACTTATTATTTAAATCAGTTGCGCATGTTTGCTTCCCGCTACCATATCCCGTTTTATTCCACAGCTGAGTCAGGGGCTTTTGTTCTAAAATTTTAAAGGAAGAAATAAATTGAATTTAGAAATATGAGTTTAGTCATCTACCACACGCAAGACCGCATCGGTTACATCACGCTCAATCGGCCCGAAAAAAGAAATGCGCTCAGTCATGAAATGGTGAGCGAGTTAAAAGAAAAATTCTTACAAGCAGAAAATGATAAGGATGCCAAAGTGATTGTGTTAAAAGCAAATGGGGAGGCGTTTTGCGCGGGAGCAGATTTGGCTTATCTGCAACAGCTACAAAATTTTTCGTTTGAACAAAACTTGGCGGATTCAAATCACCTCAAAGAGTTATTCGTACAAATTTATCAATTAAAAAAAGTGGTGATAGCCCAAGTGCATGGCCACGCGTTGGCGGGTGGGTGTGGTTTGGCAACTATTTGCGATTTTGTGTTTGCCGTACCGGAAGCAAAATTCGGTTACACCGAAGTGAAAATTGGTTTCATCCCCGCTTTGGTATCGGTTTTTTTGTTGAAGAAAATTGGGGAACAAAAAGCCAAGTATCTATTGTTGAGTGGGGACTTACTACTTGGGGAGGACCTAATCCGGTATGGTCTTGCTAACTATTTAGTTTCAAAAGATGAACTCGAAAGCAAAGTATCTTCCTTCGCCAAGCGCCTTATCAAAAATAATTCGGGGCAATCCATGGCATTGACCAAAAGGATGATTGCTGATGTACAATCCATGCCACTAGCTGAAGCGCTCGCATATGCTGCAGAACTAAATGCACTTTCACGCGGATCTGAAGACTGTAAAAATGGGATTGCAGCTTTTTTGAATAAGGAAGAATTGAAGTGGTAATCTCAGCCGATAGAAGAAAGTAAATATATGTCTTACCTTAGTGATAGGTTGCTTATGTTGAAACGTTTGGATTCGTGTATAAAGAAGGCGGCCAGCTTACGGGATTATTGGATGAGTTTTTTAAAGTAAATGGAGACTATACCAACTCTTCGCAATACAAAGGCATATTAAAAAAACATTTGGGTGAGATTGGCGTGAAGTTGTTGCAGTGTGCTAACAAGTGACACTACTATCTTCATTCTTATCGTCCATATTGTAGGTTTTCGTTTTTAAAGAAGCTTTGTTACATTTGCCTACGTTCAATTTTAAGTGAAGCAAAAATTACAAACCGCATTTCTTTTATTAACCCTGCTTTTCGGTCAGGTGGCGGTGAATTTTTTTCACACCGATCATCGCGAACATTCTCTCCTAAATCAGATACCTTCGGATCAAGATACTCTTTCTCCACACGGAGAACATTGCGATGTTTGTTTAGTTGATTTTTTACATGGCCTAGTTTTTCAAGAAAATCAAACTTTCTTTTTTGCTGCCCATTCCAGTAATGCTGTCATCAGTTTTGCTTCTTCCTTCAGCGAAATTGACCTAACACTCTCAAGTTCTAGGGCTCCACCTCTTCCTGTTCTCTAGTCACCTTTACTTCATCGCCCACTAAAGGGCGCAGTAATCTCAATGTAGCAGCTGTTCTGAGACATTTGACTTTGTCCTTATTTCATTTTCTAAAATTTACTCTATGTTAGAAGCAATCAATCTGTCTAAAATCTATGATGGGCGTACAGCTCTAAATAGCATTAACTTTAAAATAGCTCGCGGAAGCATTTACTGTCTGCTTGGCGCAAATGGCGCAGGTAAAACCACTACGATCAATTTGTTTCTGGGTTTCATAGAAGCCAGCGGAGGCCAAGCTTTGATTAACAACATAGAAGTGAAGATGAATGGCTCTGCTACGCGAAAAATGACCGCTTACATTCCAGAGGTGGTGCAGCTCTATGGAAATTTTTCGGGCATCGAAAACTTAGACTTTTTCAGCAGGTTGGCTGGATTCGCATATTCAACCGATGCGTTGACTCATTTTTTGAAGAAGGCGGGGCTGCCACAATCTGCTCATAACAGTCGCCTATCTACTTACTCCAAAGGTATGCGACAAAAAGTAGGTATTGCCATTGCCTTGGCAAAAAAAGCAGACGTGATTTTTATGGATGAACCCACTTCCGGGCTTGACCCAAAAGCAACTGCTGAGTTTACTACAATCTGCAAGGAACTGGCTTCAGAAGGTAAGTCAATCTTCATGGCAACTCATGACCTATTCAACGCAGTCAATGTAGGTACACACATTGGCATAATGAGAGAAGGATCGCTCGTACACACACTAGCCACGCGCGATATCAACGCGAACCAACTACAACAACTTTATTTAGAAACCATTTAAAACTTATATATCAATGAAACAAAAATTACTGTTTTTTCTTTTTGTTATTTATAGCCACTGGGGGCTATCTCAAATAAGTATCACAGGCAAAGTGATTGACCAATCTCAAAATGCTATTGTTGGTGCGAACCTATCGATAACTGACGGAACCAATACACTAGGAACTACTACTGATTCGGAAGGCATATTTAAGTTAGAGATACCACAGGGTGGGGTTTATGATGTGGAAGTGCGCTTTATCGGGTATGATCCTTACATCAAGTCCTTTTCTTTTTCAGCAGCCAAAGTGTATGATTTAGGGATTATAACGCTGACGGAGTATACACAAGAGTTGCAGACAGTAGAGGTTTCCGGCCGTCTGGATCGTGACTACACAAGCGATTATTCCTTTTCAGCAACCAAAACCGCCATCAAGAATAAGGACTTACCACAATCCTTATCAACAATTACAAAAGAATTAATTGCCGATCGGCAGGCATTTCAATTGGCGGATGCCGTGAAGATTGTAAGTGGTGTCGCTCCTTCCAGTTTTTACAACCAATACAATATACGGGGCATCAGCCAAAACGAAGAAGGCCAAATCATTAATGGAATGCGAACAAGACAATACTATTTTCTGCAACCTATCACGTCCAATATCGAACGTGTGGAGGTTTTAAAAGGGCCGGCTTCGGTTACATTCTCAAGTGTTGATCCAGGTGGAAGTATCAATATGGTCACAAAGAAACCGCTTGCCACCGACCGCAAAGAAATAAGTATGAGTGTGGGGAGTTTCAGCACAATTCGGTCAACGCTGGACTTCACCGGCTCTTTGAATGATTCCAAAACATTGCTCTACCGAATAAATGGAGGACTGCAAGAGGCACGATCGTATCGGGACTTAGTGAAAAACAATGCTTTTCTTATTTCGCCTTCCATCAGTTACATCCCTGACAACAAAACTGCCATTAATGCAGAAATGATTTATAGTAATAGCAATGGCACACTGGATAGGGGGCAACCAATTTTCGGAGCTACTGCTGGTGTTACGAATTTAAACAGCACACC
Source organism: Chryseotalea sp. WA131a (assembly GCA_025370075.1). Taxonomy (NCBI): domain Bacteria; kingdom Pseudomonadati; phylum Bacteroidota; class Cytophagia; order Cytophagales; family Chryseotaleaceae; genus Chryseotalea; species Chryseotalea sp. WA131a. The sequence goes on along the minus strand of CP073016.1, from coordinate 4,434,665 downwards.
GATTAGTTTGAATTTAGGTGCTTCTAATGATTTTTTCAAATCAACAGAACTTATTATTATGACAAGCCTTGCGCACAAGTTTACTGACCGCATTAGTTTCAACGCTTCTTACATGAAACAAACCTGGACAGAAAATCTTCAAGAACACCGTACTACGAATGCCTTTGCTGTAGATATTAACAATCAACCCGTCAATAACCTGGCCGCTATGCGATTTATTCAACGGCAGCAATTTTGGGATGTCAATAACCTGAATGCATATCTCAATTTTGACTTCAATACAGGCAAAGCATCCAATAAATTGTTAGTTGGCTTTGATTACAGCAGTTGGAATAAGACGAAGGGAGGTGGTCAAAATGATGCACGCGGATTTTTGCTAAACAATGGCACGGTTGCCAATTCGTTTGTCTTGGCGAATGCTGCAAATTATCAAACCGTGGTGATTGACGGTGTCACGATGCCAAGGCCCAACGTCAACCATTTCAATCTCAGCAATCCTTCGTACACTATCCGAAATGTAAATGACTATGTAATTGGATCCAGAACAGCAATACCTTCAGCATTAACGACCACCAGTGCTCTCTATATTCAAGAACAATTTAAGTTGGGCAAATTTTCAGCACTAGTAAGTTTAAGAAACGAATGGTTTGAAGACATTACCAATTACAAAGCACCGAATGAGAGGTCTTTTACCAACACGGCTTTAATTCCTCGAATTGGTCTTACCTATGAAGTAACTAAACAGGTAAACGTGTATGCTACCTACTTGGAAGGCTACCAGCCTCAAAGCAATACAGTTACACTCATGCCTAACACGAGCGCATTCTTTTGGACTCCTACCTCCGCATCTAGGTTCAAGCCGCTTATCAGTGATTTGAAAGAAGTTGGTGGCAAGGGGACATTTTTCAACGACCGCATTACCATGACGGTATCAGCATACGAAATCAACCAAAAAAATATTCTTATAAATGCCAACGTACCTGCTTTTCCAGATTCGTTGGTGCAGCGCGGAGCGGATAGAAGCCGCGGGTTTGAATGGGAGATGGCAGGGTACATATTACCTAATTGGCAAGTCAACGCTTCGTATAGTTACATTGATGCACGTATTCTTAATGACGCCAATGTAGCACTGGTCGATCAGCGCAAAGAAAATACACCTTCGAACAGCGCCAATCTATGGACTCGATACAATTTTTCGCGAAAAACCATTTTGCGAGATTTAGGTATCGGGCTAGGGGTACAATACAGCAGTAGCAAAGTACCTTGGTTTACTCGCGCATTTGAAGTGCCCGCATATACAATTATGGATATGGCGATTTATTATACACCCGTAAAAGCAAACATGCAATTGGCCCTTAACATCAATAATGTGTTAGATACTACGTATTGGATTGGCGCCCAAAATTATTTGCGCTTGTTTCCTGGCGCACCTCGAAATTTTATGCTCACCGCTACTTATAAATTTTAACTACTATGAGGGGTCAAAAAGTATCCTTGCTGGCAATTCAGTTTTGGAAAAATGGCTTTCAGTCAACAGCCTTTTATGTGTTGCTATTGGCTATGGCAACAATAACTGGTTATGCTGCCTATAGTGGTTGGCAAACCTACCGAATTCAAAACACTATCCGTCTTCATTATCAACAACAAGCAAGGCAAGGATGGGAGAACAATCCAGATAAACATCCGCATCGCATGGCGCACTATGGCGCTTTTGCATTTCGCCTTAAGCATCCACTCAGCATGTTTGATGTGGGGATGGAGAGCTATGCAGGCAATGCCGTTTTTCTGGAAGCTCACAAACAAAATACGGTCAACTTTTCGGAAGCAAGTTTTTCTACAGGGTTATTGCGCTTTGGCGAGATCAGCCTAGCGATGATCTTGCAAATTATTGTTCCCCTTGTTGTTTTCTTTTTAGGATTTGCTGCTGTAGCTGTAGAAAGAGAAAATGGAACACTGAAAGTACTGTTGATGCAAGGTGTAAGTTGGGGCGAGTTGCTGGTGGGGAAATCGCTGGGACTGATGAGTTTGGCATTGCTCTTTTTTATACCCTTAGGCATAGTAACACTTGTTTTGCTAGTAAGTGCCGAAATTGCCTTGACCACCGATACATGGCTACGCTACTTGGTCTTGATGGCAAGCTACTTGGTGTTCTTTCAAATTCTATGTGTGTTCACGGTATTGGTATCGGCTACTAGCCACACCTCTAACCACGCACTCATGAAGCTGTTGGCAATATGGCTTGTATTTTTCATCGTCCTGCCCAAAACCACGCAAGCTATAGGAGGTTATGTTTACCGGTCACCTTCTAAAATAGAATTTGAAACGACCATAGAGAAACAGTTGGTAAAAGAAGGTGACAGCCATAACCCAGACGACCCACACTATGTTGCTTTAAAAGACTCCGTATTGCGCGCACACGGAGTGGATTCTGTTCATAAACTACCTTTCAACTACAGTGGTTTTGTGATGCGTGAGGGCGAACGAATCAGTTCAGCCATTTACACGCGAGAATTTTCAAACTTATTGAAGGTATATGAAATGCAAAACAGCTTTTCCCGCTTCATGGGCTTTGTCGATCCCTACGCAGCTATTCATTACCTATCAATGGCCTTGTCGGGAACGGATTTTGAATCTTATATCCACTTTCAAAAACAGGCCGAAGCATACCGCTATCAACTGGCGCAAAAAATGAATGAACTACAAATGCGCTATATCAGCAATGTGAAATTAAGTCCCACCGACAAACCTTATACTATTAGTCACGAACACTGGAAAGAGTTCCCAGACTTCAACTATCGATTTGTCACCACTTCATCCGCACTCCGAAATGAATACCTCACAATAACAGCTCTATTGATGTGGTCTGCATTTTCATTCATGTTAATTGTCTACGTTTCAAAAAAAGTAAAAACGTTGTAGGTATGTATGTATTGATCGCAAAACAATTCATTCGTTCAAAAGTAGTGCAGCTATCTCTGCTCTTGCTATTGGCGTTAGGCATTATGAGTGTATTGATTGGAAAACAATTTTTACAAAAACAAGAACGCACATTGGCGAATGTAACACAGCATCAACAAGCGCACATCGCGCGCAACGTTGAACTGCATACGGAGATGGGCTTGTTGCTCTACTATCTTCGGTTTACATTAATTGACCAACCTGATAGAATTGCCGGCTTGTCGATTGGACAACGGGATGTGAACCCAAGTTTACAAAGTGTAACTATTCGCACGCTGGAGGCACAATTACATGACACGGATTTAAACAACCCTTCAAACTTACAATCAGGAAATTTGGATCTTGGGTTTGTAATCATTTATCTGTTCCCATTGGTCGTCATTGCGTTCGTGTTCAATTTGCTTTCCGAAGAGAAAGAAGCAGGAACCTGGCGTTTGATTGCCGTTCAAAGCAATTCGACCCTTCGGTTTTTATGGATGAAACTATCTGTAAGGATGTTGCTGACCTATTGCATGCTAGGAGGTATTCTACTCCTCGCATATCTTATTTTGTCGCTACCGGTCAACAGGCAACTGATCGCATTTATTTTGGTAGCCATATTCTACACGGCATTTTGGTTTGCCTTTTGCTTCTGGGTTGTTTCTTTTCAACGGAATTCCAGTTTCAATGCACTCACCTTGCTTTCAGCATGGTTAATACTCGCTGTTCTATTGCCTGCCTCGGTGAACAATTATGTAGCTAATCTTTATCCGGTGCCCGAATCGCTCGCAGCGATGGTGAAGCAGCGTGAGGGGTATCATGAAAAGTGGGACATGGATAAGAAGATAACCATGGATAAGTTTTATACACATTACCCACAGTTTAAAAAATACGGAGTGCCACAAGAAACTTTTAACTGGACGTGGTACTATGCCATGCAACAAATGGGAGATGATGAATCGTTGAAAGAGCGTATTGCGATGCGGGCGAAAATCAAGCAGCGCGAAAACGCCAGCAGGTGGTTGGCCACTGTCATACCAACCATGCACACCCAATTGCTTTTCAATGACATTGCACGCACAAGTTTGAGCAGTCACCTTCAACTACTTGACCAAATTACAGAATTTCACGAACGGCTGAGGCTTTATTTCTACCCAAAAATCTTTGAAAATGCTCCCGTGAAAAGTGAAGACTGGAAGAAGTTCAAGCCCGAATACACACGAGCAGAAAACAATATAAACATTACGTTCGCTCTGCTGCCCTTATTCTTGCTAACCTTTGGATTAGCGAGTTGGGGTGTTTTCAATTTTAGAAAAACGAATGATGCATGACATCGAAAATAAATCAAAAAAAATAAAGATATGCTAGAAGCAAAACAACTTAGCAAAACGTATCAAGGCAAAGAAGCACTGAAGCCAACCAGCTTTACTGTAAATAAAGGAGATATCTATTGCCTGCTTGGCGCGAATGGCGCAGGTAAAACCACTACGATCAACCTCTTTCTCAATTTCATTCAACCATCCGGAGGTCAGGCATTGATTGGAGAAAAAGATGTGGTGAAAGAACCGATTGAGACTAAAAAACTACTGACCTACATTCCGGAGAATCTGATGCTCTATCCGAATTTGTCGGGATTAGAGAACCTCGAATATTTCAGCGGGCTTGCCAACAAAAAATATCCGAAAGAGGAATTTCTGAAATTCTTAACGGAAGCCGGCTTGCAAGCCGATGCACACGACAAGAGAATTTCTACCTACTCCAAAGGGATGCGCCAGAAAGTTGGTATTGCATTGGCGCTGGCGAAAGACGCGCAAGTGCTGCTGTTGGACGAACCTACTTCCGGATTAGACCCGAAAGCAAGCAACGAGTTTTCGGAATTGCTGACCAAACTAAGCAAGAAAGGAGTGGCTACGCTGATGGCCACGCATGATCTTTTCCGAGCCAAAGAAACGGGCACGCACATTGGCATGATGCGCGAAGGAAGTTTAGTAGAACAACTTACCACCGATCAAATCAACCATACGGACTTAGAAAAACTGTATTTGAAACACATGAATTAAAAGGTAACTGACTATGATTTTTAAAATCGCACGCAAAGAGCTCACAGAAATCGGTCGGGAGGGACGCTTTCGGATTACGGCCATCACCCTTTTTGCTTTGTTGCTGGCCGCCTTGTTTGTCAGCAAAAGCTACTACACATCGGTCAATGCCCAGCACAGCGAAGCCAAAAAAAATGCACGCAGCGAGTGGATGGAACAGGGACAAAAAAATCCGCACTCGGCAGCGCACTACGGCACCTATGCATTCAAACCAAAGTATCCGCTTTCGTTGATCGATAATGGCGTAGATAAATACACGGGTGTAAGCATTTATCTGGAAGCACATAAACGCAACGAAGCACAATATGCGGCCGCACAAGATCAAACCGCCCTGTCGCGCTTTGGTGATCTCACACCTGATTTCGTGCTGATCTTCATCGTTCCACTTTTTATTATTCTGATCGGGTTCAATGCCTTCACGCGCGAGCGCGAAAGTGGCACGTTACGATTATTGAAAAGTCAGGGCGTGAGCACGTGGAAATTAACAATGGGAAAATGGTTGGGCCTATTTCTCCCAGTTTTGTTCATCGCTATTCCTGTATATGTGTTGGCCGCTTTGTTTTTAGCCAACATCAAAGATTACGGGCAGTTTAGTTTTTGGGCGCTCACCCTCCTGTTTGGCGTTTACCTGATCTATTATGCAGTGTTCATCAACATCACCCTGTTTGTTTCCTCTCTTTTTAAAAAATCAAACGTAGCGTTCGTGACATTGCTGGGAATTTGGATGGTATCGTGTTTAGCGATGCCCAAGATTTCAACCGCCATTGCGGATAAACTGTACCCGTATCCCACGCAAGTGGAATTTGAAGAACAGATTGCGGTTGACAAAAAGAAAGGATTGGATGGACACAATCCGTGGAACACTGAAGCCAAGATGCTGGAAGAAGAAACGTTAAAAAAATATGGAGTTGACAGTGTGCAGCAATTGCCCTTCAACTGGGATGGCTTTTTGATGCAGGAAGGCGAGAAGCATACTGCTGATATTTATTTCAAGCATTATCAATTGTTGAAAGACACGTATGTGAATCAAACCAACGTTTATCGCAGCACGGCTGCGCTCTCACCATTTTTGCCTACCCGCTTTTTGTCGATGGCCATTTGCCGCACAGACTACACCTCGCATTGGGATTTCGCCAACGCAGCTGAAAACTACCGCATTGAATTGGTGGGAAAAATGAATGGCGATATGGCGGCCAATTCAAAATACGGAGATTGGGATTATCTGGCCGATGACAAACTGTGGTCTTCGGTGCCTGACTTTCAATATGAGCCGGCTGCGTACACCACTGTGATCCGTCAGAACACGAGTAATCTCATCACCTTGTTAGCATGGCTGTTGCTCTCCTTTGCCGCATTGTACGGAGCGGTTACTAAAATGAAAACAATCTAGCATCAAGAAACCTTCAAATCGTAAATCGAAAAATTATGTTAAACCATACAATCAAATACGAATGGCTCAACTTGCTACGCGACAGATGGGTGATGATTCTGCTGATTTTATTTTTGGGCATCACCGTGTTTGCTGTGCGCAATGGAAAGGAAAAAGTGGGGGATCGTATGGCTAGCATTACCAAAGAAAAGGAAAAAATGGTGAAGCTGGATCGGAAGATGGCGGCCGATATAGACTCGCTTAACAAAAATCTAAAACCGGCACCCGAGGCATGGAAAGACCCACGTGCATTGGATAACATTGGGTGGAGTGCTCCACGTGTTGTCGCCATGGATGCACAGCCACTGGCAGTTGTTTCTACCGGCCAAAGCGACTTGTTTACACATTATGCAAAACCAAAAATTTATGGCGAGGCATACACACTCGGCTTCTCGGAACTCTCAAATCCCGTTCAACTTTTGTTTGGCAGTTTTGATCTGGCTTTCGTTTGCATCTACTTGCTTCCGTTGCTGGTGTTGGGGTTTAGTTACAACGTGCTTTCGTCCGAGAAAGAATCGGGTGTGTTGCGCTTGACGTTGGCACAGCCCATATCCTTGTACCAATGGCTATTTGGGAAGCTATTACTCCGCTTTTTTATTCTCACCAGTATTGTTGTTGTCTCTATTCTTATTTCATTGACCATTTTTGATATTGACTGGTTGGGTAATATGGGAGCAGCAACGAAATTAATTCTGCTCGTCACCGTGTATATCTTTTTTTGGTTCTTGATTTCGTTTTTAATAAACCTGTTGGGGAACTCATCCGGCAGCAATGCGGTGACATTAATAGCTGTGTGGGTTGTGTTTGTGCTTTTGATCCCGTCCATTATTTCGCAAACGACAAACTCCTTTTATCCAGTGCCATCGCGCACCATTATGATTCATGAGTATCGGGAGGCAAAAGCATTGGCGGAGAAAAAGGCGGATGAAATACTGAAAATGTATTATCGGGAGCATCCGGAATATGCCCCGAAAGATACGACTGAGCAAAACCAGTATAGTTGGTGGCTGGGAAACTTTGCTGCTAGCGATGTAATCAACCAGTCGGTACAACCTGTGTTGGATGATTATAATGAAGCGCTGAATAAACAACAAAGCTGGGTCAATCGACTTCGTTTTTTGTCGCCCGCTATTTTGTTGCAAGACGGGTTGAATGATCTGGCCGGAACTTCACCAGCGCATTACACCGACTTTCGGAATCAAGTGATTGCATTTGCCGATACGTGGCGCCACTATTTTATTCCACGGATGTTTAACAATGAAAAGATGCGCGCAGAAGACTTTAGTTCTTTGCCAACGCACAGCTATTCTTCGGCTCAAGTGCCTTCACACTACAATGCAGATTTGATGGGCCTTCTTTTCTTTTTAACACTGACGGTTTCAGGAAGCGCGTGGGTGTATCGAAGAAATCGTTTTGAAAGAATGGTAGCCCTATAACGATGACGTTCACATCACTATTTAATTTGACAAAAGAAAAAGAGCATTTTCACAATGCTTCTACTCTTTCATCGCTTGATGGTATTCGGCAGCCACATATCAATATTGCCATCCATCAGCGGATGCCCAGCACTGGCCTAAAACAGTCGGTGGACAGTTTTGTAAACAGCTCGTTCACCGGATTTGAGTCAACCGTGAAAGTTAATACAGAAGTAGGTGCGCAGATTGAAAAAATGTTTGTATCGAAAAGCGTTCACCCTATTAACGAGTTAAGTGCCTTGATAGAAGACATGCAACTATTGATTTATCAGTTTGCAGCCATTTGCAATGCGGAGTACGTAAGAGTTCATTTAAAAACAGTTGCGAAAGATGCCTGCCGGAAGTTTCACATTGATGGCTATGACTTACGATTGCTTTGCTCTTATGCCGGTCCTGGCACGGAGTGGACCTACAATGACAACGTGAACCGAAAGCACTTAGGTTTAGGGGAGAATGAGCAAATCATAAAAGACTGGAGCTACATCAATCAACTCAACTCCTACGATGTAGCAATATTAAAGGGTGAACTTCCGCATCAAAGAACGGGCAAAGGTGTTGTGCATCGGTCGCCAGCGATCGAACTGACAGGCGCACGTAGATTGGTTTTAAGGATTGATATCTAAATGAGAATTAGCATGAAAAAAACCTTAGTTCATTACTGGCAAATATCCTTATGGAAGGCCAAGTTATTTTTAGCGACAGCTTTAGCGTTAATCATTGTGTTTCTTTGTGAGCACCACCTCTTAGCTCAAAACACTAGCTTTCACTTTGAAGGGCACGTCATCCAACCCGGGGAAGTGAAATCTCTCATCCTTCCCGTTGTCACAGAAAAACAAGATAGTACCTACATTCCAATAACAATTATCAACGGATTATCGAAAGGCCCAGTGTTAGGACTAATTGCTGGCATCCATGGCTATGAATATCCTCCTATCCTTGCAATGCAAAAACTTTCTGGGGAAATTGATCCGAAGGATGTTCACGGAACGATTCTGATTGTCCGCCTGGCCAATGTGGATGCTTTTTTCGGAAGAAGTGTATTTTATCATCCCAAAGATGGTAAAAACCTGAACAGGCAATTTCCTGGAAGCAAAAGCGGGACAATTACAGAGGTACTTGCTTATACAATCTCACAAAAAATTATTTTACGCTGCCAATATGTAGTTGATATTCATGCCGGAGATGCCAGTGAAGATTTGCACCCCTACATTGCTATCTATCAATATGGAACACAGACAGCCAAAGCAAAACAAATGGCGTTGGCCCTTGATTTCCCTTGGCTAATAACAAGCGAAAATGCACCGAAGCAGGGTCAACCAACGATCTACTGCACGGCAGAGGCCGTCTCCAAAGATATACCAGTAGTAGGAATAGAATATGGGAAACTCGGACAAGTGCGGCCGGAAGAAGCGGACTTCATCAATAAACGGCTTAGGAATATGATGCGAAGTTTGGGAATACTGTCAGGCAAACCAGTTGCCGTCAACACGCCTTTTGAAATTGGTAAGAGATCGTCAATTAAAAGTGAACAAACCGGAATCTTCTATACCGACTACAGAAGTGGCACATTATTCAAGAAGGGTGCAAAGCTGGGTTTTGTTACAGATCTCTTTGGCAATGTCATACAAGAAATATGGGCGCCATTCGATGGATTCATCATTTATGTGAGCTTCACACCTCCAATAAACAAAGGAGAAACGTTGCTCAGTATTTCTGAGTTAGACTAATAACTGAAGCGGGGCACATGAATTGAATGAAGAACATGCTTACAGAAGCACATCAGAGCCAGCATAAACTTGTGAAATCTGGACTATTTTTAGTGGGTTGTGTGTTGATTTCTGCTAGCGTTGCCTTCGCGCAAGCTACCTTTCAGCCACCTGAAACACCCCTTGAAATTCGGAGTCAGAAAGTTGGGGGTTCCATCACTATCGATGGTGTGCTGGATGAACCTTCATGGCAAAACCTTAAACCGGTTGCCGATTTGGTACAATACGAACCACGCCAAGGGGAGGCCGCTTCCTTGAAAACAGAAGTACGGATTTTATTCGATGAAAAAAATTTATATGTAAGCGCAATTTGTTTCGATTCGGCAGGCCGAAAAGGTATTCGCGTACCCAATATGCAACGCGATTTTTCCTTTGATGAAAATGATTTGTTTGGTATTGCTATTGATGGGTTGCTTGACAAGCGAAATGCTGCGGCCTTTCAAACTAATCCATACGGGGCGCAACGGGAATTGTTAATCAGCGATGGAAGCAATTTTAATCGCGAGTGGATTTCGTTGTGGAGTGTAAAAACCAAAATACATGATTGGGGTTGGACGGCAGAGTTTGCTATTCCCTGGAAATCGATTCGTTACAAAGCAGGAAGTGATCGGATGGGTATCATTTTGCTTCGGTGCATGCGCAGGCTCAATCAAAATGTGACTTTCCCAGCAATTCCTCGTGTCTTTACTCCTTATCAAATGCCCTACGAAGCAATACTTACAGGACTTGAGCTTCCGCCCGATAACGGAGTAAACGTTCAGTTAAATCCTTATATGCTGGTAAGCGCAGACAGAGAAACCAAAGAAAGGGTAACGAAACAAAACAGCGATTTGAAAGTAGGTGGCGAAGCCAAGTGGGCGCTCAATACCAATTCAGTTTTAGATGTTACGTATAACACCGACTTTGCTCAGGTGGATGTAGATCGGCAAGTAGTAAACCTCGCACGTTTTTCTGTTTTGTTTCCTGAGCGCAGGCAATTTTTTCTGGAAGGAAATGAAATTTACACCATGCAAGCGCTCGGTGCGCTTCAACCTTTTTTCAGTAGACGAATTGGATTAGATGACAACGGAAATCCAATACCCATTGAAGCTGGAGTTCGTTTCACCAACCGAAGCCTCAAGCGAAATATCGGTGCATTGGCCATTCGCCAGCGAGTGCAGGGAGTAGATCCGGCATCTAATTTTGCCGTAGCGCGTTACTCACACAATCTCACGGATCAAGGTACACGTATAGGAGGATTAGCAACTTTCCGATACGATGAAGCAGATACGGCTGGTCGAACAAATGCGAACTCCACCATCACCATAGATGGATTGTATCGCCCCAATCAAAAACTGAATGCATTTTGGATGCTTTCGGGATCTAATAATTCAGGACTCATAAACAACAAGGGTTGGTCAGGCTCCATGTGGGCGTACTATGATACGAACGACATTTATGCAGGCCATGTGCAAGCGGTGGTTTCAGATAAATACGATCCACGCTCCGGGTTTGTGGATGCAACCAATTATGCACTGACCAGCCCGGCTGTGAGTTTAAAGCTGCGACCCAGCTGGTTGCCTAAAAAAATAATTCGCCAATATACACCGGGTGTAACTGCCTATTTCTATCACTATTACAATGATCTCAGTTTTCGCGAGGGGTTTATTTCCTACCGACCATTTAGTTTGAATTTTCAAAACGGTGGCAGATTGTCGTACAGTTTCGTCACCAACTGGCAAAACCTGATTGAGTCGTTTAGCCCACTAGACATTGAAATTGCGGCAGGTGTTTATGCTTACAATAATCACTCCTTAAATTTCCAAACAGATAACTCACGTAAGCTTTTCTTTTCAGCGGAGTATAACAACGGAGGATATTTTAATGGTAGGCTACAATCTATTTCTGCTAGCACACGAATTGCCCCTGATCCACATGTGGCGCTAACGTTGAGTTATCGGCACAATGAAATAAGAAATTTAGGCATTTCATCTTCCAACGTAACAACAGATTTGGCCACAGCAGAAATACGTCTGGCTTTAAATCCACGTGTGCAATGGATTAGTTTTTATCAATATAATTCAGCCATCAACAGAAACACGTTCAACACTCGGTTGCAATGGGAATACAAACCGTTGTCATTCATTTTTCTTGTGCTCAATGATAACCGACAGGACTTTACTAATCCAGACACACAAATTAACAGCCGGTTGGTGAACCAAAAGGGCGTTCTTAAGATTACGTACTTGAAGCAGTTTTGATGATATGAAATGGCCATTGAGAAGTTTTACACCCAACGGAATGATAATTGTGGCCATTCCATGCCTGCGTGCCGAAATGCCTCTACGGCATGAAGGCATGTGACCACTAAAAAAAATAAACACATGAAAAACATTCTATTGCTTATCTTATTGAATGCTCCTCCATCAACGGAGGGTTGGCAACTTTTTGCGCGTACGAAGTTTGTTTCAACTTACATCAAACAATACAACGAGTATTTTTTAGTACCACAATTTGACGCCAAGCTAAAGCAATTGCAAGGAACAGAAATTGACTTGCAAGGTCATTACATACCCCTTGATCTTCCAGCCAGCAGTATTGTGTTGTCTAAAAATCCCTACTCATCCTGTTTTTTTTGTGGAGGGGCGGGGCCCGAAACAGTAGCGGAGATTAATTTTAAAAAAAAGCCGCCAAAACTCAAGCCCGATCAAGTGATTACTGTAAAAGGGAAACTTCGATTGAACGATAAAGACGTAGAGCACATGACTTTCATTTTAGACCAAGCCGAATTGATAACGAATAATAAGTGATGAAGCATTTAATCTGTCTTGCACTATTGTGCATTTGTTATGTTCAAAATTCGAGTGACAAAAAAAAACGAACGTAAAATGAAATTATTTAAACAAAGAAAGTTACCGGTAACAGTACTGAGCGGATTTCTAGGTGTGGGTAAGACTACCCTGCTTAATCATGTGCTCCACAATCGCGATGGTTTAAAAGTAGCGATTATCGTCAATGATATGAGCGAATTGAATATCGACTCGATGCTTGTAAAAAACGAAATCAAGCTTTCGCGCACCGAAGAGAAACTGGTGGAGATGAGTAATGGATGTATTTGTTGCACCTTACGCGAAGACTTGATCAAAGAGGTAGCATTGCTGGCCAAACAAAAAAAATTCGATTACTTGTTGATTGAGAGCACCGGGATTTCGGAGCCGATACCAGTGGCACAAACCTTTACATTCGATACGGGTGAAGAGCTCACCGATTTATCGAAAATCACTCAGCTAGATACCATGGTAACAGTGGTCGATGCGTTTAATTTTTTCAAAGACTTTGGCAGTGCCGATACCATTCTCGACAGAAAAATGACCGATGACCGAGAAGATAACCGCAGCATCGTCAATTTACTTACAGATCAAATTGAGTTTGCCAATGTGATTGTACTCAACAAATTAGATTTGATTAATACCGAACAATTGAACCTGCTCAAGGGCTTGCTGATGAAACTTAACCCGGATGCAAAACTGATTGAAGCTACGAATGGGAAAATAAATCCCAAGGAAATTCTAAACACTAAACTCTTCGATTATGAAAAGGCGCAACAAGCTGCAGGTTGGATTAAAGAACTGAACAACGAACATACACCCGAAACGGAAGAGTTTGGAATTTCTTCTTTTGTGTTTCGCAGTCCTATCCCCTTCCACCCTCAGCGGTTTTGGAGTTTTATTCAAACCCAATGGCCATCAAATGTGATTCGTAGCAAAGGGATTTTCTGGCTGGCCTCGCGCCCTGACAATGCTATTTTATGGAGCCAGGCAGGCGGTTCATCAAAGGCTGAAATCTATGGCCGATGGTGGGCAAGTGTGCCTTTTAAACAACGAGCGCAAAACCCAGCTTACTTACAAGACCAAGAACACATCCAAAAAAAATGGGACAAGCAATGGGGCGATCGACTGAACGAGGTTGTTATTATCGGCCAAGACTTGAACAAAGAAAACATTACAGCCGCCTTGAAAAAATGTTTACTCGACTCGGCTGAAATCGAGGCGTTCCATCAGAAGAGAGAATTTAAAGACGAGTGGCCTCTGTAAAATACCTGTTTGGTGATGTCTTTTCTATTATTTTTGAGGAGTGACACCCGAACAAGTCTTACAACATTACTGGGGCTATTCTTCATTTCGCACACCACAGCGCGAGTTGATTGAATCCATCCTACACAATAAAGACGTGGTGGGGATTTTGCCCACCGGAGCGGGGAAATCCGTTTGCTTTCAAGTGCCTACCTTACTCCGCGAAGGGTTGTGTGTGGTGGTCACGCCATTGATTGCGCTGATGCAAGACCAAGTGGCACAGCTCAAACAAAAAGAAATTCCAGCCATCGCGATCCACTCTGGGTTAGGCCATCGAGAGATTGACATCCTGCTCGACAATTGCGTATATGGAAACCAAAAATTTCTGTACGTGTCGCCCGAGCGCTTACAAACCGAATTATTTCAAGTCCGCTTTGCCAAGATGAACGTAAACCTTATTGCCGTAGATGAGGCTCATTGTATTTCGCAATGGGGCTACGACTTTCGTCCTCCTTATTTAAAGATTGCAGATCTTCGAAAGATAAAACCGAACGTTCCCATTGCGGCACTCACCGCCTCGGCCACGCGATTGGTAAAAGAAGATATCATTCAACGATTAGAACTTCGCGAGCCATCTGTTTTTCAAATCAGTTTTGCCCGCAGCAATCTTTCTTTAGTGATTCGGAAAACCGAGACGAAAGAAAAAAAATTATTGGAGATTTTAACCAAAGTGCCGGGGGCCAGCATTGTCTATGTGCGTTCGCGCAAAGCCACGGTGTCAATCGATAAGCTGTTAAAGAAAAACAACATCGCTTCCACTTTTTACCATGCGGGCTTGCCCCATGCCCAACGGCAGCAACACCAAGAGGAATGGCTGAAAGATCGATGCCGTGTAATGGTGGCCACCAATGCTTTTGGCATGGGCATCAACAAGGCCAACGTGCGCACGGTCATTCATTTGGATTTACCCGAAAGTTTAGAATCGTATTACCAAGAAGCGGGCCGTGCCGGCCGCGATGGAAAGCGCTCTTTTGCTACGGTCATTTTTCATGAGGCAGATGCCCAATCGCTCCAACACAAAACAGAACAGGCACAACCCAAACTAGAATATTTAAAAAAGATTTATCAAGCATTGGCAAATTTCTTTCAGTTGGCCATTGGCAGTGGCCAAGGCGAAAGCTATGATTTTGATTTGGAAAAGTTTTGCCAACAATTTTCCTTTAAATCAACTGCTGTATACCCCGCTTTGAAAAAATTAGAAGAGGTAGGTCTGATCCAATTCAACGAAAGTTTTTATCGCCCTTCCCAGCTTCATTTTTCGATCGACAAAAAAAAGATTTATGAGTTTCAAGTAGCCCATGCACGGTTTGACCCACTGTTAAAAATGATTTTGCGCTTATACGGTGGCGAAATTTATACCGACTTTATTCCGATTTCAGAAAACCAACTGGCGGTTGCACTTCGGCAATCGGTAGGCGAGATAGAAATCCAATTGCACCAATTGCACGAGCTGCAATTACTCGTGTACCAACCTACCAAAGACGCACCTCAAATCACTTTAGTGTTGCCCCGCCAAGATGCCGATCGTTTACCGATTGATGTCCCCCTGCTAGAAAGTCGAAGACAGCTTCATTTAAAAAAAGCAGCAGCCATGATTGGTTACGTAGAGCAATCAACCAAATGCCGCATGCAAGTGATTCAAGAATATTTTGACGAAGTAACCTACACCACTTGCGGTGTGTGCGATGTGTGCATTCGCAAAAAGAAAAAAGAAAGTTCAACATTGTATGGCGATTATCAACAGCAAATCAAGTACCTACTAGGGCCCACCGCGCTTTCGGTGGAAGAACTGGAAACCCAAGTGGCCGCCAGCGACAAGGAATTGTTGATGGAAGTAATTCAGGAAATGTTGGAGAACGGAGAACTAATGTATGACGAACAGTGGCTCTTGCATTTAACCTTGTAATCGGTATTTTGCAGCTATGTCCAATCCGAAGTACAGCATCATCGTTCCCGTGTATAATCGCCCCGAAGAATTGGGCGAACTATTGCAAAGCCTTGCCGAGCAAACCCTGCGTAATTTTGAAGTGATTGTGGTAGAAGATGGCTCGACCTTATCGAGTGAGGAAGTGGCGAATGAATTTTCAGACCAGTTGACCATTTCTTATTTCACCAAACCAAACACGGGCCCTGGGCCAAGTCGCAATTTCGGTTTTGAAAAAGCAAAAGGAGACTACTTTGTGATTTTTGATAGTGATTGCATTTTGCCCACCACCTATTTCGAATCAGTAGATAATTTTTTACAGCAACAGCTAGTGGATGCCTGGGGCGGCCCCGATCAGGGCCACGAAAAATTTACACCCCTTCAGCAAGCCATGGCCTATACCATGTCTTCGTTTTTTACCACAGGCGGCATTCGTGGAAGCAAAAAAGGAATTGGCAACTTTCAACCACGCAGTTACAACATGGGCTTCTCGCGGCAAGCCTATGAAAAAACAAAGGGCTTTCATTTCGATCGATTTGCCGAAGACATTGAGTTGAGCATTCGCATGAAAAAATTAGGGCTGCGTGTGGCGCTCATTCCACAGGCTTTTGTCTTTCATAAAAGAAGAGCTACCCTTTCTCAATTCTTCAGGCAAGTGTACAATTTTGGGCGTGGGCGAGTATTGGTGGGCAAGCAACATGGCGGTGAGGTAAAGTGGGTACATTGGTTTCCATTTTCGTTTTTACTAGGATTGATTTTGATACCTGTGCTTTTGTTGATCAATGGTAAGCTTGGGTTTTTTCTGCTAGCAGGTTACATTTTCTATCTGCTCCTGATTGGTTTGGCAGCCCTCTTCTCCACCAAATCTGCAGTAGTTGCTTTTCTTTCAATACCAGCCGCAATCGTTCAATTGGTAGGATATGGAGCTGGTTTTTTTGATGAAATGACAAAATTCTTACGTTGAAAAAAGCCCATCCAGAGCACTGTTACTCACTATTATTGATTTTCCTTGAAAAAGGATAAGATTTTAATAATATTGCAGTATCTAAAAGTCAAACCTTACATGAGAAAACTCTGTACCGTTGTTATTTTTATGGCGTCAGTAAGTCAATCTGTGATTGCTGATCCTCTTCCAAAAGGCTATTATATTGTGGTTGCCGCTTATCTTTCAAATCAAGAAAGTTTTGCCCAAAGATATTCCAGCGAATTGAATCAGGCGGGGCATCATACACAGTATGGGTTTGATGCAACTCGGCAGTTTCACTATGTATATGTAGATTACTACACCAACTTTGATGAATCGATCGCTAAAATGCTGGACGTGCGTAAGCAAGCTGGTTTTAGTGAAGCATGGGTACGGATTATAAAAGAAGGTGGCGAGCCATTGGCTCAGAAAGAAGAACCCAAAGAAGAGGTTAAGAAAGAAGAAAGTAAGAGAGAAGAACTGAAGAAAGAAGAAAGTAAGAAAGAAGCATTGCAAAAAGACGAAAAGGTAGTTCAAAGCCCTAAAGTAGAACCCGTTCAAGAACCAACCCAGCAAGAGGCACCCACCCCTACGGAAGTAGTACCGAACCCAAAAGCAGAGCCTGTTTATATTCCACAAACATTAAAAAATACACAAGCATTTCTAAGCCTATACAATGCAACCACTAACCAAATAATTGATGGTGAAGTTGAAGTAATTGATGGCGAAAGAAGTAGCTTGATCTTAAAAGCGAAAGCGAATGAGTACTTGGTGTTGCCCGATCCTAAAAACAAATCAGGCAAATTGATTTTGATTGGCAATTCATTTGGCTACCGGAAAATTCAACATGAAATAAACTATTACTATACAGAAAAAGATACACTGCAGCCCGACATCTCTTTGATTGGCAATTATTACATGGTGCGTTTTGAAATGACACGCCTGCACAAAGGCGATATTGCCGTGCTATACAATGTTTATTTCTACAACGATGCGGCCATCATGCTGCCCGAATCAAAATATGAGTTGAACAAACTTCTTGCCATGATGAAAGAAAACCCAACTTATAAAATCATTCTGCACGGCCACACCAACGGTAACGGAAGAGGAAAAATCATTCGGGTAGGTGCAAGCAAAGACTTTTTCAATCTAACGGCCGATGACATTGTTTCTGAAAATGCATCTGCAAAAGAATTGTCGGGTGCACGTGCCCAGGTAATCAAAGATTGGTTGGTTTCGCAAGGTGTAGCTACCGATCGGATTGAAGTAAAAGCATGGGGCGGCTCGCGCATGCTGCACGATAAAAATAGTCAGAATGCCCGCAGAAATGTGCGGGTGGAAGTGGAAGTAAATGAAGAATAAAGTAGTGACTAAAATATTTTTCTGTAAAAAAAGGGAAGCCACCAATTGATGACTTCCCTTTTTTGCTGTTGCTAAAACAACTTACTTGGCAGAAAAGCGTCTCGCTACTTCATTCCAATTCACTACATTCCAAAAAGCGGCACAATAATCAGGCCTGCGGTTTTGATAATTTAAGTAATAGGCATGCTCCCACACATCCAATCCAAGCAGCGGAGTACCTTTTACTTCGGCAACATCCATCAGCGGGTTGTCTTGATTAGGTGTTGAGGTTATGGCCAATTTTCCATCGGCTCCTTTAATTAACCAAGCCCAACCCGAACCAAAGCGCGTAGTAGCCGCGGTATTGAATTTAGTTTTGAACTCATCAAAATTTCCAAAGGCAGCGTTGATGGCATCCGCCACTGCACCCGTAGGCGCACCGCCAGCGTTAGGCGCCATAATGGTCCAGAACAAGCTGTGGTTATAGTGGCCGCCTCCATTGTTGCGCACAGGCATGGGGTGCTTGGAAATATTGGTGCAAATTTCTTCAATGCTCAAATTCTCTTCTGGCTTGCCAGCGAGCGCATTGTTTAAGTTGGTAACGTAGGCATTGTGGTGCTTGCCATGGTGAATCTCCATGGTGCGCGCATCGATGTGTGGTTCCAATGCATTGAATGCATAGGGTAAAGCAGGAAGTGTAAAGGCCATAATGAATTGCGATTTATGATTTTAGAATGATTATTTTTTTCAACCATCAAATATACCAAACAAAAACAAACGGGGGAAATGGCCCGTTTGAAAGTGAACAAAGTTTGGGAAAGAAAAATGGAGGGATTAAGTGGATTGAAAATTGGAAGGTCAAACAACGATGTGGGATATTTTGCGCGTGCATAAGCATAGAAAAAAAACAATATACGCTATGATAGCGTATTCTTTATTCTTGTTGATTATGAATAAGTTAGTAAAACCGAGTGATCATTTTGATTTTTAAAACGTGCGTATATCTACGAATGCTTTTGGTTCGTCTTGCATTGTGACTGGCGTTTCTATTGAAAATGTGCTAGAGGCTACTCACATAAAACCAGTTGAGTACAGGGGGGACGATACACACCATAATGGACTTTGTTTACGGTCAGACATTCACCAATTGTTTGACAGCAATAGTTTAAGGATTTTACCATCAGGAGAACTCATACTTTCAGAAGCAGCATCAGCTAAAAATAATTACGCAAAACTTTCGAAACAAATTGAGATTCCAACCTTTGTAAATCGTGACTTTTAGACTGGAAGGTAAAATACTATTAGACCCAACTAAAGCCGCTCACCCATTGTCTGGCCACACATGCAACCCACATCCAAAGCCAGCCAATTAGTGCGCTCAGTTTTGCTTAAGTGGACTAAGTAGAAATGAAAAATGCCCCACAGCACGACTGACTTGTATCAATTAACAGGGACAAAAAATTGAGCTACGAATAAAGTTCGGAGAAGAGCCATACAACTACCCACAAAATGTTTGCGCAATGGTGGGTGAGGTGTAAGTTCAAAGTGTTATCTTCGATCAACGTTTGCCCACGTGGACAGTGGCGGCTTCGAAAGCCACTGCGCAAACACAAACGTTAGCGGCCACGCAAAAAAAACGCTCTTAGCATTATGATAACACTTATAATTACAATTTTTGTTTTAGGATACATAGCATACATGGGAAAAAAGATGAAGAAGATAAACACAATTTATCAGTTGTTCATGCCTTGCGTAAAATTGATACACCAAGTATACTTTTTTTCTTGGTACTTAGTCAGTATAGCTTCATTGCAATCAATAGGTATACTTACAAATCTTGCTCAATGGCTGACTGCAACATTGCAAAACGACAACATTATTGTAATCTCAATCGGTTAATTATCTTCAATCATTGATAATGTTCCGTTAGTAGCAGCAGCACAAGGTATGTATGATTTAAACCAATATCCAACAGACCATTATTTTTGGGAGTTCCTTGCATATTGTACTGGGACAGGAGGAAGTGCATTAATCATTGGTTCAGCAGCAGGTGTGGCAGCAATGGGCATGGAGAAGATAAGTTTCTTTTGGTATCTTAAAAAAATCAGTTTACTTGCGTTACTCGGATACTTTGCTGGTGCTCTAATCTATATTTTACAACATCAAATATTTGGGCTTTGACAACCAATGACAAAAATTCCAAGCCGCTAACACACGCTATTGCCAACAAGGGTTTCAGGGGTATTCGAAGCTTTGTAGTCCGCTTCAACTTTTCGTGAACCTTGATAGGACAATCTCCCACGCTCTCTTGCTGGCCCTACCGCCACCGTTATGCGTCACCCTAAGACAATGAGACCGCAAAAAAAAGTTTATTCAAGACAACTGTCACACCCTCATTAAATTGTTATCTAACCGGTATAACAATTTAATATTTAAAAAATGGAAAGTAAAAATCACATCATCGAACTGGTTGTTTACAGAGTAAAAAGCAACCCTACTGACAACAAGCAAATTGTCATTAACAAAACCAATGCAGGACTTGTAAAACTAGACGGATTCATTTACAGGAAAGTGTATCAATCCACTGAAGACCCAAACTTACTTTTTGACTTTGTAGCTTGGGATACTCTGGAAAATGCTATCAATGCGGCAAAAAATATGAGCAAAATCCCTGAATTGGGAGATTTCATTCAATTGATTGAAAAAACTGAATTATTCGAGCATTTTAGTTTTAGTAACCAGCACAGTATAGCAGACAAAGAGACCAAAACAGTAGAGTTGGTTATTTACCAACTGAAAGAAGAAAATAACAATCAAATAGGAGATTTTTTTTCTACCTATAACTCTGAAATTAAAAATGCAAAAGGATATAATAACCGTGTCCTTTTACAATCAGCTAAAAATAAAAATGTATGGGCAGAAAGAGTGTTTTGGGACAGTATTTCGGAAGCCAAAGAAAATGAATTGGCTATGCAAAAAAATCCAATACTTGGGGCTGCGTTTTCAATTGTCGAAAAGGTGATTGTAATGAAACACTTCATTGAATTTGAATAATGGATAAACCAAAATCATATTGTGAAGCGGTTGGACATTTGGATAAAACCAATGTCCACCGTATTTACCACGACACTGCGTACGGATTTACAATTGAAGACGACAATGAACTTTTTGAACGTTTGGTATTGGAAATAAATCAAGCAGGGCTTAGTTGGACAACCATTTTAAATAAGCAGATTAATTTTAAAAATGCCTTCCACCATTTCAATATTAGGAAAGTAGCCAACTATAAAGAATTAGATAGACAAAGACTTTTGAACGATACTGGTATCATTCGAAATCGTTTAAAAATTGATGCAACTATACATAATGCTAACGTAATTTTACAACTGCAAAATGACTTTGGCTCTTTTAAAAATTGGCTCGACCAAAACCACCCAAAACCAAAAGAGGAGTGGATGAAGTTGTTTAAAAAAACATTTAAATTTACAGGCGGAGAAATTGTAAATGAGTTTTTAGTTAGCACAGGTTATTTAGAAGGTGCACATATCACAAACTGTCCTATTCAAAAAAAAGTATTAACAACTAAACCAGCTTGGAGTAAATAATGGAAAATCCCTTTTCTTTAAATTATCCTAACAAATCAGATAAAGAGCTAATTGATGCTTCTTTACTAGGCTCAAAAGCTGCATTGGAAGCACTTATAAAAAGGCATCAACATTATATTTACAATGTTGCAAAGAAAATGGTTCTAAGTCCTTTTGATGCGGAAGATATTACCCAAGAGGTGCTGATTAAAGTAATTACAAAACTTTCTCAATTTAAAGGAGAAAGTGATTTTAGAACGTGGCTGTATCGCATTACGTTCAATCATTTTCTTCAAATGAAAAAATACTGGTTGGAAGACAATATTACCACATTTGACAATTACGCAGAGCAATTGGACAATATAAAGGATGAAGACTTAACAACATTAGAAAAAGCTGAACTAAAAGAATTTATTGAAGATGCAAAGTTGGGCTGTATGAACGGGATGCTACTTTGCTTAAATAGAGAGCAAAGGCTCGTTTATGTGCTTGGAGAAATATTCGGTGCTGACCATAATTTAGGTTCAAGTTTGTTAGAAATAAGTAAGGATAACTTTCGCCAAATTCTTTCAAGGGCAAGGCGTGACCTTTACAATTTTATGAATAGCAAATGTGGATTAATTAATCAAGTAAATCCATGCAGATGCGACAGGAAAACAAAAGGCTTTATTAAAGCTGGCTGGGTTGACTCAGAAAAATTAAAGTTCAACACCTCATACATTTCAAAAATCAACGAACTAGCAAAAGAAAAATCGGCAGACCTTGACAACGAATTGGAAACAAAATATGCAGACCTTTTTCGCAATCAGCCATTTCAAGAAAAAAACCATACAGACAATTTGCTTAATTCAATACTTTCTGACAACAAAGTAAAGGACATATTTAACCTCAATTAGATAACTAAGAAAGGGGAACGCATAATACGGTTTGGCAAAAGTGTGGCAGACGGAGGTGCAATCAACATTTGTACTTCCTTTTTGCTTTCGATACAGCTTGACTAACGCTATTTAGCTTTTAGTTCTTAATTTCAACTTTTAACAATATTGGGCTTGGGTTTCAGGTTGACGAAATTCTAATTCCCCACCATCGCAAATACGTATCCACTACAGGCAAGCGTAGGACGACCCAAGGCACGACAACAAAAGGGACAGAAAAGGAGTACGAAAAGTCAACTCTTATAAACCGTATTTTAAATTTGTCGGACACACCTCATCATAGTGCTACTTTCTGACAGTTTTGTAACACATTTTAATAATTCTGTCTAATCGCTATAAATTTTAAAAAACAATAGAATATGACAGAAAAATCAATCAGTCTAGGGTTTATAATCTTTTTATCATCCACTACAACAATGTTTGCTCAAAACAATTTAAAAAACGACATCATGAGTGTAAAAACTGTAACAATTGTAAAATCAAAAGCACCATGGTATGCTTTCGACTATTTATTACCTAAAAAATTCAGAGAGGTTAATCCAATCTATGAGAAAGTAAATGGACTAGAGTTTAAAGCTTATTCAATCAATAGAAATACAGAAGGAAAAAACTTTGGCGGAATTTATCTATGGGGAGAAGAGGCCAAAGCAAAAAAAAGGTTCACCCCACAATGGTTTGAGGACGTGAAGAAAAAAAGAGGCGTTACGCCAACTGTCGAATATTTTAGTGTAAAATCTGAATTTTCGTCACTTCCTATAACTACAACTTATACTAATTTTAACACCAAAAGTATAGCTGTTTTTATACATGGATTAACGCAAAATCAAGCCTCCAATTTGTATGCACATCAAACTACTTTTTTTAGAGCATATTGGCTTCTTGAAACATCAGAAAAAAGTGGTTTGATACTTTTTTTTGAATCAAAAATTAAAGCAAAATCATTCATAAAATCTTACAAAATAAATAATTTTGATTGGTTTAAAATTCCTGTAATGCTAAATAATGCAAAAAAATAAAACGACAAAAAGTATTCTGATTACAGGTACATAATCGGGCATAGGCAATGCAACTGTAAACCACTTTGCCAAAAACAACTGGAAAGTATTTGCTACTATGCGAAATATAAAAGGACTCATAAATGAGCACCCGGAAAACATCATACCAGTAACACTTGATGGAAGCGATAATCAAAGTATAGAAAATGGTATTGCATTGGTATTGTCAATGACCCAAAATATTGATGTGTGGTAAACAATGCTGGTTTTGGGGGCTACGGAGCATTTGAACTCTCAACAATCACACAAAGACAAAGCATGTTCGATGTAAATATTTTTGGACTGATGAATGTTATTCAGGAAATCCTTCCTTATTTTCGATCAAATAATTCTGGCCTAATTATCAATGTTTCTACCATTGGAGGACTAATGACATATCCTTTATACAGTATATTTCACAGTACAAAGTGGGCTGTTGAAGGATTTTCAGAGAGTCTAAACTATGAACTTAAACATCTTGGTATTGGCGTTAAAAATAATTGAGCCAGGCATAACAAAAAGCAATTTTTTTTATAGTGCCCAAATGATATGGTAAGACACAAGACAATTGGGACGGAATTTTTCAAGAGTTCATTAGTTGGACAGTTTCAACAAAGAAATAGTTACGGTGGACAATTGTGAAGTCCAACTGTTGGCAACAATGTGTCCTATGCCAGCTGCGGATACACGTTAAGTTGAAGTTTAGTTTTTACATTTCGTTTCAGCACGTGTGACAAAGACACAGTTTCAAAATCCCGCTATTGACATGGGCACAAATCGCTAGCACCAATTTTGGAAAACCGAACGATGCATAAAATAATCTCAATAATTCTTATACTTTTAATTTCATTTCTTGCAAATGGACAATCAATTGATGAACCTATTTCGCACAAGAAGATAAGACAAGATTTTGAAATTTTTAAACAAATATCAAAGGAAGCCAATTCTGGACTTTATAAATACCGAACCCCACAATCGATTGACAGTATTTATAATTGGGGCAATCTTCAAATTGAAAAAATTAAATCTTACAGAGAGTTTTATAAGGGTATCTCTAAAAACCCTACGAAATTATCTGTAAATTTTGTTTCTTGAGAAAAAGGAGAAAATAGATGAAAAATAAATCGAGAGGATTATTTGATGAGCAGTTTCGGTTGGATAAAATCGGTAAGCAAAACGACCCATTGTTAAAATTGCAAGCCCACATTGACTTTGGGATTTTCCGCAAACCCTTGGAGGCACATTTTGAATCGGGAAAAGACAGAAGCCAAGGCGGTCGCCCTTCCTTTGATTATCTGATGATGTTCAAAATATTGATTTTGCAGCGCTATTATAATTTAAGCGATGACGGCACGGAATATGCGATTTTAGATCGTTTATCGTTCATGCGTTTTTTAGGGTTGACCATATCTGATACGGTGCCCGATGCCAAAACAATCTGGAACTTTAAAAATGAACTTGCCAAAGGCAAGATGGTGGAGAAATTGTTTTCCTTGCTGGATAAAACCTTGAGCCAACGGGGTGTAATTCTTAACAAAGGCCGAATGATAGATGCCTCCATTGTGGAAGTCCCTATTCAACGAAACAGCCGCGATGAGAACCAACAACTCAATGAGGGGATTATTCCCCCAGATTGGAAAGATAAAGAAAACAAGCTACGCCAGAAAGATATTGATGCCAAATGGGTTACGCACAATGGAAAAAGTTACTATGGGTATAAAGACCATGTGAAAGCCGATGCGCGCACCAAACTCATTACGGGTTATAAGGTAACCCCTGCCAATGTTCACGATAGTGAAATGATTGGACCATTGATTGACAAAAGGGATCGCGGACAAAAAGTATATGCTGATAGTGCTTATCGGAGTGAGAAAATTGAAAAAGAGTTGAACGGAAAAAATATGACCTCCATGATCCATGAAAAAGGATACCGCAATAAACCCCTTACCAATGCGCAGCAAAAGCGCAACAAGAAGAAATCAAAGACAAGGGCAAGAGTGGAGCACATTTTTGGGTTCATGACCAACTCGATGAACCGAATGTATATCCGATGCCGAAACTTTGTGAGGGCCAAAGCAACGATTGGTTTAATGAACCTCACCTACAATTTGTTCAGGCTAACGCAGATAAAAGTGAACTTGAATGGCCGATAGTTTGACCAAATGGTCAATCATCATCCTGCCAAGGGTGAAAAGAAAAAGTCAAAAGAGCCCTTAATCACTATTTTTTAAGATTGCAAAGAACAAATTCGATAAACTAGGAAGTGAAAAAATTTAAAACGGGTTTTTAGAGATGCCCATAATTTGATATGTACTATTTCAGACTTTGAAGGAAGTCTTCACAACGAAGTTTCTTTACCCAAAAAATATACTGATTACTTACGAGAAGAAAAATTTGGATATTTTCCATTTCCGATAAAATGGATTGATGAAAAATGGCTTATAAATATTGATGGCAAAGAAATTCCTTTGGGTTCAGAAATTTTGGCTATTAACGACATAGATGTTTATAAAATCATCCCTGAACTTTACAAATACTACACGACTGACGGAAAAAATTCAACAGGTAAAAGAGTCGGTTTAATGAAAAATTTCCCAAAGTATTATCGACTTAATTTTGGATTATCTCAAAATTTCACGGTAAGCTATTTTAAACCAAATTCAAAACAGATAGAAACTAAAAATATTGAAAGCGTTGGCTACAAAAAATACTATGAAAATTTTTGGAGTATACATTCAATACCATTAGACAAATTTTATTTTGCTGATCTGAAAGAAAATCAAAAGTATAAATACAAGCAAGTGGATTCACTTACAGGAATTCTCACTGTTCATACTTTTAATTTAGGAAACGAAACGACAATCGAACATAGCCTATATCAAAGATTTTTAGATAGCACATTTGTTGAAATTAAAACAAAAGGCATTAAAAATTTAATCGTTGATGTCCGCAACAATGGAGGCGGAACTGACCCCAATGATTTGATTACATACTCTTACTTGACTAACAGAAATTTCCAAGAGAACAAGGAAGCGTGGATTAGTTTCAAGAAAATCCCAATGTTAAAATATATTGACCACAATGCCCCAAGATTAATTAGACCATTATTTGTTGGAAAATTTAATAAGGAATTTAAAACTATTTTCCCAAAGGAGCAAAACAATAAATTTTATCAAGATGAAAATTCGGACGACCATAAAATTAGAAAACCAAATCAAAATGCCTTCAATGGAAATGTTTACTTATTAACCAGTCCGAGAATAGCATCGGCAGGTAGTCTTTTTGCTGCAATGCTTGCTGGAAATGAAAACACCATAACAATTGGAGAAGAAACAATGGGAGGATATTATGGTCATAACGGACATACGCCTTTGAGTTATAAACTACCAAAATCAAGACTTCTTATTACATTTTCAGTTGTAAATTTAGAACAAGATGTTCCTAAAAAAGAAAACCAAAAATACGACAGAGGAATTATTCCAGACTATGAAGTCATTCAAACATTTGACGACTTCTTAAATAATACTGACACACAAATAAATTTTACATTGGATTTAATAAGAAAAAATAAAAACTGATTTTAACAAGGTATTGCCAAAAGCAAGGCTAAAGGAATTCTATTGAACACTCTGCTATGTTTGAGCATTGATATTCTATTAAAGTTCAGTGCTAAAAATCGCCACCTTTGGCACTACCCAAACCGTTACCAACATGGCTCGGGCAAGATTTTTGCTTCAACTTGCCCGCGTACTTGGCACATGCCATAGCCGAACAAACCCACCCCGATACCACAGCAATGGCAAGAGCCAAACCTTCCCGCCAAACCCAGTGTTTACTACAGTGTAGAAAGGAGCGACTTGTGGACTTGCAAAAAAATGGTCAAAAGGTTCTAAAAATTCCTATTTTTAAGCATTCATGAACACAGGGGTAAACATTAGACCGGACATCATTACGTGGGCTATCCAGCGTGCTGGTTACGAATTGCAGGACTTTATCGCAAAATTTCCGACTGTTACTGACTGGCTAGAAGACCGAAAACAACCGACTGTGAAGCAATTGGAGAGGTTCTCTCACAAAGTTCATTTACCTTTTGGCTACCTTTTTCTAGCCGAACCACCAATAGAAAGACTCCCAATCCCGTTCTTCAGGACCAATCAAAAAGGCAGACCTACTGAAAATGTTAGTGTAAACGTGTACGACACAATTATGCTAATGCAACAAAGACAAGGTTGGCTTCGGGACTATCTAGAAGATAACGACAATGAAAGCCTTCCTTTTGTTGGCAAATATTCCAATAATCAGAATGTTGCTGAAATCGTTGCCGACATTAGAAGAGTGCTTGGACTTGAAAATGAATGGGCAAGTTCTTTCCAAAAACTAGAAACTGCAATTGACCATTTAACGCAAAAAATTGAAGATGCAGGAATAATTGTTGTCTTTAATGGAGTAGTGGAAAATAACACAAGTCGCCCAATAAAAGTAGATGAATGTCGAGGTTTTGTGCTTGTCGATAAAACTGCCCCTTTTATGTTTGTAAATAATGCTGACGGAAAAGCGGCTCAATTGTTTACGATGGTTCATGAACTTGCTCACATCTGGACTGGGCATAGTGCTGGTTTTGACTTCAGACAGTTACTTCCAGCAAATGATCCAACAGAAATACTTTGTGACAAAGTAGCAGCAGAATTTTTGGTTCCTGAGGTTTCTTTCAGTCGCATTTGGAGTGAACGTGCTGACATTGCATATGTTGCAAAATATTTCAAAGTAAGTCAAATTGTAATTGCGCGTAGGGCTTTGGATTTGGGAAAGATTAATAAGACTTCTTTCTTCAATTTTTACAATAATTACGTCAATCAACTGCAATACAAAAAAGAAAGTCAAGTAGGTGGTGGAGACTTCTATGCAACTACAAAGAAAAGATTGAGTCTCTCATTTGCAGCTCGGATAAATCAAGCAGTCAAAACAAATCAATTATTATATCGTGATGCTTATAAACTCACAAGTTTGAAAGGAGATACTTATAAAAGGTTTTTCGATAAACATTTTTTAGTAGATGAGCGTCTACCTTGTCGATAGTAACTTTTTTATTCAGGCGCATCGGGCTAACTATCCATTGGACGTTGCTACAAGCTTTTGGGACAAAGTGAGACAACTAGCTGAAAAACAAAAAATAATAAGCATTGACAAGGTAAAAAAGGAAATCTACCGCCATCAGGACGATTTGAAAACATGGTGTGAGAATAATTTACCCGTTGGTTTTTTCAAAGACACTACGGGGGGTGGTTACGAATTATAGCCAAATCGTAACGTGGGCAAATTCCAGAAGTGGTCATTATTTCCCGACAGCTATAGCTGAATTTCTTGATGCCGATGAAGCTGATGCCTGGTTGGTCGCATATGCTCATGCAGATAGAGGTAATAGAATAATTGTGACTCACGAAAAAAGTTAACCCGACCGAAAGAACAAAGTTAAAATCCCTGAAGCTTGTGCTCCATTTAACATCAATTTTGTAGATACTATTGAGATGTTGAGACAACTCGGAGAACGCTTTTAGAAAAGGCAAATGCACACATTGCCTTGCCGCAATTAACTTGAAAACTGATTTTAAGCAAATGGCCAAAAAAAAGCGATAACAGAAGAACCTTTAGAAAAACAACTCTGGAAAAACCTGACCAAGATGCGGTTTTGTTACCGAAATGCAAACTGCGAGTGGCGTTACACTTTACCCGGTTGCACCTAATTTTGAAATAGAGATGTTGCGTGCATTCCTTATATTTGGTGTGCATGTGCAACGGAGTTGCATCTATGCAATTGTTGTGCGTCATTTTGGTAGACATTAAAATATCTATATGAATAGTCAAAAGGAATTACTTCGACAAATGTTATTTCAAAATATGACTACTAACTCATATGCTTTGGACAGAGTCACTAATGAGAACAAAGGATAAAAGTTAAATCATTAGTGGCCAGTTAAAACAGGTCGAAATTTAATTGAATATAGTTTTGTTCTTTGACATCTTGATAATTTGGGTTTGACAGGAGTTCCTTCAAAGGGATTTTGTCGAGCAAGGCAACGCTGAGAATTTGCAATATTTCGTAATTCGAACGAGTTGATTTGAGTTTGCTTTTCACGATCACTATTGAACAATAGGTGATGATGGCGGTATAGATTTGAACCTTTACTGCATTAGGTGAAGTTCCCCAAAAGGATTTCACTTTCAGGTGTTGCTTTATCCATTTGAAGAAAAGTTCGATCTTCCATCGATACTTGTAAAGCAACGCGATGTCTTCTGGGGCAAGCGTAAAATTGTTGGTAATGAAAACGAACCGTTTTTCTGTTTCCTTGTCGATAAACCTTATCCTGCGAAGAGGCACTGGATATTTCTCTGAAGAATGGAAGCCTTTGAGATTGATGGTCTGGTCACAGAGAACACCTTTTTTCTTTTTCACTTTACGTGAACTAACGCGAACAAAATCCAAGTTCTCCTTGGCACGCGTTACAAAGTATGCCCCGCATTGATTGATCTTAAATAACCTTTTAAAATCTACATATCCTCGATCCAGTACGTAAAAACCGCCTGTTTCGTATTTTAGGACATCCAGGCCATGGACATCATGGGTTGCACCATCAGTGATATGGACAAAGCATGGGATGGAAGTTTTTACATCAATGAGGGTATGGATTTTAACAGCCGCTTTTGTTGTGCGGAATTCAGCCCACCAGAAAACGCTAAGGCATAAATCGATGAGCGTTGAATCAAAGGCGTAAACAGGTCCAGCGATTTCCAAAGTGAAATCAGCATCGGGCAACGGACATGATCTTGCCCGATCGATCATCGCGTAAGCAAATTCCTCAAAGATCCTGTAGTCCCTTTGCTCGTTTGCAAGTTGCAGGTTTGACCTGGTCACACTTTTTCCAAAACCCAAATGGTAGAACTTTGCCTTGTGCGGGATTATGCTGACGAGCAGATCCCGAAGGCTATCCCGTCCACAGAGTTGACCGAACATCATACACATCAGCTGGTTCCAACACGTGAAATGTTTTACATATCGGTTTCCTTTGTAACGGTCCACGCAACGGTCAAATATCCGCGAGGGCAAATAGAGACTTATCTGAGAGAAAACATATTTGCCAGAGTACATAAATTCGATTTTTCTCGAATCTACGGCTCAAGTCGTCACCGTCATTTTAAGAGCCTAAACCCTTGTAAATCAAGATTTCAAAGAACATTTTAAATGCTTTTAATGGCCACTAATGAAGTTAAATACTGAAACTGCCTCTATCGGATTTATTTATAGGCATATTGGAGAAACTATGAATTTGTTTGGCTACTTTCTTGGTGTTCCGCCCAATATTCAAAATACTACGATGGGACAGCAAGACATAGGGCAGGACTATGAAATTGAAACAAGTAAATTATATATTGATATAGGATATAAAATGCTTGAAAATTTAATAGACACTTCCAAAGATGAGGATTGGTCTTTGACGACTGACACACCATTTTTTGGAACAGTTTCCAGAATGCGACTTTTCTCACATATTCTTTTCCATAACTCTCATCACGCAGGACAAATTTCTTTGACTTTATCAAGAGGACGAGCATTATCGACCGAATTAAGAATAAAGTAAAAACGAACCCACAACCAAATGCTTTCTGCAATGATGCCGTGACGAATTGGTCTAAAGGTTTGTCTTCGTTTCACGTTTGGTGCCAGAGCAAGGACGCGGCTTCGAAAGCGCACCACTGAAGAAACACAAACATGGGTGGCAATTACAGCGAACCGTATGCAGGGAAAAATTTTACTTTTGACAATGTTTTTATATTCTTGCTCAACAATGAAACGACCAGAACTTTATACTCAAACAGAATACTGGAAAAAGTACAATGACTATTTACCTAAAGATTTACAATATAAGGACACGAACCTGCCGGTTGAAACATATTGGAAGTGGAAAAATTTCAGTATTCACATAGACAAAATGAACGCAGACGACTCACCTGTGAAAGTGATTATTCTACATGGTGCGGGCGGAAATGGCAGAGTAATTGGCTTTTTTGGTAATTACCTGAATAAACTTGGATACGAGTATTTAGCACCCGATTTAATCGGCTATGGACTTACAAAAAACCCAAACAAAATAAATATTAAGTATGACGAATGGGTAAATTGTGTTTCCGACCTTGTTGATGAAGAATATCGGAAGGACAAAAAGCCAATCGTTTTATTTGGGTTAAGCGTTGGTGGAATGTTGGCTTATCAAGTTGCAAGTAAAAATTCAAGAATTAAAGGAATAATTGTAACAACATTGGCAGACCCAAGAGAACAAAAAGTAAGAGACGACTTGTCAAAGAATAAGTTTTTGAGTCGAATTGGGCTACCTATTGGAAGTTTTACAAAACCAATTTCTGACCATTTAAGTCTGCCAATTAAATGGTTAAGTAAGATGGACAGAATTACAAACGATAAAGATTTCTCAAAGGTTTTTTCACAAGACCGATTTGCAGGTGGAAGCAAAGTAAGACTTCGCTTTTTAAGAACTTATATGACTTTCAAACCCGCCAAAGAACCTGAACAGTTTGACGATTGCAGCGTTTTGTTCCTTCAACCTGAAAAGGACACATGGACAACACTTGAAACCAGTAAACCGTTTTTTGACAAAATTAAAAGTGAGAAGAAACTAGTTATACTTGAAAACTGTGGACATGCTCCGTATGAAGAACCTGGTCTGACTACGATGAAAATAGAAATACAAAAGTTTTTAAACGAGCAAAATAACTGCCGCCAATAATATATTTACGCCAAGCGGGGTTGACGTCTAATCCATCATGCAGCCAGCGGCAACGATCACATCTTGTTCGCTGAGTGCACCACCCCAGCTAAAACTCAGCCACGCGATTTGCTTGGGAAGCTGTTCATTAATATTTGCTATTTTTGAAAGCCACTGATTGGTTAACCATGTCGTCCTCCTTTTCCAAAAACCGCCTCCTCCATTCCACCTCACCTTACCTGTTGCAACATGCACACAATCCAGTCGATTGGTTTGAGTGGGGCGAAGAAGCACTAACAAAAGCCCAGAAAGAAGACAAACCCATTTTATTAAGTATTGGCTACTCTAGCTGCCATTGGTGCCATGTGATGGCGCACCAAAGTTTTGAAGATGCCGACATTGCCGGTTTAATGAACGAACATTTCATTTGCATCAAACTTGATCGTGAAGAGCGGCCCGATATCGATCACATTTACATGGAAGCCGTTCAGGCCATGGGGCAAAATGGGGGCTGGCCGCTCAATGTTTTTTTAACGCCCACCCAAAAACCATTTTTTGGCGGCACCTATTTTCCACCAAAAAATTGGGCGCAATTGCTCATTCAAATCAGCAAGGCATTTAAGGACAAGCGAATTGAAATTGAAACGTCAGCCAACGAACTGGGAGCGCACTTAACGATTAGCGACCTGCAACGCTTTCAGCAAAAACAAGCTGGTGCATTGCAAAAATCAATGGCTGATAAAATGTTCGCAACACTTGAATCAAGATTCGATTTTGTTTGGGGAGGCATCGATAAAGCACCGAAATTTATCATGCCCGCTACTTGGTTGCTCTTACTTCGCTACCATACGATGACACGCAACAGCAAGGCATTGGAGATGATCAACCTCACGCTAAAAAAAATTGCGCAAGGTGGCATTTATGATCAGATAGGCGGTGGCTTTGCACGCTATTCGGTGGATGGCGAATGGTTTGCCCCTCATTTTGAAAAAATGCTTTACGATAACGGACAATTGCTGACTTTGTATGCAGAAGCCTATCAACTAACCAAAGATGCGGCTTATAAAAAGGTAATTGATCAAACGGTAGAATGGCTGCAACGCGAAATGATGCACCCACAAGGCGGATTCTTTTCAGCACTGGATGCAGACAGCGAGGGTGAAGAAGGAAAATTTTATACTTGGACCTGGGCTGAACTACAAGAGGCGCTAAAGGATGATATTAAAGTAGCGGCTGAATTTTATCAAATTGAAGATACAGGAAACTGGGAACATGGACGGAACATTTTGATTCGTGCTGATGATCAATTTATGGATGCCGACATGGCCGAACGAATTCTTGGCATCAATAAAAAACTAATCGCATATCGCGAGAAAAAAGAAAGGCCTGGATTGGACGACAAAATCGTTACCAGTTGGAATGCCCTGACCATTAGTGGTCTGGTGGATTGTTACAAAGCATTCGGTGATGATGTATTTCTTAGGCTGGCAAAAAATGCGATGCGTTTTTTAGAAGAACATCTTATCCAAAACAAAAAACTTTATCGGTCTTTTAAAGGCAAGCATTCGACCACCACAGGATTTTTAGATGACCATGCCTATTTGATTCAAGCCTATTCACATTTATATCAAGTAACATTTGATGAAGGATATGTTGACAAAGCAAAACATTGGTGTGATTTTACTTTGCAGGAATTTTATGATGCGAAGGAGGGTTTCTTCTTTTATACCGGCAGCTCATCAGAGTCGCTGATTGCCCGCAAGAAAGAAATATTTGATAACGTAATCCCATCGTCCAATTCAGTTATGGCGCGCAATCTTTATCAATTAAGCGTTTTGTTACCAAACAAAGAATGGAGAACAATGGCGGAAAGTATGGCTGGCAAATTGGCCCACATCATTGAATCCGAACCGGTGTACATGTCGCATTGGGGCGTGTTGGCATTAGAAATGATAAATGAATTGGCTGAAATAGTGGTGGTAGGCAAAAATGCCAAGACTTTGCGAAAAGAGTTGCATCAGCAATATCTTCCGTTTTCAATCACCTTGGGAACATCCACTAGTAGTGATTTGCCCTTGATCAAAGGACGAGAATCAACCGTTGACACGATTTATGTTTGCTACAATCAAACCTGTCAGTTGCCCGTTCATTCGGTTGGCGAAGCATTGTCTCAAATTAACCACATAAACAGATAGAAACACCTGCCTGTTACTTCACCTTTCCAAAACAAACCCATCGAATTGGATAACCAACCGTTTTCTCGGATATTGTGATTTGGAATGACAAGTGCCGCACCATTATTTGAAGATAGTTCTCAAACTCGGTTTGCAGAAATTCTGTTGCCCGTACCCATCCCAAAATTTTTTACCTACCGCGTGCCGCAGCCGCTTACCGAAAAAGTGCTTCCGGGGCAACGCGTAATCGTTCCGTTTGGCCAGAAAAAAATTCTCACCGGCATTATTGTTGCCGTTCACGATCAGCCGCCCAAAGAGTACGAAGCCAAATATATTTTAGAATTACTGGACGAAACCGAAATCATCTATGAACAACAGTTTAAGTTGTATCAATGGATGGCCGATTATTATTTGTGCACGTTGGGCGAAGTGTTGGCGGCCGCGCTTCCATCAGGGCTAAAATTATCGAGCGAATCGATGGTGCAGCTTCATCCACAGTTCAAGGAAGAAGATTCTCCTTTCGATTTTTCAGAAAAGGAAAGGATGATCATCAATCATTTAAAAAATGAAACACTTAGTTACACACAAGTATCAAAACTACTAGGAGCCAAAAGTATCTACAGCATTTTAAAATCACTGAGCAGCAAGTCGGCCATTTTATTGTTTGAACAGGTAAAAGAAAAATATCGCCCAAAAACCGAAAAACACATTCGGTTGCAGCCAGCATTTGTTGAAAAAAAAGCACTGGAAAAGTTATTTGACTCGCTTGCTGTTAAACCAAAGCAAGAAGCCGTGATGTTGAAGTACTTGCAACTCGTTCCAGTCTTTTCAGATCCAGATCTCAATCAACCGGGGATTGCCAAAGCTAGATTACTAGACGAAACGATTTCCGATTCATCGTTGGCAACACTCATCAAAAACAATGTATTCGAAGAGTTTGAGGTAATTGTTCCGCGGTTTGGTTTTGATGACCCAATTCATGCCACGCCTTTGTTATTGAGTGAGGCGCAAGAAAAAGCGCGCAATGAAATCTTAACTGCCTTTGAAACCAAGGGAACTGCATTGCTGCATGGAGTAACCGGTAGCGGTAAAACAGAAATTTACATCGACTTAATTAAGCGTGCCTTGGAAGGGGGAAATCAAGTGCTGTACCTGCTTCCTGAAATTGCCATCACTACTCAAGTAGTGCAGCGATTGAAAAAAGTTTTTGGAAGCACCATGGGCGTATATCATTCTAAATTTTCGGATAACGAGCGCGTGGAGGTTTGGAACGGTGTGCTTTCTGGAAAATTTAGATTTGTGATTGGTGTGCGTTCCTCCATTTTTTTACCCTTTGATAACCTAGGGATCATCATTGTGGATGAAGAACATGATCCCTCATACAAACAACACGAACCCGCCCCGCGCTACCACGCGCGCGATGTAGCGTTGGTAATGGCGCAACTTCATCATGCCAAGGTGGTACTGGGCAGTGCAACACCTTCACTCGAATCCTATTACCAAACTAAAATAGGCAAGTACAAACTGGTGAGCTTGGTTGAACGGTTTGGTGAAGCTCAATTGCCTGAAATCGTTTTTGCCAACATCAGTCAAGAACGAAAAAACAAAACGCTGAAAGGTGATTTTACGCGGCTGCTTTTAACTGAAATGGGAGATGCCATTGCCAAAAAAGAGCAAGTGATTTTATTTCAAAACAGGCGTGGTTATTCGCCCATGATTCAGTGCGAAGACTGCGGCTGGGTGCCCAAGTGCATCAATTGCTCGGTGAGTCTCACCTATCATCAATATCGCCATGCCATGGTGTGCCATTACTGTGGCTACAAAGAAGAATTGCCCAATCAGTGCCCCATTTGTTCATCCAAAAGGATTCAAACACTTGGCTATGGAACGGAAAAACTAGAGGAAGAATTGAAATTACAATTTGCAGAAGCGCAAATCATGCGCATGGATTTAGATACCACTCGGTCTAAATCAGGTTATGAAAATATCATTGAAGGTTTTGAAACAGGCCGCACTAATATCTTGGTAGGCACTCAAATGGTGACCAAAGGATTGGATTTTGATAAGGTGAGCTTGGTAGGTGTGTTTGATGCCGATCGGATGATGCACTTTCCGGATTTTCGTTCGTACGAAAGAGCGTTTCAACTAATCACGCAAGTAAGTGGCCGGGCGGGGCGAAGAAACAAAAAAGGAAAAGTGATCATTCAAACTTCCAATCCACAACATCCGCTTTTTCAACTCGTGCTCAGCAACGATGTGATTGGTTTTATGGAAAAACAATTGGAAGATAGGCAAGAACATTTTTATCCTCCTTATTCTCGCTTGATTGATGTTACGCTCAAACACACCGATAAAAAGATAGCCTATGAAATGGCTACCCTGCTGGCCGATCAATTTAAACAACGGCTGAAAACAATTCGTCTACTCGGGCCTGGCGAGCCCATGATTTCCAAAATCAGAAATGAATACCTGCAATCAATCGTTATAAAAATCCCACGCGATCAAGGCAAGCTGGGCGAAATCAAATTTTACTTACGGGAGTTGGCGGAGCAACTCAAAGAAAAAAAAGAATACCGCAATGGAAAAATTGTTTTTGATGTCGATCCGGCCTAGTCAAATTCTTTATTCCAATCAATTTTCTTACATCGCTCTTCAAAGCTGATTTTTATGTCAATTCAAGGAGTAAACTATCCTATTTTTGAGATTGGCTTTATGCGTATTCTAAAATATTTTTCATCTCAGCAAAAACCCCTCTCAGAAATTGAGCTTCCCACTCGAACTGAAACGGTACAGATTAAATTTATCTTTATATCCATCTTGTTTTCAGTGGGTTATTTTGCCAATTCATTCCTCACCGGTTTTTTGATGGCACGCTACGTCATGATTCTTGCAATCGTGTTATTCATCATACAGCTATTCGCCCATAAATTGGGATGGATTTCGTTGCGAACCTCATCGCACATTTTCATTGTTATCTGCTGGCTGCTTATCGTTCTTTTATCCATCTCATCCGATGGAATACATTCGTTCGTTTTACCTTGGGTATCGCTTATTCCTATTCTCGGATTAGTGCTCGTAAATGCGCGCGTAGCATGGATTTGGAGTGCAATAGTCTCAGTAACCGTGGTGGCTTGTGTCTTCATTGAACCACGCGATTTCATTCCTCCTCATCTTCTTATGGTAAACAATAACCTATTAACAGCATCTCTTCATATTGGACTACTGTTTTTGATTTTGACACTGACACACTTTTTTGATTTGCAACAAAACACGCTGATCAAAAAAATCGAATCTCAAAATGACCATCTAAAGTATACACAAAATGAAATAGCCACACAAAATGAAGAATTGACTCAAAGTCAAGAAGAGATTTCTTCTCAGCGAGACTTGGTGGCGCAACAAAATGAGAACTTAGAACAAGCCCGGCAGATTATTGAAATCCAACATCAAACATTAATTAAAAAAAATGAAGGGCTAGAGCAAGAGATACAGAGTAGAACCAAAGAACTGGTCGATTACAATCACCAATTGGAGCAGTTTGCGTTTATCTCCTCCCATAACCTGCGGTCCCCTATCGCACGAATTTTAGGGCTGGGTAATTTACTCGAACTGCAACATACCAAGGAAGACGAACTAACTATTCAAAAAAACTTAATTCACTCGGCACGCGAGCTGGATAGAGTAGTGAAAGACTTAACTTCTATTCTGGATGTGCGCAAGCGTTCTAATACAATCATTACCGAAATAGATATAAAAGAAGAAATTGATTTAATATTGCTTAACCTTGAAAAAGATATTTTAGAAACAAATGCCGCCATTCAAATTGAGGTTGAGCACATGCCCAAACTGAGGACTGTAAAGCCCTACTTTGATAGCATCATCATGAATTTGATTAGCAACGCAATTAAATATCGCAAGGTGGATACAAAACCGCTTATTCATGTTAGCGTTGCACAGCAAAATAATTTTGTATGCTTTACCATAAAAGACAATGGGCTTGGCATTGATCTATCTACCTCGAGTAAGAAATTATTTACGCTGTACAGTCGGTTTCACGATCATGTAGACGGCAAAGGGTTAGGGTTATACATGGTAAAGACACAAGTAGAATCCCTTGGAGGAAAAATAGAAGTTGAAAGTGAAGTAAATGTGGGCACTACCTTTCGCGTGTTTGTTAGACCAAGTTAGTTACTGCAAAATATCCCACTCTTCGTTCAGCACCGAAATAGCTTGGTGGGCGGTTAAATCAAATTGACACGGCACTACCGAAACATAATTGTTGGCAATGGCCCACTCATCGTTGTCTTCTGCTTTGTCGAAATTGATGAAGTTGCCCGTCATCCAAAAATAATCGCGGCCATATGGATCGAAGCGTTGATCAAATTCCTCTACCCATTTGGCATTGGCCTGTCGGCATACTCGAATGCCTTGAATGGCTTCGTGTCGCTTGGCGGGAATGTTTACATTTAACGCCACCCCTTTTGGCAAACTTTTCCTCAACACTTGATCAGTAATCTTGCGAACAAACTCATGCGTGTGTGAGAAGTCAGCCTTCTGACCGTAATCGCACAACGAAAAACCAATGGAAGGCGTGCCTTCTATGGCACCTTCAATCGCAGCCGACATGGTGCCTGAATACAATACACTGATGGAGGTATTGCTGCCGTGATTGATGCCACTCACCACCACATCGGGTTGGCGATTGTTTTTTAATACAAAATGGCGCGCCATCTTAACGCAATCGGCTGGTGTTCCGCTGCACTCGAATGCTTTCACGCCTTCAAAAATAAAAGACTCTTTCAAACGCAACGTATCACCAACAGTAATGGCATGACCCATGCCGGATTGTGGGCCATCGGGTGCCACTACCAGCACTTCGCCTAATTCCTTCATAACGGTAACTAAATTCAAAATACCACGAGCGGTAATGCCGTCATCGTTGGTTACAAGTATCAAGGGTTTCATCTAGACAATAATTGAATTTTGGGGATAAGGACTTAAGGGTTAGGGCTTGAATATCAAAATCATTTCTGAAAAAGCGAGTTGTAGTATTCAATGATTCGGATGAGTTCATATTTATCTTCAAAGTCCAACCGATTCTCTTTTGCAAAGGCTTTCACTTCGTCTACTTTATTTTCCATTAATTCAAGCCAATTATTTCTTTTCGGATTGGCAAGCTCTTCTATTTTGCCGTTGGGTTTTAGTAAAAAATAAGTATGCACCAACACCAATCGCGTGTAGGTGCCATAATAATAAAAGGACGAAGGAACCGTGCGGTACTCTAGTTTTTCGCGTGTCAACACCGTGAGTTTACCTTCCGCCAAAAGCTCAAAAAATGTAGGCGTATTGTACGTATTGTTTTGCGAATACGGTAAAGAATAAAAGGCACGATAACGCTTAGCGCTCTGATCAAAAATTTCAAAAAACAAAACTTTACGTGCCGAATAGCTTTCCAATTGATTGGCTCTCTTCAACTGAAGCAAATCATTTTGCAAATCGTATTTTATCAAACCTTTTAAGGTATCGCTGCTCTCCAGCACAATTTTGCCCTCGTGCCAAAACTCAAACGGAAATTGTTGCGCGGAGCAAATACCGGCAATCGAAAAAAGAAAAATAAGTATCCAATAACGTTTCATTCAGGTTTTAAAATGGTATGTCCCAACTTATCGCGCTTTGTCAGCAAATATTTTTCGTTGTGTTCATTGGGCGTTATCTCAATTGGAATGTTCTCCACAATTTCCAAGCCATAGCCCATTAAGCCCACCCGCTTTTTAGGATTATTGGTGATCAATCGTATTTTGCAAATACCCAAATCATGTAAAATCTGGGCACCAATTCCATAATCGCGGCCGTCCATATCAAAGCCCAACTGCAAATTTGCCTCCACTGTATCCAGTCCCTCTTCTTGCAATTTATAGGCTTTCAATTTATTCAGTAACCCAATGCCCCTCCCCTCTTGCTTCATGTACAACACCACGCCCTTGCCTTCCTTCTCTACCATCTTCATCGCATGGTGCAACTGCGGCCCGCAATCGCATCGGCACGAGCCAAAAATGTCGCCTGTCACACACGATGAGTGTACACGTACCAGCACAGGCTCATCTTTTTCCCACGTTCCCTTTATCAACGCCATGTGGATTTCATTCGTATTCAACTGCTCGTAAGCAATCAATTTAAAATCGCCCCACATGGTCGGCATTTTCACATCTACTTGTCGCCTCACCTGCGACTCTGTCCGCATACGATACGCGATCAAGTCTTTGATGGTTACCAATTTTAAATTAAATCGCTCTGCCACTTTTACCAAATCGGGCAAGCGTGCCATGCTGCCGTCCTCATTACAAATTTCTACCAGCACCCCTGCCGGACGGAAGCCTGCTAACTTTGCAAAATCAATGGCTGCTTCGGTGTGGCCGGATCTTCTCAACACACCTTCCTTCTTGGCGCGCAACGGAAAAATATGCCCTGGCTTTCCCAACTCCTCTGGATTGGTTTCAGGGTCGACCAATGCCTTGATGGTTTTGAAACGGTCGTGTGCCGAGATGCCCGTGGTGCAACCATGTCCAATCAAATCGACTGACACAGTAAAAGGAGTTTCGTAAACAGCCGTATTTTTCCCGACCATCAATTCTAACCCTAACTCATTACAACGGTCTTCACTTAAAGGTGCGCAAATCAATCCACGACCATGTGTGGCCATAAAGTTTACGATTTCAGGTGTGATACATTCTGCGGCACAGATAAAATCGCCCTCGTTCTCACGGTCTTCATCGTCTACCACAATTATTACTTTGCCATTTTTGATTTCCTCAATGGCTTCTTCGATTGTGTCTATTTTTAGCTGGTCGTTCATCATTTTATTAAAAGAATATAGAATTTAGGACGTAGTAGTTAGGAGGTTGTTCTATACCCTAACTCACTTGTCATTGTCACACAGTTTCCTTTATAATCACTTGTTAATTTCAGTTCAGTTGCCCCGCCCTTCAGGGCGGGGATTAAAATTTATTCCTTATTCATTGGGAAGGGCTTCAGCCCTTTTAACCCAAATCAAATCCCCACTATAAATCAATCTTTAAAATCATACTTCTTAATAAACTCCTCATACTCCTGCTGAAAAGTTTTCTTCTTGTGGTGCTCCTCCTGATTATCAATGTAATTATTCAAAATCTGCAATCGTGATTCTCCAATAGAAACTGCAAAATAGTCATCTTGCCATCCAAACTTTTCAGTAAAATTGAGATTCTTACTTGCCCAAAAAGAAGACTCTCCTTTTATAAGTCCCATTACTGTTGCAATATTCTGGTCAGACGACATCGAAATCAAACAATGTAAATGGTCAAGCCATCCATTTACATTTAGCAAATAAATGCTTTTTGATTTTGCATATTCACGAATATGCTGACACAATGCGTCTTTGTTTTCTTTGTTCATCAATGGCTTTCTATCTTTCGTAGCCCAGACCGCATGAATCAGTATTTTAGTAAAAGGCATATGCCAAAAAACTTTTAATCTTACTCTTAATTTTTTTTAATGAAGGGCTAAAGCCCTAATCTTATCCCTTATCTTTTTGCTTTCCCCGCCCTAAAGGGCAGGGCAACTATTTTCTCAGCCTACCAATTACAGAACACCTACTACCTCTTACAAATTACTAACCAGCAATC
This sequence comes from Chryseotalea sp. WA131a, assembly GCA_025370075.1. Classification (NCBI taxonomy): domain Bacteria; kingdom Pseudomonadati; phylum Bacteroidota; class Cytophagia; order Cytophagales; family Chryseotaleaceae; genus Chryseotalea; species Chryseotalea sp. WA131a. The sequence continues at coordinate 4,392,456 of CP073016.1, read as the reverse complement.
ACCACTCACTTCGCCACCACAATCCCCAACAACCCCGCCAACTCACTCTCTGCCTTTTTTAAACCTGCCTGTGTTTCCAAGGCTTTGTCCAACTCATCCCAATCACTTTTTTGTTCGGCTACTTTCACCTTTGCCAAATTATCGTCCATCATCTTTTGCACTACTCTAAACTTCAAACGTAATACATTTGTTAACGCCATCTGGTTCAAAATATCGTTCTCTTTCGGAAAAAATATTTTGTACTTATCGCCCCAGTGGGTGCTCGTCTCATAACGATTGGTTATCAAATCTGTCACCGCACGCTTCACAGGCTCACTGGCTTGATGCAAAAAAAACTGATTGTCCGGCACAGTTCCTGTTGCCAACCCATTTTTATAATCTTCAAAAATCTGCTTGAACACAGGATTGGCAAACTCCACATCTTCTAACTCGTTTAACAAAAAACTTGATAGTTTTTGTTCATCAATCGACTGATTCGCATAATTGAGCAATAACCGAATTGTTTCGCGCTCTTGGTAATACACCATGCTTTGTGTATCAATCCCTGCCTGTCCGGTAGGCAGGTTGGTATCGGTTACATCTTGAACTGGGTCTACTGCAATCGCTGGTTCTTCTTGGTCCTGCCTACCGGCTGGCAGGTCGCGTAGTTTCTCTTTTTCATTCTTGCGCCTCTCTTGAATCAAAATTTTGTTAAGCTCCGTCAACAAAACCTGCTCCGCAATCTTTAACAAATTGCTGGTCTCTTGTATGTACACCGACCGCTTCACGGGGTCGGGTATCAACGAAATGCTTGAGATAATTTCTTTTATCGATTCTGCTTTACGAATAGGGTCGCCAGCCGCCTCGGCAGCATATAAGTTGGTTTTGAACGAAACAAAATCTTGCGACTTTTCCTTCAAAAATTTCTGAAACTCTGTAGTGCCCACCTTGCGCGAGTAGCTATCGGGGTCTTCGCCATCCGGGAACAACACCACCCGCACATTCAAGCCGCCTTTCAAAATCATATCGATGCCGCGCAGCGCAGCTTTGATTCCAGCTGAGTCCCCATCGAAAAGCACCGTTACATTTTCAGTGAAGCGATGAATCAATCGTATTTGCCCTTCGGTGAGGGCGGTGCCTGAACTCGCCACCACATTTTCCACATCGGCTTGGTGCATGCTGATGACATCCGTGTAGCCTTCCACCAAATAACAATTCTCTTTGTTGCGAATCGCATTCTTGCCTTGGTACAAACCATAGAGCACATCGCTCTTGTGATAGATTTCGGTCTCGGGCGAGTTGATGTACTTGGGCTGATTTTTATCTTTGCCCATCATCCGCGCCCCAAACGCCAGCACCTTGCCCGAAATATTGTGTACCGGAAAAATCACTCTTCCGCGAAAGCGGTCGTAACTGCTTCCATCCTCCTTTTTTACAACCAAGCCTGTCTTCTCCAACAACTCTTTGTTGTAGCCCTTGCTCACGGCCTCTTTGCTAAAGTTCTCCCAGCCTTCCAGCGCGTAGCCCAACTCAAATTTTTCGATGGTGCGGTCGTTGAAGCCGCGCTCACGAAAATAACTGAGGCCAATGCTGCGGCCTTCTTCGTGGGTGAGCAAAATGTTTTTGTAAAAATCCTTCGCAAAGTTCATGAGGATGTAAAGCCCTTCGCGTTCACTCTGCTCTGCGCGATTTTCATCGCTTAGTTTATCTTCCTTTATTTCAACGCCATATTTTTTGGCGAGGTAGCGAATCGTTTCGGCATAGCTCAGCTTCTCATGCTCCATCACAAACGTGAAGGCATCGCCCCCTTTTCCACTGCTAAAATCTTTGAAAATGCCCTTGCTGGGCACCACAAAAAACGAAGGGGTTTTTTCGTTGGCAAACGGGCTTAGCGCCTTGTAGTTTTGCCCCGATTTTTTGAGCGAAACAAAGTCACTCACCACGTCTACAATGTCGACACGGTTCTTTACTTCATCAATGGTCTCGCGGCTAATCAATTCAGTACAGTTTGGGGGGCAAAGATAACCAGAAATGAGATTTAAGATTGACGATGTTTGATTTAAGATTTAACGCGATTTAATAGCTTCATTGGTGATTATGGCGGCCACCTTTCGCCTACCCATGCAATGGCGAAATTCAGGGGAGGTTAGGACTTTGATAACCTATTTATTCAGCCTTTACTACAATGACATTATTTATAAAATTCCAAAATCACACAACAAAGAAAAAGCTTTGAATTTGGCGGAAAAAGCGGATGAAATAAATCTCTGGTCAATCTGAAACAATTAACACTTGCAAAGATAAAACCTTAGTCACCAAATCACACCATCAATCAACAAATTGCGACACAAAATACTTCACGGATGATGTTCTTTCAGTACTTTGACATAATTGGGAAATCTATTCTGACTACTATCAAAAAGTGAGACATCACTCGAAAAATCTAAAATCTTCCTTCTCCAATCTCAAATCCTTATTTTGACTACTTTCGCGAACCATTTCTCACTAAAATAGTTTTGTAGTAGTTGATATGCGTTTTACCAAAGAAGACATCCTCCAAGCCCTTGGCACTGTAAACGACCCCGACCTCAAGCGCGACTTGGTATCGCTGGGCATGATTAAAGACGTGGCCGTGAGTGAGCAAAAGGTAAATTTTACCGTGGTGCTCACCACACCGGCTTGCCCGCTAAAAGAAAAAATAAAAAAAGATTGCCTAGAAGCCGTTGAAAAAGTAGTGGGCAAATCGGTGGTGATTGATATTTTCATGACTTCAAGTGTTACCACCCAGCGCGACAATGCTCCGCTCTTGCACGGAGTAAAAAATATAATTGCTGTGGGCTCAGGCAAAGGCGGTGTGGGCAAATCGACTGTTACCACTAACTTGGCAGTGGCCTTAGCACAATCGGGTGCAAAAGTGGGGTTGATTGATGCCGATATTTATGGCCCTTCCATCCCCACCATGTTCAACTGCGAGCGCGAACAACCCGAAGTGAAGTTGGTGAACGGAAAAAACGTTATCCAACCCTTGATGCAGTACGGAGTGAAATTGATTTCGATCGGTTTTCTCACCCCACCCGATAGCGCAGTGGTGTGGCGCGGCCCCATGGCCAGCTCGGCACTTAAACAATTCATAAGCGATGCTGATTGGGGCGAGTTGGATTATCTGTTGATTGACTTGCCCCCCGGCACCAGCGATATTCATCTCACCTTGGTTCAAACCGTGCCCGTAACAGGTGCCGTGATTGTAACCACGCCACAAAAAGTAGCGTTGGCCGATGCGATGAAAGCAGTAGCGATGTTTAAGCAGCCCGCCATCAATGTGCCCATTCTTGGTATTGTAGAAAACATGGCCTACTTCACACCTGAAGAATTGCCCGACAATAAATACTTTATTTTCGGGAAAGATGGAGGCAAGAGCTTAGCCGAAAAATACGAGGTGCCTTTCTTGGGACAGATACCGCTGGTGCAAGCCATCCGCGAAAGCGGTGACAGTGGTTTGCCTGCCGTGATGAAGGGCGGTGTGATGGCGAATGCCTTTATGGAACTGAGTGAAAATATGGCACGCCAAGTTGCGATCAGAAATGCTACCTTTGCTGGAACGAAAAAAGTAGAAGTAATAGCATGACCACCACTAAAACCCAGCGCGAAGAGATGACCGTGCGAGTTGAAGCCTCCCTGGATTCCATTCGCCCCTACTTGCAAGCCGATGGTGGCGATGTAAAAATCTTGGACTTGAATAGCGAGTATATTTTAAAGTTGGAATTTGTAGGCAACTGCGGGAGCTGCCCCATGTCTACCATGACGTTTAAAGCAGGCGTAGAAGAAGCTATCAAAAAAGCCGTTCCAGAAATTAAAAGCATTGAAGTCATCAATCTTTCGGCTAATTAAGGTTACACTACTTTCCTTCTTTCCATCAAACCGTAAAACGATTCCGAGTCCACATACTCCAATCAGTTTTGTAGCGTTCAAAATGTTTATAGCAATTATTGTTGAAGTAGTATCTTGCCGTTAAATGGTGCGTGTAGCAATTTCTTTATTATTTGCCTTATTCATTGGTTCTGCTTTTGCACAAGAGCGATGCGGAACCGTGCAATACGAAAAAATGATGAACCAGCGCAATCCTAAGCGCGGCACGAAGGAGCAATTTGAAAATTGGTTGCAGCAGAAAATGCAACCCCAACAAAAAGCAAAAGGCGCACAAGTAAAACAGCAAACACAAGCAACCTACACCATTCCCGTAGTGGTGCACGTGATTCACAATGGCGAACCCATCGGCACAGGCGTGAACATTTCAGATGCACAAATACTTTCGCAGCTAAAAGTTTTGAACAATGACTTCAATCGCCAGAACGAAGACCAAACAAACACACCCGCCCTATTTCAGCCTGTAGCCGGAAGTTTTGATGTTCAATTTGTATTGGCGAAGCAAGATCCAAATGGATTGGCCACCAACGGAATCAGACGTGTGCAAGGCTCAAAATCGGCCTGGAGCCTTAGTGATAATTTTTTGTTGAAATCACAAAGCTACTGGCCAACAGAGGATTATTTGAATGTGTGGGTTTGCAACCATACGGAATTTTTGGGTTACACACAGTTCCCGGTTTCTAACTTGCCCGGATTAGAAGGTTCATCAGACGAACGTTTGACGGATGGAATTGTTGTTAACTACCGCGAGTTTGGAAGCATTGACGATGGTTCGTTTGATTTGGATTCCCGTTACAACAAAGGAAGAACTCTCACTCACGAGATGGGGCATTTTTTTGGGCTTCGCCATGTGTGGGGTGACGGAACAAATTGCACCAGCACCGATTACGTGGCCGACACCCCCACGCAAAGTAGATCCACTACGGGCTGCCCCACCCATCCGCAGCAAGATTGCGGTTCGCCTAAGATGTTTCAAAATTATTTAGATTACTCCAACGATGTCTGCATGAACTTATTCACGCAAGGGCAAGTGAGCCGGATGAATACCGTTATCCAAAGCAGCCCGAGAAGAGCCAGTCTGCTCGTATCACCCGGAAGTCTCGCTCCCAGCACCGCTCCCAACGATACTGGCATCAGGGCCATCCTAAACCCCCTTACTTTTACGTGCAGTGGTGTGGTTACACCGTCCCTTACCATTCGCAATTATGGAATCAATTTAATTACGTCCACCCAAATTCAATTGTTGAGAAATGGGGTGGTTGTTGAAACAAAAACATTCCTTCTTAATTTATTGATTGCACAGGAAACAAACCTAACGTTCTCTCCCCTAATACTAAATGCAAGCAGTACCAATCAATTTACATTTCAAATTTTGCAAACCAACGGTGGTACTGATGGAAACGCGAGCAACGATTTCAAGTCAGTTACAACCGTTGTGCCTGCCAATGCCCCCACGCTACCTTTTACGGAAGACTTTAATTCCTTTCCGGGAAGTTGGAATGTGCTCAACCCCGATGGACTAACGGCTTGGCAAGGCACTACCTCGCCCGATGGAAGAACGTCTGCATTTTTAAATTTTTATGATTATACAGAAATCGGATCTTCTGATGTCGTGAGCAGCCCAACATTTGATTTGACGAGCTCATCAAAGGCCACCTTGATTTTTGATCGGGCGTATTCAACTTACCCAGGGGTTTCGGGTGAACGTCTTCGAGTACTGGTTATCAGCAATTGCAATTTTCAATCACCATCCGTTGTCTTCTCCAAATCGGATAATGACCTAAGCACCGCACCCGAAAGCACTAGCTCGTTTGCACCGATAGGAAAAACCCAATGGGTAACCGAAGTGATTCCACTGGATGCCTTCGTTGGGCAAACCATTCAAATTGCTTTTGAAGGGACGAATGCGAATGGAAATAATCTGTACATCGATAATGTTCGTATCGTAAACACTAATTTTCTGGATTTATCTTTCTTGAAATTAGAAAGTCCTTCTCCGGTAAATTGCCTATCCAATCCACCAACACTAGTAACCATAAAGAACTTAGGTAATGTGCCCATCACTAATTTTGTTTCTTCGGTTACCGTTAATGGCCAAGCAAGTACAAACCAAACAATAAATTTGAGTTTAGCTGTAAACGAAGAAAAAAGTATATCACTTAATGCACTCAATCTAAGTGCTGGATCAAACAATGTAACCATCCATTTAACACAGCCCAATGGTGCAACGGATCAAGCGCCACTTAATAATTCAAGTTCGTTTACTTTGGTGGTAAATGATGCACGCGATATCGTTCCGTTGCGCCAACGTTTTGAATCCACTGCTACTAACAATTGGGTAAGTGTCAGTCAAGCTCAGCAAGCCAATTGGCAACTTGCCAGCACTAATTTTTCAAACTCGCTCGTGTACAATGGTTTCGTCAATACCAATTTAGGAGAAGAATCGTGGTTTGTCAGCCCGGTGATTGATTTTAGTCAACTAGTAAAGGCCACTATTTTTTTTGCAACAAGCTATGCCAAAGCCATTAAAGGCAGCGAAACACTTCGTGTACTTGCTTCTACCGATTGTGGGGTAACGTTTTCAGATGTGCTGTTTAATCAATCTGGAAATGAATTGAGCAACACCACTAGCAATTCATCGTGGAAGCCACTAACCTCCAATGATTGGAAGAAACAGTTTATTGTCTTAAATGATTACGTTGGCAAGACGGATGTTCGACTTGCCTTTGTGGTAAACAATGGCAATGGAAACAATCTTTATTTGGACAACATTGTCTTTTATTCCGATGATAATTTAAACCCGGTTGTACCCGAGACTCCCTATTCCATTTATGGAGGCATTTCAACGGGCGTAAAAATTAGTTTTAATTTAGAAGATCGGACGAATGCCAAAGTTTGGCTTTACAATACGGTTGGTCAATTAGTAAGCGAATTTGAATACCCCAATGCGTTGAACCAAACCTTTCCGTTAGATATTGCCGAGCGCTCTGCAGGAATTTATATTGCCCGCGTACAAGTGGGGAGTCAATTCAGCGCCCAACGCGTGTTTTTCAGGGATTAGCAAAACCTTCCCATCAATTGCCCAGAACATTTCAGTAGGACCACTCGACAACTGAGTAACTCCTTTTTAAAAAGTTAATCTCCACCGCACAGCTTTGTCGTGTAATGCGAAAAAAAGCTATGAGACTATTGATTTTCTTCTTTGTGTTTATTTCCGCCTCTGCTTGGGCACAAACAAAAATCTCAGGCTCCGTAAAAGACGAAGCAGGCCAACCCGTGCCAGGAGCCAACATAATGATTGAAGGAAGTTATGATGGTGCCAGTACATCCTTAGACGGCACATTTGCATTTACCTCCACTGAAACTGGGGGTAAAAAAATATTGGCTTCGTTTGTTGGCTATCAGACATTTAACCAAACCGTTGACTTAACCGGAAAAAATATTTTCGTTGAAATCGTACTGCAAGAATCCGTTAACCAATTAGATGGCGTAACCATTTCGGCTGGCTCTTTTACTGCTGGCGAAGAAAAACGAAGAACGATTTTAAAACCGCTTGATATTGCCACCACCGCTGGTGCCACGGCAGATATTGCCGGTGCACTTAATACATTGCCCGGCACACAAAAAGTAGGCGAGAGCGGTCGGTTGTTTGTGCGTGGTGGTGATGGCAATGAAACACGCACGTTTGTCGATGGCTTAGTCGTGCTGGATGCCTATGGTCCGGCTGCACCCAACACCCCTTCTCGTGGACGGTTTCTTCCCTTCATGTTCAAAGGCACCAGTTTTAGCACAGGCGGTTATTCTGCCGAGTATGGCCAAGCGTTGTCATCTGCTTTGGTTTTAAACTCCCGCGATAAAGCGGAGATGAACCAAACCGATATTGGCATTTTATCAGTTGGTGCCGATGTGGCACATACGCAAGTTTGGAATCGTGGCTCGGCTTCAGGAAAAATTGGGTATACAAATTTACAGCCGTACATGGGCTTAATCAGCCAACGCATTGATTGGATTGAAGCACCGGTGTCCATGGAAGGAAGCGCAGCATTTCGCCAGCAAGTAGGCAAAGACGGTATGCTGAAAGTGTTTGGAAATTTTAATCGCTCTTCCTTCGCACTGTTCAATCATGATATTGTAGATGCTAGTATCAAACAACGATTGGATTTAACCAATAACTACAACTATGGAAACGTAGCCTACTCGCACGCGCTTGGTAAAACATGGAGTATGCGTGGAGGTACATCTTACACCTTCAATCAAAACAATTTAACAGTAGAAGGAGTGCCTGTGGGGGAAACCGAAAAAGGCATTCACGCGAAAGTGGTTTTTGAAAACTCTCCCAATGAAAAACTGGATGTGCGCATGGGGGCCGAATACTACGATCGTTTGTACGATGCATTTCGTATCAATAACACCTCGGGTTTATCTGAACAAATTGGTTTCCGCGAGCGATTGGCTGCCAGCTTTGTAGAAGCAGAATATATCTTCAACAAACACATCGTGTTGAAAGCAGGAGCGCGTACCGAACAAAACAATTTAATCAATCAGTGGAGTATTGATCCGCGATTCTCTATGGCCTACAAGCCGGGAAGCAAGGGTCAGTTTTCATTCGCGTATGGTCTGTTTCGGCAGGCAGCCAAAAATCAGTACATGCGCACCAACACACAACTCAATCCCGAAAAAGCAGAACATTTTATTTTAAACTATCAAGTAATTACCGACCGAAAAACATTTCGGGTGGAAGCATATTACAAACGCTATTTTGATTTGGTGAAATATATCAATTTCGATGCAAACCAATTAAACAATGCCGGCAATGGTTATGCGCGAGGCATTGAGTTGTTTTGGCGCGACAATCAAACATTTAAAGACGTAGATTATTGGGTATCTTATTCTTTCTTAGATACGGAGCGCGATTACCTGAATTTTCCATTGGCCGCTACCCCTAGTTTTGGTTCGCAACATAATTTATCGGTGGTGTACAAACATTTTATTTCTGCTTTGAAGATGCAAGCAGGCATGACATATAGTTTCACCAGTGGTAGACCTTACTACAATCCAAACAACGATAAATTCAACAGCGACCGAACGCCTTCTTACCAAGATTTGAGTTTGAACATTGCGTACTTACCTAAACCCAATTTGATCTTCTACTTTTCCTGCACCAATCTATTAGGCCACGATAACATTTTCGGATACCAATATGCCAGCACCCCTGATGCAAATGGTGTGTATGCCAGTCGCGCTACAAGGCAGGCAGCCGATCAGTTTTTATTTGTCGGAGTATTCATTACAATTTCAAAGAATAAATCCATCGGGCAGTTGCCAAATTTATAAGGAAAATAGAAGTCAGAGTCAAAAATCCAGTATCAATAATCCCCTTTCACTTAAACAATTAAAACCATGAAAACAATCATCTTCCTTTTTGCCCTACTTTTTTCAACAAGCACATTCGCTACCGATAACAAATACATCGAGCAGATGAGCAAACACATTGAGGCGGTATATAATGCCGAAACGCCAGAACAATATCAAGAGGCAGTGAATGCTTTTGAACGAATCGCATCTGCAGAAAAAACAAAATGGGAACCGTATTACTACAGCGCTTTTGGTTGGGTGATGCTGGCCAACAAAGAAAAGGAGTCAGTCAAAAAAGATGGCTATTTAGATAAAGCCTTGTCCGCCATTGAAAGTGGAAAGAAAATCAATGGCAACGAATCGGAATTGGTGGCTCTTGAAGGTTTTGTGCACATGATCCGGGTAACGGTTGATCCTGCCACGCGCGGACAACAATACTCGGGGATGGCTTTTCAGCTATTTGGCAAGGCCGTGGGCATGAATCCTGAAAATCCTCGTGCACTTGCTTTCATGGCACAGATGCAGATGGGCACTGCACGATTTCTGGGCTCTTCTACATCAGAGGCTTGCGAGACCGCAAAAAAATCATTGGAAAAATTTAGCGCCTTCAAATCTGAAAATTTGCTGGCACCGCGTTGGGGCAAAGGAATGACAGAGGGATTGCTGAAACAATGTCAGTAATTAGGCATTAGGACTTGGGTAAATAAGTTCTACCACCTAAGTCCTAACGCCCTACCTAATTCCCACGCCCTAATGCTATATTTACATCATGAGTTTCTCTAAAATAAAAGGCTACCTCATTGTAGTTGTCATCTCTTTGGTAGGGTCGGCTTCAACCACCTACTTTACCTGCACGGGGTGCCACTCCAATCTACCTAAATACGCGTGGGTCACTTTTTTTTCTACGCTGCTGTGGGTTTTTTTATGGATTGGTAACGGGGAGTTGACAGAACAGATCAGTAAAAAAATATCATGGGTAAAGTTTCCGGTTAAGCGATTGATTGTAGGAGTGATTGCCACCGTTGCTTACACGGTGGGTATCGTCCTTCTGATTTCCAAAAGTTGGGAGGTCTCGTTTAATTTCCGTTTTGATAGTTATCTTGAAATCGTATCCTCTTCACTCATCATCACTTTTTTTATTTCGCTCTTCCTACATGGTCGAGGATTTTTAATTGCCTGGCGAGCAGCCGCAGTAGATACCGAACGATTGCAAAAAGAAAGTGTAAAGGCACAATACGACAGTTTAAAGAATCAAGTAAACCCGCATTTTCTATTTAATAGCTTAAATGCCTTAACCAATTTGGTATATGAAGACCCCGACAAAGCTGCAAAGTTTATCAAACAACTTTCTGAAGTATACCGATATGTATTGGATACGCACGAAAAAGAACTGGTTCCATTAGAAGAAGAAGTTAAATTTTTAGATTCCTATTTGTTCCTTCAGCAGATTCGGTTCGGTGCTAAATTAAGGTTGGATATTCAGTTAGAAAATAAGCAAGGCCAAGTAGCACCCTTGGCCCTCCAAATGTTGATTGAGAACGCTATCAAGCATAATGTGATTGCTGAAGAGCAGCCCTTAACGATTCGGGTCTATTTCCAAAATAACTATATCGTAGTAGAGAACAATCTACAACGGAAAACAATTATCACCGAGGAATCATCGGGACTGGGTTTAGAGAATATAAAAAAACGATATGCGTTTTTGACGGACAAGGAAGTAACCATCGCTGAACTTGATTCGATGTTTAAAGTTGAGCTGCCAATCATTTTGGCTACCTAAACCTATCACCATTGATGAACATCCTCATTATAGAAGACGAACCCTTAGCCGCTGAGCGATTAAGCAAATTAGTGAAGCAATTACAACCAGATTCCTTCATCGTAGGAGTTATTGATTCCGTTAAGCGCTCTGTGCCATGGTTTCAAAATAACCCGCAGCCTGATTTGGTGTTTATGGACATTCAGCTAGCCGATGGCTTGAGCTTTGAAATTTTTGATTATACAGAAGTAAAGTCTCCCATTATTTTTACCACTGCCTACAACGAGTACGCCCTCAAAGCTTTTAAAGTCAACAGCATCGATTATATTTTAAAACCGGTAGATGAGGTCGATTTGAAAGCTGCGTTAGATAAACTTAAACACTTGACAACGCCTGCCCCTCAAGCTAAAATGATGGAAAGCATTCAGTACGCCATGCAAATGCTCACCAAAAAATACAAGGAACGTTTTGTCGTAAAAGTAGGTGAGCATTTAAAATCGATTGAGACCACCGATGTCTTATTCTTTTACAGCTTGGAAAAAACAACTTTTGCGCACACGAAAGACGGGCGCAAACACATTTTAGATTTCACCTTAGAACAACTCGACAGTCTCGTAGATCCGCAACATTACTTTCGCATCAATCGAAAATATTTGGTCGGGGTATCGTCCATTCAAGATATGATCACTTACACCAACTCGCGGTTAAAACTGATCCTTAAAACCACAGACGATAGTGATGTAATTGTGGCCCGCGAACGGGTGCAAGAGTTTAAGGATTGGTTAGATCGGTAGCAAAAAGGTAAACAAGCCGAAAAGCGTTACTACTTTTGTAACCTTATAGTGAGTTTATCGTCTGAACCTGTAATTTATTTACAGCCAACGCAACTCATCATCAAACTGTCTTCTATGTTCAAAAAGCTGTCTTTTATCTTAAGCTTGTTCGTTTCATTTTCCTCGTTTTCACAAACCATTTCCGGTAGAATTATTGACAGCCTAAAACTAGAACCCATTGCCTTTGCCAATGTGATTTTGGCCGATGGCATGCACGGAACAACCACCGACATTGAAGGAAATTTCAAATTACCCGTGCCCGCAGGCTATTCCCAATTTATTACCATCTCGCACGTAAGCTATCAGAAAATAAAGCTACCCATCTCTTATTTTAAAACCACTAAAATCATTCGGTTGAAGGCCAGCAACTTGGTGCTGGGCGAAGTGGTCATCAAGGCAGGGGAAAATCCGGCCTTTCGCATTATTCGCCAAGCTGTAAAAAACAAAAAGCAAAACGATCCGGAGAATTTGAATAGCTACCACTATTTCTCCTACAATAAATTTATCATCAAGCCTACGGAATTGAGCGGAAAATACAAACGGAAGTCAGACAGTTTGAGAAGCATATCGGGGACGAAGACAAAAAGCGAAAAAGATTTGTTAGAGTGGGACAGCCTGAGCAGTCGATTGCATTTTTTTATGACAGAATCTGTCACCGAAAAAAAAGTGATGAACCCCAATCGACAAAAAGAAACACTGATTGGCTTCAAGGCATCTGGATTTAAAAGCCCGCTGTTCGCCAATGTGGCCACCGACTATCAACCGTTTTCGTTTTACAATGATAAAATTTCTTTGTTGGGAAAAGACTTCCTGAATCCCATCAGCAAACACTCAGAAGACCGCTACGATTTTTATTTGACCGATACTACGTTTTTCGAAAACGATACCGTCTACGTAATTCAATACGAACCGCGCAAAGGAAAATTGATCACTGGCTTGAAAGGAATGGTTTCCATCAGCACCAACGGGTACGCAATCAAAAATATCATCGCAGCATCCTCCGATTCACTCGCCTTAACGGGAATTCGCATACAACAAAACTACGAGCGAGTGGATGGCAAATGGTTTCCGGTGCAACTGAACACCGATATCGATTTCTACAATTTTGGTGCGTTCGGAAGTCATGTAGTAGCGCAACACCGAAGCTTTTTAAGAGACATTCAAATCAATTTGCCCCTTAACAAATCTGAATTTGGAGATATTAAAGTAGATTTATCGCCCCCCGCTGCGGCCATCAATCAAGCCAATTTAGAAAAATATAGAATCACACCATTGGATAACAAGGAAAGCAAAACCTATGTAACGATTGATTCAGTGATGAAAAAATTTGCTTGGTTTGACAAAGGTATAGAAGCCTTGGCCACCAATGCTATCCCCCTGGGTGCATTTGAATTTGACCTGACCCGCTTGATGCGCATCAATCAATACGAAGGGTTTCGTTTGGGTGGAGGGCTTTACACAAACAATCGATTTTCGAAATGGCTACGATTAGGTGGCTATGCTGCTTATGGATTTAAAGATCAGCAATGGAAGTACGGTGGCGAAATGCGGTTCAACATCAATCCGAACAAAGACTTCGCAATTTCATTGCAGTACTTCAACGATATTTATGAAACGGGCTACTCAACCGCTAATCTGCAGCGCGACTTCACCAACCCAAACGAAGGCTTGCGTAGATTGGCGAGTTCGCAATACGATCGCATCGAAGCCTATCGTGCAGAGGTTAGCTATCGACTTTTTCCGCAACTACATGCAATGGGTTTTATCTCAAAGAATACTATTCAACCCACGTATGATTACACCCTTCTGCTGAAGGGTGAATCACTTAATCAATTTTCAATTGCAGAAGTAGGCGGCACGCTTCGCTACGCAGGCAGTGAAAACTACATGCAACTGGCAGGTAAAAAAGTGTTGTTGGGCAGAGAGTGGCCGATGATTGCAATCAACTATGCACGCAGTGTCAATCTCTTTGAAGCACAAAATTTCACTTACCAACGCTTTGAGCTTTCTTCGCGCTTTCAGATCAAACATCGGCCAAAAGGCAAAACACGTTTGTCTATTCATGCCGGCTGGGTAGAGGGAGTTGCCCCTTATGGAAAATTGTTTACCGGCCGTGGCGCAAAACAAGTGGAAGGGCTTTTCATTGATGAATATTTTCAAACCATGGGTTTGTATGAGTTTACCGCCTCTCAGTATAGCAGTATTTTCTTCAACCACAATTTTGGAAATGTATTTTACGCTAACCGCTACAGCAAACCAGAATGGGTGATTTATCACAACGCAGGCATTGGAAAATTAGAGAATGCGAGCGCACACCAAAGCACGTCACTTTCTTTACAGACATACGACAAAGGGTATTTCGAATCGGGCACAGGTTTCAATAACTTACTTCGATTTAAGTACGTCAACATTGCCTATTTTGGGTTGGGTGCCGCGGTCTTCTATCGGCATGGGGCATATCAATTTGAAAAAACTAGTAACAATCTTTTTTTTAGAACTACCTTCAGTTTAACTTTCTAAACTTTTAAACTCCTCTTTACAAAACACATCACTGAATTTGAGGCCAATAAAAACAATCTGGTAACAAACCCGTCTAACACAAATTAAAATCAACCCCCACTCTATTACTATGCAACTGATCATTCAAAACCTCAGCAAAACGTACTCCAACGGAGTGCAAGCATTGAAAGATGTATCGCTCACCATCAACCAAGGCATGTTTGGGCTCCTCGGCCCTAACGGTGCGGGCAAGTCATCGCTCATGCGTACGATTGCCACACTGCAAGAGGCAGATAGTGGCTCGATTCAATTGGGCAATCTCAATGTACTCACGCAAAAAGAAGAGGTAAGGAAAATACTTGGTTACTTGCCGCAAGAGTTTGGAGTATATCCAAAAATTGATGCGGTTACATTATTGGACCATCTCGCAGTACTCAAAGGTATCAGCAATAAAGGAGAACGAAAAGGGTTGGTAGAAGCACTTCTGCAAAAAACAAATCTATGGCAAGCCCGAAACAAAAACTTGGGAGGATACTCTGGTGGTATGAAGCAACGCTTTGGTATCGCACAAGCATTGATAGCCAATCCGAAATTGATTATCGTTGATGAACCTACTGCAGGGTTAGATCCTGCTGAACGAAATCGGTTTTTGAATCTGCTTTCTGAGATTGGAGAAAATACTATCGTGATTCTTTCTACCCATATTGTTGAAGATGTAAAAGAACTTTGCACCGATATGGCTATTATTAACAAAGGCCAAGTACTTTACAAAGGCAGCCCAATGGATGCCATTGCCGAAGTAGAAGGCAAGGTTTGGAAAAAGAGCATTGTAAAAGCAGAATTAGATTCGTATCGCGGTAAGTTCAATATTATTTCGGAACGGTTAATTGGTGGACGTCCGGTAATTTCGGTACTGAATGATGAGCAGCCCGATGAAAGTTTTGAGCGTGTGCCAGCAGATTTAGAAGATGTGTACTTCACCCATATTTTCGGAAACGCAAAAAAAGAAGTAATTGCTTAATCCTACTATCAGGCACGTAAGTATCCAATTCCCAATAACTAGAATACTGCAATATGTTTAAAAATATATTTCTCTTTGAGTTAAAGTATCGCAAAGCCCGTGCGGCTAACTACATTTACTTCGCCCTCATGTTTCTCATGTGCCTTCTTGCTGTTACAACCGACATCGTACAGATAGGTGGTGGAGCAGGTCAGGTAAAAGAGAATGCACCCTTTGTAATAGGACAAATGATTGTGATTATGAGTTACATCATGACATTGATTTCGTCTGCCATCATGGGAGTAGCCGTACTTCGCGATTTTGAACACAATACCGAGGCCATACTTTTTAGTACTCCTATTAAAAAGTTTCATTATCTAATGGGCCGCTATTGGGGTTCATTTGTTGTTCTTCTACTAGTTGCTGCTAGTTTGCCTTTAGGTTTTATGATTGGCGATCTTTGGCCGACCCGCGAAGCTGAACGAATGCTTCCCTTTAACTTAATTTCTTACTGGCAGCCGTTCCTAATTTTTGTAGTTCCGAATATGTTTTTTACAGGGGCTATTTTCTTCACGAGCGGTGCGCTATCGAGGAAATCCATTGTCATTTACATGCAAGGGATTTTATTGATTGTTCTTTATAGCGGAACTAGTTCATTATTAAGTGATCTGGAGCATAAAGAAATTGCTTCTTTACTTGACCCATTCGGAATACGTGCATTTAGTTATCATACCCAGTACTGGACACCTGGCGAGCGAAACACATTACAAATCCCCTTAGAGGGATACATCCTCTATAATCGACTGCTTTGGATTGGGGCAGGGATTTTGATTCTAGCAATCAATCATTTTGCATTTAGTTTCAACGTAGTTCGCAGCTCTATTTTCAAAACTAAATTAGCTAAAGATAACATGGCAAGAATTAAGCCCGAGGAAACAAAAATTCCTTTGGCTCATCAATTCAGCAATTTCTCCACTCACTTTGGGCAGTTAGTAAAACTTACTCTGTTCTATTTTAAAATGGTCTTTAAGGAGGTTCCATTTATTGGGATAGTAATAGCAGGGATGCTGCTCTTGATTGCCAATTCGTTTAATCTCAATCAATTATTTGGCACGAGTTCGTACCCTACCACGTATACAATATTAGGTTTGCTATCCAGCTTTACATTATTCTTCATCATTATAGCAGTTCTTTATTCAGGTGAGTTGGTGTGGAAAGAAAGATCCGTTAATCTAAATCTCATCTTAGATGCCATGCCCATTCCAGATTTTATAGGTTTAATTTCAAAGTTCTTAGGGCTCTTACTTGTATATATTGTTTTAATCGCTGTATTGATTGTTACCGGGATTTTTATACAAGCTGCATATGGGTATTACAACTTTGAGATTGGGCTTTACCTAAGTACAATGTATACTGAGACATTAGCTTTGTTGGTATTATTCACACTGCTATCCATGTTTATTCAAGTCATGGTTAATAATAAGTTTTTAGGATTTGCCGTAACCATTGTTTTTTTCATCTTGACTTCTTTCTTTAGCCAGTTAGGGTTAGAGCATCCACTTTTTCAATTTGGTAATGGTAGCTTGGGTACTTATTCTGATATGAATGTATACGGACACTTTGTAACACCCTTCAGTTGGTTTCAGATTTATTGGTTTGCTTTCGTTGTGTTTCTTTTCGCGATAGCCGTTATTTTTTCTTCGCGCGGTTCGGAAGATGTGATTAACATGCGTTGGAAAGCAGGTAAGCTTCGTTTGTCTCGATCATTGGTGGCCATGATTATCTGTGCGGTGGCCGCTTTTGTTTCTACAGGGTTCTATATTTTTTACAACACGAATGTACTAAACGAATATACCAACAAAGACGAGCGTGAAGGCTTGCAAGTGGATTATGAAAAGACACTAAAAAAGTTTGAGTTTGTTCCCCAACCGCGCATTACAGAAATCAATTTAAAAGTAGATGTCTTTCCTGTTTCGCGCGATTTCACAGCAGAAGGCTATTTCATTCTTAAGAATAAAACAAACGCACCTATTTCGGATATTCATATTCAACAAAATGCCTCTAGCTTAATTAAATTGGAAAAGTTGGAGTTCAATAAAAAAAACGGTGTAAAGGAAAAGTTTGATAAGTTCAAGTACACGATTTACCAATTGAGTGAACCACTACAACCTGGCGATAGCGTTCGTATGGATTTTAAAACCGTTTTCAAAACCAATGGATTTACGGATACCAATTCATCTAACACAGACGTGATTTACAACGGCACCTTCTTCAATAATTTATACTTCCCCACACTGGGTTATAATGAAGACTATGAAATGAGCGATGACAACGACCGCAAAGAAAAGAAACTTCCCGCCAAGGAACGGATGATGGAGCGCAACGACCCACGCGGACTATCGCAAAGTTTGTTTGGGGATGATGCCGACCACGTGACTTTTGAAATTGTACTCAGCACCGACAAAGACCAAATCGCGATTGCACCGGGCTACCTTCAAAAGAGTTGGGACGAGGGCAACCGTAAATATTTCCAATACAAAATGGATGCACCCATGTGCAACTTTTTCTCCATTATTTCGGCTCGGTATGAAGTAAAGCGCGATAAATGGAATGACATCAACTTGGAAGTTTACCATCACAAAGGCCATGAGTATAACATTGACAAAATGATGGAAGGTATGAAAGATGCTCTCGCATATTACTCAAAAAATTTCAGCCCTTACCAATATCGTCAGGTACGCATCATGGAGTTTCCTCGCTATTCCTCCTTTGCCCAGTCGTTTGCCAATACCATTCCTTTTAGTGAGGGCATCGGCTTCATTGCCAAAATTGACGATCCCGATAAGGACATTGATTATGTGTACTATGTAACCGCCCACGAAGTTGCTCATCAGTGGTGGGGTCACCAAGTAATGGAGGCAGGTGTAAAGGGCAATGCGATGCTTAGCGAAAGTATGTCACAATATTCTGCGCTAATGGTATTGAAACATAAGTTTACTCCTGAAATTTTAGAACGGTACTTAAAATATGAATTGGATCGTTACCTATCAGGCCGTGCCGGTGAAAGTAAAAAAGAGCAACCGTTAGAGTTAGTAGAAGGCCAAGGCTACATACATTATAACAAAGCTTCGCTTGCCTTCTATGCATTGCAAGATTACATTGGCGAAGACAGTGTGAATGCTGCCTTCAGAAGATTTAATGAAACATGGCGATTTAAAGATGCGCCTTACCCCACTTCGGCTGATTTACTCAAAGAGATTAGAAAAGTCACGCCTGATAGTATGAAGTATATCATCAAAGATATGTTTGAGACTATAACGCTATTTGAGAACAAAACCGACTCAGCCTTCTACAAAGAAAAAGGTAAAGATGAATTTGAAGTTACTCTTTACACCTCGGCCGAAAAATTACGTGCCGATAGCACGGGCCTTGAAACACCACTGGCCATCAACGATTGGATTGACGTTGGCATATATGGAAAAAACAAAGCGGGCCAAGACAGTCTGTTGTATTTGAAAAAACACAAAATCACCAAGAAAGAAAATGAGTTCAAGATTTTGGTGAAATCAAAACCACGTAAGGCAGGCATCGACCCACTGCACAAACTGATTGACCGTCACTCAAATGATAATTCGAAGGGGCTGGTGAAGCGCTAAAGGTTTGAAGTTCAGGGTTTAAAGTTCTTGGTTTATGGCCTAGCCAATCTAACCCAAGAGCTTTAAACTTTTGGACTCGTAAACTAACACTCATTAGGTAACAATTCCTTAATTTAGCAGCCACAAAAAAAGCTGCTATGCCCCATTCCAAAATTGTTGGCCTTGGCCACCATGTGCCTGATACTGTAATCACCAACGAATATCTTTCTACCTTAATGGAGACCAACGATGCGTGGATTGTGGAACGCACCGGCATTAAAGAGCGCAGATGGATTGACCCTGCCGTAGATACCGTTGGCAACATGGGCGCAAAGGCCGCGCGCATGGCCTTGCAGCGCGCCAACCTCACCGAAAAAGATGTGGAGTTTATTGTGTTCGCCAGCATCACCAGCGATTATTACTTCCCTGGTTCGGGCGTGCTGATGCAACGCGAACTAGGCTTGGAAGGCATCGGTGCCATTGAAATTAAAAATGCGTGCTCGGGTTTTATCTATGCACTATCGGTGGCCGATCAATTTATAAAAACGGGTATGTACAAAACCATATTGGTAGTGGGTGGCGAAATCCAATCTACGGCACTTGACATTACCACCCGTGGAAGAAACACGGCAGTGATTTTTGGTGATGGCGCAGGCGCGGCCATTTTACAGGCGAGCGATAAGCCGGGCATCTTATCTACGCATTTACATGCCGATGGGCGTTTTGCTGAAGAACTTTATGTAAAAGACCCCGGCAGCAGCCGCCCACATGCTGAGCGGCAGGCCGAACAATTTTTAGATACTACGGGATTTAAAGTGGTGATGAATGGCAACCAAGTTTTTAAACATGCGGTGGTGCGTTTTATGGAAGTGATCAACGAGGCACTCACCAAAAACAACATGACCAAAGAACAAATTGATTTGCTCGTGCCACACCAAGCCAACTTGCGCATCAGCCAATACATACAAGAAAAACTTGCGTTGCGCGATGACCAAGTGTACAACAACATTATGCGCTACGGAAACACCACGGCAGGTTCCATTCCCATTGCTTTAAGCGAAGCCTGGGCCGAAGGAAAACTTCAAGAAGGCAACATCGTTTGCTTAGCTGCCTTTGGCAGTGGCTTTACGTGGGCCTCAGCATTGATTAGGTGGTAGAGATAGGGGATCAGTAAAGTTTTGCGGCCTTGCGTGCGGGCGAGATTTTTGGTACCCACTTGATACGAAGTAACAAAGCTCAAATACACCAAGAAGCATCAGACGAAGCACTGAACCCCGCCTGACGGAAAACCGCTTTTAGCCGTTCTTTGTTTTATTTCGTCTTTCGTTCCTTTGATGACTTGGCGACTTTGTTATAGTCAAGGCATAAGTTTAAGAAAAATTCAAAGTCTTTTCTGTCTTTAAACCCGTCTGGGTTTATATAGCAATAACCTTTGTATTCTTTACCTTTCATCAACATTGTCTCATAACCATCTTTTTCCGAAAGTTCTTCTTGTCGGCTTGGGTCAAAACGCAACATTAAATTTTCACCACTTACACAAACACAAGTCTTTCCATTTACCATAAAGTTTAAAACATTGAACATTTCTTTTTCATCAATGTCTATGCCAGGTATTTCAGCAAGATATTCTCTAACTCTATCAGCAAGGTTTGTGTCGTAGGTCATAAATGAAAATTATTTACGCGAGTGAAGCCCTACTGTATTGCCTTCTGTGTCAATGAATATAGAGATAAAGCCAAACTCACCAATATTCATTTTAGATTGCACAACTTTTCCGCCAGCCTTTTCAATTCTTTGTTCTTCTGCAATGATATCTTCGGTTTCAAAATAGATAACTGTATTATTGCTACTTGGCTGATATTCTTTTTTCTCTACCAAAGCACCTGAAATGTTGGGGCTTTGGGGATTGAAAGGGAAAAATGATTGCTTCCCCCATTCCATGGGAGCGTCAGTTAGTTTTACATTGAAAACTGTTTCGTAGAATCTCTTTGCTCGGTCTAAGTTTCCTACGTTAACATCAAACCAACCTACCGGGTTGCCACTTGCATTTTTTGATATTGCCTTTTCTTGCGATTTAGCTTGAAAAAAAGTGAAGGACAAAAGCAGGATTATATGAAAGAATTTATTGCTCATATTTTTATTCTTAATTGGTTTTTTTTTACTCAGAATGTCAAAAATGTTAGCCAGGTCTGAAGACTACTTGCGAGAATGAAGTCCTACCGTATTGCCTTCTGTATCAATAAAAATGGAGATGAAACCGAATTCACCAATATTCATTTTAGGTTGCACAACTTTTCCACCAGCTTTTTCAACTCTTTGTTCCTCTGTTATGTTGTCTTCGGTTTCAAAATAAATAACCGTATTGTTGCTAGCTGGTACAAAATCTACTTTTTCAACCAATGCACCTGAAATGTTTGGGCTTTCGTGGTTAAAAGGGAAAAGCGATTGCTTGCCCCACTCAATAGGAAGGTCAGTAAGTTTTACATTGAAAACTGTTTCGTAGAATTTTTTTGCTCGGTCTAAGTTTGCTACATGTAGGTCAAACCAACCAACTGGATTTACATTTGCCATTTTAATGTGATTTTTAAGTTTTTTGCACTGTTGCGATGCAAAGGAAGAATCAATCCAAACGGCAAAATTGTAAAAATGGGACAATCTTATTTTTTGTCAAAAATCAAAGACATTTTTAGGTCGTCTCCGAAAAACTCCTTCGGTGTCAATCCTGTAAATTCCTTAAATTCTTTAATAAAATGTGCTTGGTCAAAATATTCGTTTTCATAAGCCAAGTCAGTTAGGCTTGTAATCTGTTCATTCAGTAATACTTTCAATGTTGCCTGAATTCTAATTGTTTTTGCTAATTGTTTTGGACTTAACCCAATGGCTGAAGAAAATTTCCGAGCTAATTGTCTTCGGTTTATGTTATTGCTCTTTGAAAATTCATTCACCGAGAACTGTCCATTTGTGCTGAAGATGGTTTCAATTGTTGATGTTACGATTTTGTCGATTATGCGTTTATCAGCTAATTTTTTTAAAAGAAAGGTCTCGATAAGATTAATTCTTTCAGATGTAGAGTTTGCGTTTAAGATTTGATTGCTAAGATTTACGCCTTCTGCTCCATACAAGATGGTCAATGGCACCGCAGTGTTTTCCATTTCTTTGATTGGGATTGATGTAAACGGTAAAAATCCATTTGGTTTGAATTGCACAACAAAACTACCTGTTACTCCTATGGGCTCAATCACATAGGGCTTTGTCAATTGTCCAATTAGAAAGCATTTTGGTAAAATTGTTATCTCGCCATTTTGTGAATGATGTTTGTAGGTTTCTCCATAATGAAAAATCAATTTCATCGTGCCGTCTGGTATGATGGTGTTTTTGAGAGGTATATTTTCTTTCTCACCGTCTAATGTCCAATACCGTTTGACAAATTCTTTCAATTTGGTAGTCGGCTCATATGTTTTCGGATTCAACTCCATTGTCAATTTTTGTACGGTGTCTTTTTACAATGACGGCCAACTATTGCATTTACGTAGCCCTCAAACCTACAAATTCCCATTCTTAACATGAAGGCAATTGTGCTTTTTTGTATCCGGTCTTTGCCCACCTCCCGTCTTCTTGTTAACTTTCACACATGAACCGCATCGATCGCCTTACTGCCATTCTCATTCAACTGCAAACCAAGCGCATTGTAAAAGCAGAGGAGATTGCCCATCGGTTCGAAATCAGTTTGCGCACCGTGTACCGCGATGTGAAGGCACTGATGGAAGCAGGTGTGCCCATTGGCTCGGAGGCAGGCACGGGTTATTTTATTGTAGATGGTTTTCATTTGCCGCCCGTCATGTTCACGCAAGATGAAGCCAGCGCCATGATGATGGCTGGAAAGTTGGTCGAGCGCATGACGGATCACTCGGTGCGCACGGCATTTGAAAATGCGTTGATGAAAGTGAAGGCCGTGCTCAACGAAGCACAAAAAGATCACTTGGAAAATTTGCAAGCGCACATCGAAGTACTAAAACCGCACATGCAGTTGCCCGCCCAGGCCGGCAACCATTTGTCTGACTTGCAAAAGGTCGTTGCACAAAAGAAGGTGGTGCAATTTCAATACCTCAACAACCAAAGCGAGCACACCACACGCGAGGTGGAGCCCATCGGTTTATTTTATTACAGTGCCGCGTGGCATTTGATTGCGTGGTGCCGGCTGCGCAATGGTTTTCGCGATTTCCGCACCGACCGCATCAGCCACTTAAAAACAACGGAAACGGTTTTTGCACCTCGCAGTATCTCCACCTTGCAAGAGTACCTCAACAGCTTGCAACAAACGAACACAGAAATGAAATCGGCTGAGGTTAGCTTTGAGATGGAAGCCGCACAATTCGTGCAAAACTCACGTCACTATTTTGGGTATGTGTCAGAAGAAAAAGCAGAAGGCCGTGTGCGCATGAAATTTTTGACGGCCGACTTGAACATGATGGCGCGCTGGTTGCTATCGTACGGCCGAGCGGTAGAAATAGAAAGCCCCGAAGAGTTAAAAGAACACGTTCTTCATTTGGTAGAAGAACTTCACGAACATTACAAAGTGATTGCCTGAGTCCGTGAAGTTCTTATCAATCTAGAAATCGCTACAACAATTCAGCATCCGAGCTGATCGCCACTTTCAATGCTTTTGAAATGATGCAATTTTTCTCTGCGCCTTTGGTCACTTCTTCAAATTGAGCAGCGGTAATACCCGGCACTTTTCCTTTAATGGAAAGATGTATACCAGTAATATCTAATCCTTCCAAATTGAGAGTTGCCATGGTATCGAGCGAAGTAGCAGGAGTGCCGACTTGTGTAAGTGCCGCACCTACTGCCATGGTAAAGCAGCCAGCGTGAGCGGCAGCCAATAACTCTTCAGGATTAGTGCCGATGCCGTCTTCAAATCGTGTTTTAAATGAAAACTGTGTGTTGTTGAGGACAGTGCTTTGCGAAGTGATGTGTCCTTTTCCGGTTTTCAAATCTCCTTCCCAGTGCGCGGATGCTGTTCTTTTCATAAGTGTTTAAGTTTTATTGATATTTAATTTTTAATGTATCCTGCTTCACATTCCAAAATGAAAGGAGAACAATTGTCATAAAATTTCTTTATTGACTTATCAGACCAGATTATTTTAATCTCCATTTTTGATAACGTTTCATAACAACTTCATGAGGTGTTGTCCTTCCCGCCTTTTCATCCTTTAAACCTCTTTCAATAGAAGTACGCGCACCTTCACTAAGATCGTCATACCAATCACTCTCCTTTTCAGCTTCTAAAAGTGCATGAATCATTTTGATGGTTTTAACATCCGCTTGGTCGATGTACTTTTTTGTTTCTCTTCGTAGGGCTATGGCTTCTTTCATAATCATTTTAACATCTTAATCTTAAAAATAATGCATTTAACTAAGACAAAAAACTACCACCAAATCAATGGCAACTTAATATCGCTAACAGAATCCACCACCAAATCAGGTTTGAAAGCAAAGCGCGATAAATTTTCTCTTTTCGTCACACCGCTCAACACCAAAATCGTTTTGTAGCCCATCTGCACGCCTCCGCGGATGTCGGTGTCCATCGTATCGCCAATAATGGTGGTCTCGGCTGTTTCCAAAGCCAATGCTTTGCGTGCCGATCGCATCATCACAGGGCTTGGCTTGCCCACCACAAATGCCTTGATGCCGGTGGCTTCCTCAATCATGGCGCTGGTGGCAGCTATGCCCAAATTATCCCAGCCCATTTTCTTAGGAGATGGGTCGCGGTTGGTGATCACAAATTTGGCACCTGCCAAAATCATGTCCACCGATTTTTGTACCATCTCCAATGTAAAATTTCTTCCTTCGCCCAACACCACAAAATCAGGATCTGAATTCACCAACGAAATTCCATTTTCGTGCAAACTGGAAATCAAACCACCTTCGCCCAACACAAACGCAGTGCCGCCAGGAATTTGACTGGCCAAAAATTTGCCTGTTGCCATGGCGCTGGTGTACACGTGCTCTTCGCTTACTTTTATACCCATCTTGGCCAACTTGCGCACGGCATCAATGCGCGTGCGCTGACTGTTGTTGGTCATGAACATGAAGGGAATGTTATCTTTTAGCAACCGATTGATGAATGTATCTGCGCCTGCAATCATCGTATCACCACCATAAATCACACCATCCATGTCAATCAATAAACCTTGTGCCATTTTTCTTTTTAATTTTATGAGACAAGTTAATCATTTTGTTGACTAGTACTGAACAAACCATCTGATTTTAACGTAACCGATTTCGATGGCTATTACCACCATGTTAAAAAGTACTTTCCCATTAAGTCTTCTTATTCTATTTGCTTGTAGTAAAAAAGAAGAACCGGCTGCGCCATCTAATATTTTCTTGTTTACCACGATTGGAATGGTCGATACTCCGTTTCAACCAAAGCCAGCGCTGGCTATCTGGGATAAATATTTTTTGCAAGAACCTTGAAGTAGATTTTTTTAAAAATCTGTACAAATAGCCGTTTTTAGGTTAAAAAGGCATATTCGTACTTGACAAATTCGGAATCTGATTCCGGATTTGTCAAATTCATTATCTTTGCAAAATGGTAGTAAGAGCCGCTTCGCAAAAACTAAAACAATTGGCCACTAAGTTTCCCGTGGTCGGGTTGCTCGGTCCACGTCAATCTGGAAAGACCACCCTAGCGAAAGAACTCTTTCCAAAAAAGCCGTACGTCAGCTTTGAAAACCAAGATACGGTGTTACTGGCAATCCGCGACCCTCGCGCATTTCTATCAGCCTACAAAAATGGCGCTGTCTTTGACGAAATTCAGCGTGCACCTCAACTGCTATCGTACCTGCAAGAATTGGTAGATGCTCACAAAAAGAAAGCAGGACTTTTCGTGATTACGGGTTCGCAAAATTTATTATTGCTCGAAACCATTACGCAAACGCTGGCGGGCCGCATTGCCTTCATTCAATTACTGCCGTTTAGCTTGACTGAACTTCGTGATACAAACTTCGGCAAACAAACGCTTGATGGTTTTTTGTTCCGTGGTGGCTACCCGCGCTTGTACCAGCAACGCATTGCACCTACTGACTACTATCCCAATTATTTATTGACGTATGTTGAACGTGATGTTCGGCAAATAAAAAACATCAGCAATCTTGCCTTGTTTCAGCGGTTTTTGAAAATCTGCGCTACACGCACCGGGCAGCAACTGAATTACTCCGCCATCGCCAACGACTGCGGCATCGACCAAAAGACGGTACTCAACTGGCTGGGCATACTCGAAGCGAGTTTTATTGCCTTTCGACTGCAACCGTATTACAACAATCTTGGTAAGCGACTTTTGCAAATGCCCAAGCTTTACTTTTATGATACCGGGCTTTGCAGTTCGTTGCTTGAAATAGAAAATGAAAAGCAGATGGCGAACCATCCACTGCGCGGAGCCTTGATGGAGAACTTGATGATAATTGAGCTGTTGAAAAGTAGGTTGAACCGCGGCTTGCGAAGCAACTTGTTTTACTGGCGCGACCGAACTGGTAACGAAATTGATTTGCTGCTCGACCAGTCGGATGCTGTTGTGCCTATTGAAATCAAGTCATCTACCACGTTTCACTTGGATTTTCTAAAAGGCATCCGCTATTGGCAAAAATTGAATCCCAAATTGAAGTCATCTTACTTGGTCTTCAATGGAAAAGATGGGCAAGTTGAAAAAACGAAGATTCTGAACTGGAAGAATATAGCTAAAATCAAAAACTGATACTGGACAAATCTGGATTCAGATTCCGGATTTGGGCGTGTGGGCGGAGGCAAAAACTCGAATTTGACGCCCAAGTGTTCGACCAACTATTTTCGACTGACCAAAAGAAACTGGAAGAAACACTCACTGCGGAAATTTTGATTTGGTAAATTGGCTTGTTATCTCAAACTAAACCCCTCGAATTCGATGGGTTTAAATTTGGATAATTTACCTGACTTACATGACTGTTATGGCAAAGAATAAAAAAATAATTGTTGATGGTGCTGAAATCACTATTCTAAAGAATAAAGACGAAGACTTCATCTCTCTGACGGATATGTCGAAAAGTCAAATGCAGGAAGCCATTATTATAAAATGGCTGAGCCTGAAAAGTACCATTGAGATGCCATCAAAGAAAATCTAATACCTAAAGAGATTTCAAAAGTGAAAGTACCGCACCGCAAAAAAATATCCAGCCTGCCCTTGCCACAAACCAGCCAAACTGCTTTCTTTAGAACATCAGTTTCCTACCCTCATTCCTCAATTGAAAAATTCACGATATTAACGGATTATTCAATGAACTTCACAGAATGAGCAGTCACGAAATAGAACATAACGTAAAGCAGATATTCGAGCGGTTTTCGAAGGACGAGTTTCTGTTTGACTTGCTTTTGGCATATGGCATTTCTAAGACTTCTATTACCCGTTTGAAAAATGGAGATTTTAACCTATCTAAAACGGACGGAGAAATATTGTACAAAAAGAAGGTGTTCTTCAAACAAGAAAAAGCCGACAAGCTTTTAAGTTCAATTGAGACTGTTGCAAAAGATGAACGAATCTCAAAGCATCAACCACGGTTCGCAATAGTAACCGACTTCACAAACTTGGTGGCAAAAGATTTAAAGCTTGGCAAGAACTTAGACATTCCGCTTAAAGATTTGCCGAGCCATTATGCTTTCTTTTTACCGCTTGCTGGTAGCGAAGTCTATCATTCAACCAACGACAACGAAGCAGACCGCAATGCAGCCTACAAAATGGCACAACTCTATGATTTGCTCATTACACAAAATCCGAACGTTTACAACTCAAAAGAAAGTGTTCACAACTTGAACATATTCTTATCGCGCTTGTTGTTTTGCTTCTTTGCTGAAGACACTGACATTTTTGAGGGCGACAGCATCTTTACTAACACACTCCACCAACACACCAACGAAAACGGTAGCGACACGAACGTATTTCTTGATAGACTTTTCGAGCGATTAAACTCGGAAACTGCAAAAGGTTTTCCTGCGCACTTTGCCCCTTTCCCTTATGTAAATGGCGGTTTATTTGGAGGTAAGAAATTTGCCTCCCCAGTATTTACCGCTAAGGCACGAAAAATTCTAGTTGAACTGGGAGAACTCAACTGGCGCGACATCAATCCCGACATTTTTGGTTCAATGATTCAGGCGGTATCCGATCCTGAAGAACGCAGCGATTTGGGAATGCACTATACAAGCGTTCCAAACATTCTAAAACTCATCAAGCCTCTGTTTTTAGACGAACTTTACGAAGAATTTGAAAACAGCAAAACCATTCCGCAACTGCGAAAACTTGTTAACCGGATTTCTAAAATCAAATTTTTTGACCCTGCCTGCGGTAGCGGGAATTTTTTGATTATCGCGTACAAAGAAATTCGTTTGTTAGAAATAAAAATCCTGCAGCGCATAATTGACCTCAGTCCTTCACCAGGTTTAGAATTCACACAAATACAACTAACACAGTTTTATGGCATAGAAATAAAAGACTTTGCCCACGAAATGGCCATACTTTCACTTTGGTTGGCCGAGCATCAAATGAATAAAGTATTTGAAGAAATGCTGTTTGACTTCGGAAAGAGCAAACCTATTTTGCCTTTAAAGCAAGCGGGAAAAATTGTGCAGGGAAACTCTGCACGTGTTGATTGGAAAATTGTATGCCCGATTGAAAAGGATGATGAAGTTTATGTTATTGGGAACCCGCCTTATTTGGGAAAAAGTCTACAGGCAGAAGAGCAGAAAAATGATATGGATTTGGTTTTTTCTTCTTTCGAGGGATACAAAAATCTTGACTATATCTCTATCTGGTTTTACAAAGGAGTAAAATACATTGAGAGTCAAAACGTGAAACTCGCCTTTGTTTCAACAAACTCAATTTGTCAAGGTGAACAAGTTGCATTGTTGTGGACGAAATTATTAAGTTCAAGGATTGAAATTGATTTTGCCTACCAATCCTTCAAGTGGATAAATAATGCCAAAGGTAATGCTGGCGTTACAGTTACTATTGTAGGATTGCGAAACAAAAGTGCAAAACCAAAATATCTATTTAACAACAACTCCAGAAGAGAAGCTAAAAATATCAATGCATATCTTCTCGATTCTACTGATGCCATCATTGTAGGAAGAAGTTATTCTATTTCTGGATTGCCTGAAATGACCAGCGGAAGTAAGATTAGTGATGATGGGAATTTATTATTAGATGAAAAAGAGAAACAAGAACTCATTTTACATAACAGTATTACACAAAAATTTATTAGAAATTTTATTGGTGCTCATGAGTTCTTAAATGGCCACCTTAGATTTTGTATCCATATAACCCATAAAACAGTTAAAGAAGCTTATGAAATCCCGCAATTTGCAAAGCGTTTTGAAAAAATTAAAACATTTAGATTAAAAAGCACCAAAGAAGCAACTAGGAAAAAAGCTCAAACACCACATTTTTTTGATGAAGATAAACATCAAGAAGGTGATTATATCTTGATTCCAAGACATTCTTCGGAGAACAGAACATATATTCCTTTGGGATTTCTAAATGATGAAACCATAATGGGTGATTCTGCTCTTGCAATCTATGAAGCTCAACCTTGGCTGTTCGGAGTTATCCATTCCAATATGCACATGGTTTGGGTGGATGCAGTTGGTGGAAAACTAAAAACAGATTACAGATATTCCGCCAAGTTGTGTTACAATACTTTTCCATTTCCTGACATTACCCTCAAGCAAAAGGAAAATCTGAATTTGTATGTGTTTGCCATATTGGATGAGCGGGCCAAACATCCAGAAAAAACAATGGCTCAACTTTACGACCCAGATAAAATGCCCAAAGGCTTAAAACAAGCGCATGAAGAACTTGACAGAGCCGTAGAGCAATGTTACCGCCTTCAGCCCTTTACATCAGATACGGAAAGGCTTGAGTATTTGTTTAAAATGTATGAGGAGATGACCAAAAGAGGGACGTTGTTTGAAAAACAGAAGAAACAGAAAAAGGCAGTGACGAAGTCAAAAAAATAAGATATGCCCGATTTAATAAAAGTAGAATACGGCCAAACTGGTAAGAGTAAAAAGACGAACGCACTAGGCATGCGTGAAATGCAGGAGCGTGCTTATGGTGCACGCACCGCCCAATACCTGTTGATAAAAGCACCGCCAGCATCGGGCAAATCAAGAGCGTTAATGTTTATCGCCTTAGACAAACTCAACAATCAGGGAATTAAAAAAGCCATCATTGCTGTTCCTGAAAAATCAATTGGTGCTTCATTTAGTTCAACCGAGCTAAAGAAGTTTGGCTTTTATGAAGATTGGACAGTAAGCCCCAAATACAATTTATGCACGGCAGGCACAGACAAAAGCAAAGTAAAAACGTTTCTGCAATTCTTAGAAAGCAGCGATAGTATTTTGATTTGTACACATGCCACGTTGCGTTTTGCTTTTGAAGGGCTGGACGAAAAGAAATTGAATGATACCTTGATTGCCATTGATGAGTTTCACCACGTTTCATCTGATGGTGATAATCGGTTGGGCGAAGTAATGAAGGGCATAATGTCAAAATCAAACGCTCACATTGTCGCCATGACGGGCTCATATTTTCGAGGCGACAATGTGCCCGTATTACTTCCTGAAATTGAGGCCAAGTTCACAAAAGTTACCTACACCTATTATGAACAGTTAAACGGCTATGAATTTTTAAAATCGTTGGGAATTGGCTACCACTTTTACACAGGTCGTTATTTCAAAAAGCAGCCCGACAAACAAATGTCGGCATTGGAAGAAATCTTAGATGAAAAGAAAAAAACCATCATTCATATTCCGAGTGTGAACTCTGCCGAATCATCAAGAGAAAAATATGAAGAGGTAGGCCACATTATGGATGCCTTAGGCGATTTGGAATATCAGGATGAAAAAACAGGCGTGCTATTTGTCAAAAGCAAACGCTCTGGAAAGCTGCTTAAAATTGCCGATTTGGTAAATGACAATCCAAACGAGCGAGATAAGATTTCAGCTTATCTGCGTAAAGTAAATTCACCGGAAGATATTGATATCATCATTGCCCTTGGCATGGCGAAGGAAGGCTTTGACTGGCCATTTTGTGAACATGCATTAACCATAGGTTACAGAGGTTCATTAACAGAAATAATCCAAATTATTGGCCGCGCAACACGAGACAGCAACAACAAAACGCACGCACAATTCACGAACCTAATTGCACAACCGGAAGCTGAAACGGATGAGGTGAAAGTGGCGGTAAATAATATGTTGAAAGCCATTACCGCCTCTCTATTAATGGAACAAGTACTTGCGCCTAATTTCAAATTCAAATTGAAGGATGACGACAATCCTGAAGGCGAAAAAAATGACGATGAAAGCACGATAAGAATCAGAGGTTTTAAGTTGCCTACATCTCAACGTGCAAAAGATATTATTGAAAGTGACTTAAACGATTTGAAAGCCCGGATTTTGCAAGACGACCAAATGTTGAAAGCAATGCCCGGCAATGTTGAGCCCGAAGTAATCAATACAGTTTTAATTCCAAAAATCATTCGGGAAGTGTACCCTGATTTGAGTGAGGCTGATGTAGAAGCCGTTCGCCAGCATGTAGTTGTAGATTCAGTAATTAAAAACAGTGTTATTGAAGAACAGGGCGGAAAGAAATTTGTGCGCATGGCAAATAGCTTTGTGAATATAGATGACATTCATATTGACTTGATTGACCAGGTAAACCCATTTCAAAAGGCATTTGAGATTTTATCAAAATCAGTAACCACTCACATATTGAAATTGATTGATGAGCATATTCAATCCATCAAAATCGAAATGACAGAAGAGGAAGCTATTATGCTTTGGCCTAAAATAAAAGAGTGGATTGGTCGAACAGGGGAAGCGCCAAATCTTCAATCGTATGACCCAAAAGAAAAGCGAATGGCAGAGGCGGTCATATTTTTACGTGAATTAAAAAGACAAAGAGCATTGAATGAGCAGCAATAAGAAAAAAATATCATTAGACGACATCTTCCAGGATGATGATTTTGGCTTGCTGGAGTCAACGGCAAAAACATCAAACGTGAAAAGTGAAGATGACCGCTTAGTTGATTCGTTTGAAGAAATTAATGGCTTTGTTGATAAAAACGGAAGAGAACCGAATACATCAAGCATGTCTGAATATGGGCTTTTAGCTCGACTTAAAAACATTAGGCAAAACGAACAACAGAAAGTCATTTTAAAGCCATTTGACCGTCATAATCTTTTAGGAGAAGTGGAAATTCTCAAAACAAATATTGATGATATTTTAAGTGATGACGACTTTGGCTTACTAGAAACTGATAGTGACTTGTCAATTTTTAAATACAAGCATATTTCGAAGGAAGATGAAAGAGCTGAAGCAGATTTTGTTGCACAAAGAAAGCCATTGAAAGAGTCAGAGTTTAAGCCCTACGAAGCTATGTTTCAAAAAGTACATCGGGAAATAAAGGAGGGGAAACGTAAGGTTCTTCCTTTCAGAAATACCGAAAAGAATTTACACGTAGGCGATTTTTACTTGATTGACGGAGTAATGCTTTACTTAAAGGAAGCTAATCTTGAGAAGACCTTTTGGGAGACATCAGGAGGCCGTGAACGGATTGAAGGTCGGACTTTCACAATCTTTGAAAACGGAACATATAGTAATATGCTTTTTCGTTCCCTAGGAAAGCAAATTCAAAAGAATGGTAAACTGATTACGAATACTTACGAAGAAATAAATGCTGAACTCTATGTGAATTCAGGGATGGTTAAAGAGGAAGATATTCAAACCGGGTGGATATATGTACTTAAATCAAAATCACTTCATCCTGAAATTTCAAAAATCAAAGACCTATACAAAATAGGGTTTTCAACTTCTCCGCTTGAACAAAGGATTAAAAACGCAAAAAATGAAGCGACTTATTTGTATGCGGAGGTAATTAAAGTCGCAAGTTACGCGTGCTACAACAGGAACGCAGAGAAACTAGAGCAACTTCTTCATAGATTTTTTGCAGAAACTTGCCTTAATGTTGACATTGAAATCATTAAAGGAAAACGAATCACACCGAGAGAATGGTTTGTAGTTCCGTTTGATGAAATAGAAAAAGCTATTGAATTGATTTTGAATGAGCAAATAGTTAACTATCGGTATGATAAGGACCTTAAGAAAATTGTAGTTAAATAACGGTCTCACTGGTGCAAACACATTTGCAAGGCACAAGTCAAAACTCAAGCTCAACCCCTACACCAAATACTCAAACAAATTCTCGTTCTGGTTTATTTCGGTGTGTTTATAAAAAAACTTTATCTTTCGATTACCAAATGCCGTGGCAAACTGGGCTAACGCAGCGAAGGGGCACGTCACAACGGCATCGCGTCAAGCCAGGTTTATAACCTCGCCTGACGTTTTTCTTGTCACCTACACCAAATACTCAAACAAATTCTCGTTCTGGTTGATCTCGGTGTAGTTGAGTTTGTATTCGCCCATGCGGGCAATGAGGGATACGTAATCTTCCTTTGATTTTAGTTCAATGCCAATCAAAGCCGGGCCGGTTTCTTTGTTGTGTTTTTGGATGAACTCGAAGCGCACAATGTCATCGGTGGGGCCGAGGATGTGATTGACAAACTCTTTCAACGCACCCGGCCGCTGCGCAAAGCGAACAATGAAATAATGTTTCAACCCTTCGTACAGCAACGAGCGTTCTTTAATCTCCTGCATCCGGTCGATGTCGTTGTTGCCACCGCTCAATACGCACACCACACGTTTGCCTTTGATGTGTGCTGCATATTGGTCGAGGGCGGCAATGGTCAGTGCGCCTGCCGGCTCGGCTACAATGGCGTCTTCATTATAAAGTTGCAGAATGGTGGAACTCACTTTTCCCTCGGGCACCAATAGCATGTCGCTGAGGGTGTCCTTGCAAATGTCAAACGTCAGGTCGCCTACTTTTTTTACGGACGCACCATCTACAAAGCGTTGTATTTTTTCCAACACCACTGGCTTGCCTGCCTTCAGTGCTTCTTTCATCGAAGGCGCACCCGTTGGCTCCACGCCAATGATTTTGGTGTTAGGCGAATACGTTCTAAAATAGTGCGACATGCCTGCACACAAACCACCACCGCCCACGGGCACAAACAAATAATCAATATCCGATTGTTCGTCCAGCACTTCTTTTGCCACGGTGCCTTGTCCTTCAATGGTTTTGATATGGTCGAAGGGTGGAATGAATGTTTTGTCGCTTTCGTCTGTGAACTTCAGCGCGTGCATCTGACATTCATCAAACGTATCACCAATCAGCACAATTTCCACCAACCCACTACCAAACATCTTCACTTGATTGATTTTTTGTTTGGGTGTAATGGCCGGCATGTAAATCACACCTTTTATATCGAGTAGCTTGCACGAAAGCGCCACGCCTTGTGCATGGTTACCCGCACTCGCGCACACTACCCCACGCTGGCGTTGCTCTTCACTCAGGCTCTGAATCAAATTATACGCCCCCCTAATTTTGTACGACCGCA
Source organism: Chryseotalea sp. WA131a (assembly GCA_025370075.1). Taxonomy (NCBI): domain Bacteria; kingdom Pseudomonadati; phylum Bacteroidota; class Cytophagia; order Cytophagales; family Chryseotaleaceae; genus Chryseotalea; species Chryseotalea sp. WA131a. Next base: position 4,357,926 of record CP073016.1, on the reverse strand, counting down.
CCACCTGCAAATCTTCGCGCTTCAAATACACTTCGCAGCCAAACTTCTCCGACAACTTTCGGTGAAACTGCAAAGGCGTCTTCAATACAATGTTTTTTAGAACAAGGTGCGCTTTGTGAATGTCGATCTGCTGAGGGAGTGTTGTTACCATTTTCTTGAAAAGTCGGCAGTAGGCAGGATGTAGTAGGCAGTCGAAACAAAAACCTGCCGACTGCTTACTGCCTACTATTTTTTAACTGCTATAATTATTCCAGTTGACCAAACTTGTTTTGTTACCATTAAATCCTTTCGGTGCTCCAAACAATCAATGAGTCTGCTTGCTTTTTCCTGATGACCTTCTGGCCAATTGGGTTGCGGAAGCATGTCATCAACAATGTAAAATCCACCTTTGTTTAGCATCGAAAGAGCATCTTCCAAAAGAAGGTATTTTCCGTGCCATGTATCCGCAAAGATGTAATCGTATTTTTCATTTCTATTCTTCTCTATCCATTCTCCTCCATCCACGCAAATCAATTTCAATCGCTTATCATCTCCCAAAAAAGATTGAGCTATCTCTAGAAATTTAGGATCATTGTCAACAGAAGTGAGCGTTGATTCTTCATCCATCCCATCTAATATCCACGAGGTAGACAATCCTGTTCCCGTGCCCAGCTCCAAAAATTTACCTCTTGGTTTTGAACCCGCCAGTGTCCTCAACAAAGAACCTGTCAGCACATCCGAGGCCATCGTAAAGCCCGAGAGCTTTGTAGCATCATCGATACTTTTGTATGCAGTAGGAAATTGTTGGTTGACTGTTTGAACCATATTACTTTAGAAAGTCAGCAGTAGGCAGTCGAAGCAAAAACCTGCCGACTGCTTACTGCCGACTGCCTACTAGTTTATCATGCTCGCCTCCACACTTGCCTTCTCCGGTCTCAACGCACGCACCGCTGCGCCAGCCTGCCACAGCTCGCTCTCACGAACTTCTTTCAATTCTTCTGCCAACTTCTCGCGATAGTCAGGTTTGCTACAGGTTTCAATGGTACGCTTCGCCTCTGCACCGCTTGCTACGCTTTCATACAATTCTTTGAACACCGGCAGTGTAGCTGCTTTGAATTTCTTTTTCCAATCTAACGCACCGCGCTGTGCCGTGGTTGAGCAATTTGCATACATCCAATCCATTCCGTTTTCGGCCACGAGTGGCATCAAGCTTTGTGTGAGTTCTTCCACTGTTTCGTTGAATGCTTCCGAAGGCGAATGTCCTTTGGAGCGAAGCACTTCATATTGCGCTTCAAAAATTCCGGCAATGGCGCCCATCAACGTGCCGCGCTCACCTGTCAAATCCGAGTAAACTTCTTTTTTGAAATCTGTTTCAAACAAATAACCAGCGCCTACGCCAATGCCCAATGCAATCGCTTTTGTCTTTGCTTTTCCCGTTGCGTCTTGAAACACAGCATAGCTAGCGTTGATGCCTTTGCCTTGCAAAAATAATCTGCGCACCGAGGTGCCCGAACCTTTTGGCGCGGCCAAAATCACATCTACATCGGCAGAAGGCACAATGCCCGTTTGTTCTTTGAACGTAATGCCAAACCCGTGCGAGAAATACAACGTCTTGCCTTTAGTCATGTACGGTTTGATAGTAGGCCACAGTGCAATTTGCCCTGCGTCCGAAAGCAGAAACTGAATAATCGTTCCGCGTTTCACCGCTTCTTCAATATCAAAAAGTGTTTCGCCCGGAATCCAGCCATGCGCCACCGCTTTGTCCCACGTCTTGCTGCCTTTGCGCTGTCCTACAATCACATTGAAACCATTGTCGCGCAAGTTCAGCGACTGCGCAGGACCCTGCACACCGTAACCGATAATTGCAATCGCTTCATCGCGCAGCACGTCAAGTGCTTTTTCCATCGGAAATTCCTCGCGTGTTACCACTTCTTCTATTGTTCCACCGAAATTAATTTTAGCCATTTTATTTGTTGTTTATGTTTAAAAAAGAATTCAGAAGTTAGAATTTAGAAGTCAGGAGATAGTAGTTAGTAGTTGCCTACTGCTTACTGCCGACTGCCTACTTTTCATTGCCATTTTGTTCATCATTCACTACTTATTTTATTTTGGGCGGCAGCCGGGCTATCCGCTACAAGTCCGTCCATCCACTCATCATCACGCTTCGGGCTTTCCGCTCCTATCCCTGCCGCACTGTACTTACATATTGTTTCTCAACCTTCTCATTCATCCCTGCCTACTTCTTACTGCCGACTGCCTACTTCTCAATCAACGTCCACAATCCTTTCACTCAATTCATAATACAAATGACTTCCCTCATGCGACCGCACCATATCCACTTCAATCAGTTTTTCTAATTGGGCAGATACTTTTTCGATCATGTCAGGCGTAGTGAATAGCAACATAATCACACCGCCCCTGCGAAAATCATTTTCATTTTCATGCGCCATCAGTTTTTTGATACGCACGCGCCTGCGGTTAAGTACATTAATAATCCTGTTCAACACAGAAAAATTATTGTCTGCCGCCACCTCCAATGTGAAATCTTGTTTCATCTCTTTATCTTTTAACCGCAAAGTCCGCAGAGTTTCGCAGAGACTTTGCCTACTGCATTTGCTTATTGCCTACTTGCTCTTACCATCCTGCCAACTGCTTACTGCCGACTGCCTACTACTTCCCACTCGGTATCTCCAAAATCACCTCCGCCACTCCCGCGCCAGCGGGCACCATCGGGAATACGTTGTCTTCTTTCTCCACCACCACTTCCAAAAAATAAGAAGTATCGGCTGCCAACATTTTCTTCAGCGCGGTTTCCAAATCTTTTTGCTCCGTCACTTTATCGGCTGTGATGCGATAGGCTTCTGCAATTTTTACAAAATCCGGGTTGTCCATTTCGGTAAACGAATAGCGCTTGCCATGGAAAAGCTGTTGCCACTGCCGCACCATTCCCAAAAAGTTATTGTTCAACACCAAAATCTTTACAGGGATTTTGTATTGCATAATCGTGCCCAACTCTTGAATGGTCATCTGATAACCACCATCGCCAATAATGGCAATCACCTGCTGATGCGGTGCGGCCACCTTTGCGCCCATCGCAGCCGGCAAAGCAAAACCCATCGTGCCCGCTCCACCCGAGGTAATGTTAGTGCGCGGGTTTTTGTATTTGTAATAACGTGACGTCACCATTTGGTGCTGACCTACATCGGTCACTACCACCGCTTCACCGTTGGAAAGTTCGGAAAGCATGTGCACCACTTCGGTCATCTTCAGGCTGTTGGTGTTTTTGATTTCCTTCTCCACCACTTTTTCAAACTCTTCTTTGTTCAATGCTTTAAAGCTGTCAATCCATCCTGAATGTGAATTTGGTTTGCAATGCTTGATTAACTCCGACAACGCTTCTTTTGCATCGGCATTCACAGCTACATCAGCTTTGATGATCTTATTAATCTCCGCTTTGTCGATTTCAATATGAACCACTTTCGCCTGCTTCGCATACTTGCTCACATTGCCCGTCACGCGGTCGTCAAAGCGCATGCCCACGGCAATCAGCACATCGCATTGATTCGTATTTACGTTCGGGCCATAGTTTCCATGCATGCCGAGGTAGCCAACGTAGTTGGGATGATTGGTGGGAAATCCGCCCAAGCCCAGCAACGTACTCGCCACGGGTATGCCTGTCTTTTCAGAGAATTTAATCAACTCATCAGTCGCCCCCGACAATAAAATTCCTTGTCCCGCTAAAATGTAGGGGCGCTTCGCATTATTAATGAGAGCCGCTGCCGCTTCTACTTGTGATACTTGTAAAACAGGTTTCGGTTTGTAGGTGCGCACCGCGCGACAAGGTTCGTATTCTAATTCTTCAATCAACTCGTTCTGCGCATTTTTGGTGATGTCCACCAACACAGGCCCCGGCCTTCCGCTCGCGGCAATGTAAAATGCTTTCGCGATGGCGGGTGCAATGTCTTTCGCTTCCGTTACTTGCACGTTCCATTTCGTAACTGGAATAGTTGTGTTCACCACATCAATTTCTTGAAAGGCATCAGTGCCCAACAAATGCGCAAACACCTGACCTGTGATGCACACCACGGGAGTAGAGTCAATCAACGCATCGGCAAGACCTGTTACTAGATTAGTAGCACCTGGCCCCGAAGTAGCAAACACCACCCCCGCCTTGCCCGAAACTCTTGCGTAACCTTGTGCCGCATGAATGGCGCCTTGCTCGTGGCGCACCAACAAATGCGTAAGCTTATCGGCATAGTGGTAGAGCGCATCGTACACCGGCATAATCGCCCCACCGGGGTAGCCGAAAATGTGTTGCACTTTTTCTTCCACCAAGCAACGCAGCAACACTTCAGAGCCCGTGATCTTCAAGGCTGCCTTCGCAGTCACTTCTTCCCGTTTTTCAATCTCTGTTGCTACCATTTCCTTTTCATTTATTTCTAGCTCTTCTAATTTAAGCTACAAGCCTCAAGCTGCAAGCCGCTCAGCGTTGTCTATAGTTGTCTGCTTTTCAATCGCTTCTTTAAACTCTGCTTACTTTTATTTTCCTGTTGTCACCTCTCACCCTGCCAACTGCTTACTGCCGACTGCCTACTTTTATTTACTTACTGCCAACTGCCTATTTATCCTCCGTAGCTTTAGCGAAGGAGGACTATTCCCTAATCCTCATCTGTTACACATCCATCAGCCGCGGTCTTAACCAACTTAGCATACTTATACAACACGCCACTGCTTACGCGCAACTTCGGTGCTTTGTATTGCGAGCGCCTAATCGCCAACGTTTTTTCATCAACCAACAAATTGATCTGATGCTTTTTGATATCTATTTCAATCCAATCTCCATCTTCCACTAAACCAATCAGGCCTCCATCAAAAGACTCCGGAGTAATGTGCCCAATGACAAAACCATGAGACCCACCTGAAAATCTTCCATCAGTAATCAAGGCAACGGATTTACCCAAACCAGAACCCATGATCAGACTTGTTGGTTTCAACATCTCAGGCATGCCCGGTGCTCCTTTCGGCCCCACATTGCGAATGACCACAACATCGCCTTCTTTTATTTTACCTGTTCTCACTCCATCCACCACATCAAACTCACCATTAAATACACGTGCAGTTCCTTTAAATCTTTCTCCCTCCTTGCCAGTGATTTTTGCAACAGATCCTTTTTCAGCAAGATTGCCATACAAAATTTGGATGTGACCGGTTGCTTTTAACGGTTTTTCCAATGGAACAATTACATCTTGTTTTTCGAAATCGAGATCATTGGCGTTAGCAACATTTTCAGCAAGGGTCTTTCCAGTTACCGTGATGCAGTCACCATGCATGATTCCTTTTTGAATCAAATATTTTATCACCGAAGGCACACCACCTATTTTGTGCAATGCTTCCATTAAATATTTTCCACTCGGTTTTAAATCTGCAATCAGCGGAGTTTTGTTAGAAATACGTTGAAAATCTTCTTGTGTGATTTTAATGCCGACACATTTTGCCATCGCTATTAAATGCAAGACAGCATTGGTTGATCCACCTAACGCCATTACTATGGTGATCGCATTTTCAAATGCTTTAAACGTCATAATGTCGCGTGGCTTCAAATCTTTTTCAAGAAGAATTCGAATGGCCTTGCCGGCCTCTATGCATTCTGCGGACTTTTCTTTGCTCAATGCAGGATTCGAAGATGAATACGGCAGTGCCATACCCAGTGCTTCAATAGCCGAGGCCATGGTATTGGCTGTATACATACCACCACATGCTCCTGCACCGGGACAAGAATTTTGGATAATACCTTTGTAATCTTCCTCCGAGAGTTTGCCTTGCATTTTTTCGCCAAGGGCTTCAAATGAAGAAATGATATTTAATTCCTTGCCTTTGTAATGGCCACCAGCAATCGTACCACCGTACACCATTATAGACGGGCGATTTAATCTACCCATGGCCATGACTGAGCCCGGCATATTTTTATCGCAACCCACAACAGCAATGACTCCATCGTAATGTTGTGCACCACAAACGGTCTCAATTGAATCTGCGATTACTTCCCGGCTAACCAACGAATAACGCATGCCTTCCGTGCCGTTGGCAATTCCGTCACTCACTCCAATGGTATGAAAGATTAAGCCCACCAGATCCTGAGCCCATACGGCAGTTTTTACTTCTTGCGCCAGTGCATTCAAATGCATATTGCAGGTGTTGCCATCGTAGCCTGTACTTACAATACCTACTTGTCCTTTTTTTAGATCTTGCTCCGTCAAACCAATTCCATACAACATCGCCTGCGAGGCAGGAAGCGTGGGGTCTTGGGTGATGGTGCGGCTGTATTTGTTTAATTCCATTTATTTCGTTGTTGGTTGCTCGTTGTTGGTTGTTCGTGGTTGGTTGCTTCGAATAACGACCAACCAGCAACGACCAACGATTACACAATTACATAACTATAACTCTTATCCAACACAATATTGCGGTAGGTCTCCTGAATCAAAGCGCCCATGGAATCTTTCCACAGTTTGGCTACGGGTTGTCCTTCTACAGATTCAATGGCAACAATTTCGTTCATCGTACTGCAGAAAAATGCACTATCGGCTTCAAATAAATCTTCCGGCTTAAAGTATTTTTCTTCTACCGGCAAATCCAACTCTTTACAAATATCAATGACTGTTTTACGAGTGATTCCTGGAAGAATACTTTTGGCAGGCGGTGTGTAGATCACCCCGTCTTTCTCGTAAAAGAAATTAGCTCCCGGGCCTTCGGCCACAAAACCATTCAGATCTAATAACAAACCATCATCGAAACCACGTCTTCTTGCTTCGGTAGTGGCTAAAATTGAGTTCACATACAATCCACAAACTTTAGCTTCTACGGTAACAGCTTTGGGATTGGGTCGTTGAAAAGAGGAGATACAAATTCGCTTCTGCTTCAAGTTAGGATGTTGTTCGCATGCCCAGGCTGTGATCATCAACGAGACTTCGGAAGGTGCGGTGAGTTCCATATTGGGTCCACAGAAAACCAGTGGACGGATGTATGCGTTCGAAAGATTATTCTTTTCCAGTACCTGATAGGTGAGTTGAATAAGTTCTTCCACGCTGTAGGTAAAAGGAATTCCCATTAAGTCGCAACTGCGCTGTAAGCGCTCGAAGTGAGCCCGCGGTTTAAATACTTTTATTCCATTTACGGTCTCATACGAGCGGATGCCTTCAAATACACCGTAGCCATAGTGCAATGTCTGGCCAAATAGATCCATTTTGGCTTCGCTCGCCTTAACAAATTTTCCATCTATAAAAAGAATGGTTTCATCGTTGTAGTACTCTATCATGATAGAACAATCGTTAGTTTGTTGTAGTTGCCATAAAATAAAACCGCCCCGATTTTGTCGGGGCGGTTGAAAATTTCTTTTGCAAAATCGTCACTGCCCCGGTTTTCGGAGAATAATGACGTTAATGAGCACAAGGCTAGTATTGATCAAATTGTTGAGTCGATATGTAGCCGTTCTGTTCATTTATTTTGTTGTGCCGTAGTGCAAGATGGCAAAATTTTCTTGTGGTAATCAATGAAAGTGCAAGAAAAAGTTTTGAAAATTCAAAAACGAGTGTTAGGTAGATGGAACAAGAGTTTAGAATACGTTCCCACCCCAGACAAAATTCTTAAAGTTATTGCCTGCGGGATTTAGGCCTACTAAGATTTGTTTCTTCAAACCCATTGATTTCGACCTGCTGGACAATAAAGCGGCATCGCTCTGAGTGACAGTCGTTTTAATTTCTACGGCACAGTTTTCTTTCCAAATCAAATCTATCTCTTGCCCTGATTTTTTTTGATAGTAATTAACTGATTTGTTCAGCCGCATAAATTGGTTAATCACGGTGTTCTCAAAAATCTTCCCAGTCTCTTGTTCTTCCATTAAGTTCAGCAATCCAGAATCTGAAAAATAGTACTTTGGCTGCTGACTGATTTCCTTATCGGTATTATTGCTGAAAGGCGTAAGCTTTGTCAAGAAATAAGTCTGCTCAAATAGATTGAGGTAGTTGGCAATTTTATTCCGATTGATGCCCGCTACTGAAGCCAGTTTACTCGCATCCATCTTACTACCTACTCTTGCGCTGAGCAAACGAATAAGCCTATACAATTCATCATTCAGTGAATAATCGGACAGAATTTTTACATCCATATCAATATATGCATTGAGGATGTCTTGCAGCATTGCTTTTTTGGAAGCAGTTTTTCCAATCAACGTTACCTCTGGAAAGCCACCAAAGCGAATAAACTCATTGTAGTGTGACTTGTACAGGTTGTAAAAACCTTCTAGGTAGGAATAAAACGAAAATTTTTTGTCTACCTCTATCCCTTTAAACCGTAGGAACTCATCAAAAGATAGCGGAGTTAGCTCAAAGATCTGTTTCCGCCCAGCCAAACTTTCCGAAAATCTGTTTTTGAGATAAAACGAACTTGAGCCAGTGACAATAAATTTAGTGCGATAGGTGTCGTACCAATACTTCATCACACTTACAATTTCAGGCAGCAATTGAATTTCATCCAACGCGATGGTGCATTTTTTGGTGACATCTACACCCATAGTCTCTAGGAAGAGTTCCATTTCCCTATTGGTGGATTGCTTAAAAATCAGCCGATTTTCTATCCTCTCCAAATCGAGGTAGATTTTATTCTTGCCTGGCACTTTATCCAAAAGCTGTTTCAATAAAGTGGACTTGCCTACCCGCCTCATACCGGTAATAACGGTAGCCGGCTTTTCGGCAAGATGGCTTTTCAGGGCTTTATAGAGAGTTCTTTCAAACATACTTTATGCACAAATATAGTGCATAAAGTTATACTATAAGCATTTATTTTGTGCACTTTAATCGGCTACGAACCCAAATACTCCACAATCCCATCCCGTATCGCTGTAAAAGTTTTGACCAATGACTCCTCATTTTCTTCCAGCAGTGTAACCCGAAATCCTTGCAGCTCTGAACAAAAGGAAGAAATGGGCACTACGCAAATTCCCTTCGCGCCAAGCAAATAATAGACAAAGCGTTTATCGTTTGGCATTTCGTGAGCGGTCCATGCCTCTACCAACGCTCGTATTTTTGAATCTTGAATATCAATTTTTTGATTTGATTGCAACGTGCCTTCTCTAAAGATGATGGTGTTGTAAAACGCGCCAAAGGTTTCGTTGAACGTGAGTTCTGGCACTGTCTTAAAAATATCAGAAATGATTTTGCTACGCTTTCCAATCTTCCGATTCGTTTCTTCCCGATATGCTTTGAAGCGCGAGTCTCCCAGAATTTTAGGAATCGCCAACTGTGGTAACTTAGTAGAGCAGACTTCTATCATCTTGGCATTGTCGATTGCCTGACAAAGTCTGTTGAAGTCAGCATCTTTGCCGCGGTTATAATATTCCATCCAACCACAACGTGCGCCAGGCCATGGCAACTCCTTTGATATTCCCTTCATGGCAATGCCAGGCACATCTTCAATTACTTCTGACAAGGCATACGCTCTTGCACCGTTATAGGTAATGTTGATATAGATTTCGTCACATATCAAAAAGAGGTTGAACTCCTTCGCTATGGCTACAATTCGTTTTAATGTTTCCAACGGATACACCATGCCAGTCGGATTATCCGGATTGATGATAAGGATACCCACCACATTCGGATTGTACTTCACCTTGTTATACAGATCATCTAAATCAGGATACCATTTGTTATTGGGATCGAGCGTATACGTCAATGGCTCGTGACTGGCATGAGCCGCTTCTGCACTGGAGTGTGTGGAGTAAGCAGGTGAGGGTCCAATAATTCGTGAAGTGGGTGTGATGTATTGATAGACTTTAGCAATAGCATCGCCTAAGCCATTGAAAAAACAAATATCATCTGGCGTAATCTGTGTTCCCTTGCGGAGATTCGTTAGTTCAGCTAGAAACTGCCGTGTTTCTAAAATACCTTTAGAAGGACAATAACTGTAGGTATCATTCTGCATGGAGAGATCAGCGATAATTTGCTTCATCCAATCCGGAATCAAATGATTCTTCTGAATGGGATCGCCAATATTCTCCCACTGAATTTCTTTGCCCAGGTTTTTGATTTGCTCTGCCTTCTTTACGATCTCCCGAATTTCGTAACTGAGTTCGTTGGCTCCTTCACTTAATAGATGTTGACGCATAGTAGATTAGTCAATAGTCCGCTGTCGATAGTCGATTGTTTAGTCGAAAGCATGCTCCACTAAAATCAAAAGTAAAGTTTAGTTGGGCGGTTACCAAAAGGGAGCAATTTGATTATGAATTCATTAAAACTACAAGACTAAATCCAACCTTACCACATTTTCCACATGCACTGTATGTGGAAACATATCTACTGGCTGCACTGCATTGATAGTATATTTTTCAGAAAGGATTTTTAGGTCGCGTGCTTGCGTGGCAGGGTTGCAACTCACGTACACAATTCGTTTGGGCAATGCCTTGAGCAACATTTTGCACACATCTTCATGCATGCCTGCCCGAGGTGGGTCGGTGATCACGACATCCGGGCGGCCGTGTTGTGATAGAAATGCTTCGGTGAGCAAATCTTTCATGTCTCCCGCAAAAAATTCAGTGTTGTTAATATTGTTGAGTTTGGAATTTGCTTTTGCGTCTTCGATAGCTGCAGCTACGTATTCTAACCCAATTACTTTTTTGGATTGACTGGCAACAAAATTGGCGATGGTACCTGTGCCAGTATATAGATCATAGACCAGCTCATCTCCTTTTAGGTCGGCCAGTTGCGCAGCCACTTTGTAAAGTTCATATGCCTGATCGGAATTGGTTTGATAAAAAGATTTTGGCCCCACGCGGAATTGAAGTGTCTTTGATCCATCAGAAGAGGGCATCTTTTCGGTGATGTACGGATTGCCTTTCCAGCAAATAACATCCAAATCAGCAAATGTGTCGTTGCGTTTATTATTGATTATGTAGTTGAGCGATGTTACCCCGGGAAAATGATCTGCTATGGATTTTAAGATTAACTCCGTCCATTCCATTTTATCGGACGTTACCTGCAAAATTACCATCACTTCATCGGTATTGCTGGAGCGAATAGTGAGGGTTCTCAAAAATCCAGTTTGCCTGCGCAGATCAAAAAAAGGAATATTGTTTTCGACCGAAACCTTTTTTACCAACAACCGAAGTGCATCGGATGGGTCGGATTGCAAATGACATTCGGCTACATCAAATACGCGATCAAATGCCCCTGGCAAATGGTAGCCCAAGCCAACCTCATACCTACTTTCTTCCATGGCTTTCGCCAATTCTTCTTTGGTTAGCCAGCGATTTGCCGTGAACGTATAATCCAATTTATTGCGGTAGTGATCTGTTTTTGCGGATGCAATGATGGGGCTGATGGCAGGAAGTTGTAGCCCACCAAGCCGTTCCAGATTATCAATAACTTGTTGCTGCTTGTATTGCAGTTGTGTGCTATAGTTGATGTGTTGCCATGAGCAGCCACCGCACAAGCCAAAATGAGTGCAGAATGGCTGCGCCCGATGAGAAGAAAGCCTACGGATTTCCGTTACCCGCCCTTCTAAAAAACTACTTTTTATTTTGGTGAGCTCAATTTCTACGATGTCTCCAGGCGCCCCGCCTTGAATAAAAATGACCAATCCATTGTGTTTGGCAATGCATTTGCCCTCTGCCGCCATCGTTTCGATGGCAATATTATCCAGTTTGTCGCCTTTTTTCATAGGGGCGAAAATACCATAAAGTTGGGTTTTAGGTGTGAATAAAAATTGGGTATATTTAAGTTCAATTTGCAATGAAAAAAATATTTTTAACTCTATTCTTATTAATCGCTTTTCCTGTATTGGCCACCCACATTGTCGGGGGTGAGTTTGAACTGGTACACATCAGTGGCAATAGTTATAAGCTCAACATGATTTTGTATTTTGATAAAAAGAATGGCGACCCTGGTGCCAAAGATCCCAATGCAACTGTGGGCATCTATCGAAAAAGTGACAACTTCCGAATGGCCACCTACACCCTGCCCTTGGTGAGCGAAACCGAGGTACAATATGCCCAACCAGCCTGCTCGGATGGAAGCATACAAACGACCAAAATCGTTTACTCATTAGATATTTTTTTATCACCATCTCTTTATACCGATCCGACCGGTTATTACGTTTCGTGGGAGCGTTGCTGTCGCAATTATTCCATCTTGAATATTTATAGCCCAGAACCGCCCCCTCCCCCTACACTTACCTCTGATCCAACCAAATATGCTGGTCAAACATTTTACCTTGAGTTTCCGGCAGTAGTAAAAGACGGGAAACCTTTCATCGATTCAACTCCTAGATTATTTCCCCCCCTTAGTGATTATGCATGTCCGTATAAACCTTACTATGTAGATTTTGGCGGAATTGATAACGATGGTGATTCGTTGGTGTATTCCATGGTAACACCCTTATCTACAAAAACAAGTCAAGCAGGGCCTCCTTCTCTTTCAAAGCCTTATCCAGAAGTATTGTGGCGTCCCCCTTTTTCACTCAATAATATTATCAATGGCATTCGTGATTTAAAAATCAGCAAAGATGGGTTGCTCACTTGTACTCCGGCCGCCATCCAAGGCCTTTTTGTTTTTGCCATAAAAGTAGAAGAGTTTAGAAAGGGAGAAAAAATTGGTGAAAGCAGACGCGATTTTCAACTTTTTGTAGTCGACAAATGCCCCGTGGCATCGCCTCCAGTTATTGCTGGAAAGAAGTTAAGCGAAATTGAATTTGGTTATACAAGAAACATGAACGTAGCGTTTGCTAATTCGGTGCCTGATGGCAGTCGATGCATTCAAGTGCGGGTTTCCGATTTAGATTCAACCAAACCAGATCAAAATTTTACTGAGAATATTGGCATTCGAGTAGTAGGTCTAAATTTTAAATCACCAAATTTAAATCAAATTTTACCGGCCGAAACTACTGCGGTGTTGAAAATCGGCAGTACTGCCGATTTTCAAATTTGCTTTCCACAATGCCCTTACATTAACGGCCCTTATCAAGTAGGTATTATTGCTTTTGATGATGCGTGCACATTACCACTATCGGATACGCTGAAAGTAGTTGTAAACGTACAGCCGCCCACCAATGATCGTGCTCGCTTTGTAAAACCAACATCAAAAAAAATAACGGAAGTTGTTCGCGAAGGGGATTTTAGATCGTGGGATATTGAAGGAGTAGATGTGGATAGAGACGACCTTAGCCTGCTCTATACCACCAACGCATTTAAACTAGAAGATTATGGTTTTAGCTTATCACCCTACACCCCACAACCCGGTTCGATAAAAACACAACTCACGTGGGATCCAAAATGCGATGTCTATCCATTCTTCAAGCAAAGTAACTTTAGGCTTCGCTTTCTATTGGATGACAATGATTTGCCCTGCAAACTAAATCCACCCGATACCTTATTGTTCGACTTAACTTTTCAAGAGTTTCCAAAAAACTCCCCTCCCACCATTTCAACTTCAGGTTTGGGCGCATCGCCAACAGCACGAAAAATTTCTGTGCAGCGAAAAATTTTCGAACCATTAAATTTTACAGTTACCGGCAAAGATGTGGACAATGATTTTTTGGTTTTGAGTGGAAAGGGTCAAGGCTTCAACATGAATGACTACGGCATCACTTTTTCAACCGCAACGGGCAACGGCAACGTAGCAAACAATTTTAATTGGAATATTAAATGTGATAAACTCGATTTGGCCAAAAAAGATAAATACACATTTCAGTTTATTGTGGTCGATAACTTAAACAAATGCAAATTTTATAAAGCTGACACCGTAGATGTGGAAGTGAAAATCAGCAAGCCCGATAATGCCAAACCGATAGTAACTGCTTTGACAACTGGGTTGCAGAATGTTTCAAACGGAAATCTAAATTTTGTTTTGGGAGAATCCATTGAAATCAATTTACTGGGCTCGGATGCAGATGTCATTCCCACCAAAGACTCCTTGCAGCTAAATTTGATTTCTGCCACTGGCGATTTAAAACCCGAAGGGTATACTTTCAAAAATGTTAAAGGAATAAGCGGCTTGCAATCGCTTTTCAGTTGGGTACCTGATTGTTCTATTTTCAAAAACAGTGTGTACACCAACAATTATTCTTTCAAATTTAATATCCTGGACAATCGATGCCTGAATGCAAAAGGTGATACCATAACCATTGATATGAAAATCAGTGATGTGAATGGTAACGATGAAAAGTTTAAACTGCCAAACGTCTTTACGCCCAACAACGATCAATACAATGATTATTTTGCTTTGGACGGAATTGATACTTCCCCAAAAGGAACAAACTTAGATGCCGAGGTGAATCTGCCGAAAGACAATTGTGTTCAACAATTTCAATCGGTGAAAATTTTTAATCGATGGGGTGATTTGGTTTTTGAAAGTACTGATCGAAAGTTTAGATGGTATGCCTCACAAGAATCTGCTGGTGTGTATTATTATGTAGTGAAATATAATAATCGCGAATACAAAAGTTCGTTATCCGTTATCCGTTAGATTCTAAAGTTCAACGATGCGGACTTGGTTTGATTTGATGTATGCCTCTCGCTCGCGCCATTTTACCTTCAGCCAAACGTCTTTTTTGCCCGTTACCTCCAAGCGATGCCCACTGCTTACCACATCTACCACCGTACCTCCAGCCGAGGGTGCATCCACCAAATAGGAACGAGGGCCGTCTATGATTACCCGTGTGGGAGAATACCAAAAGTTATTGATGACGAGAAGTAACGCCATAAAGACAAACGCCCCAATCAACGGAGGCAGCACACTCATTGATTTTCTTTTTTGGAAAACCGCCAAACCAATCATTCCTACAGCCATTAAAGAAATGCCGAAGGAAAGTATAAACCGATGCTTTGAGAGCCATTCCACTAATGGACTGTTTTCTTCCGTTTTGTAACCCTCCAAATTACCTTTTTCAGCCAACTCCTCCATTTTAGTGATGGTCTGCTCATCGCCAGAAGCGATTTGATACAGATTTAAGTAAAATAAACATTGGCCAATATGGCCGAGCCCTTCTTGTATGTAGGCCATTTTCAACAACATAGCGGAAGAATACTGCTTGGTTTCTAACACTGATTTATAAAGTGCAAACGACTGCGTGTATTGCTTAGCGCGAAAGAGCGAATCGGCACGTGAAATTTTGGTATTTATGGATTGGGCCGCACATAGTGAAGGGGCTAACAAAATGACAAGAATTTTTAAAAAACGGATTTGCATAATCTTTTGATTCCATTACCTTTGCGACCTCAATTACGGAAATGCTTTTTAATGTGGCAAATCCGTGGTAAAGATCTCGTAGCTCAGTCGGTAGAGCATTACACTTTTAATGTAAGGGTCCTGGGTTCGAATCCCAGCGGGATCACAAAAAACCACTCTAAACTGAGTGGTTTTTTGTTTTTATCCTAGTCAAACCGTATCGCTTGCACCGGGCTTATCTTGGTAATAAATCTTGTGGGCAGCCACAGCACAAGCACTACGGTAACAAAAACAAGCACATTCACGATCAACACCGTGGCCCAGTCCCACTCAATCGGCACATGGCTTACGTAGTAGTCGTGTGGATTTAATTTAAACAACTTGAAATGGTACTGCAGCCAGCACAAACCCAAGCCAATGGCATTGCCCAACAATAAACCCTTTGCCACCAAGCTGCCGCCACTGTACATAAAAATAGTGCGCACAAGTTTATTCGAGCCGCCCATCGATTTTAAAATCCCTACCATCGGTATACGTTCCATCACCAAAATCAAAATGACCGAAATCATGTTTACCGAAATCACAATCAATATCACCACCAACAAAATTTTTACTTGCCGCTTGATCAAATCCAGCCACTCAAATACATTCACAAATTTGTCGCGCACAGTTTCAATGTTCAAATCATAATCGATGGATTCACCGATGCGCACCAAGGCTTCATCCAAGGCCGCTTTGTCTTTCTCAAAGCCAAATACAGCCGAGGTATTTCCAGGCTCCACCATCACACTGTCTACACCCGCTTCTTCTTTGGTAAGTGAATACGAATTGCTTCGCATTTCATTCTTCAACAAATCAAACGAACGGAAATAGTTTAGGTCGATGGCCACCTCCAGTCCGCCTGCTTCATGCTGCTCCCACCCATTCAATTGCTGCACCATCCGTATGTCGCCCATCAGCACCTTGCCATCAAAATAATCCGACAAGTTGGTCTCATAAATTCCTACCACTTTCAGCTTGCGAACACGCGGAGGGTTTTGAAAAAAATGCAACACCAAATCATCGCCCACTCTAGCTCTTACTTTGTTGGCGATTACACGGCTAATAATTACTTCACGCGAATAGGTAGTGTCGTTGAATTGAATAAACCTGCCCTCCACCATCGCCTCTTCAAATCGCGTCACGCTAAAACTCTTCCCCACACCTTTAAACACAATGCCCAACACTTCGTCATCGGTTTTTATCAACCCTGCCTTGTGGCTGTACTCTTGCACGTGCGTTACAAACGGAAATTTTTCAGGTTGCTGGTACAGCGCAATCCGATAATCAAACGGCTGCTCTTCTACCGCATTGTTCATCGTAAATTTGGTAATCAATAAATGATTGCTGAAGCGGTAGATTTTGTCCTTCACCGCTTGCTGAAAACCCAACATCACCAAAAACGAAACAATGGAAGCGGCCAACCCCACAGCAATGCTGCCAATGGCAATTTTATGAATGATGCTCGAAAAACTTCCGCGCTCGGCATTCCGTATTCTTTTGGAAATGAAATAAGAAAGGTTCAAAGAATAAGCTAATTTTGGTACAGACAAAGTAAAGAAAAATGATTGGCTCTTTTAAAAAAATTGTAGGCAAAGCGCTGAGTTATAGCCTTCGTGCCTTCGTGCCTTCATGGCAAAAATCATCGCCACAAAGCCACAAGGGCACAAAAAGATTCGTCTTATGCTTGATTTTATTCTTATATTTTTTTCAGTTACATGCCCAACCCAAAACCATCCTTACGGGTGCCGCGCAGTTAGATTTGTTGCTGCCAAAACTAAATTCGCAGCGGATTGCATTGCTAGTGAACCATACGTCCACTATCGGCAAAACACATTTGGTCGACACATTGCTAAGTGAGGGCATCACCATTCAAAAAATATTTTCGCCTGAGCATGGTTTCCGCGGCACAGCCGATGCAGGCGAAACCGTGAAAGACGGAATAGATTCGAAAACACAACTACCATTGGTGTCTTTGTATGGCAGCCATAAAAAACCAACCCCAGAACAATTGGCAGATGTAGATGTAGTGATTTTTGACATTCAAGATGTAGGCGCACGATTTTATACCTACATCGGCTCGATGCATTATTTGATGGAGGCCTGTGCCGAACAAAAGAAAAAAGTTATTATCCTCGATCGACCAAACCCCAACGGTAGCTATGTTGACGGCCCTGTGCTCGATATGTCGCTGAAATCTTTTGTAGGCATGCACCCTGTGCCCATCACGCACGGCATGACGGTGGGCGAATATGCGCAAATGATAAACGGCCAAGGATGGCTAGAGGGAAAAGCGAAATGCGAAATTGAAGTCATTAAAATGAAAAACTACCATCATTCAATGAAGTACCCCTTGCCCATCAAGCCTTCGCCCAATATCCCCAACAACCAAACGGTGGCACTCTATCCATCCACGTGTTTGTTTGAAGGCACATCGCTAAGCGTGGGTCGAGGCACCAAACACCCCTTCGAATGGATTGGTCACCCCGATTTAAAAAATCAACCTTTTCAGTTTACGCCTGTTAGTATTGAAGGCATGGCTAAAAATCCACCTCACGAAAATAAAATCTGCTACGGCATCAATTTGGAAAATGAAAAAGTTAAAAAAGAAATCTCGTTGAAGCACCTCCTCCAACTTTACCAACGGTTTCCGGACAAAGAAAAATTCTTTATTCCATTTTTTGACAAACTGATAGGAAACAAAAATGTACGTGAACAAATTAAAAAAGGCATGACTGAGACTCAGATAAAAGCAACTTGGAAAAAGGAGCTGGAGGAGTATAAAAAGATGCGGTTGAAGTATCTGTTATATGATTAAAGTAGGCAGTTTGCAGTAGGCAAGGTATGGTTCAAAAATAGCAGATTGTGATTTGAAATATTATAGAATATCTACTAACTCCTATATCATAACCTTCTGATTTCTCTAAAAAAATGAAGACCCTAAAGAAAATATTGAAAGTCATCGTCATCGTAATGGCCATTGCTATTCCGTTGATTTACTTGTACTTGTTTACCGACAGTCCTTTTCCCAATATTGAAACGGATGGGTTGATGGCTACCCAAAGCAAAGACATTGCCGCAGGTGAAGCTCAGTTTGCAATTGGTGATAGCATCCAAAAAAATATCGTTACCCATGATGGTTGGTTCAAAGACCCATCTGGGCGAACCATGATTTTGCATGGCATCAACTTAGGTGGTAGCAGCAAAATCCCTTTCGACCCAAAAATCCCGACCCATCAAAAAGAAGATTTTTATGAAACAGTTCAAACCGTTTCGTTTATAGGTAGGCCGTTTCCCTTGGCGGAAGCTGACCAACATTTTCAACGGTTACACCAATGGGGTTATCGCTTTCTTCGATTGCTGGTCACCTGGGAAGCCATTGAACATGCCGGCCCCGGAAAGTACGATGAAGAGTATCTGAACTACATTCAATCTATTGTAAAAAAAGCTGGTGAGCATAACATCAATGTGTTTATCGATCCTCATCAAGATGTATGGAGTCGATTTACAGGTGGCGATGGTGCTCCTTATTGGACATTGGAGAAAGTCGGTTTTGACCCACTAAAATTTTCTGAAACGGGTGCAGCCGTTATTCACAATGTTGAGGGCGACCCGTTCCCAAAAATGATTTGGCCAACCAACTATTCCAAGCTAGCCACGGCCACTATGTTTACGCTTTTCTTTGGCGGAAATGATTTTGCTCCGAAGGCAAAAGTTGACAGTGTGTCGGCACAAGACTACTTGCAAACACATTACATCAATGCCATCAAGCAAGTAGCATTAAAATTAAAAGGATTACCGAACGTGATCGGCTTCGATACATTTAATGAACCCACCACAGGCTACATCAGCCTATCTCGACTCGACACAGTCGGGTTTTTAAAGAATGGAATAATGCCAACCTATTTTGAAGGTATGGTGGCGGGTGCAGGAAACACCATTGAAGTGAGTCGTTATAAATTTGAATTAACAGGACCGAAAGAAGTAGAAAAAATAAAACTGAACCCCAACAAACTTTCTGTTTGGAAAAACCCTGCGCTTGACATTTGGCAACAAGCGGGGGTGTGGGGTTATGATGCAGAACATAAACCGGTCATTTTGAAAAACGATTACTTCAAAATTAGAAATGGGTACGAGGTTGATTTCTCAGAAGACTATTTTAAATCATTTGTATTGAAGTATGCAGCAGCCATTCATTCCATCGATAGTTCTTGGACAATTTTTGCCGAACCAGCATTGCTCCAAGAGTTGCCAAAATTCTCGGAAGCAGAAAGCAAGCAAATGGTGAACGCTGAGCATTGGTACGATGCGGCAACCTTGCTTACAAAACAATATTCATCTTGGTTTGGCATTGATGTGCGAAAAGCAAAACCGGTTTTTGGAAAAAAATCAATACGTGAAACTTTTCATGAAAACATGAAAGGGGCTAAGGAATCTACTGCACAAAACATAGGAAAACAACCTACGCTGATTGGTGAATTTGGAATACCATTTGATTTGAATGAAAAACAGTCGTACAAAAACAATGATTTTAATGCCCAAGAAGATTGTCTGGACAGGTCTTTTCAAGCGATGGAATCAAATCGATTGAACTACACTTTATGGAACTACACGGCAGATAACAACAACGAGTATGGTGACAATTGGAATGGCGAAGACCTTTCGATTTTCAGTTTGTCGCAACAAAAAAATAAATCGGGGGTGTATGCAGGTGGAAGAGCGTTGGCGGCTGCAATACGTCCGTACCCTTACAAAGTGGCGGGCGAGCCACTTGAATATTTCTTTAACAAAGACTCGAAAGAATTTTATTTAAAGTTCAATGCGGAGAAATCAATCAATGCACCGACAGAAATTTTTCTCCCTGACTTTCATTTTGGAAAAGGGTTTGAAGTAAAGCACACGAACGGAAAACTTCTATTCGATAAGAAAAACAGCCTGCTTCTTTTTTATCCGGATGCAGAGGGCGAACAACAGGTGCTGGTAAGTGGTAAGGGGTGAGTGGTGGTTGGTATTTGGTAAGAGGTATTCACTGTTTCAATCTTCATCCCCCTATCTCCTAACTACTAACTCCTATATTCATTTAAAAATGACTAAATTCCAAAAAGTAACCGACATACTAAACATACTTGACAAGTACTATCCAACCGTAAATACTCCGCTTCATCACAAAGACGCTTACACCTTATTAATTTCGGTTCTGCTGTCTGCTCAATGCACGGACGAACGTGTAAATAAGACTACTCCCTCCCTATTTAAGCTAGCGGATAATCCGTATGATATGGTAAAGTTATCGGTGGAAGAAATCAGGGAAATTATTAAACCCTGTGGGCTTTCTCCCATGAAATCGAAAGGCATTTATGGGCTTTCCAAAATCATCATCGAAAAACACAACGGACAAGTGCCGAATACTTTTGAAGAATTGGAAGAACTTCCAGCGGTTGGTCACAAGACTGCTTCGGTGGTAATGACGCAGTGGTTTGGCAAACCTGCCTTTCCGGTGGATACTCACATTCATCGGCTGGCCTATCGGTGGGGGTTGACCAATGGTAAAAATGTAGAGCAGACCGAGCATGATTTAAAGCGGCTCATTCCAGAAGAAAAATGGAACAAAGTGCACCTTCAAATTATCTATTTCGGTCGTGAATATTGCCCCGCCCGCGGGCATGATTGGCAAGCCTGCCCAATATGCAAAAAGTATATGCGGAAAGGGTTAAGGGAATAATTGAATTCAAAAAGTACTTTTGCACCTATGAACAACCTCCGCATCATCTTCATGGGCACACCTGAGTTTGCTGTACCCAGTTTGGCAATACTCGTTCAACATCAATTTAATGTAGCGGCCGTGATTACCGCACCCGACAAACCGCAAGGGCGCGGGCAAAAATTAGGTGCTTCGCCCGTCAAGGAGTTTGCCCTGCAACACAACATCCCCGTTTTGCAGCCCACCAATTTAAAGTCGCCAGAATTTATAACTGAGCTAAAAAGTTATCAAGCAAACTTGCAAGTGGTGGTAGCTTTTCGCATGTTGCCAGAGGCGGTGTGGGCAATGCCTGCCTTTGGCACTTTTAATTTGCACGCATCGTTGCTTCCACAATATCGCGGTGCCGCCCCAATCAATTGGGCTATTATCAATGGTGAAAAAGAAACGGGTGTTACTACTTTTTTTCTCAAACATGAAATCGATACGGGCAGCATTGTCTTTCAAGAAAAAGAAACCATCCATCCTTTGGATGATGTGGGTATGCTGTACGAACGATTGATGAAAAAAGGCGCTAACCTGGTTTTGAAAACTGTACAAGCAATCGAAAAAGGTTTCTATCCAAACGAACCTCAAAGAGAATCTGGAGAACTAAAACACGCTCCCAAAATTTTTAAAGAGACGTGTGCCATAAATTGGAACCAAACCAGCGAGCAGGTTTATGATTTCGTAAGAGGCTTAAGTCCCTATCCTGCCGCGTGGACGATTGTTGACGGAAAGCAATATAAAATCTTTAAGTGTAGTTTGAAGGAGGCAATCGGCAGTCGGCAGTCGGCAGTCGGCCATTTTGAAACCGATAACAAAACGTATCTTTACATCAAAACACTGGATGGCTATATTTCAGTTGAGGAATTCCAACCCGAAGGAAAGAAACGGATGAAGGTAGATGAGTTTTTTAGAGGAAATCAGTTGGTGGTTGGTAAGTGGTAGATGGTGTTCGGTAAACAGTATTCGGTATTCAGTAACTAGTAATAAAGAAGTAAGTGGTAAAAGGTGGTGAGTGATTGTATGCCCAATGCCTAATCCCCAATCCCTAACTCCTAGATCCTAACTCCTGTATTCAAAAAATGATAATCTCCCTCATCGCAGCGCTCACAAAAAACCATGTCATTGGTAAGAACAACGACTTGCCCTGGCACTTGCCCGATGATCTGAAGTATTTCATGCAAACCACAAAAGGGCATCATGTGGTGATGGGCAGAAAAAATTATGATTCGATACCTGAAAAATTTAGGCCACTGCCGAACCGAACCAATATTGTTGTTACACGTCAACCAAACTGGAAGGCCGAAAGATGTTTAACAGTAAATTCTTTGCAAGAAGCTATCAACATCGCCAAACAAAATAATGAACCGGAACTTTTTATCATTGGCGGAGCAGAAATCTACCAACTCGCATTCCCGCTCACCCAGTGCATGTATTTAACTGAGATTCAGACAGAACTTGCAGGCGATACTTTTTTTCCGTCCTTTTCGTCAAAGGACTGGAAAGAAACTTCACGGAAACATCATCCCATTGATGAGCGTCATCACTATGCCTTTGACTTTGTCGTGTACGATAAAATAAACTAACTTCTAAACAGTATGGAAAGTCACAAACGAGTAGTCGGTATCCTTTACATTGTTACGGGTATTCTGCAATTCATCGGAATGCTCTTGTTGAGTGTGCTCATTTCATCGCTCATTCCATTTATCGCAGACAGCGCAGAAGAGAATACTCGATGGGTTTTTGAATGGATTGTTCCGTTCATCAATATCATTGTTGCTATTATTATTGTGCTTTTCTCCATCCCATCCATTATTGGGGGTGGAGCCTTGCTGCAAGGTAAAAGTTGGGCACTCACGCTCGTGCTGATTTTAGGTTGCTTCAAACTGTTCTCCTTCCCCATCGGCACCGCCATTGGCATCTATACTATTTGGGTGTATGCCGAGGATAAAAAAAGTGTTTCAGAAAAAACGGCATAACATGTCATCACTAACATCAAAAGTAGTTTGGGTTACAGGCGCATCCTCTGGAATTGGTGAGGCATTGGTGTATTCGCTAGCAAAACAAAATTGCAAACTCATTCTCTCGGCCCGCAGAAAAGAAGAGCTCGAAAGGGTAAAAGGCAATTGCCCCACGGCTGTGCAACCGGATATACGCATATTGCCGTTAGACTTATCGAAATCAGAAACATTAGAGTTCAGTACCCAAGCGGCCATTCAATTTTTTGGCCACGTTGATATCCTTATCAACAATGGCGGAATCAGTCAGCGCAGTTTGGCAAAAGATACATTGATAGAAGTAGACCGGTATGTGATGGAAGTTGATTATTTCGGCACGCTAGCGCTTACAAAATATTTGTTGCCTCATTTTTTAAGTAGAAAATCGGGGCACTATGTAACCATTAGCAGCGTAATGGGCATCATTGGAACACCCTATCGCTCCGGTTATGCCGCTGCAAAACATGCCCTGCACGGATTCTTTGATTCACTTCGTGCGGAAGTGTGGAAAGAAAACATTTTCGTTACGTTAATTTGCCCGGGTTGGATTCGTACCAACATCACCCTCAATGCAGTTACAGGCGATGGCTCCAAACTGAACGAGATGGACAAAACTACCGACAAAGGTTTGACACCAGATTATTGTGCCTCTCAAATCATCAAAGCCATCCAACACAAAAAAGAAGAAGTATACATTGGCGGTGCGAAAGAGGTTTTTGGCGTTTATACCAAACGATTTTTTCCCAAGTTATTTTCGAAATTGGTGAGGAAAATAAAAGTGAGATAAAAACAATTCCATAAAATTTTTCTTACCATTTTTACTTCATTCCTTTTTGCTACCTATAAACTGCTTTTCATGATAAGAATTAAAATTGAAATAGACGGAAAAGAATATCCGCTCGACAATGTGAACTATTCTTTTGTCCCCTCTACACCTGAAAACATTATTGCCAGCGTTAGCATTAGCTTGGGAATTAAAAGCAACAAAGTAGATCAATCTTTATTGGATTGATGTTTGAGAGGCGCATCCGACAGAAAAGATCTAAAAGTGAAAGTTTTTCATGCAGAGGAAAACTACTTGATAAAAACCGTCACCTTCAAAAACGTGATGTGCAGCAACTACAACAAAAGCTTTTACCCCACGGATGGCTACAATCCACAACCGGTTAACTTTTCTTTAAACGCAGAAGATTTAATCATTGAGTTAAAAAGAAATGGCTAGCCGTGTATCGTTACACCAAGAATAAATCCTGGCCAAAATTCAAAAGTTTGGTTGTTGTGTTGGGTTTGCTGTTTTAGAAAAGCAGGAGCAAGCGTATTGTCGCTGTCTGTCCAATAACAATTGTAGGTGAGTCCACCAAATAGGTAAACGCCATATAGTTTAGGTGCAAGCCTGGTTCCAATCTCCATTTTCAATCGTGAAAGTAGGCTCAAGTTTTTTGTAATTTGGCCTGCCCTAAAACTCACGTGTTGAAAATCCATTCCATAACTTAAAAATCGAAATTCCATCATACCCGGCAAATCTGAGCGACTAAAAAACATTTTCTTTATTCCGAAACCCATCGCCCATGCTCCATGATTTAACGCATTTCTAGAATACACCAATGAGTTTACCCAATACACATTTTTTGAATCAAGCTTGATGCGACCATTTTTTCTGTTACCCGTTGCTATTTCATAATTGAAAGCAAATAAATCAGTGGAATAGACAGCCCCATAATTCACCTCTCCAAAATTCAGCAAACCAATCGCAGTTCCATCTTTGGTTCCAACTACTTTGCCACGTCTATAAAAATTGATTAACCCAATTTGCGTTCCTTGCGATTGCTTGGCGCGATTGATTAACCCAATTTGAAACCCATTCATGCGCTCTGCAAAATTGAAAAGTCCAATCTGTACACCCCAAGGGTTTTTACTTTCAAACGAGTTGATTCCTTCCGTATAGCCAGCATGATTAAAAGCCCCAAGTTGAAAACCAAACAATCCCCCTTCGGTGCGATTGGCAAGTGCTGCCACTTGCACTCCATCCATGGACGAGACCGAAACATTAGATACCCCAGCGAGTTGCACACCAAATGAATATTTATAAACAATATTGGATACGCCAGCTACCTGAACTCCAAACAATGCGTTTTTGCCCAAATTTATTCCGCCCGTCAATTGCATCCCAAAAATTTCATCTACCACAATGTTGGTCAAGCCAGAAAATTGCGCTCCTGCCAAATGTGAATTGAAACCACTTTTTAGTTTTTGGTCTACTTCCTTTTTAGAAAGCGAAGCAAATGCATTTCCTCCAGTTATGTTTGCTAGTCCTGCAAACTGAAGTCCGCGCGTGCCATTTGTATTTAGGTTAGAAAAAGTAGCTAATTCGAAAGCTAAATTCTTAGCAGAATATCCAGAGGTAAGATTGATTGAAATATGATTGGTGAAACTGCCTGGCTGAAGGCCGTTGGTGCCGAGCGCAGGGGCAATGGAGAGTTGAAAAGATTTGATTTGCTCACCACCTTTTTGAGGATATGCTTTGCTAATAACAAGGATAGCAAGGGAAATGGAGACTAGCCTTATGGGGTTTGGCATAGATAATTAGGTTTGGTATTCTAAAACGCCAAACGAAACTTTTCTGTATCTTTCCCTGTAATATAATTTCTCTAACCAATTACTATGCTCACCTGGAAAGAAGTACTTCAATTTAGCGCAAAAGGAAATCCAAAACCTACCCATCGCGTTGAAAAAACAAATGAGGAGTGGAAAAAACAACTGACCGCGGAACAATTTCAAATCACACGACTCAAAGGAACCGAGCGAGCCTTTACAGGAGAATACTGTGAAGCGCACGAGCCGGGTTTGTATGGTTGTTTGTGCTGTGGCACTCCATTGTTTGATTCGCGCGTAAAATTTGAATCGGGCACAGGTTGGCCAAGTTTTACACAGCCCGTAGAAGAAAATGCCATCGCCTATCACAGCGATAAAAGTTACGGCATGGTACGTGTAGAAGTGTTGTGCAATGTGTGCGATGCACATCTCGGCCACGTTTTCCCAGATGGTCCCGCACCAAGTGGACTACGGTATTGTATTAACTCTGCAAGTTTGGTACTAAAAGACAAGGCATAATATGTATAGATTCATTCATTTCATTCTTTTATTGGCTGTAGTGACAGCCTGCACTTCTCCTTCAAAGAAAATGGAATCAACTTACTTAGAAACATACCGCCCCCAACTTCATTTCTCCCCTGAAAAAAATTGGATGAACGACCCGAATGGCTTGGTGTATTTCGATGGCGAGTATCATTTGTTCTTCCAATACAATCCGTATGGTGATACCTGGGGCCACATGAGTTGGGGACACGCGGTCAGCAACGATTTGTTGCATTGGAAACACTTGCCGATTGCAATAGAGGAATATCAAGACCCCGCCACGGGCGATAGCACCATGATTTTTTCGGGCACTGCTGTCATTGATAAAAACAACACGGCAGGATTTGGTGCAAATGCGATGGTCGCCATTTATACTTCGCATGTTCATAAAAACAATCAAGCCGTGACGCAACACCAAAGCTTGGCCTACAGCACTGATAAAGGAAGAAGTTGGAAACGCTACGATAAAAATCCTATACTCGACATTCAGCGGAAAGATTTTCGCGACCCAAAAATTTTTTGGTACGAGCCACAACAAAAGTGGGTGCTGGTGTTGGTGGTGCCTGATTTATACAAGGTTCAATTCTATTCATCCACTAATTTAAAAGAATGGAAATTAATAAGCGAGTTTGGTGATGCAGGTGACAGGAATAGAATTTGGGAATGCCCGGATCTGTACGAGCTGCCGATCGAAAACGAAAACAAAACAAAATGGGTGTTATCCCTTTCAGGAAGCCATCCAGCAGGGCCAAAGTTTGTGGGCATGCAATATTTTGTGGGCGATTTTGATGGTACCACCTTCCAAGCAGATGACACCACCGCTCACTATGTTGATTATGGAAAAGATTTTTATGCGGGCATCGTCTTCAACAACCTCGATAAAAAAATAATGTTGGGCTGGCTAAATAACTGGACATATGGAAATCAAATCCCCACTTCGCCTTGGCGCGGGGCGTTTTCCTTACCAAGAGAAATCTCACTAAAAAAGAGTAATGGAAAATTTGTTTTGATTCAGCAACCCCTTGAATCCATTACCGAACTCAGAAAAGAGGAATTGAAAACATTGGAAAATATTACCGAACCAATTGAGTTGGAAGTTGAACTTCAAAAATCGGATGCAGGTATCAAGTTGCAATCAACCGATGGAGACGAGTTGATGATTGGGTACGATGCTACCTCGCATCAACTTTTTATAGACCGAAGCAAAGCGGGCCGCATTGATTTTCAGGAAGATTTTGGCTCCCTTGAAAAGGCTATGGTGACTTCTGAAAATACCATCACACTTCAGATTTTTATTGATCAATCCATTGTAGAAGTATTTGCCAACGGGGGTGAAATTACTTTTGGTGAACAATTCTTTTTTAAATCCAAGTCATTCAATATCAAATCGTTCGGTAAAGCCACCATTAAAAATTCGTGGCTTTTGAAGTCTATTTGGAAATAGGTTTACCCTGACAAGCCTGACGATTACAGTCAGGATTCGTCATTTTGAAATAGCAATATTTTTTCTAACCCAAGGCCTGGGTTAAACAATTTGATAGTATTACTGTTATCTTCTGATACTGTTAATACTATTGATATGAAAAAGCTTATTCTTTTAAACACTCTTTGCTTACTAACTGTAATTTGTTTTGCCCAGTCTGAAGGAGACGCTATTTTGGGCGTTTGGGAAACAGGCAGTGGAAAAGCTCGGGTAAAAATTGACAAAGTGGGGGACAAATTTTTCGGAAAAGTAGTGTGGCTACGCGAGCCGCTAAACGAAGAAGGGAAACCCAAGGTTGATAAAAATAATCCCGATGAAAAACTTCGTACCGTGCCATTGCTGGGATACAAATTGATAAAAGATTTTTCTTTCAAAGGTGAAAAAGCTTGGGAGGATGGCACGATTTACGACCCCGAAAACGGAAGTACTTACAGTTGCACCATAAAAATGACCGATGAAAATACCCTTGATGTGAGAGGCTTTATTGGAGTTTCGCTCTTTGGTCGCACCGATGTGTGGAAACGCATACAACTAAAGAAGAAATAATTCTTAAAAAATATTTTTATGAAGTGGTTGTTACTTGTAACTGCTCTGTCTGTAGCTTATGGTTTGTCGGCACAAGAGGCAGATACTGTTGAAGATTACAGTATGTATGGGGAAGCAGAATTGGCGGGTGGTGCCAAGCGTTTTTGCACCTCTAAAGTTTTTGACATCAGCCCGAATAAATTGATTTCGATTGGCTACGACTTTCAAGGCAGTTATCAAGCTGATTTAGGTGGAGTGGCTAGCATTTCGCCTCAGTCCATCCAAAACCAAAACAACAATGGCTTACGCATAGCAGTCAATGCTCCCATTATTTCAAAAACGAATTTATTGCTAAATGTTGGTGCCACCTATTGGGAGAACTTTTACAGTTTCGGCAGTGCTGCCACACATCCGCTTGCACGTTCGCTTCAGGCGTATGGCTTGCGTACCATGGGTATCAATTTCACGCTCTTCAAGCCATTCAATGAAATTAATTTTTTAATTGTGAATGGTTCGGCCGATTTGAACGGAAATTATTCGTTTGAAAATTTCCAATCGATGAGCACTGCAAAAATTTCGGCCACGGCAATTTACGGTTGGAAAAAACACGACCGACTTCAATACGGTTTTGGTTTGGCGCGCACGTACCGAATTGGTGAACTGAATTATCTGCCGGTGTTCCTATACAACTACACATTCCCCAGTCGCAAGTGGGGCGTGGAGGCTTTGTTTCCTGCTCGGGCAAATTTGCGCAGGACATTCAATTCAAGAACACTCGCTTTTTTTGGGTATGAACTGGAAGGCAATAGTTATTTAATCCGCAACCGTGGCAACGAGTTTACGCCCGGCTTCGATAACTTAGAATTGCGTAGAAGTGAATTGCGTATTCGGTTTACGTTCGAGCGATCTATCAAAGATTTCATCTGGTTTTCGTTGCAAGCGGGGCTGCGTTACAACACGCGCTTTCATGTCGATCAGCATGAATTTTTCCGGGGTTTTGGCGACCAGCCTTACTTGTTTGAGAATTCGTTGAGCAATTCACTTTTTATAAATTTCTCTGTAAACTTGGTTAGTCCCTAACAAGAATCTCTACTTCTGTCTTATTTCTAATGCAAAAAAAAACCGTCTCGCAACGGTTTTCTTTTTTTAATGTTATAGAAGAAATCGCTTAGTTCACTAGGGTAACATTAACGGCATTCATTCCTTTCTTGCCTCTTTCTTCTTCGTATTCAACCTTATCGTTTTCGCGAATTTGGTCAACCAAACCTGAAGCATGTACGAAGATGTCTTCGCCTGAATTAGAGGGTGTAATGAATCCAAAACCTTTGGTCTCATTAAAAAACTTTACTGTTCCTTGCATTGTGTATAAATTGTTAAAAATTAAAAAAACTCATTCTCAAGAATAGATTTTAATCTATTCGGTCGCAAAAACTAATCAACGCACTAAAGCAATCAGAAAGTTTTAAAGTAAGGAGGCAAACAAAAGCAGGAAAGCTTGTTGAAAAGACACTTTTACTTAAATGCGCGTCAAAGATACCACTAGTTTAGTCGGTATCCTATTTTTAATTTCGGAGACCTATCCTAAGTAAGATTTAAGCCCTTTGCTGCGAGAGGTATGACGCAATCTGCGCGTTGCTTTTTCTTTTATCTGCCGAACACGCTCACGTGTCAAATTAAATTCTTCACCAATTTCCTCCAACGTCATCGCTTCGATTCTGTTCAATCCAAAATACAAGCTCAATACTTGCGCTTCTCGTTCCGTTAGCGTTGCCAAGGCGCGCTGTACTTCTCGTGTCAGCGAGTCGCTCATTAGTTCAGAATCAGGTGTGGAGGCATTGGCATCCGACAAAACATCCAACAAACTGTTTTCTTCACCATTTACAAAAGGCGCATCCATGGAAACATGGCGGCCAGATACTTTCATATTGGCAAGCACTTCTTCATTGGTGACACCAATTACTTCTGCTACCTCTTCCGTAGATGGTTCGCGCTGAAATTTCTGTTCGAGGTCAGAGAATGTTTTTGAAATTTTGGTGAGTGAACCCACCCGATTTAAAGGCAACCGTACAATACGCGATTGCTCTGCCAAAGCCTGCATAATCGATTGGCGAATCCACCACACAGCATACGATATAAATTTAAAGCCGCGTGTTTCATCAAATCGCTTGGCTGCCTTGATCAAGCCAAGATTACCTTCATTGATTAAATCGCCCAGCGTAAGGCCACTGTTCTGGTATTGTTTCGCCACCGAGACCACAAAGCGAAGGTTCGCTTTCGTTAGTTTTTCAAGTGCCACTTGGTCGCCTTCGCGGATGCGCTTGGCCAATTCTACTTCCACTTCAGAAGTAATCAAATCTACCTTTCCAATCTCTTGCAAGTACTTATCAAGTGATTGGCTCTCGCGGTTGGTGATTTGCTTACTGATCTTTAGTTGTCTCATTTATTTTTGTTTTAATGAATTACCAAGTAGAAAATTTGCCCTAACCAACATTTAAAGAAATATAAGATAGGGATTACCGCTAATAGCGAATAGCAAGTGAGCGGCTAAGGCATCTATTATTTTCGCAAAGGTAGCGATTTAAGTTGGTGAAGTTTTATTTTTATATGAACACCGAAAACAAAAAAAAAGGTTGTTCCTTCTGAAGGAACAACCTATATGTTGAATCAAAACTAAGCTTTCACCGGCTCTCGATGGCCCACCCACGTAAACCGCTTGGTCACATACTCTGGATTGGTGAACGATGCATTGCCCGAAGGATTACCACCTGTAACATGAAAATCAGAGAACGCAGCATTTTGATTCATGTAAATTCCACCTGTTAGGTTAAACGAAACAGGAGTAGCGGCCAGTGCCATCTCATCGGCAATTTTTTCTTTCACAATTGTATTGGTAGTGTAGGCACCACATGAAATGGCTCCATGCCGCATCGCCATCTCTTGTGCCAATGCAATTGATTCGTCTGTGTCTTTTGTTTTGATGAGCAGCGCAATTGGTCCAAATAGTTCTTTGCTAAAAATTTCTTTTTTAGATGCCTCCATCTCAACGACCACTGGAGTAGCAACGCGCGCATTTTTAAATAGTGGGTTTTCAAACACGCGGCTCTTCAACCAAACCTTGCCGGGCAGTTTCTCCGCTTCCAACACGCGCTCGTTTGTTTTTCTATTTTGCACCGCGCCCAACACGAATGGTCCTGCTTTCGGATTATCAATCAATCCGTTGATGTTGGCCACAAACTTTTCTGCAAACTGATCGAATGAAACAACGCCATTCGGGGTTTCAATTCCCTTGGCGGGGATATAAAAATTTTGCGGAGCGGTACACATTTGTCCGCTATAAAGATTAACCGAGAACGCTAAATTTGCTGCTACCTTGTCCACGTCTTCAGCCGAATCGATAATCACTGAATTCACGCCTGTCTTTTCAGTGAAAACTGTTTTACCGGGCAATGCTTCGAGATAGGAACCGAACACAGAATTACCTGTAAAGTCAATCAACTTCACATCCCGATGTTCAGCCAGTTCTTTCGTAATCATTTTATCGAATGTGTCGGCTGCCAACTGACAGATGTTTACATCCAACTTATTTTCCTCCAATACCTTTTGAATTTCAGCCACAAAAATGGCGATGGGCAAAATCGCCCCAGGGTGAGGTTTCACTAGGACTGAATTGCCCGTCATCAAACTACCATAAATTCCAGTAACGGAATTCCAAGTAGGAAAAGTGGAGCAACCAATCACTACGGAAATTCCCTTTGGCACCGCTCTCCACTCTTTGTTCAGTTGAATGGTAAACTTACCCATGGGTTTATCCCAAAGTGCTTTAGCTGGAAAGCGCTGTAACTCTTCGAAGCCAGCGGCAATGGCTTCCAACGCGCGGTCGGCTGCGTGTGGCCCCGATGCCTGAAATGACATCATGTAGCCTTGCCCGGTGGTGTGCATGGTGGCATAGGCTATTTCAAAAAAACGCGCCTTTACTCGTTCCAACGATTCAATCAAAATTCCTGCACGATCTTGTGCGCTCACTTTCCTCCATTGATGGAAAGCCAGTTTCGATTTTGAAATCAAGGAAGCAGTTGAAAAAGTAGGATAAGAAATTTTCAGTGGCTCTTGCAGGTAAGGCGATTCTTCTTGTCCTGCCCAGCCATCGGCATTGGTTTGTTTTAGTTCTTCAAATTTTTTACCAAGTGACGCTTTGAACTTTGCTTGGCCATCCGCATCTGCCGTTTCACCATAAGTAGCCGGAGATGGATTTTCTGGATAGGCAGCATAGAAAGTACGCGCATGCAAAGCTTCAATAGCTTTAGTAAGAATGGGTTGATGTTTCTCGAAAAGTTTATTCATATTTTTTCCAATTTTCAATTATCAAATTTGGGATTCTGGCAAAGTGCTTCTCATTATTTGTTACCAATACCAAATTATTCTCAAGTGCAATTCCTGCAATCAATATATCTTGATTGTCAATCAGCATGCCTTTCTTTTGAAGGTGAGCAACGATTTGAGAAGAAATGGCAACAGAACTTATCGTTGTGTTGACTATTGTATTGGTTCTACAAAATTCTTCAAATTTTCTTAGCTGATTACGAGAGTCGTTAATGAGCAGCCCACTTAATATTTCAAAATAAGTAATAATGGAAATATTAAGTCTGTCAAAGTAATCAAGATAAGTAGCTAAGCGATTGGTTACAGTTGCATAGCCTCTAAAGTAATAAGATAAGATGTCCGTATCAATGAGAGCCTCTTTCATGAAAGAATATTGCGTCTGCTGTTCCTCTTTTTATGAAGACTAGTAGTCAATTCTTCAAAAAATTCTTTGGGCAAATCTTTCCATTGCCCGGAATACGCGAGCAATTCTTTCCTCCTCTTTTCTCTTTCTTTAAGATTATCTAAGTAATCGCTAATTCTGTCAAGCTCCGAACTCGAGGCTTTTTCCACTCTCTTGATTATTTTTTTTCGGATAGTATCAGTTTTTACCATACCCCAAATTTAATCATTTCTGTGAACCAAAAACCCTTTTTAGCAACTCAGTTGTGCGTGCCACTGGGTCTTTGCGGATGTTCAATTCTTCCTTGGCAATCATGGTAAACAAGCCTTGAATGGCCATGTCTGTTGCATAGTCATTCAAATCTGGATTTACTTTATCAACAAACGGAATCTTATTGTAGTTATTAACAATATCACCATAATATTTTGTGGCATTTACTTTATTCAACGAGTTCTGAACTACTGGCTTAAACTTTTCTTTCAATTGCGCAGTAGTGGTTCGCTTCAAAAAATTGGTGGCCGCATCGGGCTCACCTTTCAATATTCCCCATGCATCTTCAATGGTCATTTGTTTGATGGCAGAAATAAAAATCGGTTTGGATTCTTTGGCTGCATCTTCCGCTCCGCGATTCAAGGTCATCACAAACTTATCCACCTCCACACCCAATCCAATTTGCCTCAGTTTATCTTCTACTTTTTTCACATCAGGAGGAAATGGGATTTTGATTTCGGGATTTTTGAAATAGCCATCTAGTTGAGAAGTGATGTCGGCTCCTTTGCTAATTCCATTGATCAACGCTTCTTTAAGCCCATCTCCTACTTCTGCTGAAGTAAGGGGTTTCTCCGTATTCAATATTTTATTGGCATCGCCAATGGCTTGATTGATTTGCGCGGACGTGCAAGCACCCAGAAAGAGGGTTGCCAATAAGACAAATTTCTTCATTTTCTTTTTTTGTAAAGATAGAAGTTTGAAATAGAAGTCAGAAGTTAGAATACCTAAAGCCAACCACCACTTACCAATTACCTCTTACCATTACCCAACCACTAATCCCCAAGCCCCAACACCTAATTCCCAATACCCAAATCCTCAATGCCTAATCCTAAGATTTCACCAATTGCCTCAACGCAATCTCAAAAGAAGCTTGGGCAATTTTTATTTTTCCAGGATTCGCCTTTTTGGTTTTTTCCAAGGCTGTTTTTATAGTTTTAGAGATGTCACCAAAAATACTGGCGTCATCCATGGCTACTTCGCTTTCCATAAAATAAGCAAACACCCGCGCCATTCCACAGTTGGCAATAAAATCGGGGATGACTGAAATCTTTTCATCGGCATACAAACCCGTGGGGCCAAAGAAAATCTGAGGGTCTGCAAAGGGCACATTGGCACCGCATGAGAATACCTCCACCTTGGAGGCCATCATTTTATCCACTTGCTCTTTGTTCACTAACCGCGATGCCGCAGCGGGAATGAACACTTCAAATTCCAAATCCCAAATTTTGTTATTCACCGTATCGAACGAAAGCAAATCCGGAGTGACCAACCGATTTCCATCTCTATCCACCACTAGTTTGCAAATCTCTTCGTGACTAAATCCTGCTTGGTTAATAAGTCCACCTTCGCGTGTAAGTATTCCTACAATCTTTGCCCCGGCCTGCGATAAATAGAATCCCGCGGCAGCGCCCACATTACCCCAACCTTGCACTACCACACGCCTGCCCTCCATAGCCTTGGCGGAGGAGGGCTTGCCTTTTAATTGCCCTCCCCAAAGTTCATAATAATGTTTCACCGCCTCGGCCACTCCGTAACCGGTGCACATATCGGCTACTGTATATTTTTTGTTCAGATCAGGCGTAAATGTTGAATCTTCAATCACCTTCACCACGCCTTGCCTCAATTGACCAATGCGGTTGACTTTTTGTGGCTCGGTTGGCTTGTAATGACCCGTGAATACGCCCTCTTGTGGATGCCAAATGCCAACATCTTCGGTGTGCGGAATCACTTCATGAATTTCATCTACGTTTAAATCTCCACCAGTGCCATAATAATATTTGAGCAATGGCATTACTGCCGAATACCATCGATGCAAAACACCTGCTTTGCGCGGATCGTTGGGATCAAAATTAATGCCCGATTTTGCCCCACCGATGGGCGGGCCGCTCACGGTAAATTTTACCTCCATGGTTTTGGCTAGCGATTCCACCTCGCGCTTATCCAAACCCACGCGCATCCGTGTGCCTCCTCCGGCTGCGCCACCACGAAGCGAGTTAATCACCACCCATCCTTCTGCTTCGGTTTCACTGTCTTTCCACTCAAAAACAACTTCGGGGCGTTTGTTTTCAAACTTTTGTAACAAGTTTTGCATCGTATTGAAATTAGCGGTGCAAGATTACGAATAAGCTTGGAGATTGGCACATTGTAAGCAAAGTCGCTAAGAACGCCAAGTTTGAAAAACTAGCATTTCTTTGCGGTCTTGGCGACTTTGCGTGGAATTACACTTAGAAATAATAAATGAACGCAGTTATTGACGCAGGAAACACACGGGCAAAGGCGGGAGTCTTTTTAGGAAAAGATCTGCAAGAAAAATGTACGTTCAGTTCCCTAGAAGAAT
The DNA here is from genome assembly GCA_025370075.1 of Chryseotalea sp. WA131a. Classification (NCBI taxonomy): domain Bacteria; kingdom Pseudomonadati; phylum Bacteroidota; class Cytophagia; order Cytophagales; family Chryseotaleaceae; genus Chryseotalea; species Chryseotalea sp. WA131a. The sequence goes on along the minus strand of CP073016.1, from coordinate 4,322,446 downwards.
TGAAAAAATTTCTTTCAGAAAATACATTCGATAATGTGCTCATTAGCTCGGTTGGAATTTCGGCCACCGCAATTGCAGAAAGTGCCAATGCAAAAGGATTGTGCCTCACGCTCTCACACATCTTGCCATTGCCCATCAAAATAAAATACGCTACTCCCCATACTTTGGGTGTCGATCGCATTGCAGCGGTGTGTGGGGCGCTCGATTTATTTCCGCAGCGCGATTGCTTGGTGATTGATGCGGGCACGTGCATCACCTATGAGTGGTTGGACAAGGAAGCAAACTATTATGGCGGGTCTATCTCACCTGGATTGGACATGAGATTAAAAGCGATGCATACGTTTACTGCCCGCTTGCCGTTAGTCAATACAAATACGGAAGTTGATTTGGTAGGCGACAGCACCGAACATGGCATGCAAAGTGGTGCATGGTATGGGGTATTGGCAGAAATAGAGGGCGTTATCGACAGATACAAAATAAAATATCCGGAAATACAGGTATTGGTGTGCGGTGGCAACGCTTCTCTTTTTGAAAACAGGCTGAAACACACCATATTTGCAGCCCCCGATTTGGTTTTAGGCGGATTGAACAGGATTTTGCTACACAATGCAGATTAAAAAAAGGGTTTCCCTCACATTTTTGCTGGTCGCTTTAGGCGCTTCTGTCCTTTTTGGTCAGGTGGCCAAAAGCAACTTCTCCGCTTTTGGCTTTGGTGATATTTACAACCGGGGCTTATCTCAAAACCAGGGAATGGGCGGAGTAGGCATCAGCAATGGCAGTTCGTGGTACATCAATAATCTAAACCCTGCGCTATTGGTAAATAACTATGTGGTTTCATTCCAAGCAGGTATGCAACTGGAAAACCGAACGGTGAACGATGGTTTCACTTCTTTAAAAAATGGCAGTGGCAATTTGAATTACTTAGTGGGGGCCTTCCCCGTAAAACCGGGCAAATGGACTACTTCGGTTGGTTTGATGCCTTACTCGTCTGTCAATTATAGGTTGATTGCACCCACGGATGTGATCGGCAGCAACAGCACGGTTTTGCAAGAAGAAATCGGGTCAGGTGGTGTGAATCAATTCTATTGGTCAAATGGTGTGAGGATAAATAAATACGTAGCCATCGGATCTAGAATCAATTATTTGTTTGGATCGATTATAAAGGAGAGCAACGAAGTGTTGTCCATCAATAGCGTGGTACCTTTTTTTACCAGTTTGTATGAACGATCATATGTAAAGGATTTAACCTTTGGTGGTGGTGTTACCCTTCTAAAAGATTCCCTGTTCAAAAAAGATTATAAATTGTCTATTGGTTTTGTGTATGACTTTCGCTCTGATCTAACTACACAAACAACCCAGCGGCTAGATAGAAAATCTAGAGTAAATAAATCGATCATTGATTCCACTACCGTTGCAAACTTTTCAGGGGCTGCCGTACTTCCCCAATCGTATGGAATGGGTATATCGTTTGGTAGGCCAACCCGCTGGATGGCCGCGGCCGATTTAATGGTGTTGGATTATACACAATTTTCTGGTTTTTCCAGAGCCACCCAATCTACTACAGGCTACCGCGCAGGTTTAGGTTTCGAAATCACCCCCGACCCTACTGGCATAGGCAATTATTTGAAGCGCATGACCTACCGAACGGGTGGTAGTTACGAAGTGTATCCTTATTTGGTAAACGGTAACCAAGTAAAGGATTTAGGTATTACTTTTGGTGTTTCAATGCCATTGGGGCTTTCTACGCTTGATTTCGGCCTGAAATTTGGCAAGCGGGGAAGCATTTCGACCAATACCATTGAAGAAGATTATTATAAGTTATACTTTGGCATGACTTTTAATGATCGTTGGTTTATAAAAAGGAAGTTTGATTAACCTATCTATGAAAATGAACATGAATTTGAAACAAGTAACTCTGCTAGGCTTTGCTCTAGCGCTCACCATTTCTGCGGCTTTTGCACAATGTAAACAACAAACATGGCCTGAGGATAAAAAAACTGCTGAAGAAAAAGTAGCTGTATTCAGTGATGCAGTAAAACAAGGCCCAGCATCATTCAATAATAACGTAACAGGCGCTGTTCGGTGGATGTTGATCAATGCACCGAAGTGGAATACCAAACTTTATGTGGATGCTGCTACCATCTATGATGGCTTGGCCACAGCCGAAAAAGATCCTGCAAAAAAGAAGATATTCATCGATTCGCTGATGATCATTTACGATTTGCGTCTGCAAAATTGTGGAGATGAAGTGAACGTTTTGAACCGTAAGGCCGGTGCCAATGTAAAACACAACATCAACAACAAAGAAAAAGCGCAAGAATTGTTAGCGATGTTCGACCGCGTGTATGAAATCAGTGGCAACAATGTGAACGATAATTTATTGGAAGCTTACATTTCTGTTATCTATGTCAACTTCATCGCTTTCAAAGGTTCATTAACTGACGAGCAAATCTTAACTCGCTACGATAAATTGATGGCTGTCATTGATGCCAAAATTGCAAAAGTGCAGCAAGAAGGCAAAACAGCGGATGTTGACAAATACAAAAAAATCAAAGCCAACATCGATGATAAGCTGATCAAAATGGTGAAAGTGGATTGTAATTTTGTAAAGAAAAACTTAGAGCCAAAATTCAGAGCCAATCCAAAAGATTTAGCCTTAGCAAAGAAAATTTTCAAGTTTATGCTGGAAGGTAATTGTGCCGATGACCCACTTTGGTTAGACGCTGCCTTAGTAATACACGAAACAGAAAAAGATTGCGGTTTGGCAAAGAACTTGGGTAAACGTTTTATCGCTACCGATTTAGCAAAAGCAGAAGGTTTCTTCAAAGAAGCGCAAACCTTGTGTACATTACCAGACGATAAAGCAGATATCTTGATTTTATTAGGTGCTGTAGAAGCCAAAAAGAATAATTCAAGAGGAGCGCGCGAGTTGTTTAGACAGGCCGGAGCAGCTAACCCTGCCAACAAAGACTCTTTTGAAAAAATTGGTGACTTGTACATGAATGCGTGCGATGAGTGCTGCAAGCGCGTGAGCAAAGCAGAAGACCGTTTGATTTACATAGCTGCTTACGATATGTATGCACGTGCTGGCAATCAACAAAAAATGGCATCCGCTCGTGCTCAGTTCCCTTCCGTTACCGAGTTGTTTGAATTGAACTGGAAAGAAGGCGAGAAAAAAACCATCAGTTGCTGGGTAGGCGAAACGGTAACGCTTCGCACCCGCGGAAAAGAATAATTAAAGTAATTTCTCTACGAAGGCTGGCTGAAAAGTCAGCCTTCTTTTTTTTAGAGTCATTTTAAAACTACTTGGATAGGCCTTATCTTTGATGTACTCTCCAATCAAAAAAAAAAGAAAACCAGTTACCATTATGCGGGAAGTGTTTTTTAAACTAGCCGTTTGCCTTTTTCTTTTTGCCGCCTGTGGCAAAAAAGAAAAACAGCTTCCCCAAGTGTATGAAGGTCCCTTGCGGCAGGCGTATGATTTTACTACTTACACCACCGAAAAAGATAAAGTAAAAGCCTTCCTAAAAGCCAAGAAAGTTTTGGAATTTCAAAATGGCGATCGCGAATTTCCAGAAGGTGTGTACATTGAATTTTTTGATTCGGTAGGCATCGTTTCTTCTACTTTGCGGGCAAACTCAGCTTTTTACTTTAAAGTTGAAAACAAATGGCGCGGCCGTGGCGATGTGGTGGTTAAAAACATGCAAAAAAATCAACAGCTAAACACTGAAGAATTGTTTTGGAAGCCCGACACACAGCGCATCTTCACCGATAAATTTGTGACCATCAAAGATGACAACGATGTGGCCTACGGCACTGGACTAGAAGCAGCTCAAGATATGTCTACCTACACCTTGAAAAACCCCAAAGGGCAGATGGAAGTGAAGGAGCAGTAATTATTCGGTATTGGGCATTGGGGATTGGGAAACCAACTACCAACAACCCGCTACTAACTTGCAATTTCGTATCTTTGTCGCGAATGAAATTAATTGATATAGTGCTGTTATCGTTGGCAGCAGGTTTCGCCATCATCGCCATTTATGAAGCAATGAAGTTTGGATTTGGAGAGGCCTATTGGGCAGTCATGCTTTCGCTCGGATTGTTTTTCTTCTACAACTATCGCAAAAAGAAAAAATAAGCATGGACTCCGGAGCCTATCTCATGATTTTTACCACGCTGGTCTTTTCCTTTTTCTTCTCGGGGATCGAGATCGCGTTTCTATCAGCCAATAAACTGCAGATTGAGTTGCAAGCCAAACAAGGTGTGCTGTGGGGCACCATCATGTCAAAGTTCATGAAAAACCCTTCCACCTTTATTGGCACAACGCTTATTGGCAACACCCTGGCACTGGTGCTTTTCGGCATTTATATGGCGCAGCTCATTGAGCCGTGGCTAACCGCTAACTTACCATCCGGCATAAACGATGAAATTTTTGTTCTCGTTTTTCAAACGTTGATCTCCACCTTATTTATTCTGTTCACTGCAGAGTTTTTGCCCAAAAGTTTATTCCTCATCAACCCCAACGCCATGCTGGCAGCCTTGGCGATTCCGTTTCGCATCATCTACGTTTTATTGGCACCACTTACTTTCTCCATCGTTTATCTTTCGAAACAAACCATCATTCATGTGTTGCGCATTGAATACTCCGAAGAGAAACCGATTTTCGGGCTCACGGATTTGAATCATTACCTCAAAAACATGATGAAGGTGCGGCACGAAGACGAAGAAATTGAGTTGGATAAAAAGATATTGACCAACGCCATGGAATTTAAAACGGTGCGCATACGCGATTGCATGATCCCGCGCACGGAAGTAACAGCCATCAGTGTAGAAGATGGGATTGAAAAATTAAAAGAAACATTTATCCAAAGTGGCCACTCCAAAATTTTGATCTACAAAGAATCCATTGAAGATGTAATCGGCTACTGCCATTCGGCTGCACTGTTTAAAAAGCCGCAACGTATTGAAGATATTTTAACTCCCATCCCACTGGTGCAAGAAACCATGTTGGCCAACGACTTGATGGTTCAATTGATAAAAGAACGAAAAAGCGTGGCGTTGGTGGTGGATGAGTTTGGTGGCACTTCGGGCATTGTGAGCATGGAAGATGTGATTGAAGAAATTTTTGGTGAGATTGAAGACGAACACGACAACGATGATTTGGTAGAGATCAAAATAGAAGATAATCTCTATCGCTTCAGCGCGCGATTGGAAGTCGATTATCTAAACGAAAAATTCAAAATCAATTTGCCCACTGGGGAGTATGAAACGCTGGCTGGACTGATTTTGGCCTACACCGAAGATTTTCCCAAGCAAGGCGACACCATTATGATTGAAGGGCATTCGTTTACGATCGAAAAAACAGAAAACAAACGCATCGATACCGTGAAATTGGCGGTTGCAAGCCCAGAAGCCTAAAGCGGGGTCATTGGCTCATCTAAAACCCTGATAATCAATACCATTATTTACCAGTACGCCTTTGGCGAATTGATATAACAAACTAAATTTGCCGTTCTTTAAAATGGGCAAGTTGGCCTTACCAACTAAATTAACTGTTAGCAAATCTTATAAGCATTTTTAATTATGGCATTGATTGGAACTTTACGCGAAAAGATGACCAAATGGGTTGTGGGCTTTGTGGCCATCGCCATTCTTTCATTTATCTTAAACGATCTTTTTGGAAACGGTCCACGTTCCATTTTTAATACAAAAGATGACTCCGTTGGCGAAATTGGTGGTACTAGCATATCTCGTGAAGAGTATCAGAACTTGGTGCAAGAACAAGAAAATAACTATCAGCTAAGCACCGGACGCCAGCCTGGAGAGAAAGAAAGGCCTACGTTACAAATGCAAGCTTGGGAGCTCTTAGTTCTTAAACACGGTATTAAGCCTGAATTCGAAAAACTGGGTGTGGAAGTTTCTGGCTCTGAGAAATCGGATATGATTTTCGGAAAAAATATCGATGAAAATGTAAAGCAGTCTTTCTTGGATTCAGCTGGAAATTTTGACCGACAAGGCCTTAGTAGATTTATTACGGAATTAGATGGACCAGCTCCAATAGAACCAAGAATGAACGCCATGTTCAATAATAGAAAATATCAATGGGAGTCATTCAAAAAAAGTTTGTTCTCAGGCCGCGAGCGGATTAAGTATGAAAATCTGTTGATCAAAACCAATTACGTTACCAACGCGGAGGCTGAAAGAGATTATCATTTGCAAAACGATGTAGCCGAAGCCAAATATTTGTACGTGCCCTTCTATGCTATCAGCGATACGGTTGTAACGCCAACCGATAGCCAGTTGCGCGATTACTATTCTAAAAACAAAGAGCGCTTCAAGACATCTGAAACTCGAAGCTTGAGCTATGTTGGATTTCCAGTAGTAGCATCGTCTGCCGATTCTGCTAACTTATTGACCGAGGCACAACGTTTTGCGAATGAGTTCAAAACCGTTACCGATGATTCAACCTTTGCGATTTCCAATAGCGACAGCAAAGAGGCCTTCACAAAGTTTAATGCTTCTACATTACCTGCTGGTCTTAATGAGCCTTCAAAGCTTGTGGTTGGAAATGTAATGGGCCCATACTTAGACAACGGAGCATACAAAGTAGTGAAGATTGTAAAGATTGGTAGCGATACCACTTATTTCGCCAAGGCAAATCATATCTTAGTTAAATGGGATGATGAAACAGATGCCGGAAAGAAAGCAGCAAAAGAGAAAGCAAGGAAGGTATTGGCTGACCTTAAAGGCGGTGCTAGCTTTTCTGATAAGGCGCGTGAGTTTAGTGCTGATAAGTCTAATTCCAATCGTGGCGGAGAACTGCCTTGGTTTCCAAAAGGACAAATGGTAAAGCCTTTTGAAAAAGCTGTATTCGATGCAAAGAAAACTGGCCTGATAGGTGATTTAGTCGAAACACAATATGGTTATCATATCATTGAAGTAACCAGCGTAAAAGAAAATGCTACCTACTCGGTGGCCACCATTGAGTTGCAAATTACGCCAAGCGATGACACGCAAAATGCAGCCTATTTGAAAGCCCAAAATTTTCTGGCACAGATTGCCAACGTAAACGAGTTCAAAGAAAAAGCCAAAAAAGAAAACTTGTTTGTGCAAGAGGCCAACGACCTGAGTTCATCTGAGCGCAGGATCGGCAATTTGGGAGATGCTCGTCAAATGATCACATGGCTTTATCGCGATGGCAAAGTGGACAAAATATCGGATGTATTTGATTTGGATGATACGTATGTGGTGGCCATCATGACAGGAAAAATGGACGAGGGTTTTAAGCCATTCGAAAAAGTGAAAGAAGAAATTACGCCTATAGTAAAGAACCAGGTAAAAGGCGAAAAAATTATTGAAAAGTTAACTGCCCAAAAAGGAACATTGGAAGAGATAGCCGCTGCCTACGGTAAAGATGCTTCTGTAAATTCTGCCAGCGATATCAAGTTGAATTCAAATTCATTGGCTTCGGTGGGCATCGAGCCAAAAGCGGTGGGCGTTGCCTTCTCTTTAGAAAGCGGAAAGCGTAGCAAACCATTTGCAGGTGAGAACGGTGTATTGATTGTAGAGACACAAAATAAAACCATTGCACCTGAAATTGGCGATTATACCATGTTCAAAAATCAATTGCTCCAAGGCTTGAATGGAAAATCTAGCTTCGGTATTGCGCAAGCCATCAAAGAGGCAGCTAAAATCGAAGACCAGCGTTATAAGTTTTTTTAGTCAATAAAACTCCAATAAAAGTCTTGTTGACAATCACGTTAGCAAGACTTTTCTATTTCTAACCGGTATGTATCCTGAGTGGACAAAATCGTTGAGGGAAAAATTAGACCAGCACCACGCGTGGCCTGAATTGTACACGTTTAAGTTTATTGTACCGAAAGGAAAAGAGCATGAAGTCATTGACTTGTTTCCTAATCATGATCATACACAACGTGCTTCTAAAAACGGAAATTACACCAGCATTACCGTGCAGATGATGATGCCCTCCACCGATGCCGTGCTTGATGTGTATATAGCGGCAGCTAAGATTGAGGGGATAATTGCATTATAGCTGGTCTCTAGTAGATATCTTTCCTGTTTCCGATTTTACGAATCTCCACAATCTTCACAACATCTTCAATTTGATAGATCACCCTATAATCTCCCACTCTGATTCTCCATAAATACTCCTTCTCTCCTTTCAATTTTTTACACCCAATAGGCCTTGGGTTATTTGCCAATGAATCGATGGCCTGCGTTAATTTTATACTCGCTTGCTTGGGCAACTCAACAAAGTTCCTTCAAATCCTGCTTTCGAATTTTAAGTTGGTAGCTCACAATCTACCAGCTTTTTTTAGTTGCTTTTTGGCCAATTCCCAATCAATCAATTCATCGTTCTTTCTGGATTCTACCGATAATGTATCGATAAGTTCATGGATCGATTCTTCATCCTCTTGAATTGTTTTCAAGTCGATGACAACAGCTTTTCGCTTATGGTTTTGATCTGTTATATAATTAACCCCTTTCATAAAGTACAATTAATTTTCAATTTACAGCTTTTTTGTGAAAGGTATTATTAAGAACAATCGATAAATTGAATTTTACTTACCTTCGAAATTAAATTCAAGGATTTATATGTGGAAAGAAGAAAACAACCGTCTCATCAAAACTTTCAAGTTCAGCAATTTTGTAGAAGCCTTTGGCTTTATGACGAAAGTTGCCCTGCTAGCCGAGAAACAAAATCACCACCCATTTTGGACGAATGTTTACAATACGGTTACCATTGAACTAAACACTCATGATGCAGGAGATATTGTTACAGACAAAGACCATGCATTGGCCAAAGCCATCGATGAAGTTAAAATGTAAGGCGTTACTATTTTCAAATTATCACATCTTCAAATTTTCAAATTAATTAATTTTCAAATTAATTCGGTGTCAAAAACTTCTCTCTATCTCGTTCCTACCCCCATCGGCAATTTGGGTGACATCACGCTGCGCGGGTTGGAAGTTTTGAAATCGGTGAATGTGATTTTAGCTGAGGACACCCGCACTTCAGGCACACTACTTAAACACTACGAAATCGCTAAACCGTTACAGAGTTTTCATATTTTTAATGAACACAAAACATTAGGCGGCCTAATCAAAAGAATGCAGGATAGTGAAACCATGGCACTGATAACCGATGCAGGCACGCCCGGCATTTCCGACCCAGGATTTCTTTTGGTGCGCGAATGTTTGAAGTCGGGGTTGAAGGTAGAGAGTTTACCGGGTGCCACGGCATTGATACCTGCTTTGGTCAACTCAGGTTTTCCCACCGACCGCTTTGTATTTGAGGGATTTCTTCCTCACAAAAAAGGCAGACAAACACTATTAAAAAAATTAGCAGAGGAAGACCGCACGATTATTTTATATGAGTCGCCCCATCGGTTGGTAAAAGCATTGGAACAAATCGTAGAATTTTTTGGTGGTGAACGAATGGTCTCTGTTTCGCGCGAGTTGACCAAGCTCTATGAAGAAACGAAAACAGGAACGGTACAAGAAGTGCTAGAACATTTTAAGTCAAAGGAAGCAAAAGGAGAAATTGTAATCGTCATCGATGGTAAAAAAGAATAATGCAGCAATCGCACCGTGGGTTTTATTCCTCATCAGTGCCGCGATGCTCAGTGGAGGATGGTTGATGAAGCCTTTTCCATTATTGATTTTTTTTGGGTTTGCTCCCCTGTTTGCCATTGTTGACCAAACAAAGCAAGAACACTCTTACTGGACAAACATTGAATTCATATTATTGGCTTTGTTCGTATCATTCTTTGCAGCGAATGGATTCGAAGGCCATTCCATTATAAAATCAATCGTGCAGGCCATTATTTTTGCAATGGCTTTTTTGGGATACACATTCGCCCATCAACAACTTGGTGAGCGATTGGGAAAATTCACTATTCTGTTTTTTTGGGCTGGATTGGAATACCTACTGCTTAAACTTCCTTGGAGAGGTAACAGCATCTTTCTTTCTGAAGTAATGAGTTCGCATTCCAATTACACTCGGTGGACGTTGCATACGGGCTTTCTTGGAATCACGCTATGGATTTTAATTGTGAACCTGCTAGCCTACTTTTCTTTCTTTCGCGCTGGCTTTAATATCTATTGGCTGGTGGCAACTCTTATTACGTTAATTGCCCCAGTGGTATACTCCTATTATTATTTAAAGGCAGATGGCATCAACCATGAGCAAATGATTGCGTTGTATAGTCATGCCGAAGTGACTGGTACCTACGCAAAGCATGGCGAACTGGTGAGCCGCACGGGCGCGTGGATTTCGGTTGTGATTTTATTATTGTCGTTTGTAAAAACCCAAACAAAGAAAAAATGAACTTAGCTCACATTGAAAAACAGACTATTGAACTATGTGAAGAGGTAGCTCATTTTATGCGAACGGAAAGTGAAAATTTTGACCGCTCCAAAATTGAGCAAAAGGGAAGTTTCAGCAACTTGGTTTCCTATGTAGATAAGGAATGTGAAAGTAGATTGGTGAAGGGACTAAGTGCTATTCTGCCCGGTTCAGGTTTTTTAGGCGAAGAGGGAACCGATACCCAAGGCACAAATGAGTATCAATGGATTATCGACCCATTGGATGGCACCACCAATTACTTACACGGCTTGCCCATCTATGCCATCAGCATTGGGCTGTTGCGAAAAAAGGAAATCGTCCTCGGTATTGTATATGAGGTAAGCCATCAAGAATGTTTCCATGCCATTGAAGGCGGGAAGGCCTATTGCAACAAAAAAGAAATTTCCATCTCGCCTATAAAAACTTTACAAGAAAGTTTATTGGCTACTGGTTTTCCGTACTATCATACTGAGAAAAAAGATAATTACTTAGAAATCATTAAACTATTTTTGGAACAAACCCACGGCATTCGCAGATTGGGCAGCGCTGCGATTGACTTGGCTTACGTTGCTTGTGGAAGAATGGAAGGTTTCTTTGAGTACAATTTAAAGCCATGGGATGTAGCCGGTGGCGCATTCATTCTTCAGCAAGCCGGAGGAAAAGTGACTGATTTTTCTGGGGGAAATAATTTTTTGTTTGGGGGAGAGTTGTGTGCAGCAGGAGGTGTCCATGAAGAGATGTTAAAGGTGATTAAGGACAAGTGGTGAGTGCTTTATAAGAATTTAGAAAAATCCTCACAAATGAAAAGGGGTCTACTGCGATACGCAATCTTGTCTACACCTATTCTGGCAATCTATGCATTGTCACCCGTACTAATTTTCGAAGTGACACCTAGGCCAGAACTGCCCACCCTCATCCTCGGAATGTTTGTAAATATTTCCATTGTATGGTCTATCAATATTCTTATTACGCTGCAACTGCAGCATCTCGAAAAATGGAAGCGATACTCTCTCAGCTATCTATTCCAATTGTTATTTCAGCTTGCCTTATTCTTCATTAGTGATTTCATCACCATTAAGCAAGATCTTGCAGAAAAATACCTTAGCTATCCCATACTTATATCCATTAGCTTTAATGCCGTCATCATCCTTCTCTGCAATTCAGTAGAGAATGCCTTCAAGAAAAATGTGGCAGAAATTGAAAACCGGGAACTGAAATTTCAGAACAGCGAAGCACAAAAACAACTATTGCTCCGCCAATTGCACCCCCATTTTTTATTTAATGCATTAAGTGTTTTGAAATCACTCATTAAAGAAAGGCCCGATACAGCTGAAGATTATTCTATAAAACTCTCAGACTTTCTAAGGTATTCGGCAAGAGCATCTGCACAAACGCTGGTGAGTTTGAGTGAAGAATTAGAATTTACAACGGGTTATATTGAATTACAAAAAGTAAGATTTGAAAATACTTTTACATTCTCCACTTCTATTCCAAGTGAGGCATTGAATTGTAAAGTACCTGTGTACTCCATTCAAACATTAGTTGAAAATGCTTTTAAACACAATTACTTTACAGAAAAAAAACCATTGAACATTCGCATTGATTACTTCAACAACCAATTGAAAATACAAAACAACAAGGTATCCATCAAAGTAACCGAACGAAGCGGTTTAGGATTAGCCAATTTAAACCAACGGCACAAACTTATTACTGGCAAAGAAATCCAAATTACTGAAACCGAAGATTCATTTTCCGTCACCCTCTCTTTGATTGCATGAAGATTGTAATTGTTGAAGACGAAAAACCTACCGCTAAAGATTTAGCAAAGACCATTCAGGCAATTGAGCCTGATGCGGAAATTGTGAAAATGATTCACTCGGTGGAGGATGGAATTGAGTACTTTCAATCCAATCCGCCCATTGACTTAATTTTCTCGGACATTCAGTTGGGCGATGGGCTAAGTTTTAAAATTTATGAATCTGTAAACAATCACGCACCTATTATTTTTTGTACAGCTTTTAACGAGTACGCGCTGGAAGCATTTAAAACTGCCGGCATTGATTATCTGCTAAAGCCATTTAGCAAAGCCACGGTGACAAAGGCGTTGGAAAAATATCAAAAGTTAAAAACCACGTTGGCGAAACCTTCTCCTGATTTTTCAAACCTGCTAAAGGAATTAGAGAAAAGCATTTATAAAAAAAGTCCCTCCGTTGTTATTTATCAAGGCGATAAGATTATTCCATTGGATGGCGCGAGCGTTGCCTTGTTCTTTATTGAAAACGAGAACACCTATGCTTTCACCTTCGAACAAAAAAAGTTTTTGGTCAACGAAAAAATGGATAAATTGGAATCAACCTTTTCACAAAATTTCTTTCGCGCCAATCGTCAGTTTTTGATCAATCGTAAAGCGGTGAAAGACGCAGCTCATTCTTTCAATCGGAAGATTACAGTCAACCTTATCGTTCCGTTCAAGGAAGAAATACAAATAGGCAAATTAAAAGTGACAGAATTTTTGGAGTGGTTGGCGGAAAACTAACGGCTAGTTCCAGTGCTTTCTCAACTTACAAGCTGAAGTTCTAATTGCTGTACTTTAACTTTCTCAGTCGCACCGTGATTATGCAACTTAAAGTTGTCGGTGTCGAAATTACAAACAAGGGCTTCAACAACTGTCCGTCTGTTTTCGATGTTACCTCCGTTATGATAAAAATGGTCTTTGGTCACAATGTTGAATTTACCCCAAAATCGTTTAATCATTTCGTTCTCTCTCCAGTCGTTGTGATGCCATGTTGAAAGAATAAATTTTGCTTTTGTTTCAGAAAGCAAATTAAATAAAAGCTCTTCGTCCTTCTCTGTCCAACCATTATAATAGTCAACATGTCTACCGAAATATGGAGGGTCACAATAAATTATATCGTTCTCTGTCGCCAACGGGATAATCTCTGAGAACTGTCTATTGTGAAACGTCCAGCTTGGTTCAGATTGTATGATTTTTGAAACTATTGAAACTTGATTTGTTATTTTAGTTGTGTATGCTTGCGCAAACCTATCGGGCTTTTTACAAAATGGGATATTCCAATTCCCTTTACTACCAAATCGCATCATTCCATTAAAGCCAGAACGGGAAAGAAAGATAAAATCGTAAGGTGAAAATTCTCCACTATTAAAACGGGCTCTCACTTTCAAATAATGTTCGTACCCATTGTTATCAGCTTTGCTTAAAAGCTCACCTTCCCTCTCAAGATAATGTTTCATTAAAGGTGCAGTAATTGTCCTTTGCTGTATGCCTTTATAGAAGTTTATGATGTGTGGATTCGTGTCATTTAAGATTGCTTTTTTGTATCCTGAATTGAAGGCAACTACACCTGTTCCAAGAAATGGCTCAATCCATTTACCCTTAACCTTTGGAGCAAGTTCCATAATCCAAGGTACTAACTTGGTTTTTATGCCTTGACTTTTTATTGGTGGAACAACTACTCTCATTTCCTTTTCTTGTTAGAAATTTTAGAAACGATTTTATTCCATAGGTCAGTTCTACCTTTAAACTCCAAGAAATCCTTTAGCGTTGTGATTTTTATTGGCTTGCCGTCCTTTACCATCGTAGCTGAGCCATAATTTATCCAATACTCGTCAAACCATTCTTCACCTAATTGACTAAAAATTCCGCTACCGTTTTTTAAGTCAGCAATATCAACAACAGAACCAATATTGGCTGTATTTCCTGAACCTTGTTTATCACTTGCAATTTTCCATTTTTCCGATGCGAAAACGTCAAAGTCCTTTATAACCGATGTTATAGATTTTAAATTCTTTACAGTTGTTACCGAACGTTCTCCAACTTTTCTGTTTGGAGTATCATACTCTTCTTGAAGCTCTTCAACTTGAAAAATTTCAGTCTCAGCGAGGTCGTCCAAAAGATCCGTTCGTGTGTATATTACGCCTAAGCAATAGTGTCCAGTATATTGATTGTAAGGGAACTGGATATTTTTGTCTTTATCTCTTTCTTTGAAATAGCCTCCATGACTCCCCAATGTAAAACCAGCAGTTTTATCATTTCGCCTGAAAGTTGTTTTGATGTCGAGAGCAAACTTTATTTCCTCTTTTTTCTTGTTTACAAATGTCAGGTCTGGATACCAATTTTGTTTTTCAGCTAGAATAATTTTATAACCAATTCGGTCAGCAAACTGTAGGATTTGGGGAAAGATGTGAATTTCAATGATTTTTGAAACTATTTTGGTGTCTGAGGAAATCGTGTAAACATTCTTATAAACATCTATAAATCCCTTTATAGTCCAGTCTCCATCGTCAGACGAAACGTACTTTTCGAGTTTGTCAGCAAACTTGTCTAGCTCTTTTTTGAAATCAGCTTTGTATTTCTTTCTCGCATTCAAATTCATCATTCAAATGTAACTAAAAAATCGTCCTTTTTCCTCAGTCAATTTTGGGTCGTTGGGGCCTTTATACCATATGGTATAACTACCAAATACACAAAACAACTCACAACGAAACTTGCGCAAACCATTCAAAAATAGCTGGCTTTAAGCCAACTGGCAACACGCCTCCCGTCCATTTCACCTCTCCTTTTGTCCACTTCACCCAAAAACTCATTCTGTAGCTGATGGCTTTGTAGAATTTTTGTGCCGTAATCAAAACGAATTATGACACAAAATGTAAAACGAACCCTTCTAACCTGTGCCTTGGCGCTCATCACGCTTGCGGCCTTTCCACAAACCGAGTCTTCCATTATTGGTCAGTGGAAAGATATAGAGCAACCCGACCGCCAAATGGAATTTTACCTAGACAAAGATGGACTCTACTATGCCAAGGCTGTCAACGACAAAAGTAAAGAGTCCATTAACGGAAAGGTATTGGTGAAAAAATTAAAGTTCGATGAGGCTACCAAAACCTTCAAAGGCCTGATGTCTCCACCCGATGCAAAACTGGAGCTAAACGTCACCATCAGCTTTAGTGGTCAAGACAAGTTAAAGATTGTTGCCAAAAAATTTGTGATGACAAAAACCCTTCAACTGGTGCGGATAAAATGACTTTAAAAATGCCAAACTGTTTAGTCTTACTCTCATTTTCAAATTAGCCCATTTTCAAATTCTCCAAATCAATTCTTCAATATGAAAAAACTACTCTTTCTACTGCTCTGTCTCAATTTTATAGACAGTAGCGCCCAGCAGGTTTTCAACGACCTCGACTCGTTTCTCAAATATGCCAATAGCAAAAGCACTTCATTGCAGTCAGGTCAGATAAAAATGGATCAAGCAAAAAAAGCAAAGATTGCCGCAATCGCCAGTATACCTGATCCTAATGGAAGCGCATCATTCAGCTATACTGATAATTTAACGTTACCTGTGACACTTTTCCCGGCCAATTTCAGTGATCCAAACGCTCCGGCAAATGAGTTTAGAGCGCAACGGCTAGGCGTACGATACAATTCAACGTTGAGTAACTATGCGGAGATCAAACTATTCAATTTGGAAGGTTGGCATAATTTAAAGGCTTCCAAACAAAACCTTGATGCTACTGCTTTCGACAACAAACTGACACTAAAAACACTATACGATAACATCGCAAGTACATATTTCAATATTGTGCAATTGCAAGAGCAGCTGGAATCCGCAAAGGAAAACATAAAAGTAAGTGATACGCTATTTCAAATAGCGTTAAATAAATTCAACCAAGGCCTTCTAAAACAGCAAGATGTAAATGAAACCAAAGTAAGCTATTTAAACTCACAAGAAAACGCCAAACAAATTACTTTTATTATCGAACAGCAATATTTAACGCTCAAGGCACTGGCAGACATTTCCGACAAAGACTCCATTGTCATACGTCATCTCGTGTCAACTGAGCCCTCCGCAACAGCTCCAGAAATAGTTTTCAACAACCTTAATTTGGCCAGCACGATTGCGAAAGAAAATGTAGCT
The DNA here is from genome assembly GCA_025370075.1 of Chryseotalea sp. WA131a. Taxonomy (NCBI): domain Bacteria; kingdom Pseudomonadati; phylum Bacteroidota; class Cytophagia; order Cytophagales; family Chryseotaleaceae; genus Chryseotalea; species Chryseotalea sp. WA131a. The sequence goes on along the minus strand of CP073016.1, from coordinate 4,306,144 downwards.
TTTACCAACTTTAGAAAAAACAAGTCTTCAAAACATCCAACTCTCTCTCTTTTTCTTTCAAACTCTCTAACACAGTATAACACAAGTGCAGGCCTGTTTGATAGTAATTGGCAATGGTATGATGCAACTGCCATTGGGTTTAAAATTGCAATGCCCTTGCCTTTCAGCGCAGCTAGAATATCCGCTAACGCAGAGGCAAAATACAACCACCTTCTGGCACAAAAAAATACTGAACATGCGCGGGTCAAAGCAGAACTAGACAATAGACAGTTGAGTACAGACTACAATAAAGCGTGGTCGCAGTTTGTAACAAACAAAGAGATTTATAAACTAAAAAACGACAGCTACCACAAAAACAGAAATTTATATGAACAAGGTCTTCTGAGTACTGACAGAACATTGGATAGTTTCAATGCGATGGTTAACAGTCACTATAGTCTCATTACTTCTGCGATCAGCCTTTTACTAGCGGACGCTAAAATTGAAATCAACAACACTATTAAATAACGCCAAAATGAAAATGAAACAATTGACAACTATCATCACCTGCACCTTGCTATTGGCAGCTTGTGGAAAAAGGAGCGAAGAGACCAAACCCATTCGCAAGGATGTGACCGAAACTGTATTTGCATCGGGAGTGCTGGAGGCTGAAGGCACGTATAACTTGACTGCACAAACCGATGGCTACTTGTTACAAATCAACTTTAAGGAAGGAGATATAGTAAAAGAAGGAAGTGTGTTGGCTGTTGTTGACAATAAAGAAAATAAATACAACACGGAAAGTAGTACCGCACTCTACAACATTGCGCAAAGCAATTTATCGCCCAATGCACCAGCATTGATGCAAGCAAAAAACACGATGGTGGTAGCTAAGCGCAATCTACAGCAAGACTCACTACAATGGCACCGATATAAAAAACTATTGGAAACGAAAAGTGTTGCGCCAGTAGATTTTGAAAACGCACAACTGAAATACCAAACCTCCCTAGCCAGCTATGAAAGCTCTAAAGAGAATTACAAGCTACAAAAGCAACAGGCCGAGCAATCACTCATCAACAACAAGACTCTGAAAGAAGTGAACCGTGTGGTTTTTGGAAACAATGAAATACGGGCTGTGGTGAGCGGACGAGTTTATGAAAAAAGGAAGCAGAAAGGCGATTTTGTAAGGAAAGGTGATGTGATAGCAGTAATTGGAAATGCGAACAACCTCTACGCTAAAATAAATGTAGATGAAAGCAATATTGGCAAAATCAAAACGGGCCAAGAAGCATTGATTCAATTGAACACCGATAAAGAAAAAATGTATAAAGCGATAGTTGGAGAAGTTTATCCTGCCTTTGACGAGGCTTCGCAATCTTTTTACTGCAAATTGGTATTCACTGATTCGCTCGACTTTAAAATTTCCGGAACGCAGTTACAATCAAACATCATTGTTGGCTTTCAAAAGAACGCCCTGCTTATCCCTCGAAACTATCTAAATTTTGATGGCACAGTGCAAATAAAAGGAGAAAAGCAACCAACCAAAGTGGTAACCAATTTTGTGAGTACTTACTGGGTACAAATTCTGAGCGGCATCACCGAAGCTACGGTACTGGTTACAGAAAATATTTCCACTAACAAGCTTGATACGTCTGAAGTAGGCGCAAGCATGCGACCATAAACTATACAACTATGAGAAAGAAAAGTGTAAACATCGATATAGCTTTCACGCACATATTCACACGCAAGAAACAAACGCTAGTGGCCTGCTTAGGCGTTACATTAGGTGTTGCGGTGTATCTCTTTATGAACTCATTGTCGGGTGGATTTAGTGTTTATTCTCGTGGAGAAATATTTAAGAACTCAGCCCACATAAAAATTTATAAGGAGGACAAGATTAGCAAACCGTTCATGGAGTCTTCCAATGAAAATGAGTTAGTGGCGATCGTAAATCCTCAGATTACCACACTCTCCAAAACGCTTGTAAATCCACAAGGTCTACTTGATAAACTGAAAAAGCAGGGCTTCTTAACACATGCTATCGCTCAAGTAAACGTGGATGTGTTTTACAACAATGGAAAATCCCAATTAAAAGGAACCGCCAATGGAGTTAATGTTTTAGAAGCAGATGCCATGTTTAACATCAGCAGTTATATGGTAGGTGGCAGCCTCAAAGATCTACAAGGTAATCTTGGCGGCATTGTAATTGGCAAGGGCATTGCGGAAAAACTGAACGTACGCCTCAATGATAACATCACCGTCTCATCATCGTATGGAATTACAAAGACGCTGAAAGTAAAAGGTATCTTCAGTACAGGCAGTGCACTATCCGACCAATCAAAATCGTACATCAACATCAGTACTGCTCAACAGTTTGTGAAAGAAGGTCCTTCCTACGTAACCACTATTTATGCAAATACACTTAATCCAGATGCGGCTCCTGATTACGCAAAAGTTTTGCAGCAGCTAACAGAATACAAAGTAGATCCGTGGCAAGTAACTAATGCTGATGTCCTTTCTGGCGACTTGGTTCGAAATACTATGATGGGTGCTATATCATTGTCTATTCTAGTAGTAGCTGCTTTTGGAATCTACAACATTCTAAACATGACTGTGATGCAAAAGATAAATGACATTGCCATTCTAAAAGCGACCGGTTTCTCTGGCGGAGACGTAATCAAAATATTTGTAACAGAGGCATTAGTGATGGGCTTTTTGGGTTGCTTGATGGGGCTAGTAGTGGGCGGTATTTTGATAGCCATTATGCAAAACGTTTGGATGGGGCCACCGGTTGGCTACTTCCCTATCTACTTCAGTCCCCAATTTTTTATGAGCAGCTTTCTGCTGGGCATATTGGCAACATTGGGTGCAGGATACATTCCAGCCCGCAAGGCATCGAAAGTAGATCCAGTAGAAATTTTTAGAAAATAAACCCAATTTGAAAATGAATCAATTTGAAAATTTGAATATAACCGAGCAAGAAAAAACAGCTGGTTCAATAAATCGTGACGTAGTGTTGCGCACAAAAGGAATAGGTAAATATTTTTATGAACCTGTCAAATTCAAAGTATTGGATAATATCAGCTTTGAAGCATACAAAGGAGAGTTTCTAACATTGGTAGGAAAAAGCGGTAGTGGAAAATCTACTTTGCTGTATTGCCTCAGCACGATGGATACCACTTACGAAGGTGAGTTGTTTATCGAGAACGAAAAAATCACGGGTAAGAAGACGGATGAACTAGCTGCCTTACGAAACAAGAGTATCGGATTCATATTTCAATTCCATTATTTGCTGCCCGAGTTTACTTGCCTAAAAAACGTAATGCTACCAGCTTTAAAACTGGGGAAACATTCCTATGAAGAAGTAGAGGAACAAGCCTATCACAAATTGGAAATGCTGGGATTGAAAGATCAAGCACTAAAACCGACATCAAAATTAAGCGGAGGTCAACAACAGCGCGTGTCTATTGCCAGGTCGCTCATCAACAATCCGCAAATAATTATGTGTGATGAACCCACTGGAAACCTAGATAGCAAGAACACTCAAATCGCATTTGACATCTTTAAGCAAATCTCACACGATCATGGCCAAACCATCATAGCCGTAACTCACGATAATGATTTTGCGAAAGCCAGTGACCGAACAATTGAGTTAGCGGATGGAAAAATTACAAACTACGACAAGAAGAATTTTGATTGAGAAATGCATATTTGGATGATTGACCTGTTATTTGGTGATAGGCTGAAAACACGAAAGGTATTTGATAAGAGAAGAAAACCTTTCGGCATAACAGGCCAAAGGTTTTCTATAGTTGATCCCCAATATTTATTCAGACCGGAGAGATTTCACCGGATTGGCAGTCGCAGCGCGCAGCGAACGGTAACCCACCGTTAAAATCGCAATCACAAAAGCCACCCCGAAGCCAATGAAGAATATGCTGGGGCCGAGTTCGATTTTATATGTAAAGTTATCCAGCCAGCTTTTCATTATATACCAAGCAAGCGGAGCGGCAAATAAAAAACCAATCAAAATAAGTTTTAAATATTCTTTTGAGAAAAGAAGTACGATACTCTCCACCGATGCGCCCAATACTTTGCGCACGCCCACTTCCTTTGTCTTTTGATTCGCCATAAAAGTAGCCAAGCCAAACAAGCCTAAGCAGCCGATAAAAATAGCAATGGATGTGAATACTGTTATCATCGTGGACATCTTTGTGTCGCTTTCATAGAACTCTTTTATCTCTTCATCTAAAAATTGATAAGAGAAAATTTGGTTGGGATAAGTAGCTTCCCACTTCTGTTGAATTTGCTTTACGGTTTCTTTAAAGTTTCTAACATCAACTTTCATCGATAGCGTGGAAAAATTTCTGGCATTACTTAACAATACCGTTGGCTCGATAGGCTCGTGCAATGACATTGTGTGAAAGTTTTGAACCACGCCCACAATGGGATAGTAAACCTTTCTACTACCCTGCCTCATGCGTTGGCCAATAGCATCTGTAGGGTTAGCGTAGCCAAACATGTTCGCCAATTTTTCATTGATTACAAATCCTTGTACAGTATCGGAATCTCCAATATTTTTGCCAGCCACTAATTTCATTCCGTACAATTGAATGTAATTTACATCGACCGACTTCATCTGTGCATCGAAGTCATCGGTTTTCCCTTCCAACCAAAAATTGGTGGACATCACGGCTCCCGATGATGGTGGAAAATTGCAAAGTGTTGCATCTTCAATTCCCAGCAGTTTAACCAACTCTTCGCGTAGCGTTTTCATTTTACTCGTGCCATCTTCAAAACCACCTCTTGCGGTTTCTGGAATTGGAATGTTAACAACCGCTTCTTTAACAAAGCCTAAATCTTTATTACTAAAAAAATCCATTTGCGTTACCATTACAATAGTAGCGATAATCAAAAACTGCGAGATGATGAATTGCAGCACCACCAATCCACGTCTAAGATTGAAACCAGAAGAATTTCTATTTCCAATTTGATTTTTGATGGCAAACACAGGCTTAAAACCAGAAACTACGAACGAGGGATACATTCCAGATAAAATAGAAACCACCAATGTTATGCACGGTAGAAATAACCAAAACGTTCCATCAGTCAAAAAGTCGATCTTTAAACTGGCATGCAAAAAAGCATTTAACCCAGGCAATGCAATCTGCGCTAGCCCTATTGCCAATATCACAGAAAAAATTGTAACAAGAGTAGACTCACCTAGAAACTGGGCAATCAACTGACCGCGAGAACTTCCTAGTGTTTTGCGAATGCCTACCTCTTTTGAGCGCTTAATAGCTTCTGCCGTTACCAGATTGATAAAATTGATACAAGCCGTGATAATCAGAAAAATACCAATCACGCTCATCGCAGCTATCTTCTCATAGCTGGTAGTATTGTAGGTATAATTACCGTATCGCTCATCGTGGTGTATACTGGCCAGCGTCTGCGTGTGATACTCAGCATGGTCATCATTCTTTTCACCCAAATGCTTTTTATAAAAATCAGGCAGGCGTCTTTCTATTTCGGCAATTGAGCTACCTTCCTTCAATAGAAAGTAACAATGCTCATCGCTCCAAATACCCGTCCAGCCTACTTCGTCTTTTGCCTTTTTAATGGTGACGTACGAGAGCATTACGTTAAAAGGAAAGTCGGTGTTATCAGGATAATCTTCCATGATAGCAGTGACCTTATACTCCTTATCTTCAAAACTGAGCACTTCACCAATGGCATCTTCTTTTCCAAAATAGTTGATGGCTGCTTTCTTAGAAATAACCGCTTCGTTTGGATCTTTCAATACTTTATTCACATCACCAATTAGAATTTTTCTGTCGAATATCTTAAAGAATTCGGGTTGGGTGAATACTAAATTGTTATCATCACCAAATTTCTTCGGCTCACCCTGCGGTTGTGGAATGGTCACTAAACTTCCACTTCCATGATAAGAAGTAAAAACCACTTCCTCAGCTTCAGGAAAATCGTTCTTAAACGCTTCCCATAACACTGGTTGCACACCTGCGGAATAGTTTTTGCCATTGTTGCCATCCGATTGCAACACCACTCTATAAATTCTGTCTAGCTTAGAATGATACTTATCAAAACTTGTTTGGTTTCGTACCAGTAAGAACAAAATCAAACTGGTGGCCACGCCTAGTGTTAAGCCCGAGATATTGATAATGGTACTTCCTTTGGATCTCCAAAGATTTCGCAAAGCAGTAGTAAAATAATTTTTTAGCATATAAAATCGGTTGTGAGTCTTTAGATGAGTAACCTCTATTAAACCCAGATTTTGCAGTAGAATGAAATAGTGACAAGGTGTCTTATATTTGAATATGGAACACCACTATACCGATAAATTAGTAACAGCGTGGGGCGGGATGAAAGAGATGAAAATATTGATTGACCAAACTGGGATCAGCAAGAAGTTGGCCGAGCTTGGTTTGCCTGAGAGCAAGAGTAACAACCGGATAGATGCCGTGGGTATAATAGAGAGTTTTTGGGTGGGCATCTGGATTGGTTGCTTTCGTTTTAGTCACACAGCGGTGGTGCGGGTTGATGAAGTGTTGCGCCAGATATTTGGATGGAAGCGGGTTGCTTCGGGGACCACCTTCGGGCGGTTCTTTAAAAAGTTTACGCCCTCAATGAACCACCAAATTTTCATTGAACTGTACACGTGGTTTTTTGAGCAGATCCAATTCGACAATTACACGTTGGATATGGACAGCAGTGTGATCACCCGTTACGGGGAACAGGAGGGCAGCAAAAAAGGGTACAACCCCAAGAAGCCTGGCCGTGGCAGCCATCATCCCTTGTTTGCTTTTGTCAATGACATACGCATGGTGGCCAATTGCTGGAACCGCAGCGGCAATACAGGGAGCAACAGCAACTGCATCCATTTTTTAGAAGAGACCTTTGCCATCCTCAAAAACAAAACAGTAGGGTTGTTCAGGGCCGATAGTGGGTTTTGTACCGGTACAGTCTTGGATTTCATTGAGCAGAGAAATATCCCCTACGTCATTGCCTGTAAGCTGTATGCCAATTTACAAGCCAGCATTTATGGTATCACCCAATGGAATGCGATAGGCGAAGGCTTATGGGTATCGGAAATAAACTACCAGCAAGGCGGCTGGGGCAAAGCCCGTAGGATTGTGGTCATCAAACAAAGTGAAGAAATCAGGGCCAGGGCAACGGGTAAGAAGCTCAAGACATTATTCAGCAGCGTGGGCATAGCGGACGAAAAAGTGTACCGCAAAAGGTACCATGCCTTTGTCACTAACCAAGCCCTGCCGGCAACAGAAATATGGGAACAATATAAGCGCAGGGGTGATGCCGAAAACAGGATCAAGGAGTTGAAAGAAGATTTCGGTACAGAAGGCTTTTGCATGGATAGTTTTTGTGCTACTGAAACAGCTATGCGCTTTGTGATGGTAGCCTATAATTTGATGAGCCTGTTCCGCCAAATAACCCATCAAAAACAGCCACAGCCCAAGCTTTCCACATTAAGGTTCAACTGCTTTGCAGTTGGAAGTTGGGTGGAGCAGGAAGCCCAAAAATGGGTACTGAAAATGTCCGTCCCACTCAAAAGAAGGCAATGGTATGATGGATTATTCTCAAATGTCCAAAAAATAAACCTGCCACTAAGTCTGACTGGATAGTTCTACTGCAAAATCTGGGTTAAAAGTTTTTTCTTGCTTTTGAAGTTAGGCTTGCCAATATGAGTGCCAGAGGTGAAATCGCGCAAAAAACTTCAATTTGAGCAAACTTAGATACTTTAGACGTTCATATTTGAGCGCATCCGTCCGCAATCGGACGTGTAATAGATTCTAGAAAATAAAAAAGAACAGCTATCTTTGATCTATGTTCCAAACAATTCTAATCTTCCTGACATTTCTTGGCGCTGCCATTTATTTAGGCAGAATGGTTTTTCGTTCTTTTCAATCAAAAAACGAGTGCAGTAGTGGCTGTGCCAAATGTGGTGCTGCTGATTTAGAGAAAGTTAAAAAATCTTTGGGCTAACTTACGCCCACACCTTCGTTCCCTCAGTACAATTTTTACACATTTCTATTTCGCTGCGTGATCGCAAAAGAGAAGCCCTGAAATCATTGTACTTCTGCCCTCGCCAGATTTCTTCAAAGGATTGGTGGTTTAAATCACCCAGCACATAATGTGCATCTTTATCAAAACAACAAGGCACCACTTTTCCGTCCCATGTAATCACACAACTGTGCCACATTTTCCAGCAATGATTCAACAATTCGTTTTTGATGTGATAGGTGCCGTCATTGCTTTTTTTGTAGCGCGAGTAACGGTCGATTGTCGGTATTAAATCGGAGCCCTGTTGATAATCATAAATTTGAGCTGTTTTAAAAGCCACTTCATCAACGCCCAATTCCTTCCCAAGTTTGTTCACTTCATCAATCTGATGTTCGTTCGGTTTCACTACCAAAAACTGAAAAATCACATGTGGAGTACTTGATTTCAATTCGCGCTTCCAGCGCACAATATTTTTTGTTCCTTCGATCACCTTTTCTAAACTGCCTCCTATTCGGTATGACTCGTAGGTCTCTTGCGTGGTGCCATCAATGGAAATAATCAATCTGTCCAAACCTGATTTAACGGTGGCTTTTGCATTTTTATCAGTGAGGTAATGTGCGTTGGTGGAGGTTGCAGTGTAAATTCCTTTTAGGGAAGCATAGGCAACCAAATCTAAAAACTGCGGATGCAAATACGGCTCGCCTTGAAAATAAAAAATCAAATAGGAAAGTCGTGAGGCAAGTTGGTTAATGGTTGACTCAAACAACTCGGGCTTCAGCATACCCGTTGGCCTGGTGAACGAACGCAAGCCACTGGGGCATTCGGGGCAACGCAGGTTGCACGAAGTTGTAGGTTCGATGGAAATACTCATCGGCATGCCCGCATGTTGCGGTTTGCCCGTAACACGAGAAGTAATGTAACTACCTATTAACTGACCAGCATTCCAAACACGAATGGGCGAGAGCTTGGTAAGCAAATTCAGACCATCGTTGATGTTTCGGTTCATGTTATTGAAAGTAAAATCTATCGCAAGTAAATGCCTATCTTTCGGAGGTAAAAATAGCGAGAGTTCAGGTCAATTTATCGGAATATGAGTAAAGTATTATTTGTCATTGGCTTTTTTATGACCACACTTTCTTTTTCACAAAAGATAGTGTTGTCTCCCTCGAGCAAGATTTCCATTATCACATTAGGCCCCGACACAAACGAGCTGTATGCCGCATTTGGGCACAGTGCCATCCGCGTCTACGATTCCTTACAAGGAATCGACTATGCTTATAACTATGGTGTCTTTGATTTCGACCAGCCCAACTTCTATTTGAATTTCACAAGAGGGTTTCTCTATTATAAGTTAGGCGTGTATTCCTATCAAGATTTTAAGAATGCGTACATCTATTACAACCGGTTTATCCATGAGCAAACACTGCAATTGACCTCTCAACAAAAACAAAAAATCTTTGCGTTTTTAGAGTGGAATGCTTTGCCCGAAAATCAAACTTATCGGTACGATTACTATCACAACAATTGCGCAACAAAAATTAGAGATGTATTAACGCAACAATTAGGTGCCGACTTGAAATGGGATAGTTCATTCTTAAAACCACACCATTCCTTTAGAGAAAAGACAAATGATTATTTAAGCCCTTTACCGTGGGGCGATTTAGGCATCGATATTTGTTTGGGACTGCCAATCGATCGGAAAATGAGTGCGTATGAGTACATGTTTCTGCCAGATTACATTGAGTCGTTTGTGCAACATGGTACCATTCACTCCGACTCAATGGTAACATCCTTGGTTGCCGAAAAGAAAATAGTCTTTGAACCAGCCCCTTCCACTTCGTCTGTAAATTTTGTTCATCCGTGGATTGCCTTTGGGGTATTGTTTTTGATAGTGGTTGCTATAACAGTATTTGATTGGCGAAAAAAGAAAATCAGCAAATGGTTGGATGTTATTCTTTTTGGAGTAACTGGATTGATTGGCATTCTTCTGTTGTTCCTCTGGGCTTTCACCGACCATCACGATGCTGCAAAGAATTTCAATTTGCTGTGGGCATTTCCGTTGCATTTCATTGGTGTGATTATGTTACTCCAAAAATCTCCTGGCAACCGCACCATCCAATACTTCACGTTTGCGGTGGTGTTGACGGGAATATTGATTGGCCTTTGGGCCATTTGGCCACAACAGCTAAATCCTTTTTTGCTGCCACTAGCTTTTTCAATTTTGGTGAGGGCAATTGTGATTTGCAGAAATTTGAAAAACTAGCCACAGATAACACAGATTTTCACAGATGATTCAATAAATCAATCTTTTGTATTCAAGTTTTCTTCGACCAAAATTTACTAACAAACCAATTTTACAATCAGAAGCTCGCAAGTAATTAATTGTTTGTGCAATACTATCACTTGAAATTCCGCCTTCCACTGCCTTCACTTCGAGGATTACATTGCCATAAACTACAAAATCAGCAAAGAAACTATGATTTAAAACTACGCCTTTGTAATTAATGGGGTATTCCTTTTCTCGTTGATAATTGATGCCTTTCTTATCAAGTTCAATCTCAATTGCATCCTTATAAACTATTTCAAGAAATCCATGACCTAATTCATTGTGAACCGCCATGCAAATTCCGATTATCTCGTACGTTTCTTCTTTGAGAGGATAGCTATCTAGGCTGTTATCATCTGTGTCCATCTGTGAAATCTGTGGCAGCCAATCTACAAATGTATTGGCCTATTTGCTGTAGCCGCCAAACAGGCTTCTTTGAATGCTTCCATGTACGTTGGGTGGGCGTGACTCATGCGCGAAACATCTTCGGCAGAAGCACGGTACTCCATGGCCACTACGCCTGCCGCAATCATATCCGCAGCGCGCGCACCAATAATGTGAGCACCTAAAATTTCATCGGTATTTTTATCGGCCAAAATTTTTACAAGACCATCCAAATCCATGCTGGCGCGTGCACGACCCAACGCTTTGTAAGGGAAACTTCCTACTTTGTATGCACGGCCTTGCTCTTTCAATTGCTCTTCGGTAAACCCAACGCTGGCCACTTCCGGCCACGTGTACACTACTCCAGGTATCAACAAATAATTGATATGTGGCTTCTGTCCGGCCAATCGCTCCGCAACATACACACCTTCTTCTTCAGCCTTGTGTGCGAGCATCGCTCCGCGAATGACATCGCCAATGGCAAAAATGTTATCCGCTTTCGTTTTCAAATGGTCGTCCACCACAATTTTTCCTCTGTCCAATTCAATGCCCACTTTCTCTAAACCAAGGCCCTCTGTGTAGGGTCTGCGGCCAACGCTCACCAGACAATAATCGCCATTCAGCTCAATGGCTGCTCCTCCATTTTTTGGCTCTGCTTTGAGCACCACTTCCTTGCCTTTGTTTTCAACCGCAGTCACTTTATGGCCGAGGTAAAAATCCATTCCTAATTTCTTGGTGGACTTTTGCAATTCTTTGCCCATCGTTCCGTCCATGGTAGGAATAAGGCTATCCAAAAATTCAACTACCGAAACTTTTGAACCGATACGCGCATATACCGAACCTAATTCCATTCCTATTACGCCTCCACCAACGATAATCAAGTGCTTCGGAATTTCTTGAAGCTCCAATGCTTCGGTGCTTGAGATAATTCTCTTTTTATCGAATGGCGCAAATGGAAGAGGCGTTGGCTTTGAACCCGTGGCAATAATCACGTTGTCGGTAGTGAGCGAAGTCTTCTTGCCATCGGCAGCAGTAACTTCAATGGTGTTTTTGTCTACAAAAGAGCCAACCCCAGTATGCACATCGATTTTATTTTTCTTCATCAAAAAAGCGATGCCATCTACATTTGCTTTCACCACGCCTGCTTTGCGTGTTATCATCTGTTTGATGTTCGCTTTGGGCTCAGAAATATCGATGCCGTGCTCTTTGAAAGTGTGCGCTGCATTGTGAAAATGTTCTGAAGAATCAAGCAAAGCTTTAGAGGGAATGCATCCTACATTTAAACAAGTACCTCCTAGAGTGCTGTACTTTTCAATGATAGCAGTTTTCATTCCAAGCTGTGCACAGCGAATGGCGGCTACATATCCACCTGGGCCAGAACCAATGACGATGACGTTGTATTGCATAACTATTTGATAAAATTGATAAACTTAATCATTGTGTCGTTTTCCTTCGATAATTGCTGAATAAAATCTTTGAACAACTCAAACTTTTGTACGCTTCTTCTGTGGGTCAGAAATTCATACAACTTGCTCGCTTCCATAGGAATCCTTTCGTTCAACAAGTTGCTTTCCCTGGCAATACGAATGATAAAATCTTCTAAGCGAGGCCTTAAAACAATAAGTTTGTTATTAGTGGATTTATCCTCGCATACTTTTAATAACTGATTCTCAAAGACTATTTTCGTTAACATTTGCCTCTCATACTTAGGCTTCCCACTGCTAGGGTCTTCATCAACTATACCAATATTATTAGATGATTTACTTAAAAGATTACAAACCTCACCCTTGTTGAAAGCATGTTTTATCATTTTGGATGTGACACCAAACGACTTAACTAATGCCTCGTCTGCATAACATTCCAAATAAATCATTCGTCAATGAGCTTATCAAGATTTAGAAAAACACTCGAATCGAGGTCAATCATTTGTTCAATTTTTTCAATTCCATTAATTGGCTTTACTATTGTTTGAAGAGCTTCATTCATTAAAACCACATTGATTTGCAAATCGTCAATAGGAGTTTTTTGAATAAGTGATTGCAAAAAATAAGGGTTATGAGTGGTCATAAAAAACTGTTGGCCATTTCCATAAGCTATTCTCTCCGCCAAATATTTAGTATAATAAGGAAAGACACTTGACTCTGGCTCTTCAAACAAAAGGGTAGAACCATCCTTATTTGTCTCTAGCGCTGCCATATAAAATATGATTCTCTGGAGCGTATCTGAAATCAATTCATAAGGATAGGTGGTTAAGAATCCACCATTTTCTTTCGAAATTTCAATCGCGTAGTTTGCCTGCTTCAAGTTTAATTTAAAACCCCTTTCTTGAACAAATTCTCCAACCAACTGACGAAGGACTTTGTTGGTCTGAAGCATAAGGAACAAATTATCTCCATGAGGGGATGAAAGAAATTCAAAATTTAGTAATGGGTGACTCTTAAGTACTTTAAAATAGTAAGGATGTATTCCAAAGTCCCATGGAACGCCTTGTGCTCCAAATGACGTAAGAGGAAAATTTGACTTCCATTGGCGTTTAAAATTCTCATCTTTAAAAAATGAAAAATCAATTACGCCCTTATCATATGAAATCTCTGTCCACATTTCATCTGTCTTGACAACTATTTTGTTTGATGGGTCATTTTCATAAAACAAATTGCTAAAATCAAATAATCTTATTAGTCCTTCTGTGCTCAGTGTTTGCTGAATTGCTTGGACTGATATGGCTTCAAGAATATTTGACTTACCAACATTAGGTTCGCCAATAAACAGGTTAACCCTTCTGCAATCTAGCTGAAGGTCTTTTATAGATTTGAAATTTTGAATGGATAGCTTCTTTATCATAAAATGGGTCAAACCCCCAAAATCAATCGTCCTGGGTCTTCTAACATCTCCTTCACGCGTACCAAAAAACTAACGGATTCTCTTCCGTCCACAATTCGGTGGTCGTACGAAAGTGCCAAATACATGATAGGTCGTATTACTACTTCACCCTTTAATGCAATAGGCCGCTCCACAATATTGTGCATCCCCAAAATAGCTGATTGAGGTGCGTTGATTATGGGTGTTGATAACATTGAACCAAAAACACCACCATTGGTAATCGTAAATGTTCCACCCGTCATTTCTTCAATCGACAGTTTTCCATCGCGCGCTTTTCCAGCCAATCGCACAATCTCACTTTCAATTTGGTTCATGCTCAACGACTCCGCATTTCGGATAACAGGCACCACCAATCCTCGTGGAGTGGAGACCGCAACCGATACATCGCAATAATCATGATATACAATTTCATCTTTATCTATGCTCGCGTTCACGGCCGGAAATTCTTTCAATGCAGCACATACCGCTTTGGTAAAAAACGACATGAAGCCCAATCCCACACCATATTTTTCTTTGAATTGTTCTTTGTACTTCGCACGCAAATCCATCACAGGCTTCATATCTACTTCATTGAAAGTAGTGAGCATGGCCGTTTCATTTTTCACAGCCACCAATCGCTTGGCAATCGTCTTGCGCAATGAAGTCATCTTTTCTCTGCGCTCGTTTCTGCTTCCTCCAGACGTAATAACGGGAGGTGCAAGTACTGGTGCAGTTTTCGTTTCTTTTGGTGATGATACCTGCGCTTTCACTGCATCTTCTTTGGTAATTCTACCACCTACTCCACTTCCTGCAACTTGACTGGTAGCGATACCTTTCTCATCCAAAATTTTTGCGGCTGCAGGTGAAGGTGTGCCTGCCGCATAAGATGAAGTGGTAACGGTTGGAGTTGGTGTTGGAGTAGTAGTTTGAGGTGTTGGAGTAGTTACCTCTCCGCCTTCCGTCACCTCAATTTTACAAATCAATCCACCAATGGGCAATGTTGTTTTTTCGTTAGCCACAATCCGCAAAATACCGTTTGCTTCGGCTGGTAACTCAAACGTAGCTTTGTCCGATTCTACTTCTGCAATTACCTCATCTAATTTTACAAAGTCACCATCTTTCTTTAACCAAGTGGAAATGGTTACTTCGGTGATAGATTCGCCCACAGCGGGCACTTTCATTTCTTTGATGGCTCCGGTTGCTTTCATAGTTTGTGAAGGAGGGGTTGTAGTTGATGCAGGTAGAGAAGTTGATTTTGATGAGGTTGAAGAAGTAGCCGTTGTTCCTTGGCCATCCGCTATCTCGCAGATAATCGTTCCGATGGGTACTACTTCGCCTTTTTGTTTTGAGATTTTAAGAACACCCGGTTGAGGTGCCGTCAATTCAAATGTAGCTTTGTCTGATTCTAGTTCGGCAATTACTTCATCCATCTTCACCACATCGCCATCTTTCTTTAGCCAATTGGCAATGGTTACTTCGGTGATGGACTCGCCTATTGTGGGGACTTTTACTTGTTGTGGCATGTCTGGCTAAATTAAACTTCCAACGCTTGTGAAACTATTTTCTCTTGCTCGGCTTTATGCACTTTGCTATAGCCAGTAGCAGGCGAAGCACTTGCTTTTCGCGAAATCAATTCCAAACCAGTCATATACCTTAGTATAAATGACCAATAGCCCATGTTCGCAGGCTCTTCTTGTGTCCATACGAGCTTTGCTCCTTTGTACTTTTTCAATACAGCATTCAATTGCTTTTCGGGGAATGGATGCAATTGCTCCACGCGCACCAGTGCTACATCTTTGGTTTTCTTTTTTGCTTGCGCTTCTAACAGATCATAATAAACCTTGCCCGTGCAAAGGACTACCTTCTTCACTTCTTTCGCGTTCACAATTCCATCATCAATCACTTCCTGGAAAGAGCCGTTTGTAAAATCTTTGATGGGCGATACCACCAAAGGGTGTCGTAACAGCGACTTGGGTGAAAACACAATACATGGTTTTCTAAACTCCCACGCCACTTGCCTACGAAGCAAATGGAAAATATTTGCTGGCGTGGTAGGGTTACAAACAATCATGTTGTACTCAGCCGATAGTTGTAAAAACCGCTCAGGGCGTGCGTTTGAGTGCTCTGGCCCTTGGCCTTCGTAGCCATGTGGCAACAACATCACCAATCCGTTCATGCGCTGCCATTTCGATTCGGCACTTGAAATAAATTGGTCAATCATCACTTGTGCTCCATTGGCAAAATCTCCAAACTGCGCTTCCCAAATTACCAACGCATGAGGTGTGGCCATCGCGTATCCATATTCAAAACCCAGCACGCCAAACTCAGAAAGCAACGAATTGTAAATGTTGAACTTCAATTGTCCCTTCTCAATATTATCCAGTCCACAATAGGGCGCATTTGTATTCGCATCAAAAAAGTAAGCATGGCGGTGACTGAAGGTTCCGCGTTTCACATCTTGCCCGCTCATACGCACAGGTGTGCCTTGGGCCAATAACGAACCATACGCCAAGAGTTCTGCCTCTGCCCAGCCCAGCATTTTTGTTTCAAAAAAAGCGGCACTTCTATCTTTCAATAATTTTTCAATTTGCTTCAGCGGCTTAAATCCCTCCGGAATGGAGGTCAATGCTTTGGCCACTTTATCAATCACCGCTTGTTTGATGCTCGTGTCAGGCGATTGGTCAAAATCTGAAGGGGCTGATTTGCGCAACTTCTCCCACTCATTTTCAATTTTTTGTGGCTTGTACGGAAGTGGCTTCTGTTTCACTTCATTCAAACGGTCTTGCAGTTGATTACGGAAACTCTTGTCCATTTCATCTGCTAAAGACGCATCAACATCACCACGCTCAATTAGTTTTTTAACATACACTTCGCGTGGATTGGGGTGCTTCGCAATCAAATTATAAAGCTTTGGCTGCGTAAATTTTGGTTCATCGCTTTCGTTATGCCCATGCCTGCGGTAACACAACATGTCGATAAAAATATCTTTGCCAAATTTCTGGCGATACTCCACGGCCAAGTTTGCACAGAAAGTTACTGCCTCCGCATCGTCACCATTTACATGAAGAATAGGCGCATCTACAATCTTTGATATATCAGTGCAATAAATACTGGTGCGCGCATCATCATAATCGGTAGTAAATCCAACCTGATTGTTAATTACAAAGTGAATGGTACCACCGGTGGTATAACCCGGCAAGCCCGACATCTGAATCACTTCGTACCCAATTCCTTGCCCTGCGATCGCAGCATCGCCATGGATCAAAATCGACATTGCTTTGTTCAAATCGCCCTCGTACTCATCATCGATTTGTCCACGAGTGTAACCCACCACCAACGGGTTCACCGCCTCTAAGTGCGATGGATTGGGCGTCAACTTCAAGTAAATTTTGTTTCCCGATGGTGTATCGATATGACTTGAGTAACCCAAGTGATACTTCACATCACCATCGCCCATGGTCAAGTCAGGATTGATGTTTCCTTCAAATTCCGTAAAAATCTGCTCGTAAATTTTTCCAAGAATATTGGTCAGCACATTTAACCGACCTCTGTGAGCCATGCCAATCACCGCCTCCTTCACTCCCAACTCGGCTGCTTTATTAATAATGGTCTGCAAAGCCGGGATAGTATTTTCACCACCTTCCAGCGAAAATCTTTTTTGGCCTAAAAACTTGGTGTGCAAAAAGTTTTCGAAAACAACCGCCTCATTTAGTTTACCAAGTATCCGTTTCTTTTCTTCTTGATTAGGGTTGTAGCTAAAAAACTCTTTTTCAATTTTATTAAAGAACCAACTTCTAACTTCATCGTTGCGAATAAAGTTGTATTCAAAACCAATCGTGCCCAAATACAAAAACTTCAATCGCTCAATAATCTTTCGAAGCGATGACTTCGGCATACCAATTTCAGCGGCCACATTAAACTCCGTATCCAAATCCGCATCGGTCAAACCAAATTTGGTGTGGTCCAGTTGCACCCCATGGTCCCTGCGCTCGCGCACCGGGTTGGTGTTCGATTTTAAGTGCCCAAACGAACGGTAAGCAAAAATTAAGGTGCGCACATACGTCTCTTTGATATTAATGCCATCAACAGCACCCACCGAATGGCCATTTTCACCATACCTTTGTGAAGAAAGGTCGTAGCCTTCAAAAAACTTTTGCCACGAACTATCTACTGAAGCAGGTTCTTGTTTGTAGGTTTGGTAGAGCTGGTCAATATAACCAGTATCTGCATTGGAGATATAACTGTACTTGTCCATACTTGATTTAAAAGTAGGTAAATGTATAAAGTGGCCTTAAATTAAAAAAACCTAATAATCGCTTATACAAATATTATGATTTTGTATTTTGATAGTAAAGCCTTTAGTCTCTCGCATTCTTTGCGGCATTTCGCACCAACACTCCATGCAGGTCATAGCTCCACCGGGCTACTGCAGGTCCTCGGCCTACCCCACCAATGGCCACTCTATCGCTGTGGCTTTCTGTTGCTATGCTATTGCCGAACTGTTTCTAACCAGCTTAGCAGAGATACCTCTTTCTTCAAATTGTCACATTTTCCAATCAGCATATTGTCTAATCACAAATTAATTTTACCTTTGCCATCCTTTTAAAAATGGACGTGTTCCAACATTAAAAACGTAACAAAAAATGGTAAAAATTAGATTAGCCCGCAGAGGCCGCAAAAAGTTGTCTTTGTTTGATGTAGTAGTGACAGATGCCCGCGCACCACGCGATGGTAAATTCATTGAAAAAATTGGTACTTATAATCCTGGCACGGTACCTGCCACAATCGAATTGGCAGAAGAAAGAGCATTCCATTGGTTAATGGTAGGTGCTCAGCCATCAGATACCGTTCGTGCTATGCTTTCATACAAAGGCATTATGTATAAGCGTCACCTTCAAATTGGTGTAAACAAAGGTGCTCTTTCACAAGAGACAGCTGATGCTAAACTAGCAGAATGGTTGAAAGTAAAAAATGATAAAGTCGAAGCCAAAACTGCGAATGTTGGCAAGGCTAAGTTAGACGCTGCCAAAGCACGCAAAGAAGCCGAAACAAAAGTGAAAGAAGCGCGCGCAGAAGCCATCCGCAAGAAGGCTGAAGTAAAAGAAGCCGCTCCAGTTGCAGAGGCTGCAGCTACCGAAGGTGAAACACCTACCGCAGAGACACAAGCATAAAAATTCAGAACTTGATAATCAAATGCCCCCGCCATTCGCGGGGGCATTTTTGTTTCTAACATTGATATGGACAAAAATCTTTGCTACAAAATAGGATATGTTGCACGCACCCACGGCCTAAAAGGCGAGGTAACGGCTATTCTTAGCGATTCTATCGATTTGGAAGAAATCAAATCACTTTTTATAGAAGTGCGGAATGATTTGGTTCCTCATTTTATCGAGTCATTTTCCGATAGAGGTGATAAAACGTTTTTCAAATTCGAAGACATCGACACTACTGAAAACGCAAACGAATTGAAAGGCTGTAGCCTCTACCTGCCCAAAACGATTCGCCCCAAACTTAAGCGGGGAGAATTTTATGATGACGAAGTGTTGGGCTTTCAGGTAGAAGACAAAACATTGGGCTTACTCGGCACCATTACAGAAGTTTCGCCCACCGGCCCCAACCGCTTGCTTACCCTAAATTACAATACAAAAGAAGTTTTAATTCCTGTAAACGGGCCCTTTATCACCAGCACCAACAAGACGAAGAAATTAATTAAGGTAGATTTGCCAGAGGGATTTTTGGATATCTGAATTGTTAATCACTCAATTATAGCGTAATTTTTTTCTGCCTCCGCCTATAAACATACCGCCTTTTATCGAGAGGTAGCTGCTGTTAATATTTCCTTCATATGATTGATTGTTTATACCATTAAGGATATCAAAGCTATTAATAGTAGCCCGAGTAGGGGAAACAAAATTCCAATCAATGGTGCAAGAAAAATGACCTGCATCAAAGCCTATGCGCGGATAGACGCCAATGGCCATTTGTTCATTTGACGAATAGTATTTCAAGTAAGTAACATAATTGGAATCATTGAATCTTGATTTGAACAGGCTTATCCCCGCACCCGCAAAAGGGCGGAAGTTTCTATTTGAAAAGTAATACTGCCCCGCGATGCCCTGAGAACTTATTTTGTAGGATGAACTGCCTACCAACTCAAGCCTAATGCCAATGGCTATTTCATTTCTGATTCGGTAAGATGGTTCTGCATACAATACAATAGCACCTTTGGTGGACTGACCATCGCTGGCGTGAAGATCAGCATACCCGAGCCCGAACCCCAATCGTAGCTTACGAAAATTCTGCCCGTCATACTCCACCTTTTTGAAATCATCATTCGTTCTTGCGCCCAAATAATAACTCAGCTTAAAAGAAGCATAGTTAGCTGTATTAAAAACATAAGGGGTCGACCATGTCTGCAAACCAGTGGAAGAGTATAAAAAATAGGTGGTGCGAACCTCTCTACGATAAATAAAATTGTATTCAAACGAAAAGGCAAATCGATTGAATTCTAGGCCGAAGCGAGGATAGAACCCGCCCCGTACTCCATCTACACCCTCGACATACGTGTGCAAAGGGCCACTTGCCGAGTAGCTTATTACGGTCGCTCTGTTTGCAGCCGAATAGCACCCTAAACCTAAGCCCGCAAAAAAGCGTACTGACATATTCATGATGTGTGCGTTGGGAAAATAATAATGGCTCGCAAACGTGTATGAAAAGAGTTCCTCAACGTTTGGCACATTGTGCAACTCAAACCTCGCACCTAATATTACATTTTTTTGGATGCGCCTAGATGGCTCAATATGATAAACCGAAAACTTATTCGATTCAGAAGTGCCCATCCCTATGGTAAACCTGAACTTACCAGATTGCTGTGCAAATCCAAAATTGAAAAAGACAGTAAGCCAAACAACCAATAAAAATTTAATCCACCGCAATCATCAAACGATTTATTCACTTTACTATCACTACCGGAAAAAGAGGGGAGGTCATAGGAGATGGAAGCACATTCATTCCACTGTAGGTGCAAGAGATTAGTGTTTCTCCAGAATACTTACTGGAGAGGGTATCTTCGATTGCATCATTGATTGAAATAATATCCAATGCGCTTTTGCCATTTGCACCTCTAGAGGGAATAAACGAAAGCGCAAAACCTTTGGGCATTTTACTGTTATACCTGACGCTATCTATTGTAAACCCAGAATCATCACCATTCAACTTTACTTTGCTTCTCTCAAAGCGCCCACTTGTGGCGGGGTCAAATAAATTTTCACCTTTTCCGTTTTTGTAATAAATAAAGATTCTGTAGGTAATACCCGGACCTTGGTAAGGCCCTGGGCATGCTGTCATAGCTAACCCAGCCAACAACATCAAGGCAATTGACATATTTCTTCTCATACCAATTTCATTAAAGTGGAGTTACGTAAGCGATTATGTTATCATCGTGATTATAGGAGTAAACAGGATTTGACCCGCTTGAATTCAAGCCGCCAAAAGCACCTTCAATGTACCAACCATTGCTATTACCGCCCCAACCCCAGTTGTTGTGCACATAGGTGTTTGTAATGGTTGTGTACACAGCATCGTAGCCAGGCAAGCTAGTGCATTCAGAATAGTCAACAGGGAATATTCTGTAGGTAGACTGAATGCCCACCGTAAGAAGGCCATCCATCACCCACTCATGGTAGTTAGTTGGGTCGCCAATGCAAGGCTCCCAAACACATCCTATAAAAGGAAGCCAAATTAAGCATACACACCAAAGATGTTTAGTTCCGTAAACAGGAACCGGACTCCTATTTCTCAAGGAGGCTACTAGATCACCTTTGTTATAACTTCTCCATTCACCCTGTACAAATCCATAACTGGAGCAAATGCCATTTTCGGGATAAGGCAGGGTGAAGGTACCATCGTCTCCTATTCCACTACAATTTTTGAATCCTAAACCGTAGCTCCCATAGGTACTTCTTACCAAGTTGGCAACATCGCTCACCTGATTTTGTGTCAAGGTACACGCCTGAGCCGTATTTGCTATGGTTGGCCAATCTGTGCCGAACCTAGCCCTTGAAGGATTTCTACCCCAGTAGTGGGCAATCACCTGAGAAGCAGCAACAGGTACGCACCCCGCATAGTAATTGTTATTTTGATTAATCCTGCAGTAATCCCACCTATACCCACAAGCACTACTGCCATAATTGTTATTGTAAGGAGCACTTTGGTCCCACTCTGTTTGGAGGATTGGCTGTACTATAGTGTTTGTAAAATTGACTGTTGATACCAAATAAGAATAGGTATACAAATCACAGTTACCACATATCGCAACCCTGCCACTCTTTCTCGCTATCTGGCATTCAATGGATTCCCTACCGTTGGCACTATTCTTACTTTTTTCTTTTATCCTGTATCCAGATAGCTTTTCAAGCAAGCTAATATGAGCACTATCCCCTCGCATGGCTTCCACTTCCTTTCTTTTGTCTTGGATATAGTATGCGGCTCTTGTCAAAAACATAGTAATTTGAGATTCCTTCTCCAACCTCCCCTTGCCTGACCAACCCAAACGGCCAAAAGCTCTTTTATCGCCAGAGATAATGGCAAACCCATTATTATCAGAAAAATTGAAAACATGAAAACCAGGGTCGTTGCTCTTCAATCGGTCGGTTTTAGGGTACATGATGGTATCTTGTACAGGCGCAGTTATTTCTTCAACAATTGTGCGCCTAATCTTTTTCCCCTTTCGGGCATCTTCAACGTCAAGTTCAGTAGCTATCTGTTGAGCATCCTTTCTAGCCTCGGCTATGGTATAAACAAAGGTAGAGTCTAGTAATACGAGCCGCTTTATCTCTTCAGCAGTGAGATTTGGTTGATTAAGTTTTGCTTCTGGTTGTAAGCCCTCATCATTACATCGAAGCAAAAAAACAGAAAATAAAATAACAATTGCTGCCAGACCTAAAACTCGGGGGGGGGGGGGGGGGGAGAAGATTTTTGGTTTTCATTTTGTTTCGCTTTTATTGGTCATGTAAATATAAAAAAATCGGGAATAAAACAATGGTGCTTCACCGATCTTTCCAACAATCCCGGTGTTTAGCTTGTTGCCAAATCCTTTACCTTTCGCCAAAATTTCGTTCATTTCGTAGCTCTAGCTCTTGCATTGTGAATAAATTATGAACTTTTCATTATTGGTAAAAACCATCCATCAGGCGCACAGCACACTTCAACAAAGCGCGCTAAAGTCTGTGAACAAACACCTCACCATTCGCAATTGGTTGGTGGGTTTTTATATTGTAGAGTTTGAGCAAAATGGCGAGGATAGAGCGAAGTATGGTGATAAACTACTGCCCGAATTGGCAAAGTCTATTAACATAAGAGGGCTTTCGGAAACATCTTTAAAGCTAAATCGGCAGTTCTTTCAAATCTATCCCCAGATTCGTCAGGTGCTGACTGACGAATTGAAAAAAATGGGATTTACAATTCGTCAGACGCTGTCTGACGAATTTCAAAACAATGAAAATCAATTACTTACAACTTTACAGACACCATCTGCACAATTACAAAAATCAACAAGAGGTGGCATACAAGTGCCACCAGATAAACTCATCAGCCGTTTATCTTTTTCACATTTTACACTATTACTCCCTATCGCTGACTCGCTAAAGCGAACATTCTATGAAATCGAGTGCATGAAAGGCAATTGGAGTCACGAAGAATTGCGCAGACAAATCACGACCTTATATTTCGAACGCAGCGGCATGAGCGACAATCCGGAAAAACTTAGCCGTTTGGTGCAAGACAAATCTGAGGCCTTATTCCCAACCGATATAATCAAGTCGCCTTTCACCTTTGAATTCTTGGGTTTAAAAGCCAAAGATGTTGTTTACGAATCAGATTTGGAACAAGCATTGATAGACCACTTAGAAGAATTTCTTTTAGAGCTAGGTCACGGCTTTTGCTTTGAGGCAAAACAAAAACGCATTACGATTGGCGAAAAATACTACTTCATAGACTTAGTATTTTATCACCGCATTTTAAAATGCCATGTTTTGGTCGATTTAAAAATGAAAGAAGTTGACCATGAAAACATTGGGCAATTAAAAACCTACGTCAACTATTACAAAAAGAACATTGTGCAAGCAGGCGACAACCCACCCGTTGGTCTATTGTTGGTAACGGAAAACAACAAACCCCTTGTAGAATATGCTATGGCCGATGCCGACCAACATTTATTTGTAAGCAAGTATGTGCTGGCTTTACCCTCTACCAAGCAACTTGAAGAATTCATCAGAAAAGAATTAAACAATCAATAGTATTCAAATGCGCATCGACATCATCACCTGCTTACCTAAATTACTGGAAAGTCCTTTTGGTGATTCTATTTTGAAACGTGCACAAGAAAAAAATCTGGTTACGGTAAAGCTGCACGACTTGCGCGAATACTCTACAACTAAACACCGCACAACAGACGATTATGCATTTGGTGGCGGGGCCGGCATGGTGATGATGATTGAGCCAATCGACCGCTGCATCCAATTTTTAAAAGACGAACGAGCTTATGACGAAATAATCTACATGAGCCCCGATGGCGAATTGCTATCGCAATCCATCGCCAATCAATTGAGCTTAAAACAAAATTTAATATTGCTCTGTGGGCACTACAAGGGTGTTGACGAGCGGGTGCGCCAGCATCTCATCACGCGCGAAATCAGCATTGGCGACTATGTGCTTTCGGGTGGGGAATTGGCTGCAGCTGTGCTGGCTGATTCGGTTATTCGCCTGCTACCGGGGGTTCTTAATGACGAAACTTCCGCGCTAAGCGACTCCTTTCAAGATGGCTTGATTGCGCCTCCCGTTTTTACTCGACCAGCCGATTACAAAGGCTGGAAAGTACCGGAAGTGTTATTGTCGGGCCACGAAGCCAAAATCAGCGACTGGAAGCACGAAGAGTCTTTGAAAAGGACTCAAAAAAGAAGGCCTGGACTTGTCAAATGAGGCATAAATCCAATAAAATTCCTTTTTGCTTATTCATAAATGTCACTTCTCCTGCTATATTTGCAGTCCATTTTAAAAAATAAGGTTTATGGCCGATTTAATGAAAATAGCTGAACAGGAATTAGCCTCAAAGAGAGCTGATTTGCCTAGTTTCAAGGCTGGCGATACGATCAACGTGCATGTTAAAATCAGCGAAGGAAACAAAGAGCGTATTCAACAATTTCAAGGTACGGTTATTTATCGCAGAGGTACTTCTACCAATGGTGAAAGTTTTTCGGTAAGAAAAGTATCAAACGGTGTGGGCGTAGAGCGTATTTTCCCGATTTTGAGCCCAAGCATTGATAAAATTGAGGTAATGAAAATAGGCAAGGTTCGCAGAGCCAAATTGTACTACCTAAAAGGCCGTCAAGGCAAGTCTGCACGGATCAAAGAAAAATTAAGCGCACAAGAAGCATAATCTTGCAACCGTTTTAAATACAAAAAAACCCATTTCAAGTGATTGAAGTGGGTTTTTTGCTTTTTAATTAACTTTTTAACTAAGGCACATCACACTATATTTGTCACCTCACTAAAAAATCTATGGCTAAACAAACTGTAACAGAATTATTGGGAAAAGATGCCGAATCGCTATTGACCCACAAAAGCAAAACCATCTTAAAGGATCAACTGCATTTGCCCGGAGCAGATTTTGTAGATCGGATTTTTACCATCTCCAATCGCAACACCCAAACATTGCGCAGCTTACAGGCCATGTTTGACAGAGGTCGCTTGGGTGGAACCGGTTATGTTTCCATCCTTCCGATCGATCAAGGAATTGAACACAGCGCGGGTGCATCATTTGCCAAAAACCCGATTTACTTCGACCCAGAAAACATTATAAAACTTGCTATAGAAGGAGGCTGCAATGCCGTGGCTACCACCTTTGGTGGCTTGGCCATGATGTCAAGAAAATATGCTCACAAAATTCCCTTCATTGTAAAGATCAACCACAACGAACTACTTACCTATCCTAACAAGGCTGATCAAATCATGTATGGATCAGTTGAAGACGCATGGAACTTGGGTGCCATGGCAGTAGGTGCAACGATTTATTTTGGTTCTGATAATGCTACCCGCCAAATTCAAGAAGTGTCGGCAGCCTTTGAGCGTGCTCATGAACTCGGCATGGCCACTATCCTTTGGTGCTATACTCGAAACGATGCCTTCAAGAAAGATGGTGTTGATTACCATACATCTGCCGATTTAACTGGCCAGGCAAATCATTTAGGTGTAACCATTCAAGCCGATATCATCAAACAAAAATTGGCAACCAACAATGGTGGCTACAAAGCCTTGAATACGGGTGGAAGCTCATATGGAAAATTGGATGAAAGAATCTATACTGAGTTAACAACTGATCACCCTATTGATTTGTGCCGCTACCAAGTAGCAAATTGCTACATGGGCCGCGCAGGTTTGATCAACTCCGGTGGCGATAGCAAAGGCTCAAGCGATATGGCCGATGCAGTACGTACAGCAGTGATCAACAAACGCGCTGGTGGCATGGGCTTGATCTCTGGAAGAAAAGCATTTCAGCGCCCCTTGAAAGAAGGTGTTGAAATCCTGCAGGCGATTCAAGATGTGTACTTAGATAAAACGATTGATATTGCCTAGTCAAAAAAAGTTGATAATTGACAACATAATCATTGACAAAGCTTAGGTAAATTTTCAAATTGATTAATTGTTATGCCTTGGTTTAAACGTACTGATAAAGGAATTCTTACCCCCACTGAATCAAAACGCGAAGTGCCCGATGGCCTTTGGTTTAAATCTCCTGGGGGTAAAATTGTGCACACACGTGAGTTGAAAAACAATGCGTATGTAGTGCCCGAAGAAGACCTGCATGTAAAAATTGGATCAGAAGAGTATTTCGAAATCTTGTTTGATAACAACGAGTTTACCGAGCTCGATGCCAATATGGAATCGGGCGATCCGTTGAAATTTGTAGATACCAAAGCCTATCCGAAAAGAATCAAAGAATCGCAGGCCAAAACCAAATTGAAGGATGCTGTTCGCACAGCCTATGGCAAATTGAATGGCTTGGATCTGGTGATTGCCTGTATGGATTTTACTTTCATTGGTGGATCGATGGGTAGCGTGGTGGGAGAAAAAATTGCACGTGCTGCCGACCAAAGTTTAAAAACCAAAGCGCCTTTTTTAATGATTTCCCGCTCGGGCGGTGCACGCATGATGGAAGCCGGATTGTCGCTCATGCAGATGGCCAAAACCTCTGCCAAGTTAGCATTGCTAGACGAAGCAAAGATTCCGTACATCTCGTTGTTGACTGACCCTACTACTGGAGGCGTAACCGCTTCATATGCGATGCTGGGTGATTTTAACATAGCCGAACCCGGGGCATTGATTGGCTTTGCTGGCCCACGCGTAATCAAAGAGACCATCGGAAAAGATTTGCCTCCAGGATTTCAAAGTGCTGAATTCGTGTTAGAGCATGGCTTCTTAGATTTCATTATCGATAGAAGAAGTCTGAAGCAACGACTCAGCACTTTATTGAAGATGCTGCAATAGCTGCTTGCTGCTACTTTTTCGCTTTTTACCCCAGCCTTATGCCGAAGGCGCTTATCGATCTTCATTATTTGCCTTCATTGGAATATTTCTGCTGCCTTCATGGGTTTGATGAACTCATCCTGGAACAGCACGAGCATTTTGTGAAGCAAAGCTATCGAAGCAGGTGTTACATCAACACTTCACAGGGTCCTTTTCGCTTGGTGGTGCCAACTTTAGAAAATCATGGCAAAGTGGTAATGAAGGATGTGCTGATTGACCCGAGCATCAAATGGAGAAATAATCATTGGCGAACGATTGAAGCTGCTTATCGCAAAGCACCTTACTATGAATTTTACTCAGCTGACTTAAACAAAATTCTCTATCAACCGCACTCTACACTTTTTGAACTTAATCAAGGTTTGCTGTCATTCTGTCTGCGATCTATCGGATTGAAAGTGAAACTGTCGGCAAGTCTGTCGTTTGAGAAAAGTCCAAATGGTGACATTGCTGATTTAAGAAATGCCGTAGAAGTTAAAAAATCGCACTTAACCAGAAAACTCTACCGAGCCGTCCCCTATACGCAGGTATTTGGCAATTCATTTGTAGAGAATTTGAGCCTGCTCGATTTGTTGTTTTGCGAAGGTCCCAATTCCCTCCGTTTGATTAGAAGTTCAGCAAGCTTATTGAACAAATAAAATCCAAAAAGCGTTTGGCTTACATAGCTAGAGATTTTGTTATCAATAGCATAAAAAGCAAATTTTGAATCTTACCTACTAAAACTTTACATTTACATATCTCAATACACTATGCCACATATGGAAGCCAAATTTTCTAACCGGGTCAAAGAAGTGATTTCGTTGAGCCGGGAAGAGGCCTTGCGCTTGGGCCACGATTACATAGGCACCGAGCATCTGATTTTAGGAATGATTCGCGAAGGCGAAGGAGTGGCCGTAAGCGTGCTGAAAAAATTAGGAGTGCCGCTTGATCAACTACGAGGAGAAATAGAAAAAATATCAAAAGGAACGGCCACACACGAAATCAAAAACTTGGCAAACATTCCGCTCACACGCGCTTCCGAGAAAACTCTTAAAATTACCTACCTCGAAGCAAAGGTTTTTAAAGCACAACTTATTGGAACCGAACACTTATTACTTTCTATTTTGAGAGATCCCGATAACTTGGCCACACAAATCTTAAACAAGTTTGATGTCGCCTACGATGTAGTAAAAGAGATGCTGGAGTACCAGCACGATCAGGCCACTGCTTCATCCGATACGGACGATCCTGATGACGACTCATCAAAAATGTTTAGCAGCGGAGCCTCAGGCGCTGGTGCTGGCAAGGAAAAAAAGGGTGCGGAAAAATCGCGGACACCTGTTCTAGACAACTTCGGGAGAGATTTAACGAAGTTGGCAGAGGACAATAAACTCGACCCAATCGTGGGGCGCGAAAAAGAAATTGAACGTGTAGCCCAAATCCTAAGCCGTAGAAAGAAGAACAACCCTATTTTGATTGGTGAACCTGGCGTTGGTAAAACCGCTATAGCAGAAGGCCTTGCATTGCGAATCATTCAGAAGAAAGTCGCACGCGTACTTTTTGGTAAGCGCGTAGTGACGCTTGATTTGGCATCGTTGGTGGCTGGTACAAAATACCGTGGCCAATTTGAAGAGCGTATGAAGGCCGTGATGAATGAATTGGAAAAATCGGCCGATGTCATTCTCTTCATTGATGAATTGCATACCATCGTTGGCGCGGGTGGTGCTTCGGGTTCGCTGGATGCATCGAATATGTTCAAGCCTGCCTTGGCACGTGGAGAAATACAATGCATTGGCGCCACCACTTTAGATGAGTACCGTCAATACATTGAAAAAGATGGAGCGTTAGCGCGAAGATTTCAAATGGTAATGGTAGATTCTACTACCGTGGACGAGACCATTCAGATTTTGGATAACATCAAAGAAAAATACGAAGACCATCATCATGTTAGTTATACCAAAGAAGCTATTGAGGCTTGTGTAAAACTTTCTGATCGTTATATAAGTGATCGGTTTTTACCTGACAAAGCCATTGATGTGCTGGATGAAGCCGGGGCTAGAGTGCACATTAATAATATTCATGTTCCCGAAGAGATTGTGAAGTTTGAGGCCGCAATTGAAGACGTAAAGAAAGAAAAGAACCGAGTAGTAAAGAGTCAGAAATACGAAGAGGCGGCACAATTGCGCGACAAAGAGAAAAAATTGATTGAGCAATTGGATTTGGCCAAAACCCGCTGGGAAGAAAAAACCCGTACCGAAAAATATACCGTTACGGAAGATAACGTGGCGGATGTAATCGGGATGATGACTGGTATACCTGCCAACCGAATTGCCCAGAAAGAAAGCAACAAGTTGCTTGGCATGGCAGAGCAATTGAGTGGTAAAGTAATCGGTCAAGAAGAAGCCATTAAAAAACTGGTGAAAGCCATCCAACGCACGCGCGTGGGTTTGAAAGATCCAAAGAAACCCATTGGTTCTTTTATTTTCCTTGGACCAACAGGTGTGGGCAAAACCGAGCTTGCCAAAGTATTGGCCACCTACTTGTTTGACAAAGACGATACACTCGTGCGCATGGACATGAGTGAGTACATGGAGAAATTTTCTGTTTCGCGATTAGTGGGAGCACCTCCCGGTTATGTTGGGTATGAAGAAGGCGGTCAGCTTACAGAAAAGGTAAGACGCAAACCTTACTCGGTGGTATTATTAGATGAGATTGAAAAAGCGCACCCCGATGTATTCAATATTCTGCTTCAAGTTTTGGACGATGGTATTTTAACAGATGGGTTGGGTAGAAGGGTAGATTTTAGAAATACCATCATCATCATGACTTCCAACATTGGGGTTCGGGACTTAAAGGACTTTGGTGCTGGTATAGGTTTTGCCACAAATGCTAAGCGCGATAACGAAGAAGAGTTGATGAAATCAACGATTCAAAGTGCATTGAAACGAGCCTTCAGCCCTGAGTTTTTAAATCGCTTGGATGATGTGATCGTTTTCAACTCATTGAAACGGGAGGATATCCATAAGATCATTGACCTGACTCTTGGCAAGCTCTTCACCCGGATCGCTGCCTTGGGTTACAACGTTGAGCTTACCGAAAAAGCGAAAGACTTTTTGGCAGAAAAAGGTTACGATCAACAATTTGGGGCTCGTCCGTTGAACAGGGCAATCCAAAAATATTTAGAAGACGCAGTGGCGGAGGAGATCCTAAAGGGTGAAATTTCGGAGGGCGGTATTATTATGGCTGACTACGAAGGGACTGGTGAAACGCTAACCATCAAGGTTAAAAAAGCAAAGGCCTCTTCAAAGGAAAAGAAGCCAGAATAGTTTATAGAATTTCATCCAAATAAAAATCCCCGCTAACTGAGTCAGCGGGGATTTTTATTTAACCTATTGGCTTTTACTTAGATGGCTCAACAGGTTTTTTTAGTTTGTTTCTCAATAAGTATTCTTCATAAGCTTCTTTATACGTTGGAACATCTGGAGCCAATTTAATTGCTTCTTCGTAAGCTCCAATCGCATCAACGAATAATTTATTTTCTTCATAAAAGCCAGCCATAATAAATTTATTTAATGCTGTTTCCTGTTGAATATCTTCACCCATTTCGGCAATCAATTTTTTAATTAGGTTCTGTCTTTCGGACGAAAGCCTTCTTAACAAATAAGATTTATCTGTCTTTTTCTTGTCACCTTTTGATCTTACCTCAATCAAAATATCCTCATTCATAAACTTAGGATCATTTCTATTAATTTGAATAGCATTCTCTGGCGTTTCAATTTTCATTAATTCATCACCAAACATATTCTTTGCAACTACTTCATATGGTCCTGCCACCTTAGTCTCCCATTTTATATAAACAAGTGGATTAAAAGTATCACCAAATTGGCTTGGGGGCAAAAGAACATTGATATCTCCGTCCAATGCCCTCACTACAGATCCTGTAGCACTTAACCTATTTTTCTTGGCTTCTGCAGAATTACTGGAAAGGATAAAATCTGTGTATTTGCTCACAACACTGGCACCCGGGCTAACTTTTGCTGCCAAATCGGCAATACTGTAAGTTTTTGACTCCTTTAACTCAATTGGCTTTCCAGAGGAATGAACAAGCGCCACATATGAATTTTCGGCTACTTTCAGCTCATCTTGTTTATTGAGTTTGTCACCAGTCTTCAACGCCTGCCAGACACTGCCTGATTTTACTTCATTTGATCCCTTATTAGCCATGACTTTAAAGGCATAATCTTGAGCCTTAATCCCTGAAATCAGGGCAAAAATGCCTACTAAAACTAAAATTCTACATTTTTTCATGTGTTTGGTGCTCGTTTTTTCGTCTTAAAAGTAAATGTAATAAAAAATTATGCCAACTCAGACTGCCGTTTTAGATACGAGTTCTCTCCTCTTGGTAAGTCGGTTTTGGATTTCATTTTGCACAGATTTAAAGATATCGTAACATGGCCCAACTAATGCGGTAGCTAAAAGGGTTATTGAAAGGTCAAGCTTTAGATTCCAGTAGGCAAAGGCAAGAACGATTACGATCATAATCAAGAAAATTTGAATAATCTGAATAATCACAGAAAGCGCATCATACCAGATCGGTAGGTTTGCATCCATCCATGCGAACAAAGCAACCGTCAACCAGCAGAAAATGAACGCAATCATATATTGAAACCATTGAGGAATTTCATCTATATAATTCTCGTTTAAAATCATTGCAACTGCATTAGCGTGTACAACAGGTCCAAACATATCTGGATTTGCCCGCCCCCCAATTTTCTTGTTTAGCGGTGTAAAGAATTTGTCTTCCCAAGCAGTGTCTCCCAATTGGTCTCCCAAATAGCCAACGATAACAATTTTATCCTTGAATAATTCGGGCACAAAATTTCCTTGATAAACGTCTAAATAATCAATTACATAAAAACCTGTCCCAAAATTTGTACTATTGGTATCATTCACCTTTGAAGTTTTTACCTTCAACTGAACAACATCGATATTGCCGTAAAAATTAATAATTTCCTCTTCCTTATTACGAGCAAGAAATTTTTTCACTTTCGCTGAGTCATATAGATTGGCAATTTGAGTTGAGAATGCCAACTCGCGTTTGCCATTCACGATAAAATATGGCCAAAATGTACGGACCTGTTTTACGTCCTCTTGCCAAGCAGCGTTCGTTGGAAAATTTACAAAACCCTCGTATGAATAATCACTAAAGATATCATCGGAAATTTCAATTGAATCTGAAACATTGCTATCAAACCTTGATAGGGAATCAGTTTGCATTAGCTTCTCTCCCATCACAACATTTTCAGCTTCCATGATTGCATTACTCAGCAAGAGATTTCCAATTGTATCGCGCAACTGGGGACAATTTATTGAATCACGCAGGCCACCTTCGCAAATATAGCGTGCATCGAGAGCAATAACTTTTGGTTTATGCTGATTGATCTTCTGAACCATTCCAGCAACCTGTCTCCTTGAAAGTTTGCCAAAGTTCACCAAAACAATCCGCTCATCTACTTTAGGATCCTCGCGCAATTGGTTGAAAGCATAGTCTGTCAATTCAAAATCAGCAAAAGCAAGAGAAATAGTATCAAATTTGTTAAATAACTTGAGGTCCGAAACAATACTCACCGCCCACATCATGCCAAATACAAAAAAAGTAATGGCAGTACACTGGATCCAAAATTTCTTCATACTATGAGGTCTTGATTCCTAAATTTAGGAATTTACAGGACTTTTGTAAAGAGCTTTGAAAAACATCATCCGAAAAAGGCTTTCATTAGCCGGTCTTGAGGCGGGAACACTGGCAGGCAATACCGCAGTGCTGGGCCAGGCTATTACGCTGGTGGAAAGTCAACGGGAAGAAGACCAACTGTTGGCACAAGAGTTAATAACACTCCTTTTGCCTCACACGGGGCATTCGCTACGAATTGGAATAACAGGTGTGCCAGGGGTGGGTAAAAGTACTTTCATTGAAATCTTTGGAAAGCACTTAACTGCCCAAAACAAAAAAGTAGCCGTATTGGCCATTGACCCTAGCAGTGGAAAAACCAAGGGCAGCATTTTGGGCGACAAAACGCGCATGGAAGAGTTGGCAAAAGACCCGCGTGCTTTCATTCGCCCATCTGCTACTGGAAACACCTTGGGGGGTGTTGCCAACCGAACGCGCGAAGCAATTCTGTTATGCGAGGCGGCTGGTTACGAAATTATTATTGTTGAAACCGTAGGGGTGGGGCAATCGGAAACTTCGGTTCGCAGCATGGTGGATTATTTTTTGCTGCTGATGCTGGCCGGAGCCGGGGATGAACTGCAGGGGATCAAAAAAGGAATTATGGAAATGGCCGATGGGTTGGTGATTACGAAAGCGGATGGTGAGAATGAAAGAAAAGCCAACCAAGCGCAAGCCGATTTTCAATATGCCCTACATCTATTCTCACAACCCGAATCGGGTGTTGCGCCCACTGTTATGACCTGCTCTGCTCTTTTTAAAAAAGGTATCAGCGAAATTTGGGAGTCGATAATTGTATTTAAAGAAAAAACAACTTTCAATGGTTTCTTACAATCGCAGCGAGACCGACAAGATTTAGAATGGTTTGAAAGTTACTTTCAGCAACTTTGGCAACAAAACTTTCAAGCCAATAAAAACATCCAGTCTGCCAAAAAAGAATTAGTTAAAAAAATAAATCAGAAAGAGCTAAGTCCATTGCAAGCGGCTCAGATTTTATTTACCAAAACGATTTAACGAGGCATAACAAATTCTCATCCTATTTTAAATTTGGTTGATTGTCTTTGCTTGCCAATCCATACGGGCAGTGCCTACATTTATTCTTGCAACAAAAGCCTCTTTTTAAATGGTAGGTCTCTGTAAAAACCATTAATCCATTTTCTAAATAGTAATCAGGTTGAACGGCATCTATTTCTTTTTTCTTGTTTCTCATTTGAAAAAATTATTTTCATTATAGTTTCTAATTCTGTTTTTTCCAAAATTGGTCTGGGTATCGCATGGCTGCGAATTATCACGCCATTTTCATTCAGCATGTTGAGCAACACGGTGGGCGCAAAGCCTTGTTCTTGTGCCTTCATCAGTGCATAGCAACTGTCTTTGCCCCCACTCCAACTTGTTAGAAAATTTTTCATGCCGATTGGCTTACCAACGAACAATACATTTTAAGTACAAACTTCTTCCGCGTGTTGTAAACCCAGAGATTTCTTCATATTTGGAATCAAAGATGTTTTCAATCCTAGTAACAAGTGTAACATTTTGATTTATGTTCCAATTGAAAAAAAAATCAAACAACTGATAATTCTGCACATTGGTTCTGCCCAACGCACCGAAGGGCCCGAGTTTGGGGTCATAGACTGAATCGAAACGGCTTGCCGCCAGCCGAGCATTTGTTGATACCGACAATTTAGGAAGCACTTGAAACGTAATAGACATAAAGCCAGTAAAGTTTGGCCTTCTCAACAAGGAATTGATTGTTTCGGATTCTGTTACAAAAGAGCCCGTGCTGTAAACCTGAGTCTGTACCAAGTTTTGTGTTGAAGTAATATCAGAAGGTTTAAACTGCAAGCTTCCGTTTAACCATGTAAAATTTCCCTTAGTAAATATTTTTGGGGTTATTTGATACTGGCCTGTCAATTCAATACCCGTAACAATTTGCTTTGCTACATTCAAGTATTTGTCACCGCGATAATCTGAAAAATTAAGGTTAGGGATAGGCTTGTTCTTGTTCCATAGATAAAAGTACTCAATCGAGTTGTTGATAATATTGTTAAAAGCAGAAAGGGTAACATTGCCCTTGTCGAATGATTTTTTCCAACCTAGTTCAATTGAAATTGAGTTTTCGGCTTGCAAGTCTCCTGTTCCCCGGGTGAATGTGTAGCCTAGCTGAACCGTTGGATCAAAAAGTTGATAAAGTGATGGTGCATTAAAAGCCGAAGAAATGGAAGCAAAAAGGATTGAATTTTTAAACGCAACAAAGGGATTTAGCTCGTAAGTACCCACCGTGCCAAACAATGAATGATTACTAATGCGCCCTCCTAGTGTAAATCCAAAGGGGCTGCTTCCAGATTTGAAAGTAGTCTGCCCAAAAACATACTTGGTCAAACTTTTTTTATTTACCGAATCATAATTGACCCGTGAAGAAAATCCGCCAAATGCGCTGCTGTAGAAAAATGTATTGAACGACATTTCTTCATCATAAATGCCAACACCAATCACGCTTTTAAGTAAGTTATTTTGATGTGTTGCTTGAATTTCGTGGGTTTGAATTTCACCACGATAATTACCTTTAAAATAATTGCCGTCAAACCTGCCAGATGGCAGTTGAGAAGAATCATTTTGATTCACCCTTTGAGAACTGCTCCAAGAACCAATTGCTTTAATCTGCAATTGGCTACTCAAACGATAATTGAGTGAGTAGGAATAAAAATCCCGATCGAAAAATAATTTGTTGTTTGTTTTGTCGGTAAACGCACCATTATCGATATCTGCCACTTGATCTGTACGCTTGTAACTTACTTGCGCATTCAACTGACCAAACTGATAACCTAGTTTAACTGTGCGGTCTTGCTTTTGAAAATTGTCAGGTTCGAATTTTTGTTTGCTATTTTTGGCGGTGTCCGAGGCAGCCGAAAATCCATTGACCCTTTGGTCGACTTGCGAATAGTTTGCATAAAAACCTGACTTAGAGGCATAACTAAAATCAACTTGTTGCAAATAATTACTCGTGCTTTTTCCAAAAGTACCCCCCTGAGCACTTATGGTTCCATGTACGCCTTCTTGTAAACGATTCTTAGTGATGATATTCACCACACCGCCAACAGAAGATCCTCCATACATAGTACTGTGTGCTCCAGACACAATTTCAATACGATCAACATTTGTGAGCGAGAGCTCAGATAGGTCGATTACATTATTGGGTGTAGATGGATCGGTGATGCGTACCCCATCAATCATTACAACTACTTGATTGGAGTTAGCGCCACGTAAGAACAAACTTTGATTTGAACCAGGAACCTGATTTGCCCCGATCAAATAAACACCTGCCTGCTGAGCCAGTAAATCTGCCACTGAATTGTACGAACCACCAACAATCTGATTACCGCCAATGACACTTACGCTTCTAGGCGTATCTTCAAGCTTGGTATCTTGGCGTGAAGCAGACACAATCACTTCTTGTAAAGTGAATTTAGTAGAATCTTGCTGGGCGGTTGTTTTACTTGGCGCCAGCCACCAAAGGACAATTAGAGTGATTGCCCAGACTTTTCTCTTTTTTTCCATTTTGAAAAAGTTTAATGGTTTGAAAAAGAGTAAAAGGCTGAAGATGAAACGATGATGTTGTAATGAGAATTTAGGCATCTCAAAGCACACGCATCAAATGAATCACAGACGCTTTTTACCCGAAGCACTGATTGTTGTTGTATCTCGGCAGGTCTCCTGGCTCTCCACATTCACTAACGCCTTCCCATGCTGAGTATCGGTCAGCACAGTGGCACAGATTGTTAGTTCATTTAATGGATTACAGTTGCGGGAACAGCTTCCGTATTTCACGGAATTCCCTTTTAATCTTCTTGATGATGTAACTCAACAAGAAAAACCGCAATACGGGTGCAAACATAAATAATTCTGTAAACTTGCACATGCATTTAACAAGATTTAAGATTTTAGATGTGAGATGTGAGATTCTTGTAGCAAGAATTTTAACCTTTTCAGTTTTCGTCCTTCTGTCTTGCAACCAAAAGGAAAAAAATACGCAAACTGAAAGCAACGCAATCACCAAATATGCAGTGGGCTTTACTGTTACTTCTGTTGGCAATTCAAAACTGGTAGAGGTCAAGCAACCCTATCAAAATGCAAAGAGTGGTTATCAATATTTATTAGTGCCCAAAGGCGAGAAAGTTCCACCGCACGATGATGCTACACAAGTAATTTTTACACCACTCGAAAGCATCGTGTGTACGTCTACCACACACATTCCGTTGCTCGATTACATTGGTGAGACCGCTAAACTCATTGGCTTCCCGACCACCGATTACATCAGCTCAGAAAAAATGCGTCAACGCATCGATGCGGGTTTTGTAAAGGAACTGGGCATCGATAAAGGAATGGATATTGAAGTATTGTTTAAACTAAAGCCATCGTTGGTGATGGGCTACACGATGGGTAGCGACTTAGGCCAGCTTAAAAAAATTCAAGAATTAAAAATACCCGTAGTCATCAATGCAGAGTATCTGGAGAAACATCCACTGGGCAGAGCAGAATGGATCAAGTTCATGGCACTGTTTTTTAGAAAAGAAAAAGAGGCTGACTCCGTCTTCACGGAAATCGAAAAAGAATATCTCGCCACTACATCGCTTGCAAAATCACTTGACGAAAAGTCAACGGTGTTGAGCGGGGTCTTGTATGGGGATGCTTGGTTTTTGCCAGGCGGCCAAAACTATGCCGCTAAAATATTGCACGATGCGGGTTGTGATTACTTATGGTCGTCAGATTCAACCAATGGCTTTCTACAATTGAGTTTTGAAACGGTGTTCACCAAAGCCAAATCTGCTGACCTCTGGATTGGCGTTGCTTCGTTTAAAAGTTTAACAGAATTACAGAATTCCGAGCAACGTTATTCGCTGTTCAAACCCTTTCAACAAAAACAAGTTTACTCGTACGATGCTCGCCACGGTGCAAAGGGCGGCAGTGAATTTTTAGAGTTGGGCTATCTCCGTCCTGATTTGGTTTTGAAAGATTTAGTGAAGATTACGCATCCAGAGCTGATGCCTAGTTACAAACTATACTTTCATAAGAAACTAGAGTAAGTGGTAGGAGGTAAAAAGTAAAGGGTAAGTGGTCAGGTTTTATTTCAACAACCACTTACCAATCACCATTTACTGCTCACTGACTTATCTTCCTCAAATACACGTTCCCGTACTTTGATTCGAAACTGTAGCGCGAGCCCACACCCGGCTTCATCAAAATCTCTCTATGAAAATCACCCTCTTCTCTAGCGATAGGTTTTGAATCTAAGTTGGTATAAATCTGCCCATAATCAGTTTCCGCTAATAGCTCGCCCACACTTTTTTCTGCAACCGATACATCCACTCCGCCATAGGTCGCTTCCACTGCCAATGGTGCATTAAAATTCTTTATCTCCACCATTCCATAAACGGAGACTACGCGCGTGTTCATGTTCTTCGGTACTTTT
Organism: Chryseotalea sp. WA131a; assembly: GCA_025370075.1. Taxonomy (NCBI): domain Bacteria; kingdom Pseudomonadati; phylum Bacteroidota; class Cytophagia; order Cytophagales; family Chryseotaleaceae; genus Chryseotalea; species Chryseotalea sp. WA131a. Next base: position 4,267,810 of record CP073016.1, on the reverse strand, counting down.
ATCTCAAGCGTAATATTAATGTCGCTGCCATGGCTATACACGTTGATATCTTTACCATGCTCTCGAACGTACTTTCTGTACTCCTCCTTCGATTTAAAAGTAATTTTTTTTGTTATCGCGAATAACCATCATCCGCTTAGGAAGCTCGTCCATGTTTTTAATAAAACCTTTTATCTCTACCGTATTGCCATTTGCCTTTGAATCCAGCACAAACGCATCGTTGTTTTCGCCATCGTTAATATCTACTGTGCCTTCAATGCTTATCGCATTTTTGTCCCACGTGCTTACTTTAATCAACTCAGGAAAATCGAAGTGCATGAATATCTTTTGATTGGGCTGAACGGGGATAGTCTTACTTACATTCTGTGCTTGTGCAAAATCACAGCAAGTAATCAGTGATAAAATTACAATCGTTCTCATTTTTTGCGCAGATAAACTTTGCTATAATCAGAGCGGATGTCAATACTCATTCCACCTCCATTGATCTTGCCATTCACTTTATCGCTATAGCGAACCATTTCACCATCCTTATCAATGTCAATCTTGAACTCGGGCGCCACAAATATTTCCCCGTATGAAGTTGAAAGCTTCAAATTTGCTTTTGTGGCCAAAGGCAACGTCACATCGACATGGCTGTAGATGGAAATGAGCGACAAGGGGCCTTTCACATTTTGACTAAAATTCGCATCAATATGCCCATATATTACTTTTGCTGTCACTGGGCCAGTAACATTTTCTAGCTCCACGCTGTTATAGTGAGTCGATATTTCAATCTCATTTTCTAAATTCCTGAAGGTTGCCTCGCTTCCATATTGAGAAGAATGTTCGTAAGAAATAATCACACCTTTGGGTACCAATATTTTGATTTCAGGTGAGTTCATCTTTTTCAATTGATACACTTCCACCACATTTCCTTTGTCGGCCACGTTGATGCCCAGCCCTGTGTTGTCTTCTAGGCCGAGACTATTAATGGCGCGCAGTCCTTTTGCTCTTCCGTCATCTTCATCTCTGTCGCGGTCGCGCGAAGAGAAAATAATTTCATTTCCACTGTGCCCTTCCACCGTTACGCGTCCGATATGAATCTCTAATCGGCCGCTTGTTTTCGCCAATTTAAACTCTTGCGCGGTGGCTACGCTAATGGCTGCCGCTACTATTCCAACTACAATTATTATCTTTTTCATATTGTCTGTTTATATTTTTCTTTAAGTTTTGCTTTTTTGCTACTCAATGCTGGATACCTTTCTCATAAGCAAGAAACCTGTATCCAATATTGAATTTATGATAATTTCAAAATTCCCGTGTACGCTTCATCTTTTACGGCTTTCAATATTTCTTTTTGTTGGGTCAATTTTTCCAATTCACCGATAATGGATTTTTCCTTCATGTCCACCATCATCTGAATCAAACTGATTTGAACCACCGGGTCGTTTTGTTTTGCCAATGATTCTATCAATACCTTGCGCACGCTTGCCTCGTGTTTAAACTTGCCGAGTGCCTCCAAAGCAGCCAGTCGCACGTTGGTGTTCGGGTCTTCATTCATTGCCTTCACCAACGCATTCACAATTTCATCATCCGCCTTTACCAATTGATAAGCGACTGTGGCACCCACCATGCGCTGACTGGCTGATTGTTGATTGGTTAACAAACCCAACATTGCTTGTTTGGTAGAATCCATTTCGTGGCGCAGCCGGGCGATTTCACGTTTCTGTTGATAGCTACTATTCAACCAAAATCCAATTCCAATCCCCAACAAAAGGAACACAACACCAGCCGCGATGCGCAGTGCCACTGGATGAAAGAAGAGCTGCTTACCTTTTGCTTGTTGCATCTCTTCGGCCAACATCTTTTCAAAATTCTGTTGAAGTGATTGCGATGGCTTTACGTCCTGCACGCGTTCCATCTCTTGGATAATCTTCAAAAGCTGTTCGTAAAGTTTGCTTGCCTTCTCGTTTTGAGCCATCTCCCGCTCCACAGCCACACGCTCCTTCTCGTCTAGTTTTCCATCGATGTAGTCAATCAACTTGCTTTCTATGTTTTCCATACTTCTCTTTTTTGTAGTCGTCTCACAGCTTTGGGCGGCTATGACGACTAGATTTTTTCCAATTCAAAATAATGCTCCCTCAACTTGACAATGGCGCGGTGCACTTTCACTTTTATGTTGGCCACTGTAGTGTTCATCAGTTCGGCCACTTCTTCGTACTTCATGTGTTGAAAGCGCGTAAGCACCAGCAGTTCTCGTTGTTCGGCATCCAGCTTGGCCAAGCTTTGGTGCAACAATGCCTCACGTTCGTCTTGCGCTCTGCTTTCTTCTTTTTCTTCCATCACGTTCATCACATTTTCTACATCTACAAAACCCATTCTCTTGTTTTTGGCCGATTGGTAATGATCTGCAAAAACATTGCGGGCCATTTGGTAAATCCACGGCATAAACTTGCTGCCCGGCCGGTAGCTGTTGCGGTATCTTATCAATCGAAGAAAAACATTTTGCGTCAAGTCCTCGGCCATGGGGCGGTCCAAGGTAAGGCGCGCCAGAAAATTAAAAATCCTCGAATGGTAGCGGTCGAACAAAATCGAGGCCTGCTGAAGATTACCGCCTTTCACGGCCTCCATTAACTGTTCATCGGTGAGCAACACAATCGAAATTTTCAATTTTCAGCTTATTTACCAGCAGGTGTGCGAAAGGTTACAAATTAGAAAATATTTATTCAAATAGGGGCGGCATCCCTCGCATCCACGCACATGCCCACACGCTCGGGTCGGGCTTTCGGCACTCGCCACCAACCGCAGATCCCGTTTCGGGCTCAAACAAATGCCTCAATCCCTTGCCGAAGTTTTCCGCAAATTTATCTCAACTTAGTAATCCATGAGGTATTAATAGTTCGTGTTAATTACTTTTTGACGAGGACAAAGTCCTTTGTAAATTTAGATACGGAACTATGAAAAGATTTTTTAATGTTAACTTACTTTTAATCTATTTTCTTAGCTCATGTGGAGCTCAGTTGATACGATTCAAGGGCATTGGACGTGCCATAAAAGAGTTATCGTTTAGGAGAGTGAAACGAAAGTTGACTCAATTTTCGTAAGAATTTTTTTTTCTCTTGGGGAAAATGGAAGTTATAGAGCCACTAATGGAGAGATTAAAATTTAAAGGAAAATGGTCCATTGTTGGTAAAAATCAAAACGGTAGCAAAGATTTCTTAAGAGTGGACACTAACAATGAATCGGTTGAGTTTGAAATTTTTAAATTGAGTGACAACGAATTAGTTCTTTAAGATACATTTAGAATAAGTGGAGAGCTAATTCGTAATCAGGTTTTTTATAAACGAATAAAAATGTAGATGCAGATGCTGAATTCTAATTACTAGGGTAACCATTCATCCCTCACAAATTCTCCTCATACGGCTGTATGTCCACCAGCGCACCTGATTCATGAAGAGCTTTAAGGTCGTTCCAAAATTTGGCGGTGTACAATTCTTGGTGATGCTTTGCAAACAGGTTGCGCCAGTCACCTTCGGGCAATAAAAATTTTACCAGCTCCTGTGGGAAAATATCGTTCTCGTTCACGGCATACCACGGTTCGGCACTCATCTCTTCATCATCGTTGCGTGCTTTGGGCATGTCTTTAAATTGGCAGGAAGCCAACGGCACAATTTCATCGTAGTCATAAAATACCACGCGGTTTTCGTTGGTCACACCAAAATTTTTGATAAGCAAATCGCCCGGAAAAATATTGCTCATGGCCATCTCGCGCACGGCATTGCCAAAATCAATCACAGCATGATTGTTCTCTTCGGTCGCCCTTTGCGCATTCAAATATATATTGAGCGGAATCATTTTGCGTTCGGTATAAATATCTTGAAAGCACACCAAGCCACTGCGCACCGATACACTTTGCGAACACTCGCGCAGCAAATAGTCGAGCAAATCTTTTTCAAAATACGCCAATGGCAAACCCAAATACTCGAACCGCTGCGCATCGGCCAAACGGCCCACACGGTCGTGCAGGGCAATGAACCGATATTTTTCAATCACCTCTTCGCGGCTCACCGACTTGGGTGGCCGAAAGTTATCGCGAATCAGTTTGAAGACAAGATCATAGTCGGGTAACGTAAACACCATCATCACCATGCCGGGTATGCCAGGCGCTACCATAAATTGGGTGCGTTGCTGTTGCAAGTGCTGCTGCAAGTGATGAACCACCAATTCTTTACCATGCTCTTGGTAACCCAAGTTCATAAACAACTGCGACTCAGGTTTGGAGGGCATCAGCGAAAGCAAAAATTGAATGAGCGCATGAGCATTGTTGGTAGAAACCAAAAAATACGAACGACTAAAAGCAAACACGTTCTTAAGTTCTTCTTCGGTAGTCAGCACAGCATTTAGCTCAATGCCTTCCTCGGTATGGGCAAACGCAAAACACAACGGGATTTTTCCATTCGATACCTTTAGATACCCCAACCAATACGCGTGTTTGTTTCGGTAGAAAAGATGGGGATAAAAAACTGCTTCGGCAGGAAGAGTTGTAAGCAATTGAATCTTTTCTAAAACCGCCTTGGTTTTGTTTTTTTGATTTAGAATTTGGAAGCCAATATCCATTAACCCTTGCTCGAGCAAAGATTGATTTACATCAACCAAATAATATGATAATAATAGTGGAAGAGGCTCTACTCCTTCCCTCTTATTGAAAAGACTCAACGCCAAATCACCTTTGAAAAAAATCCGGCCAACCGCATCAAAAAAAGTTCTGGCCAATGGATTGTGGTAGGTGGCTTTGTCAAAGTATTCGCCTGTTTGCTTCCACCAACCTACAGTGCTAACGGCTAACTTGGTTTGCTCGCTTAGTTCTTTGGCAATTCGCTCAATGGCCTCATCGTGCAACAAAATACGTTCGCGAACTGCCTCCCGTTGCTCGCGCCATTGCTTCTTCTCAAAGCGCGATTTTGCTCCCTCTGTTAATTCATTAAATCGTTGATAAAACTGCTCGTAGCGTTGTTGAAGAAATTGGGCGGTCAACTGAGCTTCTTGTAGCATATTATGGATTGCATGATTCGCAATACATGGGGTCACAGACGGATCCTTCCGGAAAAAGTTTTTCCTGTTCAAATTCGCAATGCTCACACCGATAAATATGCTTCAACGAAAAACGGGATGGTTTACCGCAGCTATTGCAAGGCAATCCGGCCACGCGCTCATGCACTGCAAAACCAGGAAAGCCACACGAAGGACACGCACATTTAATCTTCTCAATCAAAAGCTCGGTCGCCTCTTGGATTACCTTCATCCGCGTGGGGTTGAGCATCGCACGCATGTCGGTTTCTACCGACACGGTAGAAAATTCACTTTTCAATTTTGTGAAACCCCTCTGGAGTTCTTCCCAAGCGATGATGCCCTTTATGATTTCATTGTCTTTTTTGAGTATCAATCCATGCGATGGAAAGCCTGCTTGGATCGCAAAATTTCGAACTTCATCCCACGAAGTACAATCTAGCTGAGCGTAATTGGTAGAGGTTGAAATTTTATAAGCAGTTATTTCGATGTTGTTTTTTGTGTCCACCAACATTATAATCTCTTCATCCGCAGGAATAAAACCAATCTGCGGATGTGGGCCAAAAGAGCCTTCACTGGCGATGGCTAACGTTTCGCCCGTGAGTTTCAACGCGGCTTTGATTTTCAACCGTGCTGTTTCGAAGGCATCTCCTTTCCGTTCCACTTCGCCTGAAAACGTTCCAAACTTATCGGTATCAAAATCCGGAAACGAGATGGCGTTTGTTTCAAATGCTTGTGCAAACAGCGGAGCAATCACCGATTCCTTTCCATGCTTGGTGGCAATTACCAAATTACGGCACGTGAACAGATTCGGTGGCATAACCCTACCAAAGACTTCCTTGACCTTTCCGAATTCTAACTTTTTAACAGAAGCTGGCTTGGTCATTTTGCTTGGCTTTGCCTACTGTCAGTTGACAATTTTCTTATTGCCCTTGGCCAAGAGAGAAACTTATCTTTCCATCAAAGCGGCAGAGGTTTTCGGTTTTGATGATATCCAAACCTTTTGCATTCACTTGCGAAATGATGTTAATCACATCGGAATAATTTCCGGGTTGATCCATCTTCGCTGAGGTGAAGCGGCAACGCCAATGATCGGTACAGAAAGTTTCTGGCAAACCATCTGGATACACTTTTACACCACGGTTGGTAATGATCACCAATTCAAATCCGTTTGATTTTACTCCGCTCAACATTTTGCCCAATTCATTTGGGTTGCGGTCTGTACCATTCCAATGCAAGAATACATCTACGCCTACCAATTCTTTTTTTGCGGGAATTGTAGGCTTGAAACTACCTAGTATTTTTCGAGCCTCGCCCGCGGCATACGTTACTGCTTTTAATTTCTCTGGTCTGCTGCCCAATCGATTAATGATGGCTTGTGCAAACTCTTTGGTGCCTACTTTTTCTTTGCTCGTTCCTTCTTTAAACAAATCGTAGGTGTGTATTCCATCTTCCAATGTTTTCAACCACGCATTGTGTACTTTCTCGGCTACCTCGGGTTGACCGATGTACACCATCATCTGCACCGCACCCAACAAAAGCCCCGAAGGATTCGCTAAATTTTGACCTGCCCTACGCGGAGCCGATCCATGAATGGCTTCGAACATCGCATAATCTTGCCCGATATTCGCAGAGCCCCCCAAACCAACCGAGCCGGTGATTTGTGCTGCCACATCCGACAAAATATCGCCATACAAATTCGGCATCAAAATCATGTCAAAGGTCTCTGGCGAGTCGGCCAACTTTGCAGCACCGATATCAACAATCCAATGCTCCTTTTCAATGTCAGGATATTCGGTACCGATTTCATCAAACACTTTATGAAACAACCCATCGGTCAATTTCATAATGTTGTCTTTGGTGAAGCACGTGATTTTTTTCCGGTTATAGGCACGAGCATATTCAAAAGCAAAGCGCGTGATTTTTTCGCAACCCGGCCGGGTAATTAACTTCAAGCACTGCGTTACTTCATCGGTTTGCTGATGCTCAATGCCGGCATATAAATCTTCTTCGTTTTCGCGGATAATGACCAAATCCATAACAGGATGTTTGGTGGCAACATATGGATGATACGAAATACAAGGCCGCACATTGGCATAGAGGCCCAATGTTTTGCGAGTGGTTACGTTCAAACTTTTAAAACCTCCCCCTTGCGGAGTAGTGATGGGTGCCTTCAAAAAAACTTTGGTTCTGCGAAGCGATTCCCACGACTCTGGTGCAATGCCCGAAGTATGGCCTTGGCCATACACTTTTTCACCTATGTCAATCTTCTCAATTTTAAGTTGCGCACCCGCAGCTTCCAAAATCGATAAGGTTGCTTCCATGATTTCGGGGCCTATGCCATCGCCATATGCCACCGTAATTGCTCTTTTTTCCGCCATTTTGATTTGATTTTTAGCAAATGTAAAAGATTTACTTGAAATGGTAGTATTGCTTTTATGAATTGAAACAATACTTGAATACGTGAATGTAAGCGTAGTTAATGAGATCAGATTTCTTAAATTTGATGATATAAACCTTTTGATTTATGGCTTGGGAAATACAGGTGAAAGTGAACGAAAAGCTCTATTTGCGCAATCCTGAACTCTCTGAACTGGGTAAAAACATATTATCCATGGGCGCAAAAATGATAGATGAAATGGGGCTTGAAGAATTTACTTTTAAGAAACTCGCGACAGCCTTAAACACCAACGAATCGAGTATCTACCGCTATTTTGAAAGCAAGCATCGGTTATTGTTGTATTTTTTTGAATGGTATTGGCGCTGGATGGAATATCAGCTTGGTTTCCACACACACAATGTAGAAGAGCCTGAAAAGAAGATTGAGATTGTGATTAGAGTGCTAATGTTGAAGCAAGAAAACATGATTGTGCCCGGTGAAGAAATCAACAAAGAATCGCTTCACCGTATTGTGATCAAAGAGGCCTCCAAGACATACCTAACCAAGCACGTTATGGAAGATAATGAAAAACAGTTTTTCAAACCATATAAAGATTTCAATAGCCAGCTAGCGGAAATCATCAAAGCATACAGCCCAAATTACAAATATGCGCGCTCGCTTAGTAGCACATTGATTGAGATGTCGCACTATCAATACTTTTTCATGTACCACTTGCCATCACTTACAGATTTTGGTAGCACCAAAGACGAAAATGAAATGATGAATTTTTTATTAGATTTGGCCTTGTCGAGCAAAAAAGCTCCTTTTATTTCAGTAGTGTCAGATAGAAAATTTGGATCCTAATGACTACACGCAGAAAATTCATTGCAGGTGCAGCAGCTATGGTCATAGGTTCAACAGCATATGGCCAAAAAGAAAAGAAAGGTAATAATCCTCTTGTGCATCATGTCTTCTTTTGGTTAAAAAATCCTGAATCGAAAGAGGATTTAGCCAAATTGATTGAAGGTGTAAACTCTTTGAAAAAAATTAAATCACTCAAGCTTGTTAAAATTGGAGTACCCGCCCTAACGGAAAAGCGAGACGTTATTGATAACTCATACAACCTTTCATTGCTGACAATGTTTGATGATATCAAAGGGCACGATGCTTACCAAGTTGACCCTATCCACACCCATTTTGTAGAAACCTATTCACCCCTTTGGAACAAGGAGACTGTGTACGATTCGATGGATTTCTAGGATTTATAAAATAAAAAAGGGGTTATGTAATCTAACACCTTTCTCAAGCTGCTGAATTATTTCTAATTCTAACTCCTATCCAGTAGGCTTCTACTACAAATTAGGTTGTGGTGTGGTGCGCAAATATGGCTTTATCCGGTTATGGCCCTTCGGGAATTTAGCAGCAATGTCCTCATCCTTTACGGCCATGGTAATGATTACGTCTTCACCGTTTTTCCAATTGGCAGGCGTGGCCACACTATAGCCGGCAGTTAGTTGCAAGCTGTCGATCACTCGTAAAATCTCATCAAAATTTCTTCCCGTGGAAGCAGGATAAGTAATGGTGAGTTTTACCTTTTTATCAGGGCCAATTACAAACACAGAGCGCACTGTAAACTTATCACTCACCTGTGGGTGAACCATGTCATAAAGATTGGCTACTTCAAATTTCGGATCAGCAATAATGGGAAAATTGACTTGTGTATTTTGTGTTTCATTGATATCGCCAATCCATTGGGCATGAGATCCCACGCTGTCCACACTAAGAGCGACTACTTTGGTGTTGCGTTTATCAAATTCTGCTCGCAGCTTCGCTACTGCACCCAATTCGGTAGTGCATACGGGAGTAAAATCGGCCGGGTGAGAAAACAAGACGCCCCAACTGTTTCCCAACCACTCATGAAACTTGATATTTCCTTCCGATGTTTGCGCTTCAAAATCGGGCGCGATGTCTCCTAGTCGTACTGCCATACAGGTTTTAGTATTTTGATTTAAAGGCAAAGGTATTCAAAAGTCTACTATTTCAATAGACTTATCCGTGAATTATTTGGGAATTTGTTCGAGGCTCAAATGCATCCATGGCGTGCCGAAGCTCGTGGGTATTGAATACTTTTACATTTACTGGGATCACTTTTTCCAAACGATTTGCCAAGAAAATGGGTCAAGGGTCATTTCTATTTCTTCTTGGCTAGTTCCTTCTCACGCTTCATAATGCGCGCCAAGGTGCTTTGGGTAAGGATGCGCAGGGTTTCATCTCGTACACCAATAAAGCTATCGCGAATGCCGCAGGTTTTTTCATTGCGGCACTCCTCACAGGGTTCGTAATAATTTAATGAAACACAGGGAAGCATGGCCACTGCCCCATCAATCAGTCGAATAACATCCACCAGATTAACATCTTCTGGCCGTTTATGGAGGTAATAACCTCCACCCTTGCCTTTTTTGCTTTGCAAAATTTTAGCGTGACGCAGCTCTAATAAAATAGCTTCCAAAAACTTCTTAGGGATGTGTTTCTTATCTGAAATTTCTTGTATTTGCACAGGCCCCTGTTCGAATTTTTCTCCCAAATACACTAGGGCATGAATGGCGTATTTACATTTTTTGCTAAGCATGAACCAATATAAACTTTTTCAGAATAATCTTACTTTTATGTGGTAAAATTATTGTTACCGAGATAGTCCCGCTATAGCGGGATGGGTTCAAGTCCCATTTTCGGCTCATACTTAAACTTTTATTGTGATTGTATCCAAGCCCCTGACGGCCACCATTACTTCGTTTATTCTATTTCTACTGATAACATTAGTTGTTATCGGTATGAATATTTACGCCATTATGCTGCGAGGCGCGTGGTACAACTATCTAACCATCGCCTTATTGGCGCCCATTGGCATATTCGTTTTCTATAAAATATTTCTTCGGTATAAAATCATCCGACTGGGGAACAATCAGGTTGAAGTCAATTTCCCGATGTTACGCCAACGAAAAAATTATAAGCTCGAGGCAGTTCAATTTTGGTTCGAGAATCAAGTGAAAACTGGAAAGAACTCTGTTTATAAAGAGTTGGTGATCAAGTTTGAAGATGGCAAAAAAGTTACCTTAAGCCCTAAAGAATCAACTGACTACGAGCGGGTCATTCAATATCTCAAACAAAAACTTGCTAAAAAGAAAATAGATGTAAAATAAGGTAGACAGGCAGGGTGTTTCTGCTGCAAGCAGGCACGAATTTTAGGATTGTTAAATGGGTGCCGAAGGCGGGACTCGAACCCGCACAACTTTCGCCACACGCCTCTGAAACGTGCGTGTCTACCAATTTCACCACTTCGGCAAATGGAAATTTAGGATTTTAGATTTTCGATGTGCGATTTCCCGGTCTTTGATAAATTCAGAAATCTTAAATCGCAATTCTTAAATAAATTTTTGGTGCCCAGAACTGGACTCGAACCAGCACACCTTGCGGCACTACCCCCTCAAAGTAGCGTGTCTACCAATTTCACCACCTGGGCATAAAAAACTCTCGTTTGAGTTGTAAGGGATTTCAAAAGTAGTAATGTTTTTATCTACAATCAAAGTTTTAAGCCTCTCCCATTGTTCCTCCAAAATTCATGGGAAATGTAGGCATATCATTCGTTTGTTTGATTGCACCGAAAGTTGCCTCGTACTTGCTGATGTTATCTTTCAAGGCGGCCAATAATCGCTTGGCATGTTCGGGCGTAATCACAATACGTGATTTAACTTTTGCCTTGGGGACACCAGGCATCAACCTTATAAAGTCGATCACAAACTCGCTGTTAGAATGGGCAATCATGGCTAAGTTAGAATAGATACCTTCGGCAATCTCTTCGGATAGCTCTATGTTAATTTGGTTTTGTTGAGCCTGGATTTTCTCGTCTGCCATAGATTTAATTTGAAATGAGGTAATTTGAAAATGAAGCAAATATAGTTTTCTTCAACTTGATGATTTGAGTATACGAAAAGTGCTCAAATGAAAAGTGCGAATGTTTTACCATCCGCACATTTTCAAATTCTCAAATCACATCCATTTTATTCAGCAAACTCTTTCTCCTTGCTTTTACGCTCAGGAGCATTCACCAAACTTTGATACTCTTCCTCAGAGCCTACAATCAAATCATTCAATCTACGCTGACCTGTTCCAGCCGGTATTAAGTGACCAACGATTACGTTCTCTTTCAAGCCCATCAATTGGTCAGCTTTACCACGAATGGCTGCTTCGCTCAACACTTTAGTAGTTTCCTGGAAAGAGGCGGCAGACAACCAGCTCTCAGTCTTCAACGATGCTTGGGTGATACCTTGCAACGTAGGGCGAGAAACAGCTGACAATGCATCGCGTACCTCCACCGCACGCTGATCCTTTCTCTTTAGCGAAGAATTCTCATCGCGCAGCTCACGAGCCGTAATGATTTGTCCCACTTTGAATCGAGCAGAATCGCCTGATTCCATCACTACCTTCTTATCCAAAATAGTATCATTCAATTCGCGGAATTCAAATTTATCAACATACTCTCCAGGCAAGAAGGTGGTATCACCTGAATCGATGATCTCCACTTTTTGCATCATCTGGCTAACGATACACTCGATGTGTTTATCATTGATCTTCACACCCTGTAGACGGTACACTTCTTGAATTTCGTTCACTAGGTATTCTTGTACAGCGGTCGGGCCTTTGATCGACAAAATATCAGACGGAGTAATCGCACCATCCGAAAGAGGCTGACCTGCTTTTACAAAGTCATTGTCCTGCACCAAAATGTGCTTCGACAATGGCACCAAGTAACGTTTTTGAACGCCATCTTTTGATTCGATGAATATCTCTCTATTACCGCGTTTGATACCACCGTATGTTACCACACCATCAATCTCACTTACCACAGCAGGGTTCGATGGATTACGTGCCTCAAACAATTCCGTAACACGTGGCAGACCACCGGTAATATCACGGCTCTTGCCCATGGTGCGTGGAATCTTGGCCATTACTTGTCCGGCTTTGATTTTCTCACCTTCATCTACTGCTAAGTGAGCACCCACTGGCATGTTATAACCCTTTGTATCGGATTTGCCTTTTACAATCACCGAAGGGTTTTTAGTCTTATCGCGTGTATCGGTAATTACTTTTTCTCTATGACCGGTTTGTTCATCTGACTCTTCTTTGTAAGTGACACCTTCAATAATTGCTTCGTACTCGATCTCTCCATCAAACTCTGAAAGGATAACCGCGTTGTAAGGATCCCAATAGCAAAGCTCTGCACCTTTTTCAACTTTCTGTCCGTCTTTCACTTTTAAGTAGGCTCCATAGGGCACGTTGTTGGAAATTAACACGCGCTTCTCTTCATCTAAGATTCGGATTTCACCTGTGCGGCCCATCACCACTTTTACTTTGTTCTCATCCTTGTCGGTTGTATCGACCGTACGGATGGCTTCAAATTCAATCGTACCCGAGAACTTCGATTTGATGTTCGCATCAACGGCAATGTTAGAAGCTGTACCACCCACGTGGAACGTACGAAGTGTCAACTGCGTACCCGGCTCACCGATTGATTGTGCTGCAATTACACCTACGGCCTCACCTGCTTGCACCATTTTTCCAGTGGCCAAGTTGCGGCCGTAGCATTTTGCGCATGCTCCGAACTTTGTTTCACAAGTCAACACCGAACGAATTTCTACTTCTTCGATATTGGTTTCGTCTATCTTCTTGGCAATCTCGTCTGTAATTTCATGGTTTGCTTCACACACCAACTGCTCAGTTAGTGTGTCGTAGATATCGTGTACTGTTACACGACCCACAATACGTTCAGACAATGGCTCAACAATATCTTCATTGTCTTTCAGGGCCGTTACTTTCAAACCGCGCAATGTGCCGCAATCTTCTTCTGTAATTACCAAGTCATTGGCAACATCCACCAAGCGTCTTGTCAAATATCCTGCATCAGCAGTTTTCAACGCTGTATCAGCCAAACCTTTACGAGCACCGTGTGTAGAGATAAAATACTCCAACACATCCAATCCTTCCTTAAAGTTAGAAAGGATAGGGTTTTCAATAATTGAACCTACAGAGCCTGCCAAATTTTTCTGAGGCTTTGCCATCAAACCACGCATACCACCTAACTGACGAATTTGTTCGCGTGATCCGCGCGCACCTGAGTGCATCATCATGTAAATGGAGTTGAACCCTTGTTGATCTTCTTCCAACTGCTTCATCAGCGTGTTGGTCAACAATGTGTTCGTACGTGTCCAAATATCAATTACCTGGTTGTAGCGCTCGTTATCAGTAATCAAACCCATCATGTAGTTGTTCCACACTGAATCAACTTCTTTTTGAGCATCCTCTACCAATTTTTTCTTTTCTGCAGGGATTTTCACATCGCCCAAGCCCATCGACAAACCACCACGGTACGCCATTTGGAACCCAATATCTTTAATATCATCTAAGAACTTAGCCGTTTTTGCCTGACCTGCATATTTGAATACATCCGCAATGATGGTCTGCAATTTTTTCTTGGTCAGCAGTTCATCCACAAATCCTACTTCTTCAGGAACTACTTGGTTGAAAATGACACGACCCGTTACCGTCTCAATCATTTTTCTGGTTACCGTACCTGATTTCTTATCTTTCACATTCGCCCTTACCTTGATGATGGAATGCTTCGAAAGTTTGCCTTCGTTATAAGCAATCACCACTTCATCTGCCGAATAGTAAGTCTTGCCTTCGCCCAGTTCACCTTTTCTACCTTTGGTCAAGTAGTACAAGCCCAACACCATGTCTTGAGAAGGTACAGTAATCGGAGCTCCGTTGGCAGGGTTCAAAATATTATGCGATGAAAGCATCAACAACGAAGCTTCCAAAATTGCTTCTTGCCCAAGCGGAATGTGAACCGCCATCTGGTCACCGTCAAAGTCAGCGTTAAAGGCTGTACATACCAACGGGTGTAACTGGATCGCTTTTCCTTCTATCAACTTTGGTTGGAAAGCTTGGATACCCAAGCGGTGAAGTGTTGGGGCGCGGTTCAAAAGAACAGGATGTCCTTTCAATACGTTTTCCAAAATATCCCACACCACAGGATCTTTGCGATCTACTATTTTCTTTGCTGACTTAACCGTTTTTACAATTCCTCTTTCAATCAGTTTGCGAATGATAAAGGGTTTGAACAATTCCGCAGCCATATCTTTAGGCAAACCGCACTCGTGCAATTTCAACTCTGGGCCTACCACAATTACCGAACGGCCTGAGTAGTCAACGCGCTTACCCAATAAGTTTTGACGGAAACGGCCTTGCTTACCTTTGAGCATGTCGCTCAATGATTTCAATGCACGGTTACCATCGCTACGAACTGCATTTACTTTGCGTGAGTTATCGAACAATGAATCGACTGCCTCTTGCAACATGCGTTTTTCATTACGCAAGATTACTTCCGGAGCTTTGATATCAATCAATCTCTTTAGACGGTTGTTGCGGATAATAACACGTCTGTAAAGATCATTCAAATCTGATGTAGCAAAACGGCCACCGTCCAATGGCACCAATGGACGCAATTCAGGTGGAATTACGGGCACCATTTTTATGGTCATCCATTGTGGTCTGTTTTCCACGCGCGTATTGGCATCGCGGAAAGCTTCTACCACTTTCAATCTCTTTAATGCTTCCGCTTTTCTTTGTTGTGAAGTATCGGTAGCGGCTTGATGACGGAGCTCATACGAAAGCTCATCTAATTTAACACGGCTCAACAGCATCTCCAACGCATCGGCACCCATCTTCGCGATGAATTTCTTTGGATCGTTGTCGTCCAACAATTGATTCTCGCGAGGAAGTTTGTCAACAATATCTAAGTACTCTTCCTCCGTCAAGAAGTCCAAACGGTTTACACCGTCTTCTTCCTTGATGCCGGGTTGAATAACTACATATCTTTCATAGTAAATGATCTGATCTAATTTTTTGGTTGGTAAGCCCAACAAGTAACCAATCTTATTTGGCAACGAGCGGAAATACCAGATGTGTGCCACGGGCACTACCAACTCGATATGACCCATGCGCTCACGTCTTACCTTCTTCTCGGTAACTTCTACACCGCAACGATCGCAGATGATGCCTTTGTACCGAATGCGTTTGTATTTACCGCAATGACACTCCCAATCTTTTACAGGACCGAAAATACGCTCGCAAAACAAACCGCCCATCTCTGGCTTGTAGGTTCTGTAGTTGATGGTTTCAGGTTGTGTGATCTCACCGTGTGAGCTTTCCAAAATAGATTCTGGAGAAGCCAAGCTAATGGTGATTTTTGAGAAGTCGTTGTTGATCTTTTTATTTTTTCTGAAAGACATGCTTATTGAGTTTTCAGTTTAACTAATTCATTATAAAGTCTGAAAGTCGGCTAGACCAAAAATCTGTTAGTCTTTCTGACTTTACAGACTTTTGGTCTTTCTGACTTCCCTAATCCATCGTAATCTCTAATGCGAGACCACGCAATTCATGCACTAACACATTAAACGATTCCGGTATATTCGGCTTGCGCATATTCTCACCTTTCACAATCGCTTCGTACGCTTTGGCACGGCCAATCACATCATCCGATTTGATTGTTAAGATTTCTTGTAAGATATGGGATGCACCGAATGCTTCAATTGCCCACACCTCCATCTCACCGAAGCGCTGACCACCAAACTGAGCTTTACCACCCAATGGTTGCTGCGTTATCAATGAGTAAGGTCCAATAGAGCGTGCGTGCATCTTATCATCCACCAAGTGGCCGAGTTTGAGCATATACGCCATACCTACTGTTACCGGCTGATCAAACTTGTGTCCTGTCAAACCATCATACAAGTATGTTCTACCAAATTCTGGCAAACCAGCTTCCGTTAATTCTGCTGATACCTGTGTTAAAGAAGCTCCATCAAAAATTGGAGTGGCATACTTGCGGTTCAATTTCTTACCAGCCCATGCCAACACGGTTTCATAAATCTGACCCAAGTTCATACGCGATGGTACGCCCAACGGGTTCAAACAAATATCTACCGGTGTTCCGTCTTCCAAGAATGGCATATCTTCCTCGCGAACGATACGCGCCACCACACCTTTATTACCGTGGCGACCGGCCATCTTGTCCCCTACTTTCAGCTTGCGTTTCTTGGCAACGTATACTTTCGCCAATTGCACAATGCCCGTTGGCAATTCGTCACCCACTTCTAACGTAAAGCGCTCGCGTTTAAAAGCACCTGAAATTACGTTGCGTTTGTTCAGGTAGTTCTTTACCAATTCTGAAACCGACTCGTTGGTTGCATCATCGGTCGTCCAACCATCTAAGCTCACATCCACAATCAAGTTTACCTCTTCAGGCACGCTGTAATTGCTTTCATCGCGATAAATGTTCTTATCAGGGAACAAATTACTTTCAATCACTTTGCTGGTGAACTTCACGCCTTTGCTGATCAACTCATCGCCAAACTTGTGCTTCACCCCTTGGCTTGTCATACCTGTCAATAACGATGTCAATTTCTTGATCATGTCATTTTTAAGATCAGACAATTGCTTGCTGTAACGGTTCTTCAATGCATCCAATTCTTTCTTCGACTTGGTACGCAAATCTTTGTCCTTCTTCGGACGAGAGAACAACTTGGTATCAATGACCACACCTTTCAAGGATGGAGGTGCTTTCATCGAAGCATCTTTCACATCTCCGGCTTTGTCACCAAAGATGGCTCTCAACAATTTCTCTTCTGGTGTAGGATCTGTCTCTCCTTTCGGAGTGATTTTACCAATCAAGATATCCCCTTCTTTCACTTCCGCGCCCACGCGAATGATTCCATTTTCATCTAAGTGCTTAATGGCTTCTTCGCTTACGTTTGGGATTTCAGAAGTCAATTCTTCTTCGCCTCGTTTGGTGTCGCGCACTTCCAATTCAAATTCTTCGATGTGAATAGAAGTATAAATGTCGTCACGTACCACGCGCTCAGAAATTACAATCGCATCTTCGAAGTTGTAACCTTGCCATGGCATGTAGGCCACCAACAAGTTTCTTCCCAAGGCCAATTCTCCATTCGCTGTTCCATATCCTTGGCAAAGCGGCTGACCCTTCAACACTTTCTCGCCTTTTCTCACCAATGGTGTCAAGTTGATACAGGTATCTTGATTGGTTCTGCGAAACTTGATGAGGCTGTACGATTTGTACTCATCATCGAAGCGAATCATTTGCTGTTCCTCTGATACATCGTATTTAATCACGATCTTCTTCGCATCCACATAATCCACTACACCATTTGCTTCTGCTAGTATCAACGCTCTTGAATCCAACGCAATTCTTCCTTCCAAACCAGTACCTACAATAGGCGCTTCGGGGCGCATCAATGGCACTGCTTGGCGTTGCATGTTTGATCCCATCAAGGCACGGTTGGCATCATCATGTTCCAAGAATGGAATCATAGACGCGGCAATCGATACGATTTGATTGGGGGCAATATCCATGTAGCGAATATCTTTCGGCTCCACTACTGGGAAGTCACCTTCAAAACGTGCTTTTACTTTTTCATTTTCTAACTCGCCACCCGCTTTGATTTTTACATTTGCCTGAGCGATGTTGTGCGTATCTTCTTCTTCGGCAGTTAAGAAAATTACATCCTTTCCTTTCACTCTACCATTCTCTACCTTGCGGTAAGGAGTTTCGATAAAGCCCATCTTATTCACTTTTGCGTGAACGCAGAGTGAAGAAATCAAACCGATGTTTGGTCCTTCCGGTGTTTCAATGGTACACAAACGGCCGTAGTGTGTATAGTGAACATCTCGCACCTCAAAACCTGCGCGCTCTCTGGAAAGACCACCTGGCCCGAGTGCCGACATTCTACGTTTGTGAGTAATCTCTGCCAGTGGATTGGTTTGATCCATGAACTGAGATAGCTGGTTCGTTCCAAAGAACGAGTTGATTACGGAAGACAATGTGCGCGCATTGATCAAGTCAACCGGCTTGAAATCTTCGTTATCGCGTACGTTCATTCTTTCTTTGATAGTTCTGGCCATACGCGCCAAGCCCACACCAAATTGAGAATACAATTGCTCACCTACCGTTCTTACACGTCTATTGCTCAAATGGTCAATATCATCCACTACGGCTTTCGAGTTGATCAAACCGATCAAATATTTTACAATTAGGATAATGTCCTCAGTAGTCAATACGCGCTGATCGAAGCTAAGGTCAAGACCCAATTTTTTGTTGATCCGGTAACGGCCAACTTCACCTAAGTCATAACGCTTTTCGCTGAAGAACAAACTCTGGATAATATCGCGAGCGGTTTGTTCGTCAGGTGCTTCTGTATTTCTTAATTGACGATAGATTTGTTCAACCGCCTCTTTTTCAGAGTTCGAGTTGTCCTTCGCCAAGGTGTTGAAGATGATGTAGTAATCGGCCACGTTCACATCTACTCTGTGCAGAATGATTGACTTCACCCCTGAATCGAGGATTACATCTACATCTTCTGCTGTGATTACATGGTCGCGCTCCAACAACACTTCGTTACGGTCGATGGAAACCACCTCACCAGTATCTTCATCCACAAAGTCTTCGGTCCATGTTTTTAACACACGTGCCGCCAATTTGCGGTCTACTATCTTCTTCAAGTTGTTTTTGTTGGCTTCTACTTCTTCGCTCAAGCCAAACAAATCCAAGATATCTTTATCTGTTCCGTAACCGATGGCCCGGAGCAGGGTGGTTACTGGAAATTTTTTCTTACGGTCGATGTAAGCATACATCACCGCGTTTACGTCTGTAGCAAATTCAATCCACGAACCTTTGAAAGGAATGATACGGGCCGAGTACAGCTTCGTTCCGTTGGTGTGTTTACTCATGGCGAAAAACACGCCTGGGGAACGGTGCAACTGCGACACGATTACACGCTCCGCTCCGTTGATCACGAAAGAGCCTTTCTCGGTCATGTACGGAATGTTCCCTAGGAAAACCTCCTGTTCAATTGTTTCGAAATCTTCGTTGTCTTCATCATTACAAGTCAAGCGAAGTTTCGCTTTCAAAGGAACTGAAAACGTTAATCCACGGTCGATACACTCGTCCACGCTATACTTAGGTGGGTCAATGGTATAATCCACAAACTCCAGCACAAAATTTTCGCGCGAGTCTGAAATGGGGAAGTTTTCAGCAAAAACTTTGAAGAGCCCTTCATTTTGGCGCTTCTCAGCAGGTGTTTCGATCTGCAAAAAGTCTTTGAACGATTGAAGTTGGATATCCAAAAAATCAGGATACTCCAATACTTTGTCGATTGATGAAAAATCAATTCGGTTATTTGATGTCTTCTTTGCCAAGGTGCGTACGGTTTAAAATTTTCCCGGTTAAGACTGCCCATCGCTAGGATGGGGTGTAAGTATAAATAGGCAAACCCCAATCCTATTTTTGATAGGAATGGGGCCTGAAATGCCTTTCAGACGATATGTTTCGCCTTCAAGAATTATTTCAACTCTACTTCAGCGCCTGCTTCAGTAAGTTGCTTCTTCAAGTTTTCTGCTTCGTCTTTTGGTAAGCCTTCTTTGATTGTCTTAGGGGCGCCATCAACCATGTCTTTTGCTTCTTTCAAGCCAAGACCAGTCAATTCTTTCACCAATTTCACAATTTGAAGTTTATTGGCACCGGCTGCCTTTAATACCACATCGAAGTTGGTCTTTTCAGCAGCAGCAGCTCCACCACCAGCCGCAGGGCCAGCAGCAACTGCCACAGCCGCAGCTGCAGGTTCGATGCCATAAGTTTCTTTCAAATAAGAAGCTAATTCGTTTACTTCTTTAACGCTAAGCTCTACTAGTTGATCGCCAAGTGATTTTACGTCTGCCATGATTGATAAGTGTTTAAAATTTTAAATTCTTTTATTTTTTTCTTTCCTCCAATGCTTTCACCAAGCCTGCTACGGTTTGTTTGCCGCTCAAAAGAGCAGACAAAACATTCTTGGCAGGAGATTGCAGCAATGAAATAACTTCACCGATGAGTTCGTTTTTAGACTTCAACTCAACCAATGTATCCAAGTGTTCATCGCCTACAAAAACAGTCGCTTCAATAGAAGCACCCTTTAGTGCGGGGCGGCCTTCCATCTTTTTGCGATACTCCTTAATTACGCGTGCAGGAGCATTGCCCGACTCTTTTGAGAAAATTACACCTGAAAATCCGTGAAGAACTTTGTAGAGTTCTTCGTAATTGCCTTTTTGCTTTTCAAGTGCTTTGCGGATAAGTGTGTTTTTATAGACGCGATATTCTACGCCTGCATTGAAACACAACCTACGGAAGGCATTGATCTGCGCCACTGTAAGGCCAGAGGCATCTGTAATATAGAAGTGGTTGTGCTGAGAAAACTTCTCTGCCAACTCTTCGATAACGAGTCCCTTTTCTTCTTTGGTCATTGTCTTTAAAATTAAATAGACCTTTTTAAATTGAGTTTGAATCAACTTTGATACCCGGGCTCATCGTAGAAGATAGAGAAATACTTCTAAGGTAAGTTCCTTTTGAAGAGGAGGGTTTCAACTTAACTACCGCATTGATAAGTTCAGCAGCATTGTCTTTGATTTTATCTGCGCTGAAGGAAGCCTTACCTATACTAGCATGAATGATTCCTTGTTTGTCAATCTTGAAGTCAACTTTACCCGCCTTCACATCCTTTACTGCTTTTCCTACTTCAAGGGTTACGGTACCCGACTTGGGGTTGGGCATTAAACCTCGTGGGCCCAATACTTTACCTAACCTACCTACTTTTGCCATTACCGTTGGCATGGTGATAATCACATCGATATCGGTCCAACCGGCCTCAATCTTTTGGATATAATCATCTAACCCTACGTGCTCGGCACCGGCATCTTTTGCTTCTTGAGCCTTGTCAGGCGAGCATAGCACCAATACACGAACTACTTTTCCAAGACCATGCGGCAATGAAACTACTCCACGCACCATTTGGTCAGATTTTTTAGGATCGATGCCCAACCGAATATCTAAATCCACTGAAGCATCAAACTTTGTGAAGGTAATTTCCTTTACCACTTTAGAAGCTTCTTCTAACGTGTAAACCTTATCTGCATTATACTTAGCAGCTACTGCTTTTCTATTTTTTGGTTCCCTTGCCATTGCTTTATTTCTTTATCAGATTATTTATCCCAAGGAGCTGTTCCGCTTACTGTTACTCCCATGCTGCGAGCTGTTCCCGCAATCATTTTCATAGCGGAGTCAACTTTAAATGCGTTCAGGTCGGGCATTTTTAGTTCAGCAATTTTTTTCACTTGATCCCAAGAGATAGAACCCACTTTTGCACGGTTAGGCTCTTTAGATCCTTTTTGTAATTTGATGGCCTCCATAATCAAAACGGCCGCTGGTGGGGTTTTAATAACAAAGTCAAATGATTTGTCATTATAAATCGTGATCAGCACGGGAAGCACTTGACCAGGTTTGTCTTGCGAGCGCGCGTTGAACTGCTTGCAAAAGTCCATGATGTTCAAGCCTTTTGAACCTAAGGCAGGACCGATAGGAGGAGCAGGATTTGCTGCGCCACCTTTAACCTGCAATTTTAAATAACCAATTACTTCCTTTGCCATACTGCGATTATCTTGATTTCGTATTACTCTGTTTTTTCAACTTGCATGTAGTTCAATTCTACAGGCGTGTTGCGCCCGAAAATTTTCACCATCACATTCAATTTCTTCTTGTCTTCAAATATTTCTTCCACCGTTCCGGTAAATCCGCTGAAAGGACCATCCATCACTTTCACTGATTCACCTTTTATAAATGGTGTCTCTAACTTCACTTCAAACTGGTCAATCTCGTCTACCTTACCTAAGATTCGGTTTACCTCTGATTGGCGCAAGGCTACCGGTTCTTTATTAGTAGCATTGGAACCATTAGCACCTAAAAACCCAATTACACCCGGAATATTATTCACCGTGTGGTATGCCTCACCGTTAGATAAATCGGCTGAAACCAGCACATAGCCCGGGAAGAAGTTTCTCTCTCTTACTCTCTTCTTGCCATTGCGCATTTCATACACCTTCTCGGATGGTATAAGTACTTGCGGAATGAAGCCCGTTAGCTTCGATCGCTCGATTTCAGTTTCCAGGTAAGATTTTATTTTCTTTTCCTGACCGCTGATAACCCTCAGCACATACCATTTTAATTCACCTACAACTGCTGCCATGTTAAAATTCTTTGTAGAACCAAGCCAAGGCATTTTTAAAGCCCAAGTCAATAAAGCCTATTACAAGAGCAAAAATGAAAGAAGCAACCAACACCAAAATAGCGCTGCTTTGCAACTCGCTGAATTTCGGCCATGAAACCTTGTTACGGATTTCATCAACTGACTCGAGAATGTATGCTTTCAGTTTTTCCATCTGGTTGGGTTTTAGACCCTTTTTTATTTTTTGTTGCCCTTCGGCAAACGCACTTCCATTTCTTGCACGGGTGGAGAGATTCGAACTCCCATCAACGGTTTTGGAGACCGCTATTCTACCCTTGAACTACACCCGTTTTTGAGTTCCCCCACACGCTCCAAACCTTTGAATACTCCACCGCCTTAAATTCAAAAGGACTGCAAAGGTAGAAGAAGGCTAAAACAAAACAAAAGTGTTTGTAAAGAAAAATACAACTCTTATTTAGTAACTGATTATCAGTCGATTATATGTATATTCCTGACAGAATACTTTGTCAGATGAAGTTATATTCAATATTAGCCTTTCAAAGATGGTAGAGATCTACTTTGGCAGTATCTCTCAATCTAAACCAAAGAAACAGAAATCACCCCATTAGTGGAGAGCCTTAGCGGTGTCGTTCAACTTGATAAGGTTAGGGACTATAAAACGAGTTTGAAAATCGCTTTTAACGTTTTGACACCAAACTTCTGTACCCATTATCTAGTGCAGCGGTCAACCGTTTTGATCGTTTGGCCATTGGTGGATTTCTCTTTCTCCAAAAAAACTATGGCCATCTTTTGCCAATTGAGAAATTGATAGCCGAGTTTCCGAATTTGCTTAGTAGAGTATCTTCGTTGAAGAGCACGTCCAATGACCAGTGCAGGTCGTTAGAGGCTGTAAAAAATAGCTGCACCTGCTATCCCAGTATTATATTGAATCGGCACAAAATCATTAGCTATTAAGAATTCATCTTCATCGCACTCACCTCAATCTCCACCAAGTAATCGCTATCAATCAACCCTTTAATTTCAATCATAGAGGTAACGGGTTTGATGTCTTTGAAGAATTCGCCATGGGCTTTGCCTACTTCTTCCCATTGAGAAATATCGGTCACAAATGTGCGCGTGCGAATGACATCGTTCAGTTCGAAACCAGCTCGCTTCAATACCTTTTCAATTTTTTGGATGATGAATTTTGTTTGAACATAGAAATCATCTTTGCCTACAACTGCTCCTGCGTCATCGGTAGCCACCGTGCCTGAAACCTCCAATTGATTGCCAATTTGTACGGCACGTGAATAACCGACAATGTCCTCCCACTTAGCACCGGTTGAGTAATTGATTCGTTTTTCCATAACTTTTTTGTTTCGTAAGATTAACCATGAAGGCACAAAGCCTCAAAAGAATTTACTTCGCGCCTTTGTGACTTAATGGCAATAAATTTTAACCCGTATCTTGTGCAACCAAAGATGAACGAAGTAAATCAATTTTCAAAAGAAGAGTGTGAGCGTTATAGTCGACATTTCGTGCTGCCCAATTTTGGGGAGGCTGAACAGTTGAAATTGAAGCGTGCAAAAGTGGTAGTAGTGGGCGCAGGTGGGCTGGGTTGCCCCGTGCTACAATACTTGACGGCCGCGGGTATCGGCACGATTTCCATCATCGACCACGATGTGGTCAGTCTCTCGAATCTGCAACGGCAAATACTTTACGGTGTTGATGATTTGAACCAATCGAAAGTGAAAGTGGCGGCATCGAAACTAAAAAGGCTTAACCCAAACGTCACCTTTAACATTCAGCAAACGAAAATCGATTCATCAAACGCGTTGACATTGTTAAATGGATTTGATGTCATTGTGGACTGTACGGATAATTTTCCAACTCGTTATTTACTCAATGACGCTTCGGTATTGCTTCATATTCCGTTGGTGTATGGCTCTATTTTTAGGTATGAAGGTCAGGTGGCTGTTTTCAATTTGAATGGAAGCGCGACCTACCGTGATTTGTATCCGCTGCCTCCCCTACCCGATTCAGTCCCCTCGTGCGAAGAAGGTGGTGTTTTGGGGGTTCTGCCCGGAATCATTGGAAGCATTCAAGCCAATGAGGCCATTAAAGTAATCACAGGCATTGGTACTGCCCTTTCGGGGAAATTATTGGTACTGGATGCCGCCAGCATGGAAACGCAAATCATTCAAATACCCAATAAAAATCAATCGAAAAATATTTTGGGTTTGATTGATTATGATGACTTTTGTAGCGCTCCCAAAAAATCAACTTTTATGAAAGAAGTAACCGTGCAAGAATTAAAAGCGTTGAAAGATTCAAACGCAAATTTTCAACTCATTGATGTGCGTGAGTCGCATGAAGTTGATATATGTGAAATTGGTGGAGAATTGATTCCACAAGGAGAGATTCCGCACAACGTAGATAAAATCGCAAAAGACAAACAAGTAATTATCCATTGCAGAAGTGGAGCGCGCAGTGGCAACATGGTGAAGTGGCTAGAAACCAACCATGGTTTTACCAACCTCTACAACCTGAAAGGTGGAATCTTAGCGTGGGCGAAGGAGATTGATACGAGTATGCCGACTTATTAGGTGTTGGGAATTGGGGACTAGGACTTAGGCAATAGGAATAACTTTAACGTTTTTATAAATGAAAAAAATAGTAGTCGTATTAAGTGTGTTGGTAATAGTAGCCAGCTGCAAAAACAACGAATCCAAATATCCATCCGTAGCCGCGCCTGTGGCGATAATGAAAGTCCATGAGATTACATCCAAGCATGGAGATAAACGAGTGGATAACTATTTCTGGCTACGCAATCGTGAAGACACCGCGGTGGTGAATTACCTAAAGGCAGAGAACAACTACCTCGATACGATGATGGCCCACACCAAAGGGTTGCAAGACAAACTTTTCAACGAAATGAAAGGGCGCATCAAAGAGAAAGATGAATCAGTACCCTATAAAATCGATGATTTCTTTTACTATACCCGCGTAGAAGAAGGTGGCGAATACCCGGTCTACTGCCGTAAGAAAGGTTCATTAGAGGGTGCCGAAGAAATCATTGCCAATGGAAATGAAATGGGCAAGGGTCGTGGCTATTTTAGTATGTTCGCCTCTGCAAGCCCTAACCACAACATCGCCACCCTGGCAGTAGATACCGTGGGCAGAAGATTTTATACGTTATCGTTTAAAGATATGTTAACCGGAAAAATGTTGACTGACAGAATCCCCGGAACGACAGGAAATTTTGAGTGGGCGAATAATAACAAAACTGTTTTCTATTCCAAACAAGATCCCAACACACTCCGCTCCGACAAAATCTATAAACACGAACTAGGCACCGAAGCTTCTAAAGATGTTCTGGTTTTCGAAGAAAAAGATCAAACACTGTCCTCCTACATCGGCAAATCTAGATCGAAGAAATTCCTGTTGGTTCAATCCGTAAGAACGGATGCTTCCGTTGTTCGCTTTATGGAAATCGACAATCCAAAGGCTACCCTTAAAGTCATCGAGCCATTAAAAGAAAATATTCAGTACTCTGCCGATCACATGAACGGCAAATTCTATATCCGCACCAATGCCGATGCCACCAACTATAGGCTGGTATCTGCTGAGGAAACTAAAAGCGGAAAAGAAAATTGGACGGATGTAATACCCAACCGTGAAGATAAATTTTTGGAGGGTTTTGAACTGTTCAATGACTACTTGGCCATTCAAGAAACAGCCGAAGGGCTGGCTCACATTCGAATGATAAAATGGGCCGACCAATCAGAGCACAGCATAGACTTTGGAGAGCCCGCTTATGTAGCCGGTATCAGCACCAATCCAGATCCTAAATCAACCACGTTGCGCTATTACTATCAATCCATGACAACACCTGCATCGCAGTACGACTATGGCATGGAAACCAAAGAAAAAAAATTATTGAAAGAGCAAGAAGTGCTAGGTGGATTTAATCGCACCAACTACCAAACCGAACGCGTGATGGCCACTTCTCGTGATGGCGTGAAAGTTCCCGTCTCGATTGTATACAGAAAAGACAAGTTTAAGAAAGACGGAAGCAACGCTTGCTTTCAATATGCGTATGGGTCATATGGTTCATCGATGGTCGCGTACTTTAGCTCTTCTCGGTTAAGCTTACTAGACCGCGGATTTGTATATGCGATCGCCCACGTTCGTGGTGGCCAGGAAATGGGCGGAAAGTGGTATGAAGATGGAAAGATGTTGAAGAAGAAAAACACGTTCAATGACTTTATCGATGTGTCGGAGTTTTTGATCAATGAAAAATATGCAGCTAAAGACAAACTATTTGCCAATGGTGGCAGCGCGGGCGGATTGTTGATGGGCGCCATTACCAACATGCGCCCCGATTTATACAAAGGAATCATTGCCGATGTTCCATTTGTAGATGTGATTAGCACGATGGAAGATGAAACCATTCCGCTCACAACATTCGAATGGAAAGAATGGGGCAACCCCAATGTTAAAGAAGAATATGATTACATGTTATCATATTCTCCCTATGATAACGTGGCGAAAAAGGAATACCCGAATTTACTCGTGACTACCGGCTTGCAAGATAGCCAGGTACAATATTGGGAACCCGCCAAGTGGGTGGCCAAACTGCGCACGATGAAGACCGACAAAAATTTACTTCTTCTCAAAACAAATATGGAAGCCGGACACGGTGGCGCCAGCGGACGATTTGAGTCGCTAAAGGAAGATGCTTTGATGTATGCGTTTGTATTGGATTTGGTGGGGGTTAAAGAGTAAAAAGTACGAATCTAAAGTTCGCTCAATATTCTTTTTACAAACCCTGGCCCCTCGTATACAAATCCGGTGTAGATCTGAATCAGGTCTGCACCGGATTTTAATTTTGCGACTGCGTCATCCGGTGACATGATCCCTCCTACCCCGATGATCGGAAAGTTTTTGCCCAGCTTTGCGCGTAGATAAGCGATCATTTCATTCGATCGATACGTCAATGGTTTTCCACTCAATCCGCCATTGCCAATGGCCGATAACTCGGCTTGAGTGGTATGTAATCCCTCCCGTGATATAGTGGTATTGGTGGCTATCACACCATCCGCTTCAGTGGCTTTCAGCACTTCGACTACATCATCTAGTTGTGTGATGGTCAAATCAGGCGCAATCTTTAACAAGATCGGTTTAGGTTTTTCTGTTTGAAGGCTCAACGCCTTTACTCCTGCCAATAATTTTTTCAGTGGTTCTTTTTCTTGCAATTCGCGCAAGCCAGGTGTATTAGGTGAACTCACATTCACTACAAAGTAATCAACATACGGATACAATTCTTCAAAACAGATTTTATAGTCATCAAAGGCATTTTCGTTGGGGGTGCTCTTATTCTTACCAATGTTGCCACCCACAATCACAGTTGAATTTCTCTTCCTCAACCGAATCACGGCTTCAGCCACACCACCATTATTAAATCCCATGCGATTGATGAGCCCTTGATCTGCTGGCAACCGAAACAATCGCGGTTTTTCGTTTCCCAGTTGTGGCTTAGGGGTAAGCGTTCCGATCTCAATAAACCCAAAACCAAAACAAGCTAGCTCGTCAATAAGCTTCGCATCTTTATCAAAGCCCGCAGCCAACCCTACTGGATTGGGAAAGGTAATGCCAAACAAAGTTCTTGATAAACCTTCCTTCTTAGTTTGATACAAACCCGAAAGCAACGGCTTTACACCCGGGATTTTACATGAAAATTTGATAAACCGAAAAGTGAAATGGTGAATGGCCTCTGGATCGAACAAAAACAAAAAAGGCCGAACGAAAAGTTTGTACATGTCTATTTCTTCTTCCGCTTAGGTGCTTTCCCAAATTTTTTAAAACCTTTCTCTACGATGGCATCAATCATGCGTTCGCCTTCTTCGCTGGTCATATTAGTAGTTGAATTGATGCGCCAAATTAAATTGTTACTCCTATCATTCAAGTCGATGATCAAACTGGTCTGGCGGTATTCGTACATAAAATTGCGGTTGGCATCTTGTCCAGGTGTGAGGGGAACAGGACCTAGATTCTCAACATCTGATCGTGCCAACGTACCTTCGGCATACGTAATGGTCAAATCAGCAGCCGAGTCGGATCGCGTCAATCCTTTTTGTTTCAGTTCTTCGGTAATGGCTGATACAATCCATTTATCGAGCACTTTATCTGAAACCCTTTTCTGATCATTGGGAGTAATGATCTGGCTCTCTCCAAAGCGAAAGGTTTTGTAATATGAAAAATCGCGTGTCTTGTCGTACTCAACATCGATGGTTTGCCCATAACTCGTAAAGCCAAGTACCAACGCTGCAATTAACAAACAGTTTCTCATAGGCCAAAGTTACGTTATGTTCGCCACAAATCAGAATGATAAAATCAACTCCGCGGATGAAACTGCTGCACCACTTGTCGAAGGTAATCGCGATCGAGGTGTGTATAAATTTCGGTAGTGGTAATCGATTCGTGCCCTAACATTTCTTGCACCGCACGCAAGTCGGCACCGCCTTCAATCAAGTGTGTGGCAAAGGAATGACGAAACGTATGCGGACTGATGGATTTTTTTAATCCGATTTTTGCAGCCAGTGCTTTGATCAAGATGAAAATCATTACCCTCGAAATCTTTCCGCCATTTCGATTGAGAAAAACATGGCTATAAGAGTTTTCTTTTACTGAGATGTGTACCCGTACTTCTTCCAAATAGATTTTCAAATACTTAAATGCCTCCTTGCCGATGGGCACGAGCCGCTCTTTGTTTCCTTTTCCAATCACCCGCAAAAACCCAACATCAAAATAGACATTCGGGATTTTTAAATCCACCAGCTCCGAAACACGCAAACCTGAACTGTACAAGATTTCAATAATGGCGCGATTTCTCGCCCCTTCGTGTGTAGATAAATCGATGGCGGAGAGAAGGTTTTCAATCTCAACATAATCCAGCGTATCGGGCAGCTTGCGACCGATTTTTGGGCCTTCAATCAACGATGTTGGGTCATCAGAAATCAATTCTTCAAAAACCAGGTACTTGAAAAATGCCTTCAGTCCGCTGAGGATGCGCGCTTGGCTGTAGGCACTCATGCCCAATTCATTGATGTATTCTAAAAAAGACTGCAAATGCTTGGCCTTAATCTTTAGCGGGCTGACACTTAGTTTTTTTATTTCCACAAACTGCTCGAGTTTTTCTACATCGCGCACGTAGGCATCAACAGAATTTTGCGAAAGCGATCGCTCTAACTTCAGGTAGTTTGAAAATTGCTTGATGTAGGTAGACCAATTCAAGAGATGCAGTTATGTAAAATTAATAAATCTTAGGTTAGGAAGGAGATAGAATATAGAAGTCAGAAGTTAGAAGTAAAAGTTAGAATCAACAATCGAAACAGAAAGGTAAATGGGCAAGTTCTGGCCAACGGCCTACCGCTTGAAGCATGTAGCTTGCGGCCTCACCAATCATAAATCAAAAATCCTTACCTTGCCTCTATGAAAATACAAATCATCAACGGCCCTAACTTAAATCTATTGGGCAAACGCGAACCAGAAGTTTATGGCTCTACGGACTTTGAAACCTTTTTTGAAAACTTGCGAAACAGTTTCTCTACTATTGAAATTGAATATTACCAATCGAATGTGGAGGGCGAACTCATCAACAAACTACAAGCGGTTGGCTTTTCATACGATGGCATCATCTTAAATGCGGGTGCCTATACACATACTTCCATTGCCATTCACGATGCCATTGGTGCCATTACCACACCTGTGGTGGAAGTTCATATCTCCAATATTTATGCGCGTGAAGAATTTCGTCACAAAAGCTTAATCACCTCAAAATGCAAGGGCCTCATTACAGGTTTTGGATTGGAAGGGTATGCGTTGGCGTTACTCTATTTGATTAATAAAAAGTAGAGCTTAGGCATTGAGATACGCTCCTAATTCCTAAGCCATAAGTCCCAATACCTTAAGAAGATCGGTACGCCATATCATACACCGATTTTGAATGCGGCCCCAAAAATACGCGCGCATAAATTCGAATAATCGCAAGACCATCTACCACAAAACTAAGGGAGACAAAAAATGCCAAAAGAAATTGGTCATGATGAATGTGACTGAAAATTAAATCTTCGCCAATAAAGGTAGGTGTGATCGGAAAGCCAGTAGCACCCAAGCAGGCGAGCAAAAACATCATTGCTATTTTGGGATGCTTGTAGGAGTGACCATGAAATTGATCTAAGTCAATGCTTCCTTCAAGCAAACGCAGTCTGCGCAAAGCACCAAAGCCAATAATTCCAGATACGGCCACACCAATCAAGTATAGATGTACCTCATTGAAAGTAAAATTTTCATTAAATGAAATAGCTAGGGCAATCCAAAAGTGATTCATAATTACGAGCAGCCAACTGACACGTGCATGCTGCCGTTCGGTGAAGGCTTTTAATACACAAATCAGGCCGATCAAAGAAAACACAATGGGAAGGTAATGCTCTATGTTGTCCGTAACTAAATCTTTGTTGTAGGTAAAAAACAATCCAACCAAATAAATGGGTACCAATAACATAAACACGCGATTGAATGTAAGGAAATTAAAATATTGGCCCGCCTTTTTAATCGGGTTCCATAAATACTGGTACATGAACGAATCTAAGTTCCATTCTTTCAGACAAAGGATGTACAGCGTGTACTGAAGTTTCTTGGGAAACGAATCTTCAATGGAGCGCAAGCGCGGAACGAAATTGTAAAACTGCTCGCGTATCAAATAACTAACCACCGAAGGCGATACCAGCAATTGATACGTTCGCAAAAAGGCATTGCCTGCAAAATGTATCAGCGCAAGCGCACCCCAGCCCGCGGCAATCTCAATAAAAATCAAACCAATTTGTGCAATGGAGCTATACGCAATTTGACTTTTAACAGATGATTGCACGCGCGCAATGCCCGTGGCAATTACAGCCGTCATCAAACCCATCACACCAATTAATATGCGAACCGAAAGTTGATTCTCCCAAAACGGATAGGTGCGCAACATGATGAACACACCCAAGTGCACCGACAGTGATCCGTAAAAAATGGCACTGCTGGGTGTGGGGCCTTCCATAGCACGTGGCAACCAAGACGAAAACGGAAGTTGTGCCGACTTGGCGATAGCGGATAGCCAACACATTAGCGCAATGAAAATACCCACCCAACTGTGCTCTTGCAGATGTGAGTGGATCAAATCTGCATTCATCAACTTATCGAAAGTGATGCTCTCGTGCCACAGATGGTGGCTCATCCACATGGCCAAAATCAAACCCACATCGGCCACCCGATAAATGGAAAAAACCTTGACGGCATTTTTTACGGGTAGGTAGCGGTCGCGGTAAAAGGCGATCAATAAAAACGAACTGATCCCCAATATTTCCCACCCAATAAACAAAGTCTCTAAATTTCCAGAGAATACAACTATGTTATATCCTAAATAGAAAAAAAGAATGGTATTGAAAAAACGTTTGTAGCCCGCCTCGCGATGCAAATAGGTGCGGCTATAGAGGGTAACCATAAAGGTGAGCAGCGAACCAACGAACACATATACCGCAGTGATTTTATCAAAATAAAAATCCAAAAAGAATTCGTATTCTTCGCTGCGGTACAATACAATGTCTTTCAGGTTGAGTTCGTGATAACCATCGATTAACCAATAGACCAAAAACACCTGGAAGCTGAACATGTGAATAGCGACCGACAAAAAAGTCCAGCGCGCAATACCATTTTCATTCTTTTTTGGCAATGTTAAACTGACCAAAAAACCAATGAAAGGGACGAGTATAAAAAATTCTAAGAATGATTTCATTTCGCTATAAAAATTAAATGCTTTCTAATTCGTACACGGGTAAATTTTCAGGATGTTCTTCAAAGATTGTTTTCAGGTTAGCTGCTTTAGCAACTTCCTTTACCATTGGTTGATATTCGCTAAAAATCCCTTCCTTAAATAAATAGAGTTGTCTCGTTTCAGGGTGTATGGCCACCATCCGAACCCATTCATTAATAAACCACTCGTAGGTAGGCGCTTCCTTGGAAATAGCTTGCAAAACAATTTCCGGAAAATGCTCCACAATCACCATTAAGCGAACCGGGTCATGCACTTCTATCATTTGGCTGGGCAAACCGGGGCGCAGGTCGCCATCAATGCCATTGGCAACCCCCACCAGCCCCATCACGTTATGAGGCAATTTGGTGCCGGCTCCTAGTTTTTGATTATCAACACGTGAAAAGAAATATTCTAAATTGATGCCACCGCACACAGGGCCAACCGGGCGCAGCACATTCACTAAAAATTTTCCATCCAAGTCCACACGATAATCATAGGAGTTCATGAACGAGCGCCTATCCATAAATAAATGTTTCGTCAACTCACGCCTACCCACAATGCAAAGTGCGTTGGTCGCATGGTTTAACTCCGGCCGTGGTTCAAACAACGATACTGACCGCGTGCGAATTTTTTCATGTATGGAGGCTGGTTGCAAATGTGAATCGATTGACTCAAATCTGCGTGAACGTTCTTTGGCGTTATAATCCAATGCCTTGGCAAAAATCAGTTCGTTTTTACTGTGGCCTTGTTTATTGGAATGCGACAAGGAATCTTCATCAAAGAAAACAATTTCATCGCGCGTGGTATCGTGCAAGCCGCCCAAGAATTGTGTGGTCTCCGGAATTTCAATTCCCCTTGCCTTTAACAATTCGCGTACCCTTTGGTGGTTGGCCATAAACGAAACCACGCGTGAGTTTACAGAACCTGCGCGGCCTGAACAGGCCCCGCAATCGTAGGCCGCATAGTGCGGGTTGTTGACACTGCTCGACCCATGACCAATCACATACACAATGGGCGCAAATTCCTTTACCAAACCGATGCTTTTTAGCAACGCCTCCACGCGGTTGGTCATCTCTTCGATGGTGAAACCAATCTGCAAATTGTTTTCACGATTTTCCAAATTTTCGTTTTCAATGGTGAGTTTCGACTTCTTGCTCATGTGTTTGAACGAAGAAGCGGTGGCGGGCCCCATGGATGGTTTGAAAATATTCAAGAACAATAAAAAGGCCGACCAAAATCCGAGTGTTTGGGAAATCAGCCAACCACCGTAAATCGAATGACTCGCCTTGCTGAGGTAAGCATCTTTCTTTCGTTTATCGCCACCAATGCCTTTGATTAAATACTTAGGTGTAACCGGTGCGGGGCAAAGCTTGGTATAAAATTTTCCTCCTTCCGGCTGATAATAAAACTCTACGGAAAAAAAACCAGGCGTTCCAAACGTCTCGGCATGGTCATCAAATTCTTCAAGGTATCGTCTAAAGGAGCATTCGCGATCATCAATGCAAAGCATCGCCTGAAAACTTTTGGAAGGATATTGCTTAGGTGGGTTTTTCTTTTGGGCGATGCCAGCCAACACCTGATCGTGATAACTCCATTCAAATGCTTCTTGCCAAAGAAACAACACCTCGTGCATTTCTTGCTCGGGCACAGAGGCAAACAGATCGATTGGCTTATCCGATAACCGAGTTGCCAGCGGCTGCCAATTTTTTCCGAACTCATAATCAAGGGCATCGATTTCCATCAACAACTCAAACACGATCAAATCGTGCATGGAAAGCTTACGCGGATCTAAAATCGTAAACGGTTGATCTTCAATTGTGCTGACCATACCCGACCAGCCTTGATGAGCAAATTGCTGATCGAACAAATAGCGTTTATAAAGCGACTCATCGCCTACCACTATTTTTAGCAAGTCTGTAATCTCGCATGTGGTTTCAAGCAGCAAGGCTTTCGCACGATCTTTTCTAAAAAAACTAGAAAAGCTGTTGCGCTCCATCTCTTGTAAGGATGCCAAAAATGTTTTTTCCCGAATCGGAAAATTCCAAATGGAAATGCCTTGATCTAAGTAGCTGCACAAAATGCGGAACAAAATCGGTTGCACCATTGAGTCCAAGTCAATGTGGTATTGACTTTTCCACTGGCTTCGCAGTGCACCGATGCGGGGCAAAGAAGTGTTAGTGTACTTGTGTTCAACTACTTTTCGCTTCCATTCTTCAAACTGATTTCCCTTTTTCTCACGAATGATGCGGTCTAAAATCTCTTCCTTGATTTGGCCAGTGGCGAATAACTTTCTGAAATCAGAAATGGAAAGAGAGGATCGGTAACCCAAAATCTCAGCCGCATGCCGAACACCATCTTTAAACTTTAAATGTTGAAAGGCATGGAGTGTATTGTGATGAATAAAATCCTTGAGTGGCGCCTGAGCTGGCAAATAATGCTTTAGGTCATGAATGACTTGGTGCTCATTAAATATAGATGTTGATGTTTCCATGAATAAAAAAATATTGAAAGAAAGTTGAGACTGATAGAAATATCAGCCTATTTAATTTAGTCAGACAAAAAATCGCTAAATCAACACCCTGCGGTGGGCTAGGTAAAGCAAATTACCAATGCAGTAGGTAACATGGGTGAGTTTACGATGATGTTGATTGTAGGTAGTGTGGTCACTGTTTTGTACGCGAAAAGAAGAAACCTCAAAAAGCATTACATCACGCTTTTCATGAGAGGAGTCATCGGAGTCTTCCTTTTCTTCGCAAGGAATAGAAGTGGTTGATGCCGATGCCGCAATGGATGCTTTGATCAATTTAGAATCAGTTGAATCTTTAGCCACTGCTTGGCCATTCAACAATAATGAATACACGAAGACGGCCAAAGCAGCCAAGGAGAGCATGCGGAGACTCATTTTCATCTTCATCCGTCAAATTTAAACAAAATCAAGACAGCTTTTCAAAATATAGTTTTAAGTGGCATCACTATTTTGTTTTATTCGTTTGCTAACGATTGTAAAAACTAAACCCATGAAAAACATTTCGATAGTAGTTTTACTTTCACATTGCTTGTTAAAATCTTTGTTGTACCATTTGCAAATGAATAGCATGCTTTTGCAAAACTTCTCATAATAATTGCAACCTTTGCACTAAACTTTATCGTTTACATGTCTTTACGCGAACACCTAGTGCTAAAATACATTTCGATCATATTGTTTTGCCTAGGGCTATTGGCTCCAACAATAGCTTGTACCTTTCAACCTAAGTCTAACAAGGTAACGACAAGCAGAACAGTATTAAGCGTAACACACGCAGTAACTCTAAACTCATTATTTGCAGAAAAAGAGATTGAGGAAGAGCGTGATGGAAAAAGTAATTCCGTTTTATACATACTTTTTTCATATCATCCATTCAATCATTTTACTTTAGGGCAGCAACAGGTCAATTACTTCATTGCCCAACATCATCAAAAGTATCAAACCCAGCCCTTGCTTTTTAAAAAGCACTGCCTCTATCTGATTTAAGATTTCGAGCCTTCCCTTCTGAGCGGTTGCCTATAAAAGCAATTGCTTATTTTTCATAAGTTAAATGGTTTTGCCCCTTAACTTTTAATCTAATTAGTTATAATTTTCTACTATGAAAACTCTCGATATTCCCAAAGATGGTCTAGAAGGCCTCAAACAAAATTGGACCAGCGATGCCCTCTCGGGCTTTTTAGTTTTTCTGTTGGCGCTGCCGCTTAGCTTAGGCATTGCCAAAGCCAGTGGCTTTCCGGCAGCCATGGGTGTGCTCACTGCTATGATTGGGGGGTTGGTGGTCAGCATCTTTGCTGGCTCACAGTTAACGATCAAAGGCCCGGCAGCCGGGTTGATTACCATTTGCGCTGGAGCCGTATCCGATTTGGGAAACCTAAACATTGAAGGAGCCAGCGGCTTGCAATTGGCGTGTGGCGCAGTGGTAGTTATGTCTTTGATGCAAATTGCATTTGGCTACTTAAAGTTTGGTTCACTAAGTGATTTCTTTCCTCCTTCAGCGGTTCATGGTATGTTGGCCGCCATCGGTCTTATCATCTTTTCAAAACAAATTCATGTATTGCTGGGAATAGACCCCACTTCGCTAAAAGGACTTGAACCGTTAGAATTATATGCGTTGATACCTCATTCATTTTTGAATGCTGATACGCGTGTGACGTTGGTGGGGATCGTTAGTTTGGTGATCATATTCGGCATGCCCATGCTAAAAAATAAGTACATCAAAAAAGTGCCACCGCCTATGGTGGTGATTTTGGTGACCATACCAATGGCAATCGTCATGGATTTTAGACATACCGAACCAGCCTTTGATTTAGTCACTATCGGTTCCTTTTGGAGCACCATTTCGTTTCAGGCAAGTTTTGCCGCTATTGGTACTTTTACGTTTTGGAAATATGTCGCCATGTTTCTTCTCATCAATAGTTTAGAATCACTGCTCACGGTAAAGGCAATTGATGGACTTGATCCCTTTAAAAGAGAAGCAAACGCCAATAGAGATTTGAGTGCTGTAGGTATTGGCAATACGCTTTCGGGGCTATTGGGTGGCTTACCCATGATTTCAGAAGTGGCACGGAGTTCGGCCAATGTAAACTTTGGTGGACGTACAAGGTGGGCCAATTTCTTCCATGGCTTTTTCTTGTTGGTTGCTATGCTATTTTTTATTCCCGTGATCGAGATGATACCCAATTCCGCACTAGCGGCTTTGCTGATTTCGGTCGGCTACAAATTAGCTTCGCCACGTGAATTTTATAAAACCTATAAAATTGGTGTAGAACAATTGGCTGTTTTTGTAATCACCATTGTTGTAACAATATCCACCGATCTGCTAATAGGTGTAGCGGTCGGCATATCGTCCAAGCTCATTTTTCATGTTTTAAATGGGGCCCCCCTAAGAAGTCTTTTCAAACCAAGGTATGAACTCACCGAGAATGGAAATGAATACTACATATCCGTAAAAGATTCAGCCATTTTTTCTAACCTCATTGGGTACAAAAAAATGTTTAAAAGCCTGTTGCCTGGAAAAAAGGTGACACTTAATTTTTCGGACGCTCGTATTGTAGATCATTCGTTTATGGAGCAACTCAATCACTTTGAAGAAGTATACCATGCTAAAAATGGCTCCGTAACAGCTTTAGGATTTGAACACTTTCAATTTATGTCCAGCCATCCACTGGCTACGAGGAAATTTTCAACTGAGCTTCAAACCAAGATGGAAGTGAAACTAAGTCCTCGCCAAATTGAGTTGAGAAGGTTTGCCGAACAATCAGAGTATGCCTATTACCCTCAACGAATTAAGACAGGCAAAAAATTTGATGCTTTCCCTATTCAACAAGGAAGTCAAATATTGATAGAAGAAAACATCCTTTCAAAGTATAGCGATATTGGCAAAATTGAAATCTCGGACATTACACTTACGGAGGGTGCTCGCCAAGAAAGAACAGATACCTGCCTTACCATTGTTCAGTTATCAGAGCTAGATTTAACCATTCCAGATTTTGCGTTAGAACCCGAAGGTCTTTGGTCAAAATTGTTTGAGGGAGTAGGTGGCAAAGACATTGATTTTGCTGCTTATCCTTATTTCTCAAAAAAATATTATTTGCGTGGCGAAAGTGAAGCGGTAATATCCAAATTCTTTAAAGAGCCGCTCATTCGCTTTTTGGAAAGTCGTGAAGAGATGCATGTGGAGTGCCACAAAAACCGATTGATTTTCTTTAAGAAAAAAGACACGCTCTCTCCAGTGGAAATTGAGTATATGGAAAAATTTGCTGAAGAATTTATCCAGCATGCCAAATAGTATGAAGAAAATTTTGACAATTATCCTATTGGCACAATGCCTTTCGGCATTGGCTCAGGAAAAAAAGGAGGAGGCAATCACTCCTCCTCCTCCTAAAAAGGAAATAGAAGAGTTGCGATTAAAATTAAATGAAGATGGCAGCCATTACTTGAAAGCCACTTTTTTAAATCAAGTTTGGTTTCGATACAATGAAAGCAATTCGGGCACCACTGTTTTAGGAGATCCCACATCGGAAACATTTGATATTGGCTTGAGACGAACCCGTGTTCAAGTGTATGGCCAGTTAACCGATCGTGTATTTTTTTATGCGCAGTTTGGCCAAAATAATTTTAATTATCTGTCGGGTCAAAATTCTACGAATACCGGCAACCGTAAAGCGCAAGTTTTCTTTCACGATGCGTTGGGCGAATACCGCGTGTTCAAAGGGTCAGACAAATTGCATTTGGGTGGCGGCTTAACCATTACAAATGGCTTATCACGATTTAGTCAGCCCAGCATTGCCACCATCATGAGCATGGACGTGCCCGTGTTTGCGCAAGCCACCGTAGATCAGACGGATGAATTTTCAAGAAAACTGAGCGTGTATGCCAGAGGCCAAATCGGAAAACTGGATTATCGTATTGTATTGAGCGATCCGTTTCCAATTACGTCCAATGGTTTACCGCAGCCTGGCATCAATGCTACCAATGCAAACTTTGCATGGGATCAGCATCATAAACAATACCAGGCATTGTTGGTTTGGAATTTCTTCGACAAAGAATCGCACGTAACGCCTTACATGACCGGCACGTACTTAGGGAAAAAGAAGGTATTGAATTTAGAAGCCGGCATTATCTCTCAAAAGAATGCCACCTGGACCGGCTCCAACACAAACGCTGATCCAGCGACTGACCCCACACGAAAATACTATGACATGAATTTGTGGTCGGTTGCGGTTTTCTATGACACACCGTTGAATTTAGAAAAAGGAACTGCTTTGAATGCTTATGCTGGATATTTCAACACTGATTATGGGCAAGGGTATTTGCGCTACAACGGCATTATGAACCCAGCCAATGGAAGTTCAATAGCTGGAACGCCTGCAGGAAGTTATGGAAATGCCTTTCCCATGTTTGGAACAGGAAACGTAATCTATGCGCAGGTTGGCTATTTGTTAAAAAAAGATTTGCTGGGCGACAAAGGTACGCTGATGCCGTATATCACCTATCAAAACGGAAATTATACTCGATTGGATAAACCAGCCAATATTTATGATTTTGGAGTGAATTGGTTCATCAAAGGCCACACCAGCAAGTTCACGTTAGATTACCAACTGCGATCTACCTACACCACGGTTGGAACAGACCTTATCCAAGATGCATCCATGAAAGGGCAAGTAGTGTTGCAGTACCAAATATTTTTTTAGACGAGGAGGAATTAATTAAAAACATGTTGCCACGGATGCACAAATGGGCACGGTTTACACAAAAAAATTCCGCGTAAATTTGTGAACCCGTGGCAACTTTATATAAAATCAATATCAGCGCTTAGCGGAAAGCGCATTAAAAATTCCAAGGCTTCTTCCACCGTCATGCCTTCAAACAATACTTTGTACAAGCGATCGGTAATCAGCGCCCTTATTTTATAATGATCGGCACACTTCTTGGCAATGCGCACGGTGTAAACACCTTCGGCAATTTCGCCCATATCGCTCAAAATGTTTTCCAGTTTTTCTCCTTTGGCCAAACGATAACCCACGGTGAAATTCCGACTCATTGGGCTGTTGCAAGTAGTCACTAAATCGCCAATGCCTGCCACTCCTAAAAAGGCTTTCACATCGCCACCCAGTGCACGGCCGAGGTAAACCATTTCCACGGCTCCCCTACTCACCAAAAGTCCTTTTGCGTTTTCGCCATAGCCCAAGCCATTGAGTGCGCCCGAAGCAATAGCGATGATGTTTTTCAAAACACCAGCAATCTCCACACCTACAATATCACGGTTCTCGTACACTTGAAAGCGATCGTTGCGCAGCAATCTTTTGCCCGTTTGAATAACTTCCAAAAAAGGACTGGCTACCACCGTAGCTGCAGGTTGGCGTTGTGCCAATTCTTTGGAAAGATTTGGCCCGGCCAAACAACCGATGCGCACCACCACACTTTCTTCACGAATTACTTCACTCATGGTTTTCACCTGCTTGCGCGTTAGCTTTTCTATTTGCTCGATCGTCTTGCCTTTTGGCAACGAGATATCAAAACCTTTGGTACCATGAATCAACATGTGGTAGGGATACAAAAAAGGCGAAAGCTTTTTCATCATTTGCCGAAAGTGCTGCGAAGGCACCATCGGGAAAATCACATCACACTTTTCAGCTACTTCGCGCAAATCGTTGGTGGCAACAATAGTGGGGAGCAACGGGTAACCCCGACTTTGCCTGGTTCGATTGATGTTGTCCACAGCTTTGGGATCGCGTGCGTATAACAGCACATTGCTATGAAGTGCCAATAAATTAGCAATCACGGTGCCGAAGTTACCGGCACCAATTACCCCTACAGGTTTTTCAGATAAGCTGTTCGAGGTCATAACCCACTAAGCGGTTGTGGTAGTAATAGAGCAAGGTGAGGTCTTTGGTAATGATGTTTCCATTTTTATTTTTCATCAACGGGCGATTGAGGTGAAACACGCCCACATTATCCAATCCCCGTGTAATGGAGTTATCTGATTTCCCTTTCAGGTGCGAGGCATAGTTGATCTTGCCTTCGTCCTTCATTTGATAGATTTTTTTTCTGAGCCGCTTAAATGTTTCTTTAAACTCTTCATAGTTCAACTCCAAATCTTCCTCGGGCAAGCGCAGCAAACTAAATAAATCTAAGTTCGGGAATTTTTTCTGCCACATTTCAAATGCGATGAAGGCCACCAAATGGCTGGAGAAAACACGGTTGATTTTATGATACTCCGTTACAATGCGCTGACTGAGCATGCGCGTGTATTCATCTTCGCGTTGGCGATCTACGTTGATATCGCCATTGGAAACAAAGTAATCTTTGGTATCAATGATGCGACCTGTGTTGTCCAAACTGTTTCCGTTTTCATCAACATAGTTCCCCAACACATCGAGCCCAGGACCAATCGAGACCGAGATGCTGGAGGGGTTGGTAAAAAATTTGAACAAAAACCGTATGAGTTGAAAACTTCCGTACTTATCTTCTTCTGGAAAGTACCGATCTTGCCCCTTTACTTGAAGGTAGTCTTCAATCATCTCGGGTGCTTCCAACACGCAATGGTAGTTGAGGGTAACGGGCACCACAAATATTTTCTTCACCGCTTCATTCCCTTTATTCATGTAGAGACTCCGTTGCGCTTCAATGGCCGTACTCAACAACCCCAACTTCAATTGCTTTTCGATCAGGCCAGCGCGGGAGCGCGTGCCACCGGGGAAAAACAAACTGTGCGCACCTTTTTGTATCGCCAGGTTTGAATACATTTTCAGCGTTTCCAGATAAGGTAAGTTCTTTTTTCTGCGATCGACTTTATATGCACCCAAGCTGTTCATAAAGTAGGCAATGATCTTGATGTTGAAAAGATTCAAGCCTGCTCCGTAGATAAAGGCAGGTAAGCCCATGGAGTGAATAACCCAGCCAATCAAAATGGAATCGAGATTGCTGAAGTGGGTGGGCACCATCACTACCGTGCCTTGCTTGGCCAGCTTTCGAAGCATTTTTACTTTACCCACGATGTGGATTTTGTCGCGCAAGGTATATCGATTGCGAAAGAAGGCTCCAAATTTTTTAATGCGTGCTCCGTTCAGCAACCTTATGAATCCAAACTTGATAACACTGCGGGCAAACTTATAGGAGCTTTGGCGAAAATTACCGGCTATCTCGGAGGCATAGCGATGGACGATTTTTTCCAAAATTGCATCCACGCCCTTATCCACTTCTTCTTGACCTTTGTTGTTGAGTTCAACCAAGTCATTTTTGATTCCTGCCCAAAACTTATTATCATCTTTAGGGTCTACGCGCCACCGATTTCGTTTGATACGATTTTGTTCGCGATAGACAGTCGCTTCTAAATCATCAATTAATTGTTTGCGTTGGGGGCGCAATTCTTTGAGGCGCACAATGGATTGTTGCGTTACCTCGTCCACAAACTCTTTTCTATTTTTGCTGAGCTGATACACCGGCCAATCGGGTATATCTTCCAGCACCGGCTTATACGGTTTGTTCTTATTCTTCTTTTCTTCTAAAATTTCCATTTACGGACTGATAGGGGGGAACAAAGTTAACGCGCTAAACGCGATAAAAAAAGCTCACAAAAATTGCGTGGCCTGCCGCAGGCTTTGCGCCATGCTGTTGAATCGCTCTATGCTTTGCTGAATGAACGTTTCGTTTACAATTTCCTTCAACTCTCCTTCTGAAGAAATGTCATATTCCTCCAATTTAAAGGTTTGCTCAAAGAGGCCC
The DNA here is from genome assembly GCA_025370075.1 of Chryseotalea sp. WA131a. Classification (NCBI taxonomy): domain Bacteria; kingdom Pseudomonadati; phylum Bacteroidota; class Cytophagia; order Cytophagales; family Chryseotaleaceae; genus Chryseotalea; species Chryseotalea sp. WA131a. The sequence continues at coordinate 4,225,115 of CP073016.1, read as the reverse complement.
GCCTCCAATTTTATCAGATAGCGATTGTTCCAATGGAAAATAGTAATCTTCACATCGGGATGGGGAATTTCGCCAACAACTCTCATGCTGTAAAGATGGTAGGAAATTGGGTGAAAACACAGAGAGTAGATTGCAATCTATGCCCAGGCCATTTCAACTTCATATACGATCGTTCACCTCCTCTGAAACTCCAGAGAACCTATAATAACCACCACCACTTTACTTACCATCAAGCTATCACGAAAGGTGGATTTTTTTGAGTACAAGCTAGAGCACAAATCTTTCAAAAAAGGATCGGTAAACGGAGTAACAGCCATCAGGCCATCCATGACACACCGCTGAAAGATGCAAACCAGTACATTGTTCTTTTTGTAGGGAAATAGACTTTTAGATTGGCTAGCAGCACGGGCTATAAAACCGGGTACACCGCCACTACCCCAAAAAGGGTTAATCCTCCTGCCTTTAAAAATGCCCTGCGCGATACCATATTCAAGTTTTGTCCCTTTGACTCGTAAAAGTTAGATAGGTTTAAGGAATATTCTGTTTAAAACATCGTTTATGAAGTTAAGATTACATTTTTTGTTGTTTCAGATTAACTAATTGATGTTCAATAATGTTGTATTTTTGATTGACTAACCGGAGCCATATGAAGTTTTGGAAAATTTTTTCAATTGTTGTAGTTGGATTGCTAATCATTCGAGCAGAAGCGTGGGCCACCCACTTGCGTGCGGGTGAAATCACCGTAACACGCAATAGCTGCAATGGCTTAACATTTACAATTACCATTACTGCGTATACCAACACAGGGTCACCTGTAAAATTCAGTGATGGTATTCTGGATTTTGGAGATGGATCGACTCCTGATCGAACACCCCCTATTGATAATACTCCTTTCGCGCCCGGTATTGGTTTTGTCCAGTACTCCACCCCACACACATTTCCTGGGGCGGGTTATTACATCATCAGCTACAAAGAGCGAAACCGAAACGCGAATATTTTAAATATGAACAACTCGGTAAATACACAATTCTATTTAGAGACCGCCATTATCATTGACCCATTCATAGGATGCGATAATAGTCCGCGTTTGTTGGTACCCCCGATTGATAGAGGTTGCACTGGCGGGGCTTGGTATCATAACCCAGGAGCATACGATCCAGACGGGGATTCTCTCTCCTATGAATTTGTAGTGCCCAAACAAGAGAAGAACATACCCGTTAATGGTTATAGAGAGCCAAATGACAAAGACTTTTATGATCGAATCGGTATTGACTATGGCAAGGCCAACGAAACACAAAACGGGGCACCAACCTTTACCATAAATCCTCGAACGGGAACTATTCTGTGGAACGCTCCGGGAGCACCGGGAGAATACAACATCGCTTTCAAAGTTATTCAATGGCGAAAAATTGGTGGTGTTTTTAAACAGATTGGATATGTAACGCGCGACATGCAGATTATTATTGAAGACTGTTTGAACAAGCGCCCTGAGTTGCGTGTACCTCCCGATATTTGCGTAGAAGCCGGTACAGTAATTAACGAAGATATTTTTGGCACCGACCCGGATTTTGACAGCGTAAAGATTGAAGCCTTTTCGCAAGCTTTTATTGTAAATCCTTCACCTGCGGTTTGGTATAGTCCTAATTTGAGCAAACCCAATCAAGCATTTACACAATTCACCAGCTCTACTAAAGATGCAATTTTGAAATTTCAATGGGCGACAAAATGCGAGCATATAAAAGACCAACCCTATCAAGTAGTTTTCAAGATTAGCGATCGATCCAGCCGAGGGCCTTCGCTGGTACAATTTAAAACATGGAACATTAGAGTGGTAGGCCCTGCACCAAAGTGGCAAACGGCTACCCTTGATGTACCCAGCCGATCAGCTCAACTGAAATGGGACTCTTACACATGTGCCGTAAAAGCTGTATCCATGGAAGTATATCGAAGAGTGGGCCAATTCCCGTACACGCCACCTCCTTGTGTTACGGGTATACCGGATTTCTTAGGCTATACTAAAATTAAAACTCTTCCGATCGGCACAACCCAACACACCGATATTGGACTTTCTCCTGGTGCGCAATATTGCTACCGCCTGGTGGCGGTATTCCCTCAACCCCAAGGTGGAGTAAGCTATGTATCGCAAGAAATTTGTATTCCACCCTTTCCGATTACACGGGCTATAATAACCAATGTTACAGTTGATAAAACTTCTACCAGAACGGCCAACGGTGCATCGCAATCGGATGGTCGGATTACGGTAAAATGGCGCTCGCCCTTTGAAGATCCCAATAAGGCGACTAATGCCCCTTACAAATTTAAACTCTATCGGGCGGAGGGTTTTTCAGGAAGAAATAAAATTGTAGAAACATTTCCTGGCTTTATCACTGACTCTACTGCCGTAGATAACGCCATCAATACCCGGGATATTATTTATAATTATCGCGTGCTATCTTTTACCAATAGTGGCGTTCAGCTAGACTCTTCTGCTACCGCTTCTTCCGTGCGGTTAGAGGCGAAACCAGAGTTTGAGCAAATCCGCCTCACATGGGCTGCGGTAGTGCCTTGGTCTAACAACACCTCGCAGTATCCCATTCATGAAATCTACCGAGTTCCTAGTACTTCTACAGATCTAAGTCAACTCACCAAGATTGCTGACCTAAACGTGAATCAACGTAGATTTGCGTATGTCGACTCCGGACAGGTATTGGGAGCGTTTAACGGAGTGAAACTAACGAATGGGCAAGAGTACTGTTATGTAGTGAAAACGCGTGGCTCGTATGGCAACCCTAAAATCCAAGCACCGCTAGAAAACTTTTCGCAAATCACCTGCGCCATCCCAGATGATAAAGAGCCGCCTTGTAAGCCATCATTTGCTACAGATTTACAAGGAACTGATTGCAGTAAACCCGCCAATAATCCATGTGCAGATTCCAATTCTTTTACGAACGTGCTTAGGTGGCGAAGACCGTTTGATCCAGATTGCAAACTGGACATCAAAAGTTATAACATTTATTACGCCTCAAAAGTAGGTGGCGATTTTGTAAAGTTGCCAGATGTAGTGACGGATACGGTATTTGAACACAAAGGGATTCCGTCTTTCGCTGGATGTTATAAGATAAGTGCAGTAGACCGAGCGGGTAATGAAAGTGAATTAAGCGAACAGTTCTGTTTTGACAATTGCCCTTACTATGAATTACCCAATGTGTTTACACCCAATGGAGATGGCTGCAACGATTTGTTCAGTGCCTTTAGCACACGGGTGATCAAAGAAGGAAATAAATCATGCAATGGCAGTTCTTTATCAGAGGGTCAAATAAGTGATCTGCAGAATCGCTGCGCACGTTTTGTTCAAAAAGTAGTTTTTAAAGTCTACAATCGATGGGGCGGAACGGTGTATACGTATGAGTCTGGTGGCGAGCGAACCATCTACATTGATTGGGATGGCCGCGATAATAACAAAACAGAATTGGCTACCGGTACTTATTATTACGAAGCGCAAGTAACATTTAATGTAGTAGACCCATCCAAACAAAATAAAACCATCAAAGGATGGGTGCAACTGATTCGCTAAATTCGAAGCCGATCATTTTTTTTGATGGTGTCTGCAACCTATGCAATCAGTCCGTGCTGTTTGTTATTCGCCACGATAAAAAAGGGAAATTCAATTTTGCGCCATTGCAATCCGACTATGCCCAGCAGAAACTGAATGGATTCCCTTACGCTACCCAAGAGCTCAATACAATTTTGCTTCTAAAGAATGGAAAGCTTTTCCAAAAAAGCACGGCCGTGCTCGAAATCTGCAGAGGCCTATCAGGACTTTGGCCATTACTGTATGGCCTTATCATCATTCCAACTTTTGTTCGAAATAGAGTGTATGATTGGGTAGCACACAACCGCTACAAGTGGTTTGGCAAAAAGCAAGAATGCATGATCCCCACCCCAGAAGTGAAGGCTCGCTTTAAAGATTGATTTTAGATTTAGGATTTTAGAATTTAGATTTGACTGGTTAAATCGTAAATCAAACATCTTAAATCAAAAATCTAAATAATGAAAGCATTTATTTTCCCCGGGCAAGGCGCACAGTTTACAGGCATGGGCAAAGATATTTACTATGCCAATCCCGTAGCCAAGCAACTTTTTGATTCTGCCAATGGCATATTGGGTTTCAACATCACAGAAATTATGTTTACCGGCTCGGCTGATGAGCTCAAGCAAACCAAAGTAACACAACCAGCGGTATTCATTCATTCTGTTGCCATTGCGTTGGCACAAGATTCCGTTCAACCCAACATGGTAGCCGGTCATTCGTTAGGAGAGTTCTCATCATTGGTTGTCAACAAGACCTTGCGTTTCGAAGATGCGCTTCGCCTCGTTTCAAAACGGGCGTTGGCCATGCAACGAGCCTGCGAAATAAATCCTTCTACCATGGCGGCTATTTTAGGCTTAGACGATAAAGTGGTAGAAGATATCTGCGCTTCGATAACAGAAGAAATTGTGGTAGCGGCTAATTATAATTGCCCCGGCCAATTGGTGATTTCAGGTTCGATGAAAGGAATTGAAATTGCTTGCGAGAAACTTAAAGCCGCAGGAGCCAAACGCGCACTTCCCTTGCAAGTGGGTGGTGCGTTTCACTCACCCTTGATGGAACCTGCCCGCGAAGAACTAGCAGCCGCTATTGAAGCCACTTCTTTTCACACACCTATTTGTCCGGTTTATCAAAATGTGAATGGGCTTCCCTCCACTGATACGAACGTCATCAAGAAAAATTTGATCAGTCAATTGACTGCACCTGTGCGCTGGACACAATCGGTTCAAAACATGGTAAAAGATGGTGCGGTTTCTTTTGTGGAATGTGGCCCCGGAAAAGTACTTCAAGGGCTTGTTAAGAAAATTGCTCCACAAACTGAAGCTGGAAGTTTATAGGTGGCTGGCAAGTGGTAGTTGATAAATTTAAAACAGATGCGCGAAATAGCTTTGATTTTCTTCGGTGGCGGGTTGGGAAGCGTGGTACGGTTTACGTTGGGAAAATGGATAAACTCACTTCATCAACAACCCTTTCCGTGGGGGACATTTGTGGTGAATGCGATAGCCTGCTTGGTCGTTGGTCTCGTCATCGGGCTGGCCGACCACAAGCAAATCATCTCACCGAATGCGCGTATTTTTTGGGTGATAGGCTTTTGTGGTGGCTTTAGTACGTTTTCTACTTTTAGCGTTGAAACTATTTCGCTTATTCAGAATGGATTTCATCTTTCATCAACACTATACATTGCTTCGAGTTTATTCTTATGTCTTTCTGCTACTTATGTCGGATTGTTTTTGGGTGAGCAAGTCTAATCACATAACTCACAGCTTGAGGCATACAGCCTGAAGCCAAATGATACGGCATTAATTAAACACCGGCATATACACTACCTTCTTGGTTTGAAAAAAATCTTCTTTAAAATAATCAGTCAGGTCATACAAACTGTAACGTCTTTTTAGCTCATTCATTTCTTCATCTAACTCCCCACCCTTCAAATACAAAATCCCATTATCAAGTGTATGAAAGGAATCCGCTTTGATTTTTTGGTGAATCCATCCATAAAATTCTTTCATCCTGGTCACCGCTCTACTTACTACAAAATCATATTTGTGTTTTAGCTGCTCGGCACGAATTTGGTCGGCATTCACATTCTCTAAACCTATTGCTTGAGCCACTTCGTTCACTACCGTTATTTTCTTACCGATAGAATCCACCAAGTGAAATTCAGCCTTCGGAAATAAAATAGCCAGCGGAATACCCGGAAAGCCCCCGCCCGTGCCGACATCCAAAATAGACGTATTGGGTTTGAATTGAATAATTTTTGCAATGGCCAAGGAGTGAAGAATATGATTGATGTACAGATTGTCAATATCCTTGCGGGAAATCACATTAATCTTTTCATTCCACTCACGATACAAGGGACCTAATTTTTCAAATTGCTCTTTCTGGTGGGAAGTGATTTCAGGGAAATAGTGCGAAATAATGGAAGCGTCTTGCATGTTTTATTAAATTTACTTGTCGATTTTGACTTAAACGAAGCAAAAGTAAAATGAACATACCTGTAAAACTAATCGGTACCCTTGCCCTGACATTTCTACTTTTTTCATGTGGCCAAAATGCTGAAAAGAAACATCTCACAACTTCTGAAAAAATAGATTCGGTGATGCAAACCATACCCGACTTTAGTGGTGTGTTGTTGGTGGCAGACAAAGGCAAACCCATTTATCACCAAGCGTTTGGATATCGAAACTTTGAAACCAAAGAGCCCAATGATACCACTACCATTTTCGAACTGGCTTCCGTGTCCAAACAATTTACTGCAGCCATTATTCAAATGTTGCACGAAAAAGGGGCACTTGCCTATGATGACACCATGGACAAATACCTAAAAGGAATTCCCTATCCCAACATCACCATTCGTCATTTGCTCACACATACTTCGGGGTTGCCCGATTACCAAGCCATTATGGATGAACATTGGGATAAATCGAAAGTGGCCAACAACACAGACATAATCGAGTATCTCATCAAATTCCACCCACCAAAATCTTTTGAGCCAGAAGAAAAATATGAATACAGCAACACGGGTTATGTGTTGTTGGCAAGTATTGCCGAAAAAGCAAGTGGCCGTGATTTTATTGAGATGTGCCGCGAGGAGATTTTCAAACCATTGTCGATGACCTCCACCAACATTCGCACACTATCCGAAAAAGCATCCATCATCAATTTTGCCCTGGGTCATATTTATGTAAAAGAAGCGCAACGCTATGTTAGGGCTGACTCGTTTCCTTCCTCCAACTACACGATATGGTTGGGCAATCGAAAAGGGCCAGGGCGTATTAGTTCCACAACTACTGATTTATTAAAGTGGGACCAAGCCCTGTATACTCAAAAAATACTGAATGACTCATCGAAGCTACAAGCATTTTCGCCCATGAAATTGAAAAACGATTCCATCTCAAATTACGGTTTCGGATGGGATTTAAGCAATCATCCTGTTTTAGGAAAAACCGTGTCGCACACAGGTGACAATCCGGGATACAAAACCGTGATCGTTCGGTTTATTGAAAAGAACAAAACCATTGTAATACTCAACAACAATGCGCATAAAGATTTTAGAACATTGACAAATACATTGATTGCCTTAGTCGCTCATGAATAACATTCATTTTGTTATCGCCCAATCGGAAGAACAACTGAAAGCCGTGCATGAGATGCGCCTTGAAATTTTTGTGAACGAGCAGGGCATTCCACAAGAACTGGATAAGGATGGCTTAGACCTTAAAAGCATTCACGTACTAGCAAGCGATGAACATGGACATCCCGTTGCCAGCGGACGATTGACCATTCAATATGAAAATGGAATTCTTTCACGCATTGCCGTTGCCAAAGATTTTAGGGGTTTGGAGTTGGGTAAAAAAATTGTGAAGAAATTAGAAGAAATCGCCAAAGAGAAAAAACTTAAGCAGCTTAGTCTAAGCCCGCACGCCTATCTCGAAAAATTTTATGCCCACCTTGGCTACACCACTGAGTCGGGGCAAAAAAGTGTAGGAAAATACACGTTGCTCACCATGAGCAGGAAGATTTGAATTTTTCTTCTACTTTGGTTGAAAATGCTTTTCAATCCGCAGCTTCACGTTCTCTCGAATGTTCATCCAAAATAAATTCATATCGGCACGGTGCCAATTGGTATTTTTTACAAATGCCCGGCCACGGATGTAGGGTTTGTTAATCCATAGCATACCATCTTGGTTTTGCGCATCGGCTGCTTGCGGAGCAAAAGTAAAATGTAACCCCACTCCACCTAGGTTTAATTCTTTAGAAGCAAACTCTTTGCTCGAACTCCAAAGCAAAGGATTAGTAGATTGAGAGCCTTTGTAGTAATCGTTGTACCGGCTGGGATAAAATCCTCTTCCAAACGTGCACCAACTCGCCCAAACGCCTACCTCATCTGGCTTTTCGGTTGGCTTGATGGTCGCAAATGCGTTGGGTGAAACAGCACGACCAACCAGGTAGGCCATCACCAACTGGTTTTTTAATTCCTTTCCATCAAAATACTCTTTCAACAATCGCTCCGCATGCACCGTACCCTGACTATGGCTCGCAATCACAATGGGGCGGCCGTTGTTGTAATTCTTTAAATAGTAATCAAAGGCAGTGCGCACATCGTCATACGCTAAGTCGAGCGCACGCTTGGCATCGTCTCGGTTGGTGGTGATGAAAGCATGATAATGCGCTTGCCGATAATTCGGTGCGTAAATTTTACACGACCCGTTGAAAATGCTTGCTTGGTTCAAAATCGTGCTCAATTGGGTTTTGGTGTTCAACACTTGGTCGTTCACGTCTCCGTTCCATTGATATTGATCAGTGGGTGTGTACGTAAAAATTGTGGGGTGGATAAAAAATACATCTGCCTTGGCGGTAGCTTGTTCATCTTTCAAATTCGATTTAAGCGGCATACTATCGGCTGCATCTTTTTTGGTTGGAAGCGATGCCCAGTGATTCGGATTGCTGTAATCTGGTTTCGGTGGCACGGGCGATTCATCGAAATGGACTGAAAGAGTTTTGATTTTTGGGGAGCAAGCTATGAAGCAAGTTGCCAGAAGAATAGCAGAAAATTTATTCATGATGAAGTGTATTTTTTGCCACGGATACGCAGATTTAGTCCGAAATTTTCTTCCTTATCTGCAAATCTGTGGCTATCCTAATTTCACAAATTAGTAACTAATTTTAGGGCTCTCCAAATTATCATTACTGCATGAACCACCGCCTTACCCTCGCGCAAATTGAAGAAGCCCACCACATCATTGACCCTGTATTTATCAATAGTCCGCAATACGAGTGTGAACCATTGAGCAAGCTGCTAGGTTGTAAACTGATTTTAAAAGTAGAAACCATCAACCCGATCCGCTCCTTTAAAGGGCGCGGGGCGGATTGGTTGGTAAGCCAATCTATTGACGATCATTTGGTATGTGCCAGTGCCGGAAATTTTGGTCAGGCGATGGCGTATGCTTGTCGCAAGAGAAACATCAAATGCACGGTATATGCCAGCGTTTCGGCCAACCCATTTAAAGTTGAGCGCATGAGATCGTTGGGCGCAGAAGTGATTTTGTTCGGCAACGATTTTGATTCGGCAAAATTGGAAGCAAAGCGAATGGCAGCAGACCTTAAGTTGCGTTTTGTAGAAGATAGTCAAGATATAGAAACCTTGGCGGGAGCTGGAACCATAGGCTTCGAGTTGCTAAGTTTTACTAAATCACTAGATGCGCTGCTGATTCCATTGGGGAATGGAGCATTGCTCAATGGCATCGCTCGGGTATTCAAAGAACTTAGCCCGCAAACTTCTATCGTTGCCATTCAAGCGGAGGGTGCATCGGCTATGATTGATTCCTGGAAAAAAGGTGAAATGGTTATTTACCCAACTGTTTCTACTATTGCCGATGGCATTGGTGTGCGATTGCCCGTGCCCCAAGCTTTGATTGATATGAAAGATTTAGTAGACCATGGTCTTTTGGTAAAAGAAGAAATCATCCTTGAGGCGATGAGGTTATTGCACACGTATGGAGGCATAGTGGTTGAACCTTCGGGGGCAGTAGGGTTAGCAGCTATTCTAGAAAATAAAAATCTCTTTGCTGAAAAAACTGTGGCGACCGTAATTTGCGGGAGCAATTTGACGGAAGAGCAAATGAAGAGATGGTTGAGTTAATTAGTCAACCAGTCCCTCTTTCTTGCGCTGTTGCTTTACAAAGTTCTGACCAAAAGATAGTTTTTTATTGAGCGCAGATTTTTCGTCTATCACACGCCAAAAGGGTGCCACTTTGTTCAGCGGTGTACCCTTCTCAATCTGCTCATGTGCCGCTTCTGAAACAATTCTCAAAAAAATCCCAGAAGTAACGGGGCACGTATAATCAGCACCATACTCTATGGCTAAGTCTTTTCGCATAGTGGCTAGACTGCCGCTTTTTCCTTTTGGGATTTGACGCACGTAGTCATCAATAATTTTGGGAGTAGAGATGAGCATCTTTGCACCTGCCGGAATATCCGCAAAATCCTTCTCCACCTTTTTTACGATGTATTCCTTGGTAAGGTCGTTCACCTTGTCCGTCCAGGTTTTGCCCTTACCAGGCTTCATGGTTACCTTCTTTGTTGACTTTTTTGCCATACAACTTGATTTTATTTTTCAACCAAACTTCTCATTCCCTCAAACACCATCTTCCAGTTTTGCTCCGTGTGCTCTCGGCCTTCTTCGGCTACACCATCTTGAATAATCTGCACATTCGTGATGCCATCCTTCTCCGTCACTCGGTAGGTAATGGTTTGATAGTTCTCGGGCTTATCTTCCTTGCCCGACATGCTGCTCCAATAATCATATTGCAGCATGCTCTCGGATTCAAATTTAAGCACAGTGCCTTTGTCTTCATAGGCTTTTCCTTCCCACTCGCCAACAAAACGGATGGGGCTACCCACATTCCAATCTGTGATGAGACTAGTGCCAAAGAAATATTGCTTAACTTCAGTTGGGTCGGTGAGCGCTTTCCACACGCGGGGTTTCGGAGCATTAAAATCGATGGAGACTTGAGCCGTGAGATTGGATTTCATAAGAGTTATAAATTTATTTTAGTGGTGCATTCATGTCAATGCGTTAACTCGTGGCATTCAAACCCATACTGATTGAGCAATTGTATAGCCAGCTGCGGTTTCACACTGCTCGACATAATGCGAAGTATTCTGTCTGTATCGTCCAGCGCAAAATTCCACTTGCCATTACCCGCCAATGAATCGATCTTAGGCTTCAGGCTTTGCACTTGCTCTATCGACTGCACGGAGGTTGAAAAAACGAGTACGTTCATAGTTTAAAGTTACTTGGTAGAAGGTGAGTAGGTAACGATATCGATGCCAATTCCATTCGGATCCACAATGGCAAAGTGGCGGTCGCCCCACGGTTCATTGCGCAACTCAAACGCGAGCGGCACATTCATTTTCTTCATCCGCTGAAAAACCTCGTCCACATTTTCCACTTCAATGGTCAAGTATGCTCCCTTCCCTGCAAAGGCAGGCTTGAACAGTGGTTGCTGACTTTCGTGATTCGGAAGAAGAAAACTAATCTGGTCAGTGCCCCCAGGGGTTTTCATCAACAAGTAAAAGTCATTTTCAAAAACCACTTCAAGATTAAGCACAGAGTTGTAGAATTTTTTCGTTTCTGAAATCTTGGAAGTAATAAATCCGGCATTCAGTTTCATCGTGTTATTGGTTTGTGCTTTCGCGGATATAGTGATGAGGCATGCCATCGCGGCCAGCACACCGAGTACGATTAATATCTTTCTCATACCAAAAGTATTTACTACTTAATGCCCATTTGAATTTCAGTAACATTAGCTTCAGGATTTACAAAGTCAGCGTTTACATACAACTCCCTCGTAACACCAATAGGTTGTAATTGCTGCCCGTCCATAAATTGCATCAGTTTTGCATAGCTCTTCGGAATCTCCATCCAGCCGCCTTCGTGCGTAATGGTAGCGCACTTAAATTTTTCGGTACGCTTAAAGTGAAATGCACCATCGTACTCAGCAGGAATTTCGTTCACAGGCAATGCTACTTCAAGCGTAAAGGGTTGTGATGCATCACCTGTAAAACCGAAGTAGTGCCAATGCACAGGGCCAGACACTTGGAGATTCAAGCGCACGGCCTCATGAAACAAATCTTTAGCCACTGGAATGAAATTAGCCAAGTCTGCAAGCTTGGTTTCGGCACGATGAAATAGAAAATTGATTGGCTGAAATTCATTGACCTTTGGTGTGTTGTTGGTTTTCATAAAGAAAATTTAGATACGAGTGAATATAAAAATGGCAGTGAGGTGTAAAAAAACAAAAACAGGTGGCATTACTTCTTTCAGATTGTCCTTTGCACGAATGTGTGAGAAGATCGCCCCCAATAAAATAGTGGCGGTGATGCCAATGGCCAGAAGCCTTGTCTGCGGAAAAAGTAAACCGAAAGCACTAACCACTTCACCCAACCCAACCAATTTCATAAACCACATCGGATATCCCAATCTAGTAAACAACTCGATTTTGTCCTTTTGGCTCACGAGTTTAGTGTATCCAAAATAAAGAGAAGGCACTGCCATTGCCGTGAGCAATAGCCAGAAAAGAATAATTTTAATTTCCATGGTTGATTAATTTTTATGCTAATCAACGATGCCCCACTGACAGCCCTATGTCAGTATAAAAAAAATTTATGATTTTTTTTCTTAGCGAGTGACAACCCTATGTCAACAGGGTTGGCTTTTTGATCCTTTCAACGTGATAGCAGGAATCCCACCCCAAACAAAACCACAAACAAGAGCGTTGATAGCGCCATTTGCTTGAGATACGGGTCTAATTCATGTGAAGGCTTTTGCGAGATGGAAACACCATTTTTGATAAACAGCGGAGCAGATAGCAAGAATAAAAACTGCCAAGGCGATTGATAATTGATGATAGCGTAAAGTATGGCCGTCATTAGCCCACCCATCAATAAAATCCAATGGTAAAGGGTTGCCTTCTCTTTGCCAATCCTTACAGGAATGGAATATTTGCCAGCCGCCCAGTCCGATTCGATATCGCGAATGTTATTGATGTTAAGCACCGCGATGGAAAACAATCCACAGCTAAGTGCAGGCAATGCCTCTTTCCAACTGATGGAGTGTGTAAACAAAAAATACGAGCCCATCACACCCACCAATCCAAAAAAAAGCAAAACAGAAATGTCACCCAAGCCAATGTAGCCGTACGGTTTTTTTCCAATGGTGTAACCAATCGCAGCCAAAATGCTCAACAATCCCAAACCAAAAAAAGTGGTGAAGCCTTTCCAATTGGTGCCAAACGAAATCCACAACAACAAAAGTCCGCTAACCAAGCTTAACAAAACAAAAGCAATAACAGCATTGCGCATACTGGCCAGTGAAATAGCCCCTGACTGCACGGCACGCTGCGGCCCTTTGCGACCCGCATGATCCGCACCGTTTACTGAATCGCCATAATCATTGGCCAGGTTAGAAAGTATTTGAAGAAAAATGGTGGTCATGCAACATAATGCAAAGATAGCCGCATCAAACTTTTGAGCATAAGCCGCCAAAAAACCGGCCATGCTAATGCAGGATAAAGAAAGCGGCAACGTGCGTAATCGAAACGCACCAACCCAGGCTTTTGCGTTCATAGTGTAGAATGCCCAAATATACAAACGGAATCAACAGACTGTTTGTATCTCGAAAGTTTGTTTATTGAAAGTGACCGAACCGCCTGGCTGCTTGCCCATCATCAATTTCCCAATAGGCGATACCTGAGAGATTGCCAAGCATTCAATACCCTTCACAGCTAACTTACCTACCGCAATGCCCATGTAAAAGTATCCTTGATTGGTTTGCACAAGGCTTCCGAATTCGATAGTTGTAGAATTTTTATTAGGGTCCATACGGCTGAAGGCTTCTTTCATCTTTGTTGCTTCAGCTACTTGTGTGGCGGCCTTATCGCGTTCTTGTTGCGCCATTGCCCGTCCGGTTTCGTACTTATCGCCTGCACTGCTTTTTTCTTCTTGGTTGGCCGATGCTTGCGCATCGCTCATGGCCATTTGCGCCATTGACAATCTTTCGTCAATTACGTTTTTGCAAGCAGCGTGAACAAGTAGTTTTAATTGGCCAAGTTCCATTTAGGCTATGCTTGATAAAGCTTGAGGCTCTTTTGATACGCTGCATAAGCGCCAAGCGAAGTAACCACCAACGACACCACCATGAAAGCCGGAATGTAATACAACTGGCTTTCATCTTTGATGTATAAAGTCAAGAACATCGCACCAATAGAAATGACTCCGGCCATGATCGCGTAAACTTTAGTGTTGTAATACCATGCATAGGGGAAAAAATGAGCACCCGTTATCACCACATAAACAAATACAAAATACTCAGGACTCTTGATCAAAACGAAAACCAAAATTGGGAAGTAAAATAACTGTGCGAAGTTGAGCCAAAGTCCGAGAGACTCAAGCGGGTTGTTTTTCACTACCCATTGTGTTTTGAATACTTTTGAAAATACCCACGCCAAGGGCAGCATCGCTCCGCCCACGATAAAAGTCAAAACGCATTTGTCGTAAGTCTTGAACGAAAGCGTCCACACAATGGTGATGAGGGTCCACACCACCGCTGCGGCTACAATAAAGTTCACTCCATTTTTGGCCTTTACTGAAAGTTCGACTTTGTAGTGGTCTATTGAGTTTGTATACATAAATAAAGATTGGTTACTAAATACCCAGTAACGATTTTAATTTTACGTATCCCGTCTTACTCACGGGAATTTGAGCACCGTTGCGCAAAATAGCCAAATGGGTTTCTTTTTGGTACGGTTCTATTTTGGTAATTTGGTTGATGTGCACGATGTAGCTTCGGTGTACGCGCACAAACTGTTGGGGGTCTAAGCTCTGCTCGTAAAAATTCATGGTTTTATTTTTAAGGAAAGGGCCTTCCGCAGTTATGATTTTTACATAATCGTCATCGGCCTCCAAATATTGAATGTCGTGGACAGGAATGATTTTTACTTTGCTTCCGGTTTTTACCACCACGCGGTTTTGTTGCGCGGCAGTGGCCGACATGGTGTTGAGTACGCTGTCTATCTGCTGTGGAGCAGTTGGAGCTACTTTGCTTTTCCACTTCAACACTGCTTCGCGAAAGCGCTCCTCCGGCACTGGCTTCAGCAAGTAATCAACTGCATTTGCTTCAAATGCCTTGATGGCATAAGAATCGTAAGCAGTTATAAATATTGCGGAAGGTTTTGCATCCACCAGCTCCAACATTTCAAAGCCGTTGATTTTGGGCATTTGTATATCCAAAAAAATCAGATCGGGTTTGTGTTCTTGAATGGCCTTTACACCTTCAAAGCCATCGCCACACTCTTGCACTACTTCTATGTCATCAAAATGTTTTAGATAGGCTTTAATGATTTCGCGTGCAAGGGGTTCGTCATCGATGAGAATTACTTTGGTCATAATTGGTTGCTGGATACTGGTTACTATACATAGCGACTTAAATAATGCAGCATAATTTATGTATTGTTTCATTTGGCTTTCCCCACTCTTTCATTTGTTTTTTTATAATTAACTCTACTTCGCCCAGTGTGGAGAAATATTTATTGTGGGTACATTTCCTGCGTGTTATCTTCCAAACCCGCTCAATATTGTTTAGATCGGGACTGTATGGTGGCAAAAACATTAGGCCGATTTTATCCTGGTTTTCCGATAGCCACGACTTCAACAAAATAGCATGGTGATATCTTGCGTTGTCCAGAACCACGATCAATTTCTTCCCGCGTTTTCTTGTCTTGAGGACTTTTTTTAAGAACGCCAAAAAGGTCATTGCGTTGAACACTTTGGTTAGCATTGTTGTCATCTGTCCAGTACTTGCACTTACCACCCCGAAAAGTGATATGGTTTTCCGTGTGGGGGCATGAAGCAAAACGGGGTCTTTATCTTCGGGCGGAAACCACATTTTGCACCTTGAACCATGCTGCTGAAAATGACATTCATCCTCAAAACGCAAATCGTTATTTTTGTTTATTGCCATCAAAAGGAGTTTTTTTAAAAGCCTTTTTGGCTTTTGGGTCTCCATTTGCAATTAGTGGGCGCGGCTTTCGTAGTCGAAATCCCATCGAATTAAATATCCGTTGGCATTGACGGACGCCCAGTTCAACCTTATACTTTTTTTTAAGGTGGGCGGACATCAACTTACCATCCCAAAAATTCTGTCCATAAGAAAAATCGACAGGGCTTTTGCGTAAGTCATCACCTAATTGTTGCCATTGCTTCTCGCTTAGACTACCAGGCCGACCTGACTTTCCTCCTTCTGCCAAACCAGAAAACCCTTTGCTGTTAAAACTTTTTACCCATCTCTGAATAGTAGTAGGGGATTGACCAAACAATTCTCCCACGGTATAACAATCATAGCCGTTAAGAACCAACAATAAACCGTGTAGCCTATGATCGTACTTGGAATCATCCGATCTGTGTATCTCCTGTTGGATGGCTATGTGCATGTTCTTGTCGTCTTTAATAAATAACCGTTTCATTTGTCTTCATTTTTAGTTTGTTGAAAACAAAGATAACAATTTAATAATTATACTGCATTACTTATGTCGCTGTGTATAGATACTGGATGCTGGATACTTGTTGCTAGTTTTTGCTGCAAGCTGTTCATCTGTAAATCTATCATTTTCTTTGTGATGACTGCAAGCCTCAAGCTGCTCTTCGCTAAACAAACCAGTGCAATGCAACTAGCTCCTTGCTGGTATTGCGCAGCTTGTGGTATGAGGCCTGCAGCCTCTCGCCTCGTAAATATCAATCATACTTCTCTGGCAAAATCAATCGCACAATAAACTTACTTTCTTCAATGCGTGTTGTCAACAAATCGTTTCGCGAATAAAGTAAGTACAACCTTCGCTTCAAACCACTCAAACCAAAACCACTGCCTTCGGCCGGCTGCATGTCTTCATCAAATGGATTGGAGATTTCGATGAGCAACGAATCTCCTTCGCGTTGGGTGTGTAAGTGAATGATCACTTTATCAGTAGTACCATATAAACCAAACTTAATGGCATTCTCCACCAATGGCTGTAACAACAACGGGGGAATGAGCCACATTTGAATTTGTTCATCCAAATTCATTTGCACTTCTAGCCGGTGGCCAAAGCGAACCCGTTCGATGGACAAATACAAGCGCAGATAGTCAGCCTCTTGCGCCAGGGTAATCCATTGTTCGTCCGCACGCTTGAGTGTGGCGCGCAAAAAATCTGAGAGTTGCTGCACCATCTCGCGTGCCTTGGGAGGCTGCACCAATATCAAGGCATTGATGGAATTTAAACTATTGAACAAAAAATGTGGCTGCAATTGCAGTTGCAGTTTTTGGAGTTCCGCCTCGCGCGCCATGCTTTCGGTAGTGGATTGTTGTTGCAGCGAACCTTCCAACTCAAACGAGCGATTGTAGAACAAAAGGATCACTCCCGCTGCACCAATGAATACAAAAATAATCGCTCCTCTTACGGGAATGGATTGACTTAAAAATGCCAAATAGGTTTCGTTACCATTTCCAAAATATTCCAAAGCAGGTAATGCAATCCAATAACACAAACCTGTGAGCACCAGCGCGAGGCCCGCCACAAACTGATACTTGCCGGTTTTGGGTGTGTATTGAGTGACGATGAGTTCCATAACGATACACGATAGCAACGTCCAATTTACAGAGATCAATGCATCCCAGGCCGACAAACTCAGTTCAAAACCAAACCATCTGTGGAGCAGCCATGTTTGAAAACCCCAAACGAAAATACCTGTAACCAAAATTGGCAATCGCTTTACGGCTTTGGGTGATAGTTTGAATTGCATTGAAAATGAAGGATTAGGTACTGGGGGAAGATACAGAAGCTTTGATGGATAGAGCAGAAAGATAATCACTTACATTATTTGGTTCACATGTCGATGAGTAAATTTCATCTCCATCTTCCATTGATGTTACCGGCAACACTTCTACCACATTCACAAATTTCCAAACAACTTTTTCATTCTTGGCATTTACTAATTCATGCTCCAACAATCTACCCACTATACTTGCCTTCTCGCGCGCCCATCCCAATTCATCCGCCCGTATCAACCGAAGTTGCTCATCGAATTGTGGTAGGTGATTGCCCGCTCCGCTTATTATTTGATAGACAAATTTTGCGATGTACCAGTTCACTTTAAAAAAGATGTTAGAATTCAGAATGTTACCGTCTACCGATTACCACTTACTGATAACTGCTTACCAATCACTAATGGCTCTTAATCTCCACTCCGCCAAACATGGCGAAACCAGTTAACACAATTTTCTTTTCAGGGCTGAATGAAGTAGGTACGCTTCGCTTATCATCCACACCACCCAATACGGCCGTAATGTCTGATTTCAATTGCCAGTTGGCCGGGATAATGATTTTGGTTCCGCCAAAAAGTTGAACAGTATCAATCACCACATTTCCGTTTATATCTGCTTGGCTCAAATCGATTTCCGTTCCGCCAAAGATGCAAAACGATTGTCCACCTTTAAATGACTTGGAAAATACTTTGCGCTTTGCCCCGCCAAACACAGCAGTCATATCAAAGTAGTCGTCATCGCCACCATCTAGCGTGATAATTCCGTCACCTTTCATCCCGTTTTTTTTCCTGGCTTCGCGTGCGGCACCACCCAACAAGGAACGGCCTACTATAAACCCACCAACAATCATGATAGCCAATGGAAAGGCATACCTATCAAAATCGTAGGGGAAACCAGGGATGTCATCAATTAAAAAGAAGCTGCCAACTAAAATCAAAATTAACCACCCAATACCTTCAAATTTTTTGTTGATACCAATGATCACGCCCAGCGCAATCAAGAAAGTTTTCCACGAAAACAGCCAACGGGGAAAATCCAGCAGGTCGAGCCGATCAAATAACAAAAAGGATCCGATGGCCAAGATTATCGCACCAGCCCACACGCTGTTGCTGATTTTTTTAGGTTGCTCATTCATAATGATTAAATTTTATATCAAAACTAACGGAAAGAGTATCTTAGAGATACCCGATTTAGGCGAGCGTTGGCAAAATGTCGGTGAAACCGGAAGGTGGAGGGGGTGAAAAGGGTAGTTAGTAAATGGTGTGTAGTAAGTGGTAATTGGTGTTCAGTGCTCCGTTTGCCAAGCACAGGAAACAAAAGTGAAATTCTTAATAATTATGTTGGCAAAATGCCATCAATTGAGTAGGTTTGTGATGTGAATGTAATCAAAAGGCAAACGCTGCTAGAATTTAGTGACAAACACGCTGATGCTAGGGTTGCGCTGAACACTTGGTTTTCGGCATGTAAAAAGGCTGACTGGAAATCGTACAACGAACTTCAAAAAGATTATCCGGAGGCTTTTCCCGTTGGAGATAACCGAGTGGTGTTCGATGTAAAAGGAAATAAGTACCGATTGATAGCGGGTGTTTTATTTGTTTTTAAGCAAGTACAAATCAAATGGATTGGTACGCACGCAGATTACGATAAAATTGATGTTAAAACGGTTAACCGATAATGAATATGTGGACGATACTGCAAAACAAAAAAGAATACCAAGCTGCGCTTGATCGGCTAGAGAAACTTTCTGAAAACCCTCCCGATGTAAAATCAGACGAAGGCAGAGAGCTCATGCTACTTGGCTACTTGATTGACCAATATGAGGAAAAAGAATTTCCGATCAGGAATCCCAATCCTATTGATGCCATTAAAGTGCGCATGAATGACCTTGGTTTACAGATTAGTGATCTGTTGGATGTATTTGGTGATCGAGGAACAGCATCAAAAGTGCTGAGCAAAAAACGGGGATTATCTTTAGCTATGATCCGTTCATTGGCCGATCGATTGTCTTTGCCATTGAATGTACTCATACAGCCTACAAATAACCTGAAGTCTTACAAAGCTAATTCAACGATGGCCAGTGCCATGGAACAGAAAGCAGTGTACCAAAAAAGGAAAAAAACTACTTCGTGATCTTATCAACAATCTCCTTATCAAGTGGCTTCACTTTGGAAGGAAAGAAACCCACCACGTTACCCGTTTTATCGATTACATACTTGCAAAAATTCCACGAAGGTGATTTTCCTGATTTGGCTTCTAGCCATTTGTAAAGAGGCGATTTGTCTTTGCCCTTAACGGAAATTTTTTCAAACATTTGAAATTTAACACCATAGTTTTTTTGACAGAAAGTAGCAATCTCTTCATTGCCTCCCGGCTCTTGCCACAGAAAGTTATTGGCAGGAAACCCCAATACCGTTACTTTATCGCCATACAACTCGTGCAACTTTTCTAAATCTTCGTATTGATATGTGTAGCCACATTTGGAGGCAGTATTCACAATCAACAAGTTCTTTCCTTTGTATTGAGCAAAATCAATTTCCTTACCGTCTAGCGATTTCATCTTAAAATCGTAAATAGAGCTTGACACACTTTGTGCTTTTACGGTGCTAAGTTTTTCTGAAAGGAAAGTCAATAAGCTCATAACAAAAATGATTATCAATGTGACAAACAAAAACCGTTTCATTTCAATTCGTTGAGGATGGCGTCATCACCTGGATTGACACCGGAGGCAAAAAACTTTACCGTGCCATCTGGCTTTACTAAGTATTTGCAAAAATTCCATGTGGGCTCTTTACCGGTTTTTTCTTTTAGGTATTGATACAACGGGTGCTGGTCATTCCCTTTCACTGAAATCTTTTCAAACATTTGAAAAGTAACGCCATAGTTCTTTTTGCAAAAAGTGGCAATCTGTGCGTTGGTGCCCGGCTCTTGGCCACCAAAATTATTAGCCGGAAAACCGAGTATCGTCACTTTATCGCCAAACTTTTCATGCAGCTCTTGCAAATCGGCATATTGGGGTGTGTAGCCACATTCCGATGCGGTGTTCACAATCAACAACGTTTTGCCTTTATATTGGGCAAAATCAATTTGTTTACCCTCTAGGGAATTAAGTTTGAAATCATATAAATTTGTCATAGGCAGAAGTAGAAGCGCAAGAAGTATGGTAAGTTTCATAAGAATTCAATATACCATTTAACAATCAAAACAAGAAATGGTTAAGTGAGAACTACATCTTCTCCGGCACCTGTATCCCCAGCAGCAACATCGATTTTTTGATCACATCTGCCACGTCTTCCGATAAAGCTATTCTAAATTTTAGTTTCGTTTGATCGGTTTCGCCAAAAATGGGAATGGATTGGTAAAACTGATTGTATTCCTTCGCCAGGTCGTAGGCGTAGTTGGCCACTACGGCAGGAGAATATTCGCGTGCGGCTTCTGACAACTTATTGGTGTAGTTGTTGATTCTGAAAATAAGGGTACGCTCAGTTGGTTCTAATGATTCAACTAATTTTAAATCGCTTTCGCTGGATTCAATTTTCATCGATGCTGCCTTGCGCAAAATCGCTTTGATGCGGGCATGGGTGTATTGAATGAATGGGCCTGTGTGACCTTGCAGTTGTATCGATTCGTTCGGGTCGAACATCATTCGCTTCTTGGGGTCTACTTTCAACAAGAAAAACTTCAACGCGCCCAAACCAATCATCTCCGAAAGTTTTTTGATTTCTTCTTCCGTAGCAGCATCAATCTTGCCCAACTCGCGCGTTTGCTTCTCTGCTTCGGTCACCATCTCTTCCATTAAGTCGTCAGCATCCACCACAGTACCCTCGCGACTTTTCATTTTGCCCGTGGGCAAATCGACCATGCCATAGCTGAGGTGATAATTTTTCTCTGCGAAAGCGTAGCCCAACTTTTTCAAAATCAAGAACAACACTTTGAAGTGATATTCTTGTTCGTTGCCTACGGTGTACACCTGCCCTTCTATTTTTGGAAAATCACGGAAACGCAAAATGGCAGTGCCAATGTCTTGCGTCATGTATACCGAAGTGCCATCGGAGCGCAATAAAACTTTTTGGTCCAATCCATCGCCTGTTAAATCTACCCACACCGAGCCATCTTCTTTTTTGAAGAATACTCCCTTCTCAACGCCTTTCAATACTTCTTCTTTGCCAAGCAAATATGTTTGCGACTCGTAATACAATTTTTCAAAATCAACGCCCATGCGTTTGTAGGTAACATCAAAGCCACTGTACACCCAACTGTTCATGGTTTTCCAAAGTTGAACGGTGGCCGTATCATTCGCCTCCCATTTTTTCAACAACTCAACTGCTGCTTGCATGATGGGCGCTTGCTTTTCTGCCTCTGCCTCACTCGTGCCTCGTTCAATTAAAGATTTGATTTCAGATTTATATTTCTTGTCAAACTCCACATAATATTTGCCCACCAACTTATCGCCCTTCAATCCACTGCTCTCAGGTGTTTCGCCATTTCCAAACTGCTGCCACGCAGCCATGCTCTTGCAAATGTGAATGCCGCGATCGTTAATGATTTGCACTTTGTGAACAGAATAGCCCAAGGCTTTGTAAATCTCGGCTACGGAATAGCCTAAAAAATTATTCCGCAAGTGACCCAGGTGCAAGGGCTTGTTAGTGTTGGGGGAAGAATACTCCACAATCACTTCCTTTCCAATACGTGCTTGCACACCAAAATTCTTGTCGGCATAAATCGACTGAAAGACATTTGCCCACACGCTATCCGCAATCACCAAATTCAAAAAACCTTTCACCACATTGTAACGTGTCACTAATCCAGAATTTGCGACCAGGTAATCACCTATGAGCTTAGCGGTTTCCTCAGGGGATTTTTTTGAAAGTTTGGTCAGTGGAAAACACACCAATGTATGAGAGCCTTCAAAGCCTTCGTTGGTGGGTTGGAGTTGTAGTTGCTCACTTGCTTGCCCAAAAAGAGAGGTGAGGGCTTTCTGTATTTCGGATTTTAAAGTAAAGTCTAAATTCATAATGCATTATTTAACCGCAAAGGACGCCAAGAAGCGCAAAGAAATACAAATAATCTTCAACGTCTAATTCTCTGCGAACCTGTGCTGCTATTTTTAACCGCAGAGGCCGCCAAGAAGCGCAAAGAAATACAAATAATCTCCAACGCCTAATTCTCTGCAAACCTCTGCGGTCTTTGCGGTTTATATTGAGACAAAAAGAACGCGTAGAAGGACCGTCATAAATTATTCACAACTCGCTTAATTCCACTTTTCAAAAGCAGAACATTAAAATTTATTATTAGGCCAAGTTTACAATTTGAAAGTTTCAAATAAGTAAGTGTTTGTGCCAAGAAGATATCATTCAGTGCTTCGACTGATTTAACTTCAATAATCACTTTGTTTTCAACCACCAAATCCATTCGATATCCACAATCAAGTTTTACATCTTTATAAACAAGTGGAAGTGGCTTCTGCCTCTCTACAAACAATCCTGATTGTATCAATTCATATTCAAGGCACGATTCGTACGATGATTCCAAAAGACCGGGACCTAGTTCTTTGTGAACCTGAATGGCGCAGCCGATAATCTTTTCTGAAATCTCGTTCTCAGTCATAATGCATTTGCAACCGCAGAAACTGCAAAGTTGCGCAGAGCTTTTACTATATTTCCTTTGCGTTCCTCCGCGCCCTCTGTGGTTAACTGTATTTCTACATATCAAGTATGTACGCAAACATCAAAGGCGCCACAATAGTCGCATCGCTCTCAACAATAAACTTAGGCGTATCGATGCTTAACTTGCCCCACGTGATTTTTTCATTGGGCACAGCACCAGAATACGAACCGTAGCTAGTAGTGGAATCTGAAATCTGACAGAAATAACTCCAGAACGGCACACCATCGCGTTCCAAATCTTGGTGCAACATTGGCACTACGCAAATTGGGAAGTCACCCGCAATGCCGCCACCGATTTGAAAAAACCCAATTCCATGTTCGGTTGCGTTGTTCGTGTACCAATCGGCCAACCACACCATGTACTCAATACCGCTCTTCATCGTGCTGGCTTTCAGTTCGCCTGTGAGGCAGTACGAAGCAAAAATATTTCCCATTGTGCTGTCTTCCCAGCCCGGCACTACCATCGGCATGTTTCGTTCAGCAGCCGCAATCATCCAACTGTTCTTCGGGTCGATTTCATAATATTGTTTCAAATCACCGCTGTTGATCATGCGGAACATGAACTCGTGCGGAAACAAACGCTCTCCTTTGTCTTCGGCATCTTTCCACACTTTGAACAGGTGCGCTTGCAATCTGCGAAACGCTTCCTCTTCTGGTATGCACGTGTCCGTTACACGGTTCAAATGATTTTGCAACAAATCCCACTCTTGCTCGGGTGTTAAATCTCTATAATTCGGAATGCGCTTGTAGTGCGAGTGCGCCACCAAATTCATGATGTCCTCCTCTAAGTTGGCACCCGTGCACGAAATGATATGCACTTTATTTTGGCGGATCATTTCGGCAAAGCTGATGCCCAGCTCGCCCGTGCTCATGGCGCCCGCAAGCGACAACAGCATTTTCTTGCCCTCGGCAATGTGTTTTTTATAGCCTTTGGCAGCATCTACAAGTGCGGCCGCGTTAAAGTGCAAATAGTTTTTTTCGATGAAAGCGGAAATGGGGCGGTTGCTCATAATGGTGTTAAAATTTTGACGCGAAAATACGGAATAAGTTGAAAGAGAGAAGGAGAAAGTTGAGGGGTGTGGATAAGTAGTGACCACTGTATAGGCTTAACCGTTTGACCATGCCTAATTCTCATTCTTTTTTATTACCTAGCAACCATTTCGGCACACTTTATGAGTAAGCACTACGCCTCAGCCATTGCCGCATTTCTCGTCTGGGGATTTTTTCCACTTGTTCTACGCACTGTAAGCACACACCCTGCAGGTGAAATTCTCTACTTCCGGATTCTATTCTCACTCGTCATCCTTATCGTGATTTTGAGCGTGTTTCTGCGAAAGAAGTTTCGCGAAAATGTGGCACTGCTCCGAGCATTGGATGCACCCGCTAAGCGAACTGCCATCGTACTTACTTTGTTAGGCGGTTTGCTGCTCACTGTCAATTGGCTGGTGTTCATTTATGTGGTCAATGCCGTCAACATCAAAACGGCTTCGTTCTCGTATCTCATTTGCCCAGTGGTAACGGCCGCGTTGGGCTACCTTCTGCTGCGCGAGAAAATGGTGGCCGTGCAGTGGGCCGCCATCTTATTGTGTGCCATCAGTTGCGTGCTGATGGGTATCAATAATATTTCCGAATTGTGGTACAGTTTGTTGATTGCTTTTTCGTATGCGTTGTACTTGATCACCCAACGAAAAAATCAGGGCTTCAACCGATTGGTGGTGCTGGCCGTACAAGTGGTGTTTGCGTTCTGCATCATGAATGTGTTTTTCGCGCAACTGGTCGGCACCGTGGTGGTGGATCTGCACTTTTACACCATCGTGTTTTGCATTGCGCTATTCTTCACCGTGCTGCCGCTGTTCCTCAACTTATATGCACTCAACCGCATCAATGCGGCCACCATCGGTATTTTGATGTACATCAATCCCCTCATCAATTTTACGCTCGCTTTTTTGGCCTTTCACGAAAGTGCTTCTGCGATTCAGGTAATTGGTTATTCCATTATCGCTGTGGCGCTGGTGCTGTTCAACTACCCTATCTTAAAGCGACTAGGTCAATCTAGGGAAGCTGTTGCCAATTAAACAATTACATCTTCACCAACTCCACCCTCCTATTATCTTCCCTCTTCTCAGAATCGGTCTCTTCTGCTGATCCGTTACCGTACCAGCCACGGTGGGTTGGTTTTATTTTGGACTTTAGAACAGAATACTTGTCCTCAATTTTACTAACTTTCTTTAAAATTTATTAGTATGGCAACCGTCAATTGGAAAAAAGATATACAACCCCTCATCAAACAATACAAAGGCAAAAAGCACCCGCTGGAGTACGGAAATTTTTATGAATTGATCGTGATGGTGGTACTTTCTGCACAAGACTCCGATCGGCACATCAATAAATTAGCGCCCGCGCTTTTCGCTGCCTTTCCGGATATGAAAGCCCTTGCGAAAGCAGATGCCGAATCGCTGCAAAAATACATCAGCGATGTGCGTAACTTTGGCAACAAAACAAAGTGGTTGCTTGGGTTGGCGTCAGAAATAAAAGACAACAAAAATATTCCCACCACCTTAGAAACGCTTACCGCTCTTCCCGGCATTGGTCGAAAATCAGCCAACGTGATTTTGCGTGAAATGGGCTTGCCGGCCGAAGGCATCATTGTGGATTTACACGTAGTGCGCGCGGCACCACGCCTGGGCATTGCCAAAGGGACTGACCCCAAGAAGTTAGAGAAACAAATGATGGATACGCTAGATGCCAAAGACTGGGGCGAAGTGGGCATGTCCATTTCTTTTCTCGGTCGCGAAATATGCAGGCCTACTAACCCGAAGTGTGCCGAATGCGTGATGAGTAAAGTATGCGAGTATTTTGCCGAATCGAAAAAGTAAAACAGTTCGATGAACAAGCACCATCAAGAGATTTTAAGTCTCATTAAGGAAAACGCCAACACACCCACGCAGCATACCTTTTTGGTGGGATACTTAGGCAACGCTCACCCAAAGTACGCCATCGACAGCCCCACGCTGCGATTGATTGCCAAAGAATGGATGCGCGATCATAAAACCATGAAGGCCGATGGCTTTCAAAAATTGATCACAAGTTTGGTAAAAGGCAAAAGTGCCACAGAGAAAATGATAGCAGGAATGCTCCTCGACTTATCAACAGAAGAGCAACGAAGCTTTGATCCCACCTATTTTGACGAGTGGCTCAACCATGTGGAAGGGTGGGCAGAGGTAGATACGCTATGCACTGGAAAATACCCCATTACTGAGATTCCATCGAACCTGACCACGTGGAAAAAACTATTGCTTACCTTTTCAAAAAGCAATAACATCAACAAGCGAAGGGCATCGTTGGTGTTTCTCTGTTCGCCAATCAGCAAAGAAGCGAATAAAGCGTTGGCAAAGTTAGGGTTCACCCTCATCGACCGATTGAAGGGCGAAAAAGAAATATTGATTACAAAAGCGATCTCGTGGCTACTGCGAAGCATGGTGCGCTACCACAAGAGCATGGTATCAGATTATGTGAAAATTAATCGCGAAACATTGCCCGCTATTGCCGTGCGCGAAACGATGGTGAAAATTGAGACAGGAAGAAAGAATCCGAAGTTCTAATTAATCATTCAAGAAAGTGTCATTACAATTTTTCAATCCGCCAACACAGGCCTTGTCTCAATGGACTTAGCAGAAGCCTCCAAAATCTCGAACCCACTTTCGGCCATACGGTTTTCCGTATCTAGTGTTGGATTAATCTCAACAATCTCCCAGGCACAAACTCGGGGGTCTTTGCAGAGTTCTGAATTGAGAAGTTTAGCCTCCTCCACTGTAAGGCCGTTGGGCACAGGAGTGCCCGTGCCGGTAGAGAATCGGCTATCAATGCTATCCACATCAAATGACACATAAATCAAATCGCAATGCTCCAACATCTTCAATGCTTTGTGGGCAATGTTATCGGCTCCTAATTTTTTGACGTCTTCTACTTCAATAAAATTAATGTTGTATTTATTAATGATGTAGTTCTCGGGCTTTTCAAAATCGCGTACGGCTACGTACACCAAGTCTTCGGGCAAAATTTTTGCACCTTGTGTGCCCACGTTTTTTATTTGCTCCCAGTAATCGAGCGTTTCACCACGCGGGTCGTTTACTTTGCACTCTAAATTATCAAAGTCAAGCGCCATGGCCAATGGCATGCCGTGCATATTGCCCGATGGCGTAGTGAAAGGAGTGTGAATATCGGCATGGGCATCAATCCAAATGACGCCCAATCGCTTTTTCGGGTTTGCTTTTTTAATGCCGGCAATCGTACCGTAAGCGGTGGAATGGTCGCCCGCCATAATCAAGGGGAAGTAATCGTCAAAAATCTGTTCGTACACCTCTAGGCACACGCGCTCTTCCATGATCAACACTCCATCAATAAACTTGGCGTAGGCGTGCTCTGCCCCGTCAAACAAAAGTTCGTTTACATTTTCAACTTCAATGGAATCGTATTTACGAAACAAATCTGACTTTAAATCAAGACTGGCAATTTTCATCGCTTCTACGCCCAAACTTGCGCCACGTGTTCCGGCACCGATTTCGGATTTTACTTCGATGATTTTTATTTCCTTCCCTTTCACAAATGCTTAATTAAATTCTGAACTAAAATGATATAATCGAAAACTGAAAAATGGATTTTGCTGAAGGTATTCCGTCAGTAATCGGGCAAAGCGTGGGCTATGGAGAAGGTAAGCCTATAAATGGAAGTAACCATACTTGTAGTGTATTGCAAAGATGGCAAAATTATCTCACTTTTGAAGTCTTTTTTTATGCCAAAATCAATGTTACCCGATTTTTAATCCAAGATGAAGAGCTACCGCGAGTTGATTGAACAAACCTTTGAATTTCCCCAGAAAGAGTTTAAGGTACGAGAACACGAACTTATTTTTAACGATGTACCGCTTATGGACATCATTAAAGAGTATGGAACGCCTACCAAGATTACCTATCTGCCAAAAATCAGCGAGAATATTCGCTTTGCGCAAGCGGCCTTCAAAAATGCCATGGAGCGGTTTAAGTATAATGGCAACTATACCTATTGCTACTGTACCAAATCATCTCACTACGACTTTGTGTTAGAAGAGGCGCTGAAAAACAACATTCACATTGAAACGTCTTCGGCCTTCGATATTCCCATTGTGAAAACATTGTATGGCCGCGGTAAAATTACCAAAGACACCTTTATTCTTTGCAATGGCTATAAGATGGCCCCCTATCGCCAGCACATTACCGACTTGCTTAACGATGGTTTTAACTGCGTGCCTATTTTGGACAACCTCACCGAAATCGATACCTACGAAAAAAATGTCAACCGACCTTATCAAGTAGGCATCCGTGTAGCGGCCGATGAAGAGCCAAAGTTTGAATTCTACACTTCGCGTTTGGGCATTCGCTACAATGATATCAATACCCTTTACAAAGAAAAAATCGCCACCAGCAGCAAAGCCAAATTAAAACTGTTGCACTTCTTCATTAACACCGGCATCAAAGACACTGCCTATTATTGGAGCGAGCTCAGCCGCTTTATTTTTAAGTATTGCGAAATGCGCAAAATCTGCGATACGCTCGATTCGATTGATATTGGCGGTGGCTTTCCTGTAAAAACTTCCCTCACCTTTCATTATGATTACAAGTACATGATCGAGCAGATTGTGGAAAACATCAAGTGGATTTGTGAGAAAAACAATGTGCCCGTACCGAACATCTTTACGGAATTTGGAAGTTTCACAGTGGCCGAAAGTGGAGCTGTTCTTTATTCCGTAGTCGATCAAAAATTGCAAAACGACAAAGAGCTCTGGTACATGATTGATGGCTCGTTTATTACCCACTTGCCCGATGTGTGGGGCATGAATCAGAAATACATTTTGATGGCGTTGAACAAGTGGGATGATCCGTATCATAAAATCAATATTGGCGGACTTACATGCGACAGCCAAGATTATTATAATTCAGAAGCACATACAGGTGAGGTATTCTTGCCTATGATCAATGACGAAGAGCCGTTGTACATTGGCTTCTTTCACACAGGTGCTTATCAAGAATCGCTGGGCGGTTATGGAGGCATTCAGCATTGCCTAATCCCAGCCCCCAAACATGTACTCATTGATCGCAATGAAGATGGCGAAATTTCTACGGAGCTTTTTGCGCCCGAGCAAACGAGCGAGAGCATGATGAAAATTTTGGGCTATGAAGAATGGCAAGCACCGAAACGGCAAAAGCCTACGAAGTTGAAAGTGTCGAAGGTTTAGCTAAAGGTTGACCTAAATTCAATTTTAAACTACAATCGTAAAGCGGAATACATTTTGTTTTTCTGTCCAACACAAACGATTTGTCTTGATATTTTTGGAACAAAACTGGGCTTTCATTCTAGATCGGTCATTTTCATCGACCTTTCACAGACTACTTTATAATGCCTTCAAATGTTTGTGATTTTGCTTACGCTACAATCAAGCAGCAACGAGTAAATCTTTCATGGGGTTGGTTTTTTTGTGCTATAAATTTAGAGTTATAGCCAAACTACTTTTTCAAAATTAGGTGAGCCGCTTCTAATAAACTTAAAACCTTGTAGTCGGCTTCATTTTCGGGTTCAATGTCATGACCAATCTGAATAGTTCGAATGCCCAGTTCCCTTGCGGGGATAATATCCCGACCACGATCGCCCACCATCCACGATTGCGAAAAGTCGATTTCAAATTTTGCCTTTGCCTTTTCAAACATCAAACCGCTTGGCTTGCGAGCGAGCGATGCAGTAACGGTGGGGTGATACGGGCAAAAATAAAAATGATCGATGGCGTGGTCGCTTTGTTGCTGAAAATAGTGATGACAAGCGTGCATCTGCTGCTGGGTGTACAACCCTTGGGCAATGCCCGATTGATTGGTCACCACAATCAATTTATATCCATTTGCTTTTAGCAGCCGAAGGCCTTCAACTACGCCCGGCAAAATTTTAAACTTCTCTACTTGGTAGGTGTAGTTGGGGTTGTCTTCATTCAGTACACCATCACGATCTAAAAAGACACATTTATTCATAAAGAGAGGGGGATAAATCTAGCGGCAGAAGTCACAAATCTAAAATAATTATCCTTAGTTTTGTCTTAACCAAAAGCGCATGAGCAACGCACTCGTCATTATTCCTACTTATAATGAGAAGGAAAATATTCAAGGCATAATTGAAGAGGTATTTTCGTTGCCAAAAGATTTTCATGTGTTGATCGTAGACGATGGCTCGCCCGATGGCACAGCTGATATTGTAAAATCACTTCAGCAAAAATTCAACCAGCAAGAAACCAAATTACATTTGATGCAGCGGACTGGTAAGCTTGGGCTGGGTACGGCCTACATTGCGGGCTTCCAATGGTCGTTTGATAGGCCGTATGAATATGTATTGGAAATGGATGCTGATTTTTCACACAACCCCAAAGATTTGATTCGCTTGTATTTGGCTTGCGAAGAAGGTAAAAACGACTTGGCGGTGGGTTCACGTTACTCCAATGGCGTGAACGTGGTAAACTGGCCCATGAGCAGAGTGCTGATGTCTTACTTTGCCAGCAAGTATGTTCGTTTCATTACGCGCATGCCCATTCACGATACCACCGCAGGCTTTGTTTGCTATCGAAAAAAAGTTTTGCAGTCCATTCATTTAGAAAAGGTAAGGTTTATTGGCTACGCCTTTCAAATCGAAATGAAATTTTTGACTTGGAAGTACAAATTCAAACTCACAGAAGTGCCGATCATTTTCACAGACCGCACCAAGGGACAAAGCAAAATGTCAGCAGGGATTTTTAAAGAAGCTGTGTTGGGCGTATTGTTCATGACTATCCATAGTTGGTTTAAGAACTATGCGAAGGTTTGATTAAAAGAGCACTTTTTGCAAAAAATCCTTCAATGGTTGTAGATGCAGGCTATCTAAATCCCAGATTTCTTTGTCCAAGTATTTTCTCTCAGAACCCTTTGCCCTTCCTGAATCTTTAAACGAACCGTGATAAATGTAAAGCTTTTCCTTCTCATCAATATGGTTTTGATTTTTAATCCCAATCTTATCTCTACATTTTACATAATCTTCAATGCAGTCAAATAGTGATTCATTTCCTTTTGCAACAGATTTCCTTAATAATGACTCAAGATTTCCTTTTTCTTGATTATTTGGAAAAAGGAAAATTGAATCAAATTTCAACGTAAGTTCTTTACTTTTATTAGTAATGTTGGTTACTGAAGAATCATAATCAAGATCATCTGCATCAAAGATTAGGATGTTCAGTTTGTTAACCGAGCTTTTTTGAATATCAACTTTAGCTTTATGTAAAGATTCACTTTTGCCACTGACTTCAATAAAATTAGCACGATTAACATTGTGACTGAAATGGTAAGAAATAAAGTCTTCAAGGAATCTTATGTCTTCCTTACCTTCAACAATTAAAGAAAAATCGGATCTCATTATGCCCTTACCTCATTCCCAACATTAATGGCATGCTCAAACTGCTCAAAGTCATAGGTATGCGCAGTTACTTCTTTTGTTTTGGCGTTCTCAACTAATGTAATATTTCGGACATCTTTTTTAAACTCGGGCAAATCCTCGTCAATTACTTCCTTGAAGTAACGAATACATTCTTCATTATGGGTAGTCATGAAAAGTTGAACATCGTTATCCTTAGCAGTTTGAAGAATTACTTTCCAGAAATTTTTAAATCTCTTGAAATAGATTCCTGTATCAATCTCATCAATCATTAATCTGTTTCCGCGGTTTATCACAATCTCAGCCAATAGTCTAAAGAGTTTGATTGTACCGTCTCCAAACATGGCTAGTGGAAGGGTTGTTTCGATATGCTTTTGATAAACAATCAAATAAGGCTTGGAATCAAAAAAAGGACTAGACAATTCAATCTCTTCCAAATCTGGAACTATGGTATTCAAGCTTTTAATGAAATTTCTTTTTAAAGTCTTGCTATTTTGAAGCTTTGAATAAAAATTAGTTAAGTCAGAATCATGACCATTGTAAAAAGGAACAAAAGGAGTGTTAAGATTATAGTTAATTCCAGTTTGATCGTAGAAAGTATAAGTCTTTGATTGGTCAGAAAAACCTTTTGTAATGAATCTTATTCTTTGTTCAAACTCAAGAGCATTAATTTGTTCCGTTCCGTCTGAAAAAGTCGAATTAAAAGAAACTGTATATCGCTCACTTATATGGACGTTTCTGTTTGAGTAAAACTCCAAATCTCCTTGCTTTGGATTGTTTCCTGTAAAATTTCTAAAATCTAACGCAACATGCAATCTATTAAGGAAAATCCAAGATTCTGGACATACCAATAGCGCCTCTAACACACTTGTCTTCCCCACATTATTATCTCCTACAATTAAATTAAACTGCCCCAAATCTTTCATCTCGAAAGATTCAAAGCGTTTGAAATTCTCTACTTTAAAAGATGTTAGGTGCTTACTGGTGTCTCCCATTTCATAAAATTACAAAAAAATTGTCATAGCTACCCATCCATCGGCTCCCAAAGTTCTACCTTGTTTCCATCTGGATCCATGATCCATCCAAACTTACCGTACGGATATTCTTGAATCTCACCTACAATTTCAACGCCTTCTCCTTTTAACACTTTTAGTAGTTCAACCAGATTCTCCACCCGATAGTTGAACATGAACGGTTTTTGGCTGGGCTCAAAGTACTTTGTATTTTCATCGAATGTGCTCCAAGCAGTAACGGCCGGCTCTTTGGCATCTGGCTTGTCCACTTCAATCCATTTAAAAGATGCACCATACTCGTCTACCGGCAGCCCTAAATGCTTGCCGTACCATTCCTTGATTTTTTTAGGGTCACTGGTTTTAAAAAACACACCGCCCAAACCTGTTACTCGTTTCATATTTGTCATTAGTTATTATTGTTTACGTGTCCATTTTATCAATACCCAATTATTCTCGGCATTCGTCTCAAACTTATCAGGTCGATTAGCTAGACTATAACATATAACCACATTATCACCTTCCATTTTGTAAATGCCTTTGAACGTTTTGCCTATGTTGGGTCCCTCGGTGCCCACGATGTCTAACTCACCCGCACCTTCATTAAATGACAAGAGGCCAATATCGGTTACTATATTACCCGACCATATTTTATAACCCGTGTCGGTGATTTCCATTCGCTCATTGGCAAATGCTGCGGTGATATCTTTTCCACCCATTTCGGCACTTAGCACAAACCAGATTCCCACTAATAGTTTCATTTCTTGCTTTATTTTTTTCTTTCGGTCAAATATTCCTCATAGATTTTAATCCACTCTGCGGGGGTTAATTTTGTTGCAAGTTCCCCAATTAATTTGAGTGGCACATCTTCCGCTTTTTTAAATCGCAAACAGCTCTTGCCCATTTCTAATTTTTTATCGGTATGCTTTTTCCACTCGTCTTTTAACCATGTGATTAGTGTTCCATTCAATGCCATGTGATATACGGCAATATGATTTTTCTGCGAGGCGATGTTGATAAACGGCAATGGTAATTCGGGTGTGGTATGATAGCCTTTGGCATAAAGTTTATGAGGAACCACATATCCGATCATGCCGTAGTTCATGGTTTCTTCAAACCCTTTCGGAAGATTTTTGGAAACTACTTTTCGCAAATCGCTGATGATTTTCTTTCTGTCTTCAGGAAGTGATTCTAAATACTCCTTTACTGTTTTGGCTTTTGATTGCATACGAATTCTTTTTTTTATTGTTTTAAGAGTTATCAGTTAGTTGAAGAAGCTGGCAGAAATCCTTTCATTCTCAACAGCCCTGCTGAAATCAACGAAATCAAAATCCCAACAGGGGCAATCTCCATTAGCGTCATCGGGAATCGAATAAATGGATTTTCATACATCGCAGCATACTCATCTATTTTCGCCTGACTCATGCCATCAGCCCTTAACTTTTCAAAGTATTTTTCTCCCATTTCGGTAACAAAGTCAAATCGCGGACAAAATAACGGTACTCCAACATTTTCAACAGCGATATCAAAATGGCCAATGCCAACGCATATACAATTACTGTCCGTTTCATTTATAGCAACGCTTCGCGCGAAATCTCGCTACTATTTTTGCAGCCAGCCAGCCCCATGGTCAATTCAAAGTCAGCCAAAAAATTTCGCAGTACTTGCTTTACCCATTCTTCTCCAGCCAACGTCAATCCATACACATACGGTCTGCCGATGCACACAGAACTTGCGCCCAACGCCAATGCTTTAAATACATCAGCTCCACCGCGCACTCCGCTATCCAGCAAAATTGGAATTCTTTTATTGATGGCTTCGGCTATTTTAGGCAATGCTTCAAACGTGCTAATGGAACCATCCACTTGTCTGCCCCCATGATTGGAGATAATCATTCCGTCCATTCCATAATCAAGGGCTTTACGCGCATCGTCTGGATGCAAAATGCCTTTGAGTAAAATCGGGAGTTTGGTGTGCTCACGTAGAAATTTCAAATCATCCCACGTAAGTGCAGGGTTAGAATAAATGGAAACAAATTTTTGAACGGCTTTAATCGGGCGACCCGATCGGAGTTTCGAAAAAAATCCTGAGCCAGGATAATTATTCACTAGCGTAATCAACCCCGACAACGATTGCCAGGTAACCGTTCTCTTCTCAGAAGGAACAGGTTCGTCCATCAGTTTTTGAAAAACAGGATCGGATGTGTATTGTGCAATGCCTTTGCCCTCCATAAAAGGCAAATAGGCCAAGTCCAAATCGCGCGTGCGCCAACCGAGCATGGTGGTATCGAGCGTTACCGCGATGGCGCTGCATCCACACTTCTCGGCACGCTGCACAAAACTTGCCACTATTTCACGCGACTTGCTCCAATATAATTGAAACCACCGTGGACTATTGCCCATCGCCTTTGCTACTTCTTCCATTGGTTTAGATGATTGGTTGGAAAAAATATAGGGAATATTTAATGACGCAGACGCACGGCCAACGGCTACATCCGCCTCGGCATGAACCATTTCTAATACACCGATGGGTGCTAACAAAAAAGGAGAAGCCAGTTTTTGTCCAAACAATTCAATGCTCGTATCGCGCTCACTTACATTGCACAACATGCGTGGAACGATTTTGTATTGATCAAAAGCCGAGCGGTTGTTGCGAATAGTTGATTCGATACCTGCCCCACCAATGATATAGCCTTTGGCCTGCGCAGACATTTTTCTGGCAGCTTGTTCCTCCAGCAAAGAAGGATCAATGGGCACCAACGGAGCAATGCCAGCAAAACCATTGGTATAAATTTCTTTTTGTCGGTTGAGGCCTGAAGTGGAGGTGGCAATCATGATTTAAAAATTGAGCTATGAAAGTACAATTTTAGACGATAAGGTAATAACATTATTATTGAACCAGTGATATCGCACAAGGATTTGTGTAAACAATTCTTAAACTTTCGAAAATAGAAAAATAATTGGTAAATTTAGATGTGAAACAAAGACCAACTCGTCAACTAAATTTAGAGATTGATAAGCTTACAAATTCAATCGAAAACTCTTTGACAGGTGAGTTATTTAACACTGAAATAACTAGGCTTAGAAAAGAAGATTTAAAATCAATAAAGAAACCAGAATGGGTCTTCAATTGGAAACTTGAACTCCTAACTTTCACTAACGAAGTTTACAAGTTGAGTACTATAAACAATCCATCCATTATTCAAGGGCTTTTGAGCATCGAAGACAAAAGTGACCACATCTTTATGCACTTAATCGAAAGTTCAAAATTCAATAAAGGAAAAGATAAGATATACCTCGGAGTACCTGGAAATCTGGTGGCATTTGCCTGTAAAGCCTCACTCGACAAAGGATATGATGGTTATGTAGCTTTTGATAGCAAAACTGCCTTAATTGAACATTAAAAAAAAACTTTAGGTGCAACCCATTTGATTAGGCAAAGAATGTTCATCGACCCGGTTGCTGCAAATAAATTAATTTCAAGATATTTTAAAGAATAAGTTTATGGGACTAATCAGAGAACCTAAAAATGTTGATTTTATTATCAAATCCGAACCGTGGACCAAAGAGGAACTACTCCAGTTTAGAGAAATAATTAAGAAACATAAGGAAAGACGGGCTAAACTAAAACTTAGAAACTCAAAAAAGTTAGCTGTAAATGCTAGAACGCGTAAAGACTCGTTCAGACTTGAAAAAAGTAAAGCTTCTTGAGAAAAACTTTGAGGAAATGTAAAGTTAAACCCGATTCTTCGTATCGATCACAATCGTCACGGGGCCATCGTTCACCAATTCAATTTTCATATCGGCACCAAACTCACCCGTTTGAATAGGCTTGCCCAATTGCTCGGCCACTTTCAAAATCATTCTTTGATAGATGGGGATGGCCACTTCGGGCTTTGCCGCTTTAATGTAGCTGGGGCGGTTGCCTTTTTTGGTGCTGGCTTGCAACGTAAATTGACTGACCAAAAGAATTTCTCCACCATCGTCCTTCACGCTTATATTCATCACACCCTGCGCATCGTTGAAGATCCGGAGGTTGACAATTTTAGAAGAAAGCCATTCCATGTCCTCATCGCCATCGGCCTCTTCAATACCAAGCAAAATCAAAAGACCTTTTTGGATGGAGGCTTTCTTTAGCTTATCAATTTCTACGGAAGCAGCGGTTACGCGTTGAATGACGGCTATCATTTTTTAATAATCTTGCAGTTCTACAGATTCGTGAATGACCAAGCCTTTTTGATTTTTCTTGGCTATCCTTAACATGGCTCTTGCCACCTTGCTCGATTCAATGGCCAAATATTTTTTTGGAATCAGAAAACCAAAAATTTGATAAGCGACTTGGGCAGCTTTTTCCCCTGCACGATGTTCTTGTCGTGGCCCCGTTAATAGCGATGGCCGCATCACATGAAATGACTCAAAACCAACGCGAGCAATGGCCTCTTCTACTTCGCCTTTTACGCGATTATAAAAAATGCCTGAATCTTTATTGGCACCCAAAGCAGAGACTAACAAATATTGCCGAGTGCCTAGCGCTTTTGTCAACTGCGCTATTTGTAAAGGCGCATCAAAATCCACCGCCCGAAATGCCTCTTTCGACTTAGCCGTTTTCATGGTGGTGCCAAGGCAGCAAAAAACATCGTCCGCCAAAAATGAATTCTTGAAGTCGGCAAGCTGCTTTAACTCACAAATTACATTTTGCAGTTTTGGATTGCTGTTAGCCAATGGTTTTCGACTAATGGCAATCACTTTTTCGTAATCTGAATCGACTAGCAAAAGCTCCAATATTTGTTGCCCAATCAAACCCGTTGATCCAATAAGCAATGCGGTTTTGGCCATGGCATTAAAAGATTTGTTGAATTTCTTTTTTCAGTTCCGTCAATGCGTGGCCAATCAAGTCCACTTGCTTATCCATGGCCATTTCAAAAATCTTTTTTGACAAGTCGATGCTGGTAGCATCGGGTGCCAAGCGGGTGGCTGCTTCGTTGATGAGAATAATCAAATCTTCTTTCGCATTTTTTACTTGACTCCATACTTCTTCGCCCATGTACACTTGCTGCGACACGTTGTGGTTGTATTCGTTGCGAATCTCGTCCAGCAATATTTTTTGAAAATCGCGTGCGGAAAAGCCTGGGTTGTTCAATCGGATCAATAGGTTTTGTGGAGAGATGCGCTCCAAGAACAACACCATCCGCTCGTAGGCCTGAAGGCGGGCGGGCAAAATAGTTTCGATGCTGCGCGAGCGAACTTCCAATTTTTTCAAATCAAGCTCTCGCCTGATTTGTGCCCGAACCAACATGTAAACTGCGTACAACACCAACGAAGCCGGAGCAATAATTTTTATTAATTCAATCAGCGCATTCATAAGGAATTTATTTAAGAACAAAAGTGTTGAAATTTAGCTAATTTTAAATCATAAAGGTTAACAATATGAGCAGCGAAAAACTAAAAGAGCATCTTTTACAAATTGCTGGAGATGTAAAAGAAGATACTCGACTAGATGATATTTACGATCAACTAGCACTATTAGTGGATATTGAAGAGTCGGAGGAGCAGGTCATGAGAGGGGATTTTATTTCGCAGCAAGAGGTTGAGGAGAAGTCCAAGAAATGGCTAAAGTAATTTGGTCATCGAGGGCTTTTTCTCAATTAGAAAAGGCAATTACTTATGTAAGAGATGAAAGAGGGCTAACCTATGCTTCAATTGTTCTAGAAAGGATTTTACTATTAACTAAAAATCTTGAAACGCATTCATCAATTGGTCAAGTTGAGCCACTTTTAAAGCATAAAAAATCTGAGTATAGGTACCTCGTTGCTTTTTCATATAAAATTATATACCGAGTTGATGCGCAAACTGATAAAATGATTGTTTCAAGAGTTTTTCACACCTCTCGTAATCCTAAAAAATTGAAAGGGATCTAAATGTTTGACAACATACAACCCATTACCCTTACCGCGCGGGCAGCCGAAGAAGTGCAAAACATTATGCACACCAAAAATATTCCGGAAGGATATGCCTTGCGCTTGGGAATAAAAGGCGGTGGCTGCGGAGGGGTTTCGCTGATTATCGGCTTTGACAAGCAAAAACCCAACGATTTGCACTATGTAGCGAGCGGTGTGCCGGTGCTGGTGGATAAAAAACATACCATGTACCTCATTGGCAAACAAGTCGATTTTTATGAAGGTGCTGATGCCAAGGGTTTTATGTTTGTGGAGGCTGCCTAACCGTACCAGCATTTTATATTATCTCCTTATCTTTGCGAACTGAATAAAACTATGGCGCTTTACAATCGCATAAATGGCAAAGAACTCAAAGCTCGGTTGCAAAAAACTGAGCAGGCACGCACCACTATTTCGTTTTACAAGTACCACCACATTACCGAACCCAAAACTTTTCGCGATGAATTATACCTTTTGCTTCAAAGCATTGACGTATTGGGTCGAATTTATGTTGCGAAGGAAGGCCTGAACGCACAAATCAGTGTGCCTACTGATTTACTTGAAGAATTTAAGGAAAAACTTTTCAGCATCACTTTTCTAAACGGCATCCGCTTAAATACCGCGGTAGACGACAATGGGAAATCGTTCTTCAAACTTAAAATATTAGTGCGCAACAAAATTGTGGCCGATGGCTTGAATGACGACACCTTTGACGTAACCGACAAAGGCACACATGTAAATGCTCAAGAGTTTAATGCCTTGGCCGAAAAGTCTGAAACGATTATTGTGGACATGCGCAACCACTACGAGAGCGAAGTGGGCCACTTTAAAAATGCCATCTGCCCAGATGTCGATACGTTTCGAGAAGAATTGAAAGTAGTGGAAGACTTACTTCACGAGCAAAAAGACAAAAACTTATTGATGTATTGCACAGGCGGCATTCGTTGCGAAAAAGCCAGTGCCTGGTTTAAGCATCGCGGTTTTAAAAATGTATTTCAATTGGATGGCGGCATTATTGAATATGCTCGTCAAGTGAAAGACCAAGGGTTGGAAAATAAATTTGTGGGCAAAAATTTTGTGTTTGACGAACGCTTGGGCGAACGGATCTCTGATGAAATCATCAGCCAGTGCCATCAATGTGGCAAACCGTGCGACACGCACACCAACTGCAAAAACGATGGCTGCCATTTGTTGTTCATTCAATGCGCGGAGTGTGCCGAGAAATTTAACAACTGCTGCTCTACCGAGTGTAAAACCATTCTTGAATTGCCTGTAGAAAAACAAAAAGAAATCCGAAAAGGAGTGAACAAAGGGAGACAGGTTTTTAAGAAAGGACGCGTGAGTGAGAAAGTGGGAAGGTGAATGGAAGTTGAT
This sequence comes from Chryseotalea sp. WA131a, assembly GCA_025370075.1. Classification (NCBI taxonomy): domain Bacteria; kingdom Pseudomonadati; phylum Bacteroidota; class Cytophagia; order Cytophagales; family Chryseotaleaceae; genus Chryseotalea; species Chryseotalea sp. WA131a. The sequence goes on along the minus strand of CP073016.1, from coordinate 4,185,211 downwards.
TTGAAAATGAATCAATTTGAAAATTTGAAAATGTAGGCCGCCTACTTTTTCGCGAAAATGGTCAATTGTCAAGATGTACTAAATCTTATGTTAGACATTTTAAATCATGAAACAGTCTCCTAACTTCTAACTCCTATATTCTAACTTCTAATTTCTAACTTCTGACTTCTTCTTCCATCCACATCGGCATCATCAACGTATCTGACCGCGCCAGTCGTGGGGAGTATGAAGACATTCCCGGCAAGGCCATTGTAGCTACCCTGAATGAATTTCTCAAAAGCACATGGATTCCAGTGTATGCGGTAATACCCGATGAACAATATTTGATTGAGCAAACCTTGATTGAAATGGCCGATCAACAAAATTGTTGCTTGATCGTGACGTGCGGTGGCACCGGCCCCGCCAAGCGCGATGTAACCCCTGAAGCAACAGAAGCCGTTTGCAACAAAATGATGCCCGGTTTTGGCGAATTGATGAGGCAAGTGAGTTTGCAATATGTGCCCACCGCGATTTTATCGCGCCAAACGGCCGGTATCAGAAATAAAACTTTAATTGTAAATTTGCCTGGCAAACCAAGGGCTATCCGGCAATGCCTGGAGGCCGTCTTCCCCGCAATACCCTATTGCATCGACCTATTGGAAGGCCCCTTTTTGGAGTGCAAGGAAGAAGTAATCAAAGCATTTAGACCGCAATAATATGGCACGCATCAAGTATTACTACGATACCGAAACGTGTAAGTACGAGCGCATCAAAACTACCACCACCGATATGGTGCTCAACGCACTCGGACTGTTGGCCCTTACACTTGGCATGGCCGTGGGCATTGTATTTTTATTTTACAATTATTTTGAATCGCCACGCGAAATGTTTTTGAAAAATGAGGTGAAAGAATTGGAATACCTCTACAGCAATTTGCAAAACCAAGTGGCCAAATTGGATGAAGAATTGGCCAACATGGAATACCGCGATGATAACATTTACAGAGCCGTGTTGGGTGCTGAGCCAATTGATCAAAATGTGCGCGAGGCCGGAGTAGGCGGCACTGACCGCTATGAAGAAATCCGCAAGAAAAAGATCGTGCATGAAGATGTGGTGTTGAAACTCTTCGAAGGTGTTGACAAACTAAAACGTAAAGTGTACATCGAATCAAAATCGCAAGATGAAATTATTGCGTTGGCCGAGAACAAAGAAAAATTGCTTGCGGCCATTCCTGCTATTCAGCCAGTGGCCAACAAAGAATTGATTGCCTTGGCTTCTGGTTTTGGCATGCGCATCCACCCGGTATACAAAGTGCGCAAGATGCACACCGGTGTAGATTTTGCCGCCCAAATTGGAACACCCATTTATGCCACAGCCGATGGCACGATTGACAAATTAGAATTTAGTTTTAGTGGATATGGCAAAGTGATTGAGATTAACCACGGCTTTGGGTATCGCACTCGATTTGCACACATGCATGGATTTACTGTTTCGCAAGGGCAGCGCGTAAAGCGTGGAGACCTCATTGGCTATGTTGGCAACACAGGCCTATCTACTGCTCCCCATTTACATTACGAGGTGTTTGTGAATGGCGTATTGGTAAACCCCATTCACTACTTCTTCAACGACCTCAATGCTGCCGATTACGCCAAAATAGTTAATCTTGCCTCCATCGAAAATCAGAGTTTGGGGATGTAAACCATTTTTAGTTGGGCGTGTTTTAGTTGATACAAAGTCATATTGCTTTGCTATTTTTGCCTACTAATATTTTCTGTTCTGAGTCGACTCCAGCCTATCTATGACATTGCCGAAATCTGCGCCCAGCAGGGAATCGTTAATGCTATCCTATGCCCCGGCTCGCGGTGCGCACCGCTTACACTCGCCTTTACATTGCACCCAAAAATTGATACCAAAACAGTAAGTGACGAGCGCAGTGCAGCCTTTATTGGCTTGGGCATGGCTCAGCAAACCAAGCGGCCAACCGTATTGGTCTGCACATCTGGTTCGGCAGCCTATAATTTTGCACCGGCTGTGGCCGAAGCCTTTTTTCAGCAAATTCCATTGTTGATTATTACAGCCGACCGCCCCACCGAGTGGATTGACCAATGGGATGGACAAACCATTCGTCAGCAAAACATCTATGGCAACCATGCAAAAGGTTTTTTTCAGTTGCCTCAAGAGTATTCGCATCCAGATTCAGTATGGCACATTCAGAGGGTGGTCAATGAAGCAATAAATCTATCACACACTTTTCCTGCCGGCCCTGTGCAGATCAACGTGCCACTGCGTGAACCGCTCTATCCGGTTGCCGGAGAAAAAATTTCATTTTCAAAATCAATTCGGGTAATTACGCAAGAGTCAGCCGAAAGAAATCTTTCCATCTCTCTGCTAACATCACTTTCGAAGCAGATTCAAAAATACGCGAAAGTAGTGGTGGTAGCAGGCCAACAAGATCACCATCCAGAGCTGATAAAATTAGTGGAAAGATTTTGCAAGGCACACCATGCCGTATTGGTGGGTGACGTCATCTCTAACTTTCATGCTTCCGAATTAGCAGTACGCCAATCCGATGTATTTTTAGCGCAGTGCGGTGAATCCATTCAAAAATCATTGGTGCCAGAACTTTTGATCACGTTTGGTAAATCTGTAATCTCAAAGAACCTAAAACTATTCTTGCGAAAAAATCCTGCGGCAGAGCATTGGCACATCCAACCTTCGGGTGAAGTGCCCGATCCGTTTCAAACGCTGACAAAAGTTATAGCCACCGAACCCAAAGCATTTTTTGAAACCGTGCTAGCTGAGAAGTCGCCTGATTTTGAAACACAAAAAAAAGAAAACTTCACGCGCTTGTGGCAAGCCGAAGAAGACCGTACTAAGCGTTCGTCTGAAACTTTTTTTAAGGATACTATTTTCAGCGAGTTTCATGTGTTAAAGGAAATCGTAGGATCCTTGCCAACGCGTTGCAATATTCATTTAGCCAACAGCATGGCCGTGCGCTACGCCAATATAATAAGTCTTTCCTCAGCACAAAAAGGCGTTCATGTTTTCTGCAATCGCGGCACAAGCGGTATTGATGGTTGTACCAGTACGGCCGTTGGGCACGCTCTTACCAGCGATATCCCAAACATTCTGATTACCGGAGACATGGCATTCTTCTACGATAGAAATGCGTTTTGGCACAATTACCCACTTCCCAATTTGCGCGTGGTGGTGGTCAATAACCACGGTGGAATTATTTTCAACATGATTGATGGCCCTGCAACCTTGCAACAGTCAGCAGAATATTTTGTTACCCATCAAAAACTAACCGCTAAAAACTTAGCGCTAGAATTTGGTCATGAATTCATCCTTCTCGACTCTGAAAAGAAACTAAAAAATAGCTTGAAAGATTTTTTTGAATTTGATGGCAAGACCAAAATTCTGGAAATCGAGAGCAGTCAACAAATCGCCAAAGAAGCCTACACTAATTTTAAATCAATAATCAAAAAAGGATATGACACTTAAGTACGATTGGAAACCTGTTAAAGAATACCAAGAAATTCTGTTTCACCAATACAATGGCATTGCGCGCATCAGCATCAACCGGCCCAAGGTGCACAATGCCTTTACACCACTAACGGTAAAAGAAATGATTGATGCGATGAACATTTGTCGCGAAGACCAAGAAGTGGGCGTGATTATTTTAACGGGCGAAGGCGGCAAAGCGTTTTGTAGCGGTGGGGACCAAAGCGTGCGCGGCCATGGCGGCTATGTTGGGCAAGATACCGTGCCACGGTTAAATGTATTGGACTTACAAAAATTGATACGTTCAAGTTCCAAGCCAGTGATTGCTGCGGTGGCCGGCTGGGCGATTGGCGGTGGCCATGTGCTGCATGTAGTATGTGACCTTACCATTGCAGCCGAAAATGCACGCTTCGGACAAACCGGCCCGATGGTAGGAAGTTTTGATGGAGGATTCGGCTCCTCGTATTTGGCAAGAATTGTGGGGCAGAAAAAAGCGCGTGAGATTTGGTTTTTGTGTGATCAATACGATGCCAAAGAAGCATTGGACATGGGCTTGGTAAACAAAGTGGTACCACTTGAGAAACTAGAAGAGACCTACGTGGAGTGGGCCAACAAAATTTTGAAGAAAAGCCCGTTGGCCATCCGCATGCTGAAGTGCGCTTTCAATGCAGAACTCGATGGGCAAGCGGGCATTCAAGAACTAGCGGGCAACGCAACGTTGCTTTATTATTTAAGCGATGAAGCCAAAGAAGGCAAGAATGCATTTCTGGAAAAACGCGAACCGGATTTTTCGAAATTCCCGAAGTTTCCATAATCAATTTGAAAATTAGTTGATTTGAAAATTTGAAAATGGTAATTCGAACAAGTTTCATCATCCTACTGTCTTTCATATCTCAATCATCCATTGCACAACAAGTGAAATCGACTGCCAATTTTTATACCATCAGGTTAAAGCCGCACCAAGATTTGAAAGTGGAGTTGATGAAGTTTGCAGAAGCACACAAGTTGAAAGCTGCATTTGTGGCCACGTGCGTGGGAAGTTTAGAGCAACTAAACCTTCGGTATGCTAATCAGTCAGCAAGTATAAAGCAAAGTGGGCATTTTGAAATTTTATCTTTGGTCGGCACATTCAATGATGCTTCTTCACATTTTCATTTATCTGTGGCCGATTCTATAGGCAAAACGATTGGTGGGCATTTATTGGAAGCGAATCTGATTTACACTACGGCTGAAATTGTGATAGGTGAATTGCCTGAAGTTGAATTTGGCAGAGAAGTAGACTCTACGTACGGGTATCAAGAGCTGTATGTCAAACCAAAAAAGAAAAATTGATTTTCACGCCAAGTAGAAAAGGAGATAACTCAAACTAACAAAATCATCCAAGCTTTTTCCATTTCACCTTTAGCCAACTCCTGTTTCGCGAACTCATGAAGTTGCCGCTGGCCTAATTCCAAAAGGGAAGGATTTTCATTCTTAAATTGTTCAACCTGTTCCTGAGAAGGAATTTTTTCAATGTTGGCTAACCTCCCCAAATCGTTTCCGGTCAACACGTTGCTATTTCTGATTTTGGCAGGAAGTTGATCCATCCCTATTCCAATTTTTACATTGGGCTTGGGCACTTCAAAAATATTCTCACCTGCCGCGCGACAATAATAATCGTTGCCCATACGGCCCACGGCATCCATCTGCCATGGATTGATGCGCCCATCCGCATCAAAAATTTCATCTTTAAAATGTGCCAACAAAATTTCACACACTACTAAATTACCAGCGCCACCCTCAGCACCCAACGGAATCACTTGATTCACCTTACATTCGAACGAAGCCAGCGACTCCCCCACTCTGGGAGGCTTTACTTTTGCGGAGGCCACTTCCGTAAACCCAGCTTTTACAAATTCATTAACCCCTTTGGAAAATTCACAACTGGCCAACGAAGCTTGCTCAACCATTCCGTAGTTCACCATATTGATCGTCACCTCTGGAACTTCCATTACATTTTCGAGCGTGTGTTTGATCGTGTTATCACGCACCCTGCGCGAGGGTGAAAAAATCAAAATCGGTGGGTGTAAGCTGAACAAATTAAAAAAACTGAACGGGCTAAGGTTGACAGTACCCGATTGGTCCACACTACTTACAAACGCAATCGGCCGTGGAGAAATAGCTCCTTGCAGGTAACCCACCAACTTGGTTAACGGAATTTCTTTTGGATCAATGGTCATGATTTGTTTTTTATCATTCGGATGAGAGCGATCGTAAAAATCAAAATCAAAATACTGGGCAGCAAAAAAACACCATAGCGAAAGTAAGCACCCGTGTGGCTATAAATTCCTTTCGAGAAATCATGAAACACTTTATATAAGATGCCTCCACTTGCCAATAAAAAGATAAATGATATGAACAAGCCAACTGCTTTTGAAATCATTTTTTTACGCGCAATGAACATAACAATCTCACTAAGCATAAATGCAGCGCCCACTACTATTGAGACAGTCACTAATGCACGGGGAAACGTTCTGAGATAACTGTATTTAAAAAGCCACAGCCCGAACTTGCCTAAAAAATTTGGTTTGGAGATTAATAGGGCATCAATGATTGAAAGAAGAGCGAGAATCAAGAAGTATAAATACCTCATTTTGTTAAACCCTAATCTTTTTAGCTTTTACAAACTTAATTTTGTTTTCCTTTTCGAAAACCAGCTCCTCGTTCTTCAAAGCCTTTTCTTGCACCAAGTTTCTAAAAGAAATCTTTAGTCCGCAGGCAATCTTTTTGTTTATTGTTTGGTGTTTTTTTGATATTGAATTAGAATTCTTTTCCATTTTGATAAATCACTTATTTGAATCTTTTTACCAATTGAATCTTGTGCGATTTTGGCAGAATGCTTTTGCGAGTTATCGTAAACCACCCAAGAATCTACAATCGGCATATAAATATCCATAAAATTATTTAATCCACGTCTGTATCTTCTTTTTATCGTATCGGTCGGAATATGATGCCCGCCTGATTGAACCCGCTTTCGAACTCGTTCGATTGCAAGTTTTGAGCTACTTAACCAAAAGAAGCACATGAAAATATCGTAATCATTCTTTTTTGCAGATTGTATTTTAGTAAAATAGTTTTTGGATGAAAGTGTAGTCTCAATTGCAAAATCAACTTTCTCCGTAATAAGCTGATCGATTCGCTTCAACATCAACCGCCCTGCTTCAATTGCATACTTTTCAGCTTCAAAGGGCGATAAACCAGCCGCAATATTATCCGCATTTACAAATTCGCGACAATTCAATATATCAGGTAGAATGGTATTGGAGGCTGTGGTTTTACCTGCACCGTTACATCCTGCTATGATGTACATCGTAGGCATTAGTTCGCTGGTAAAATCTTTCCCTTGCATTCGCCAAAGCCAATACGAACGCCATCTTTTTCGCAATGGCCACGCATCACCACTGTGTCGCCATCTTCAATAAACTTTCGCTCCACTCCATTTGCCAAATGCAACGGCCGCTGTCCATTCCACGAAAGTTCCAACATCGAACCAAACGAACCGGGCGATGGCCCACTGATAGTACCCGATGCATACAAATCTCCAACCTGAATGTTACAACCATTAACAGTATGATGTACCAATTGTTGGTTCACATTCCAATACATGTATTTGAAATTCGAGCGGCACACAACAGTTTCTTCTGCCTTCTCGGGCTGAAGGCTCACCTCCAACATCACATCAAAATTCTTTTCACCTTCCGTAACTAAATAAGGCAATACATGCGGAAACTGCTCTGGACCTTTTGCTCGAAAAGGTTCAAGCGCATCCAAGGTTACAATCCAAGGCGAAATGGTAGAGCCAAAATTCTTCCCCAAAAAAGGACCGAGCGGCACATATTCCCAATTTTGAATATCGCGCGCACTCCAATCGTTGAACAACACAAAACCAAAAATATGATCTTCCACGTCTTTGGTGGAAATGGAGGTACCGAGTTTAGTTTCGCCACAGGTGATGAAGGCCATCTCCAATTCAAAGTCCAATTTCCTAGAAGGGCAAAATAGGGGCAGCTCCGCATCCGGTGGTTTGATTTGCCCTTTGGGGCGATGAAGTGGCGTGCCTGAAACCACAATGGATGACGCACGACCGTGATAGCCCACGGGCAAATGTTTCCAATTGGGCAACAGCGCATTCTTTGGATCGCGAAACATGGTGCCCACATTGGTGGCATGCTCTTCGCTGCTGTAAAAATCGGTATAGTTGCCAATGCGCACGGGCAACTGCATTTGAACCTCACTCATGGGCACTAAAGCAATTTCGCGGGCAGCACGATTCGATTGCAGTTCGTCATTCTCCGATTGAAGCAATTCGCTCACCCGCGCGCGCACTTCGCGTGCCTTCTTCCTACCCAAACTTATAAAATCGTTCAAATACTTTTGATTGAAAATCCCAACCGGCAAACCGAGCCCATCGAAATAACCATTCTCGTGCAAGTACACCAAATCCAATACATAATTGCCAATGGCCACCCCTGCCACGGGCGTCAGATATTTGGTTTTAAAAATCCCGAAAGGCAAGTTTTGGATAGGAAAATCGCTGCCGGCAGGCACCTCTACCCAACTGGTTAACTTCGCATCATTGGCTGTTATCATATAAAAAGAAAAGTAATAGGTGCGAAGTTAGTATAATGTTGAGATAAAAAGTTCTGATGAATGCACCCGATAATTGGAAAATAAGTGCAACTCTATCGCGGGTATTTCCTAAATTTGGAGGTAGCCACACTGAGTTGCGGGTATACCAAATGTTGGCTGCCATTTTCTGGGACGACCAGACAAGCCAGACAATTCCTAAACAAGTGAGCCGTTATAAATCCCAAAAAAGAATGACCATCAGACTATTTTTCCTAATACTAATTATTCCAACAATTAGTAATTCTCAAAATATGGTTTCGGGGACTGTTGTGGACAAGACAACGCGAACACCGATAGAATTAGTAACTGTTGGAGTTGTAAAAAAAGGCATTGGGACAAATACTAATCAAGAGGGACAATTTAGGCTGATATTCAATGATTCTTACAAAAACGATACAATAAGATTTTCAATGATTGGGTATGAATCCGAATTTGTACCTATCCTTAATTTTAAGGACAATCAAGAAATAAGATTAGCGCCAAGGACATACTCGTTAGACGAGGTGACAGTCAGAGCAAAGAAATTACTACCAAATGACATAATAAAAAAAGTTATGGAGGCCAGAGAGAAGAACTACGACAATAAACCATTCAAGTTAGAAGCCTACTACAGAGATTTAAGAAATGTAAATGATAAGTATGATCATCTTATTGAGGTTGCACTAAATACCTATGGAAAGGGGATAGATAATTATCATCAGACAATTGAGTTATTAGAAGCAAGAAAAATTGACCTTTTAAGATTCGCCCATGAGGAAAATCTTCTTAACCAGATATTAAGGCTTGACTACATAGCAAATAATGAAGGATTTATAAAGCTATCTGATTTCAAAAAGAATAATTACAAGTTTGAAGACATTCGACTGGAGGATAACAAAAATGTTTATGTGATTACATCAGGAGTATTTCCCGAAAGGAAATATACTTTCTACATCAACGAAGAAGATTTTGCTATCATCCGACTGGAGATGGAGGACTGGTATGCCGATAGAGGAAAATTATACACTGGGCCAATCGACAAAACACATCAATTTCGGCTTCGACATTTTAAAGTCATAAACATTTATAAACCTTTAGAAGGAAAATATTATCCTGACTACCTATCTGCTCTATGGGACTACGATAAGTACAATACCGCGACAAAATCAATTTATGAAAAAAGTAGTTGGCTGCGTGAATTGCGAGTAAATCAGATTGTTCCAAGAAACACAACGAAACCTGATCCTTCAAAACTAATGACAAAGTTTGGAGCAGCCATTGATGATCAAATGACGCAATACAATCCTGACTTCTGGAAGAATTTTAATGTTGTTCCGCTGACTACACAGATAATCGCTGATTTAGAAAGAGAAGGTGCAATTGAAGAACAATTTATTAGAAATGGAAATAAGGCGAGAAAGAAAAAGTCATTCAAGTGTGACAAAGACTTATCGCCTACCGAAAAAATAATTTGCCTAATCGAAAATTATCAGAATCAATATGATATACCTGGTGCTCAACTTGCAGTTTCGGTTAATGGAAAACTTGAAATCTCAAAAGCATTTGGATACTCAGATCTAGACAAAAAAATTAAAGCAACAAATGAAACACCATTTCGAATTGCAAGTGTTTCCAAGACGTTAACTTCTGTTGCGGCTTTGAAACTTATGGAGGACGGGAAATTAAATTTAAATGAGGCTGTACAAACTTATGTTCCCTCATTTCCACAAAAAAAATGGAATATAAACAGCCTTGAACTCTTAGGAAATACAAGTGGAATCAGACATTACACAGACAACGAAGATTTTTATAGGGACAAACAATACAAATCCGTAACTGAATCAATAGAAACATTTAGAGATGATTCCCTTCTTTTTGAACCGGGTACAAGTTTTTACTATTCTTCCTATGGATTCAATTTATTAGGAGCAGTAATTGAAGGAGCTTCTGGAATGAACTACTTGGATTACCTTCAATCAAATATTATAGTTCCTTCTCAAATGAAGTACACGTATGGTGCACGGGCAAATAAGAAAATTGAAAACGAAAGTGAATATTACTTTTTAAAAGATATTCAAAGGGTAAAGAGTCCCGAAGATAATTTAAGTTACAAATGGCCATCAGGAGGAATTGTATCAACGGCAGAGGATTTAATCAAATTTGGGACAGCCCTGCTAAATGGCGACATCCTTAAAAAGGAAACTTTCCAACTACTTCTGACAACTCAGACCACTAAGACCAATGAGAGTACGGGTTATAGTTTAGGCTGGTTTGTCGACACAGATAGCGAAGGCGAAATAATGATCCATCATTCTGGGACAGCTCCGTCATATAGTTCCCATCTGTTAATTTATCCAAAGAAAAATATTGTCATTTCATATTTAGCTAACACGGGGACAGACACTTATTTTGACAAGGACTTAGCTGACCAGATAATTGAAATTATTGAGAGTCGGTAAGAAAACGGCAGCCAACAAAATGCGCAATGGTGGGGTGACGTGTAGGTTCAAAGTGTTATCTTCGTTCAACGTTTTGTGCCGTGGGACAGTGACGCGCTTCGAAAGCCCAGCCACGATTCATACATAAACGTCAGCTGCCATTTAGAGCGACACGTTCCGACAGACAAATCAATAAATTGAAAAAATAGTTACATATTATAAGTAAACATATTATATTTGTACTGATAAATTTATTTAATCATTAAATTCAAAAAAAATGTGGACAAAATCTCACTCAATCGTAACAAAAGAAGTTACAAAAGAACAAATGTGGAAACTCTTTGCTGACGTAAATAATTGGCATACTTGGGACAAAGGAGTTGAATTTGCTAAATTAGAAGGCAAATTTGAAAAAGGAAATCATTTTATGTTTCAACCTAAAGGTGGACCAAAACTTAAAATTGGAATTGTAGAAGCTACCGAAAATAAAAATTTTACAGACCTTACGATATTCCCGCTAGCCAAAATGTATGGCGAACATACTTTTGAAGAAACACCAAACGGACTAAAACTTACTACGACAATGAAAGTTGAAGGACTTTTAGGTTTTGTATGGAGAAAAATTGTAGCACAAAAAATAGTTGACGCTTTACCAGAAGATATGCAACAACAAATTAAAACTGCAAAAAGTCTATGAAATCAAACGACAATACGTTTAGCGTAGAGAAATCGGAAGATAGTTCAGGGTTTTTATTGTGGCAAGTAACAAATCTATGGCAACGTGAAATCAAAAAGGCATTAGAACCTTTCGACTTGACACATTCGCAATTTGTTTTAATGGCAAGTATTCATTGGTTGACTTTACATAAACAAGATGTAACTCAAATATTATTGTCAGCTCATACAAAAATTGACCCTATGACAACGTCAACAGTTTTAAGAACTTTACAAACCAAAGGACTTTTACAACGGCACGAACATTTGACAGACACAAGAGCCAAAACAGTTGGACTAACAGACATTGGGAAGAAAATTATCAAACAAGCTGTAAAGACAGTTGAAACGTTTGACAAAACATTTTTTGCGACCCTTGGTAACAAAACGCAACTGTTTAATCAACAATTGTTGACATTACTTGAACAGAAAAAATAAAAACGGCAGCTAAAATTTATATTTACATTGTGTTGTAGAAAAATACGCACTTCTAAAGCAGCAGCGTTAAAAACACAAACGATATCTGTACCTTCACAACTATCAAATTCATCTAATCTAGTATGGAGAACATGGTTGCATTCTTCAATAGTATTATGCCTCTTTCTGAGAAGACTGTCGGTTTGATGAGTAAAGTTTTTATTTATGATGAACTCAAAAAGGAAGAATATTTTATTCGTAAAGGGGAGTTTGCTAAGGAAATTGCTTTTTTAGAAGTTGGTATTGTAAGGGCATATTACATCAATGGTGATGGCAAAGAATATAACAAAACATTCTTTTCGGCCCCGTCCATCATAGGCTCATATGCATCACTTATCAGTAAGCAAAGAAATGCTGTTGCTCAACAAGCGCTGACAGATTGCAAAATCTGGAAAGCCTCATTTCTGAAAATTGAAGAATTATCAGAAGGCAACTGGGAGATAGAAAGGCTGAGGAGAATTATTGCGGAAGGTTACTTTTTGAGTAACGAAAAAAAGGAAATCGAGATGGCCTTGCTTGATGCCGACAAACGCTATTTGATTCTCCAAAATGAATATCCAGGAATTGAATTGGAAATACCGCAGTATCACATTGCTTCTTACCTTGGCATCAGTGCTACCCAATTGAGTAGAATCAGGAAAAAAATGGCTAGATAAAGGCATTTCTTTACATATGTAAATGCACAGAACTTTTTGATTGCTCTTCTTTGCGATATAGTTTAACAAACCCAGTACTCCTAAATACTATGTGTAATGGAAAGTAAAGAAATTAATTTTTTCAAAGTATTCTTCATCGTTTCTGCTTTGTGGAATCTAATAGGTGCAATTTTTGGCTATTTCAATACGGCCTATACCTTTCAAGGTTTTTTCAACAGAGAATTAACAGACCCTCTTTACTATGCTATCTATCAGGGTGCCTGGGGTACCACCCTCGTTTATTTCATCGGGTACTCGATTGTGGCCTATAACCCATTAAAGCATACCGGAATTGTGATTGTGGGTGGTATTGGAAAAATTGGCTTCGCTATTTCTCTGCTGAAATTTTATTTTTCAGGTATTGCCGGACCTATCGTCTTCGTGGTCATCATTGGCGATTTCATTTTTGGTCTTCTCTTTATTTACTACTTCTTCAGGTTATTCAAGACCAAAGAAAATATTCTCTAACCTTAAGATTATGAACAATAGCACGGTTGTCTTACTATTGAGTCTCCTGTTGCTCATTTCATTGGATTCATTCTCTCAATCATCGTGGGTAGTGGCCAAGAATGAAGACGGGATAGTAGTTTATACAAGAACTGAGAAGGTTTCTGCCTTCAAATCATTTAAAGCTGTTGCAAAGGTTGAAGCATCAACAGATGAAATAATCGGTAAGTTGAAAGATGCAGACAACTATACTAAGTGGTATGGCTATACAAAAACATCAAAGCTTATTAATCAAGAGGATAGCGTTCAGTATAACTATGTTGAGACCAAATTTCCATGGCCATTCGCCAATCGAGACATGGTTTATAGAATGTCTATTAATTTGCTCAATTCAGGAGTTGTAGAGATAGCCCTGAATGGACTGCCCAATTATATTCCAGTGAAAAAAGGAATCGCGAGGATGCAAAAAGCGGATGGATACCTTTTATTAAAGCCACTGGATGGCAAGACAGAAATAACCTACGAGTTTCACTCCGAACCTGGGGATAATATCCCAACTTGGTTGGCAAACAATTCAATTGCCGAACTCCCTTTTATAACACTTCGTGGCCTAAGAGAAGTTCTTAAAGAAAACTAAGCAGCAGGTAACAGAGGCCAGCTTCCATGAAAAAAATGAAGTTGGGCTTCGTGGTCAGTTGACTTCCCTGTGATTTCAAACAAAACGATCGAAAAGAATAAAGAACAACTGACCCTGAGGGACGAAGCCCAACAACCGCCAACAAAATGTTTGCGTTCTGGCTGAGCGTCAGGTTAAATTTTAGTATTTTTATCAAACCAACGTTTGTGTTCATGGGACAAAGCGCGGCTTCGTAAGCCCACCGATGCGCAAACATGAATCGTAGTAACTCATGCGCAAAGACATTGACTTCCTCGGACAGTGACGACCAAGCCGACTCTGTTTTGTTTCCGCAGGAAGAACGCATAGTAAATTATTGAAAAGAAAATTGAAGAAACATGGAACTAATTTACAGAATAACCCTTTTCGTAGCTGGTTTAATTAACCTACTCCCTTCAATGCTGGCGTTTCTTCCATATAAGATTTCTAAATCTTATGGCATTGAAATACCTAATGCAAACTATGAATTGCTACTACGACATCGTGCAATCTTGTTTGGAATAATTGGCGGACTGATGATTTTTTCATCAATAGTTAAAAAGTATTATGAAATCGCAACTATTGCTGGACTAATTAGTATGACATCATTTATTTTACTTTATTTCTTGATTGACAGGGGCATTAGTTCAGAACTTAAGAAAGTGATGGTAATTGACATCTTAGCATCGTTAATTCTATTAATTGGTCTGGCTATTTTTTTAATAACATCAAAAAAAAATTAAACAATGAACTTACAGAACAACAAACGTCTAACATCGGTTTGGCAAGGCTGACATTGGACTAAAACCCAAAAAGTAGATTCAACCTTGCTGACTGAATTTCACAACGCTACTACTATAAGCGGACTCGTTTGCAACAAACTATATAATTATCGGTGGACTTGAGACAAGTCCAAGCTAGCCAACGGTGGACGCGCACGAGCTACATCAAAATGTTTGTGCAATGGTGGGGTGACGTGTAGGTTCAAAGTGTTATCTTCGTTCAACGTTTTGTTTCGTGGAAATCAAATGTTCCTCACAATACAATTGTAGGCGATCCCAGCAAAAGCGCTTAAAGAAATATAACGGTTAAAATCATTCGCTCAAGCTACTTACCATGACGAAACATTCACACTATATTTATTTGATCTTTGTATCAGTAATTACAATGGCATCATCATTTTGCGGCAAAGACGGTGACATTATCCATATTAAAAGCAATAACGAAATGACAAAAGTAAAAATCAAAATAACTGTTAACACTCAAACTTTTACAGCTACTCTTTTAGACAATAACACAGCAAAAGCATTCAGGGAAATGTTGCCCCTGAAAATCAAAATGATTGAACTGAATGGAAATGAGAAATATTGTGACTTGCAAAAAAGTCTCCCGACAAACCCGTCCAACCCAAAAACGATAAGAAATGGAGACCTTATGCTGTACGGGTCAGAGACCTTGGTTTTATTCTACAAAATGTTTTCAACATCTTACAGTTATACAAAATTAGGAGAGGTAGACGATGCGACTAGTTTGGCATCCGCATTGGGTCCGCGTGATACAATAATTACTATTGAATTGGAATAGAGTCTTTTAATCTGGAATACCCATCGGTCGGCTTGATCACAGAGGAGCGATTTTTATTTAAATTCCCCATCTATTTTCCCCCACTCAATTAAACTTTACCCAATTTTTCGACTCTAATCAGAATACACGTCTTATCTTACACATTGAAAATCAGAAATATGATACACTTCAGAAATATTGGCGTACTAGTCGTGGTACTAGCAGCCTCACTGTCCGGAAAGGCACAAACCATCGCAGCAGCAGACTCTACAGGACTGCCGGGAGATAACTTTAGTTTGGAAGGAGCTTTGGAGTTGTTTAAAAAATCAACCTCACCGGAAGAATTTGAAAAGATGCTCAACACCGAGGACAGTAAAGTGAATAACCTAGATTTGAATGGCGATGGCGAAACCGATTATATCAACGTGATCGATCAAACTAAGAAAGACGCCCATGCGTTCGTTTTGCAGGTGGCCGTTTCGGAAAATGAAAATCAGGACATTGCAGTGATTGAGTTAGAGAAGACCGGCAACGATAAAGCCGTAGCGCAGATTGTAGGAGATGAAGATATGTATGGCGAGCAAACCATTGTAGAGCCAACCGAAGAAGTAGTGACCAATGCAGGCACCAGCCGCAGTCAGGTGGTGGTGAATGTGTGGGCGTGGCCCAGTGTGCGGTACGTGTATGGGCCTGCGTATGGTGTGTGGGTTTCACCGTATCGCTGGAGAGCTTATCCCGGATGGTGGAGGCCCTGGAGACCGATTCGTTACCGCGCATTTTATGCGTATCGTGCACCGTACCGCAGCAGGTATGTGGTGGTCTCAAACCACCGGGTGGTGCGGGCACATCGGGTGTATGTACCTCATCGCGTTACATCTGTAACTGTGCGCACACGTCACACCGCAGCGGTGACACATTACCGCACTACGCGGACGGTGCGCGTACATCATCGCGGAACCGGACGAGTAAAGACAACCAGAGCTGTTCAGACGGGAAGAAGGAGGAATTAGACTAGTGTTATGTTAACTGTACTTTGGCGTACGGGGCTATAAAGTCGGCAGTGGGCAGGATAAAGTGTGCATTATAGGACTGGCGGTGACTGCCTACTGGTGACTGCCTACTGCCTACTTTTTAAATGACGTCTTAATACATTTAACTTATCATTTTGGAGATAAACACCTAATGCGTTTAAAAGATTTAAACTAAACAATAGTACCTTGCGTGAATAATTGTTTACCATTCACCGCAATGACTAAATTTATCGAGCTCACCGTTTCCGATGAGGAGCAGACCAAAACCGAGTTGATCAACGTGGCCAACATTGGTCGTGTGTATCCTAGTCCGCAAAACAGCCTGAAGTGCATTGTTGAGTTGAACTATCAAAGTATCAACGATGCACCCGTTTACATGGAAGTGGAAATGCCCTACGAAAAATTAAGATTGAGTTTTTTGAGCTGAATCCTTGAAAGAACTTATTAAATAATCACCCGCATAGTTTTAGTCATGGCTGTTCCCTTATACTGAACATAACAAATTCCAGAGTTATTTTTGGTCTCCGACCAACAATCTTCACAACGTAAGAACAAAGAAAAGTCTTAGACCGCTGGCCTTCGCAATACAAATCCTATTGCCAAGGCCGAACCCAAAGTCATTACAGCAAAACCTTTTTCAAGAAATGTTTTTGCAAAGATGTTGCCGACAGTATTGAGAGTAAACACCACTACAAAAATCCAAAGTATGACATGGATCACTTTAACAGGGAATTTAAATTTTACAAAATCACCTTTCATCAATAGCGTCCATATCAAAAAAAGGTTGATGGTGATGGAAGCTGTTTCGAAGACATACATCTCTTGATCGCTTTGAAGGCGTCCACCCCACGTGATTTCATAGGCTATAATTTTCAGGAGGATGCAGCTATGGAAAACAATAATGATCGAATAGATCACAATCAGTGTCTTTAGTATCTTTTTTGTGTATAGAATCATTTAAAAAACGGTTTGCCAACACTACCGATTTAAGCTCAACACGAGCTATTCGACATTTGTCCCGCCTTATGCAGGATCGAACTCCAGATAAATAGGATTTAAAATCCCAAACTAGTTTGCATCCAAAATCTTAAACAACTCATCGAGATTAGGGGTCACAATGATTTCTGTTCTCCGGTTTTTTTGCTTGTTCTGTGCCATGTCGTTGGAAGCCAAGGGTGAAAACTCTCCTTTGCCCGCTGCGGTAATTTGCTTGGGCGATATGCCCGCGTTGATTAAGATTTTGCTGATGGAGGTGGCGCGCAGCACGCTCAAATCCCAATTGTCTTCCATGTAGGCAGATTTTTTTGAGATGGGCACATTGTCGGTGTGGCCTTCTATCATCATTTGAATATCTTTTTGGTCTTTCAGTGCCTTGGCTAATTGTTGCAAGGCACCCACGCCTTTGGCATCTACTTCAATGCTGCCCGAAGCAAACAGCAATTGCTCAGAGAGCGAAACATATACTTTTCCGTTTTTCACTTTCACGGTCAGGTCGTTCTCTTTAAAGTTCAATAAGGCATTGGTGATTTTGTTTTTTAGGTTTTGTACGGCCTTATCTTTATTGGCCAGCACTTGCTCCAGTTCTTTTACTTTTTTCTCGCGCTCTTGCAAACTGTAGCTGAGCGAATCATTTTTCTTACGGGTTTTGTCTAGATTTTCTTGAATCGCCAATAACTGGTCGCGCTGTTGGGCCACATCGCGGTTCAGTTTGCCACTATTGGTGAGCAGATTTTTATAGTTGGCATTCAATTGATTGTATTCGGTATTTAGGTTGTTCAGCTTTTTCTGGTTGGCTCTGTACACCTGATTGAGGTTGGCCGTATCTTGTTGTATCTTTTTGATGGATTCATTCAGGTCGGCAAGTGAGGCATTGGCTTTTTCTAATTCTTTGTTGCGGTCGGCCAAATCGCCTTCGGCTTTTATTTTTTGTGCCAGCACATCATCAAATTTCTTTTTGCTGACGATACAAGAACTAGCTATAACCACTACAAGGAAAATCGAAACTACTGTCTTTAAATTCATACGTCTATTTTAATAAAATTTAGTTCTGTTAATTTGCCAAACACACTATCAGAAGAAGCCAAGGGTATGTCTAAAAGAACGGCTGTTACTGCCACAAAGGCATCTGCCATCTTCAGTTTATATCTTTTTCTAAATTCAATTACCTTTTGTTTCAACAAACTTGAATAGTCGGCTAGCGAACAAGCTTCAATAAACTCCTGTATCAATCGCTCATCTTGAGCAGTAGCTTTTGGCCAGGATAATAACTCTATCTCCGTTACAAAAGAAATAATCAATTTCTGATTATTGAGCAGAGAAGTAATGTGAGGAGAGCCTTGCAAGGCATAGATAACAATGTTGGTATCTACTACTAAACTTTTGCTCATTTCTCATTTCTTGTTGAATCTTCAGTGCATCGCCCTTCCACCGCAACTTTCCGGCAAACTTAGTCATATCAATCCCTTCTTTCTTTGGCTTGATTTTATTCAATACTTTTGAAATGGCTCGTTTAGAAGACTTCTTTGTAATGATGGTCATGAAGGAAATTTTGCTTACAAATATCTAAAATTAAAATCAATTCGTAGTTTACGTCTTGAAATGCTGACCAAATCCACAAGCTAAAAAGTTTGCAGGAGTTTGGTGCTGGCATAGCCAAGGGAGGGCAGCAAAAAGCCCGAAGTGGGTTGAATACTGGTTGACGGACTTGTAGCGTGCAGCTTGACCCGTGAGCGATAGAATGCGGGCGGAAGGGATGCCGCCTATTCTTTGTGAAATACTTCGGCTGGCTAGAAAAAACAGAAACTAAAAAATTAAAAATATGGAAGGCATGTTGAAACCAGACTCATTCAAAGGCAAAACCATCATCATTACGGGCGGTGGCACAGGCCTCGGCAAATCGATGGGCAAATATCTGTTGGAGTTGGGCGCTAACTTGGTCATCACCAGTCGTAAATTAGATGTACTCGCCAAAACAGCAGCCGAATTGGAGCAACAAACGGGCGGCAAGGTGTTGCCGTTGGCGTGCGACATCCGCAAGTACGAAGAGATTGAAAAAGTAATCAGCGAAACAGAGAATCGTTTCGGCCCCATTCACGGTGTGCTCAACAATGCTGCGGGCAATTTTATTAGCCCTACCGAGCGGCTCTCGCACCGTGCGTTCGATATTGTGGTGGACATTGTGCTGAAAGGCACATATTATGTAACATTAGCCGCTGGTAAAAATTGGATTACCAAAAAGCAGCCGGGCGTGTTTTTAAACATTGTGACAACCTATGCATGGACAGGCTCAGGTTATGTAGTACCCTCGGCTTGCGGCAAAGCGGGTGTGTTAGCGCTCACGCGGTCGCTGGCCGTAGAGTGGGCGAAATACAAAATCAGGAGCAACGCCATCGCGCCAGGCCCCTTCCCCACAGAAGGCGCATGGAGCCGACTTTTGCCCGGTGACTTGGTAAAGAAATTCGATCCAGCGGAGCGAGTGCCGCTAAAGCGCGTGGGCGAGCATCAAGAGCTTGCAAACTTAGCTGCATACTTGATGTCAGATTATTCTGGGTACGTAAACGGTGAGGTGATCACCATTGATGGTGGCGAGTGGCTGCGAAACGGTGGCGAGTTCAGCCACCTTGAGACAATACCCGAAACCATGTGGGATATGATTGAAAAATCGAGGGGAAAATAAAATTATCCTCAGTTTACAGAATTACAATCTGTGAATTTGTGGCTAATAAAAAAGAAGTAAGATGTACCTAGAAAATTGGCTCGAACAAAAACTGAGCGACCGAAAAGAGAAAGGCAATTACCGCGAGCTGACGATTTCAAATAACAAAATCGATTTTGTTTCCAATGATTATTTGGGCTTAGCTCGGTCGGCAGAAATTCATCAAAGAGTTTTAAACGAGTTGAGCTCATTACCTGCGCCTTTTAATGGATCAACTGGTTCCCGATTATTGGCAGGCAACAGCGAACTGGCAGAAGAGACGGAATATTTTTTGAGCAGAATTTTTGAAAGCGATACTACGTTGCTTTTCAATTCTGGCTATGCCGCCAACACAGCTGTGCTGTCGTGCATCCCGCAAGAAGGCGATATTATTTTTTATGACGAACTCGTGCACGCATGCATGCACGATGGCATGCGGCTGAGCAAAGCCTCTCGTGTTAAGTTTAATCACAACGATTTACAGGATTTAGAAACCAAACTCAATTCTTCTTCGGGCAAAAGGTTTATTGCGGTAGAATCGCTTTACTCAATGGACGGAAATTATTGCCCCTTGCAAGAGTTGGTAAGACTGGCAGAAAGATTTGATGCCGCTATTATTTTAGACGAAGCCCACAGCACCGGCAGCTTCGGAAAAAACGGAAGTGGTTTAGCCATAGAAAAAGGTGTGGCAGAAAAAATCCCAATTCGTATTTACACCTTTGGCAAAGCCATGGGCGCGCACGGGGCATGCGTAGTTGGCTCACATACACTGAAAAATTATCTCATCAATTTCGCTCGGCCATTTATTTACTCTACCGCCATGCCACCACATAGTTTGCTTGCCATCAAGCACGCATTTCAATTTTTACAAAATAATATTCATCTTCAAAAAGCATTGCAAGAGCGAATTAACTATTTTTTAATTCGAAGCAAAAAACTTTCGTATCAAAAAATTGAAAGCACATCAGCCATTCAGTCGGTGATGTTGCCTGGCAATAAAGAAGTGATGGCCCTTGCATGCTGTTTAGATTCTGTTGGCATTGATTGCAAGGGCATCCGCTCACCAACAGTCAAAGCTGGCACCGAGCGGTTGCGCATTTGCTTGCATTCCTTCAACACGGAAACGGAAATTGATACATTAGTCGAGACTTTAAATAAATTTTGAAAAAGGGGTTTAAAAAAGTGTTGGCGGCATCCCTGCCATCGCTAATCCTTACGCTCACGGGTCGGGCCTGCCTGCGCGAAGCCGCTTCGGCAAAGGCAGGCTATCCATTACAAGTCCGCTCCGCACACCACCACCCCTTAGCGGGCTTTTCATTCCTATCCCTTGCCTTTATCCATCTAGAACAATTCCCTCGAGCCATTAGAAACATTTGCAGCTCTGCATCTTTGAATAGAGTAATAATTACTAAAATATTTTACAGTTATCTTGTGGGAAATTTTAAATAGTTCAATGAATTATTTTGTTACTGCCATCGGCACCGACTCTGGCAAAACAGTGGTGTCAGCAATTTTGTGCAAAGCATTAGGTGCCGATTATTGGAAACCCATACAAGCAGGTTTCCCGCGCGATGCAGACACCATTTCAAAATTAGTTCCAAATACAGTCATTCATCCAGAAGCCTATCTGCTTAATACGCCCGCTTCTCCACATGCTTCTGCCAAAATCGACAATATCGTAATTGATAAATCAAAGATTAGTTTTCCAACAACAAACAACAATCTTATCATCGAAGGTGCAGGCGGTTGTTTAGTACCGCTAAACGACAATGACTTTGTGATTGATTTGGCAAAACAATTTGGGTGTCCAATTATTTTGGTTTCCAATCTTTACTTAGGCAGCATCAATCACACCTTGTTAACGGTTAATTTGTTGAATCAACTACAACTCCCAATAGCTGGCATTATTTTCAACGGCCAATCCAACCCCGAAAGCGAGCGAATCATTTTAAAACATTCTAGGTACAAATTCATTTGGCACATCAAAGACGAAAAAGAAATGAACAAAGAAATGGTGAACTTTTATGCCGAAAAAATTCGCCAAAAATTAGTATGACGCTACAAGAGAAAGACAAAAAATATATCTGGCATCCGTTTACTGCCTATCAAGAAGAAGATCCTTTATTGATAACTTCTGCAGAAGGTGTTTACCTTCACACCCACGATGGGAGAAAAATAATCGATGCAATTTCCTCGTGGTGGGTCAATCTTCACGGTCACAGCAACCCAGTAATTGCAAAAGCCATTGCCCACCAAGCAAGCAAGTTAGAGCATGTAATCTTTGCAGGTTTCACGCATGAGCCTGCTATTCTATTAGCTGAAAATCTATTGTCCATTCTTCCTAAAAATCAGTCGAAAATTTTTCTTTCCGATGATGGCAGTACTGCAGTAGAAGTGGCATTAAAGATGGCCATTCAATATTGGCACAATCAAAACATCACGAATAAAACAAGAGTGATCGCCATCGAAGGGTCTTATCATGGCGATACCTTTGGTTCAATGTCGGTGGGTGCGCGAGATATTTTTATCACACCATTTAACAAGTATTTATTTGAGGTAGATTTTATTGACTTCCCCTACCAAGAAAAGGAAACGGAAGTAATTGATGATTTTAAAAAACTGGTGAAGAAAGGCGATGTCGGTGTTTTTATCTTCGAGCCGCTGGTACAAGGTGCAACTGGCATGCGAATCTATCGCGCTGAATTATTGGATGAGTTGATTTCAATTGCGCATCAACACAATGTGATTTGTATTGCCGATGAAGTATTTACGGGCTTCTGCCGAACCGGAAAATATTTCGCTTCAGACCATCTCAATAACCAACCCGATATTATTGCCCTATCAAAAGGGGTAACGGGTGGCATACTTCCTTTGGGTGTTACTAGTTGCTCAGAGAAAGTTGAAAAAGTATTCCAAGATAGTTCTTCAAGCAAAACCTTTTATCATGGGCATTCATACACGGGCAATCCATTGGCATGTGCTGCCGCGAATGCTAGTTTTTCTCTTTTAACAAATCAAGACTGCCAAGATAGAATCCATTTAATCTCCTCTCGATTTATAAATTTTGTTGCTTCGATTAAAAAGAATATAAGTGTAAAATCAGTCCAAAGTCTTGGAACGATTTTGTCTATTGAAATGGTAACACCAGAAAATACTGCTTATCAGAATCCACTGCGCAAAGAAATCTACAACTACTTTCTGACAAAGAATATTTTACTTAGACCACTTGGCAACATCATCTATGTGGTACCACCTTATACTATTTCAAACTTAGAATTGGACGAAGTGCTTTCTGAGATAGAAATGTTCATTCGTTCACGCGCATAAAAAAAGCCCCGTTTTTTGGGGCTTTTTTGTTGGTGGCAAAAAGGCAACGGCCTACTCTCCCGGGTCTTACCCTAGTACCATTGGCGCTGGCAGGCTTAACTTCTCTGTTCGGGATGGGAAGAGGTGTGGCCCTGCCGCCACAGTCACCTTGATTTCTTCAAGTGTCCACTTTTTTTTGACATGCTGCCGGCAGAGGAAACGTAAGGGCGGTCCACAGGGGCGGTGCGCCTGGCGCGCCCGAAGCGCCCGGGCAATTAGTACCGCTCGGCTCTGGCATCGCTGCCCTTGCACCTGCGGCCTATCAACGTGGTCATCTCCCACGGCCCTTAAAAGGAAGCCTCATCTCGGGGCGGGTTTCGCGCTTAGATGCTTTCAGCGCTTATCCCTGCCCAACATGGCTACCCGGCGGTGCGGCTGGCGCCACAACCGGTACACCAGGGGTTGGTCCAGCCCGGTCCTCTCGTACTAAGGCCAGATCCCCTCAAGCTTCCAGCGCCCATCACAGATAGGGACCGAACTGTCTCACGACGTTCTGAACCCAGCTCGCGTGCCACTTTAACGGGCGAACAGCCCGACCCTTGGGACCTTCTCCAGCCCCAGGATGTGACGAGCCGACATCGAGGTGCCAAACCTCCCCGTCGATATGAGCTCTTGGGGGAGATCAGCCTGTTATCCCCAGCGTACCTTTTATCCTTTGAGCGATGGCCCTTCCATGCAGGACCACCGGATCACTATATCCAGCTTTCGCCCCTGCTCGACATGTCCGTCTCACAGTCAAGCCCCCTTATGCTATTGCACTCCGCGCACGATTACCAACCGTGCTGAGGGGACCTTTGAAAGCCTCCGATACACTTTCGGAGGCGACCACCCCAGTCAAACTACCCACCACGCAATGTCCCGCGCCAAAAGGCGGGGTTAGGCACCAAGGAGGCAAAGGGCGGTATTTCACCGTTGGCTCCCCTGCCCCTAGCGGGGCAGGATCAGCGCCTCCCGCCTATCCTACACATCACCCCCCCAGTGCCAATGCGAAGCTATAGTAAAGGTGCATGGGGTCTTTCCGTCCCGTGACGGGTACACGGCATCTTCACCGTGACTACAATTTCACCGAGCTCATGGCCGAGACAGCGCCCAGATCGTTACACCATTCGTGCAGGTCGGAACTTACCCGACAAGGAATTTCGCTACCTTAGGACCGTTATAGTTACGGCCGCCGTTTACTGGGGCTTCGGTTCAGCGCTTCGCCTTGCGGCTGACGCCCCCCCTTGACCTTCCAGCACCGGGCAGGTGTCAGGCCTTATACTTCATCTTGCGATTTCGCAAAGCCATGTGTTTTTGTTAAACAGTCGCCTGGGCCATTTCTCTGCGGCCCCGCTCGCGCGGGGCACCCCTTTTCCCGAAGTTACAGGGTTAATTTGCCGAGTTCCTTGGCCATGATTCACTCGAGCACCTCAGGATATTCTCCTTGACTACCTGTGTCGGTTTGCGGTACGGGCCCCACAGCGGTTGTGCTTAGGGGGTTTTCTCGGGAGCATGGTTACGTCCGCTCCATTCGGCCGGGGCCTCCTGGTACTTTCGGGTTTCGGCAAGGGGCGCGGATTTGCCTGCGCCCCCTGTACCTACGCCCTTAAACGGCCTGTTCCGTCAGGCCGTGGGACTTTCACTCCTCCTTCGCCCCATCGCCCGCTGCGGTGGTACCGGAATGTTGACCGGTTTGCCATCGGGTGCGCCTTTCGGCCTCCCCTTAGGTCCCGACTGACCCGCGGCTGATTGACATTGCCGCGGAAACCTTAGTCTATCGGTGGGCGGGGTTCTCACCCGCCTTATCGTTACTTATGCCTACATTTGCTTTTCCAACCGCTCCACCAAAAGTCATCTCTTGGCTTCCCCGCTGTTGGAATGCTCCCCTACCACTGTCCCGCTCACGCGGGACAATCCCAAGCTTCGGCACCACATTTTATGCCCGATCATTATCGATGCCCTGTCGCTCGACCAGTGAGCTGTTACGCACTCTTTAAAGGGATAGCTGCTTCCAAGCTAACCTCCTGGCTGTCGCGGCAACTGGACCTCCTTAGTTCAACTTAATGTGGATTTTGGGGCCTTAGCCGTGGGTCTGGGTTCTTTCCCTCTCGGACACGGACCTTAGCACCCGTGCCCTCATTGCAAGGTATGTTTGCCGGCATTCGGAGTTCGTCAGGATTTGGTAGGATGTGACTCCCCCTAGTCCTATCGGTAGCTCTACCTCCGGCAAACTCGACCCTCACACTGTCCCTAAAGACATTTCGGGGAGTACGAGCTATTTCTCAGTTTGATTAGCCTTTCACCCCTACCCTCAGCTCATCCAAAAGCTTTTCAACGCTTACTGGTTCGGGCCTCCACCCCGTGTTAACGGGGCTTCACCCTGGCCAAGGGTAGATCACAAAGTTTCGCGTCTGCCCCCACTGACTGTGCGCCCTGTTCAGACTCGCTTTCGCTCCGGCTCCCCCCGTCAACGGGGTTAACCTTGCCAGTGACGGCAACTCGTAGGCTCATTATGCAAAAGGCACGCCGTCACCAAATCCCTTGGCTCCGACCGCTTGTAGGCGCATGGTTTCAGGTTCTCTTTTCACCCCGTTGTTCACGGTGCTTTTCACCTTTCCTTCACAGTACTGGTCCACTATCGGTCTCTCAGGAGTGTTTAGCCTTACCGGATGGTGCCGGCAAATTCAAACGGGGCGTCTCCGACCCCGCCCTACTCAGGGTACCACCTCTCCCCTATGGCTTCCTTTACGGGGCTCTCACCCTCTTTGGCCCGGTTTCCCACCCGGTTCATGTCGCCCTCGGTTTCGATTATGTGGCCCTATAACCCCCGCCAAGCCTTGACTTGGCGGGTTTGGGCTCTTGCGCGTTCGCTCGCCACTACTGGCGCAATCACTGTTGTTTTCTCTTCCTCCGGGTACTTAGATGTTTCAGTTCCCCGGGTTTGCCCCCATTGCTGGGTGTCACGCCTTCAGCGTGACGGGTTGCCCCATTCGGACACCTGCGGATCAAACCCCGTTTGCGGGTCCCCGCAGCTTTTCGCAGCTTACCACGTCCTTCTTCGCCTCTGAGAGCCTAGGCATCCCCCATGCGCCCTTCATTACTTCTTTTTGGCGCGGCCCCGCGGCCGCCCCTGTCTATGCTCTTACATTTTCTCTGCCAACATGTCAATGAACACTTTTGCCGCCCTTGTGGCGGCATAGCGGCACGGCATTTCCGCTGCCCTTGCCTTTTTTGTCTCTTTTATCCCGCCCCCGGCAGCCCGTTTGGCGGCCGGTGTTCGTTCCCGCACCCCTTTCGCTGGGCCCATGTGGAGAATATCGGAGTCGAACCGATGACCTCCTGCTTGCAAAGCAGGCGCTCTAGCCAGCTGAGCTAATCCCCCTTTTCAACAAGTGGGCCTGCGTGGACTCCCCGATAGCCATCGGGGTAAACTTCCCGTCCACTTAGTTCCCACTTCGTGGGCCTGCGTGGACTCGAACCACGGACCTCTACATTATCAGTGTAGCGCTCTAACCACCTGAGCTACAAGCCCCGGTGGCCGGTGGCCGGTGCGGAAAAATGACTTTGAAAAGGCGGGCAAAAAGAGAGGGGGGCGGGAGGGCCCGTCCTTGCCCTGTGCGCGGAACGCCCAAAGGCGTGCCGGCACGGGCGCTCCAGAAAGGAGGTGTTCCAGCCGCACCTTCCGGTACGGCTACCTTGTTACGACTTAGCCCCAGTCACCGGTTTAACCCTAAACAGCGCCTCGCGGCAACTGCCTTCAGGTCCCCCCAGCTCCCATGGCTTGACGGGCGGTGTGTACAAGGTCCGGGAACGTATTCACCGCGCCATTGCTGATGCGCGATTACTAGCGATTCCAACTTCACGCAGGCGAGTTGCAGCCTGCGATCCGAACTGAGACGCGCTTTTCGTGATTGGCTCCCCGTCACCGGGTCGCGACACGCTGTGCGCGCCATTGTAGCACGTGTGTAGCCCTGGGCGTAAGGGCCATGATGACTTGACGTCATCCCCTCCTTCCTCTCCGCTTGCGCGGGCAGTCCCCTCAGAGTCCCCACCTTTACGTGCTGGCAACTGAGGGCAGGGGTTGCGCTCGTTGCGGGACTTAACCCAACACCTCACGGCACGAGCTGACGACAGCCATGCAGCACCTTGCTCCCTGTCCTTGCGGAAAAGCGCATCTCTGCGCCTGTCAGGGGCATTCTAGCCCAGGTAAGGTTCCTCGCGTACCATCGAATTAAACCACATGCTCCACCGCTTGTGCGGACCCCCGTCAATTCCTTTGAGTTTCACCCTTGCGGGCGTACTCCCCAGGTGGGTCACTTAACGCTTTCGCTAAGGCGCTGGCCGTGTACCGCCAACACCGAGTGACCATCGTTTACTGTGCGGACTACCAGGGTATCTAATCCTGTTTGATCCCCGCACCTTCGTGCCTCAGCGTCAGTTACAGCCTAGCAAGCTGCCTTCGCTATCGGTGTTCTTGACGATATCTAAGCATTTCACCGCTACACCGTCAATTCCGCCTACCTCGACTGTACTCAAGTCCTTCAGTATCAATGGCACCTCGACAGTTGAGCTGCCGTATTTCACCACTGACTTAATGGACCGCCTACGCACCCTTTAAACCCAATAAATCCGGACAACGCTCGCCACCTACGTATTACCGCGGCTGCTGGCACGTAGTTAGCCGTGGCTTATTCACCGGGTACCTTCAATTCCCCACGCATGGGTCTTTTATCCCCCGGCAAAAGCAGTTTACAACCCAGAAGGCCTTCTTCCTGCACGCGGCATGGCTGGATCAGGCTCGCACCCATTGTCCAATATTCCCTACTGCTGCCTCCCGTAGGAGTCTGGCCCGTATCTCAGTGCCAGTGTGGGGGATCACCCTCTCAGGTCCCCTATTGATCATCGCCTTGGTGGGCCGTTGCCCCGCCAACTAGCTAATCAAGCGCATGCCCATCCACGGCCCCGTGGTTTAAATAAAGGACGATGCCGTCCCCTATTCCTATGGGGCGTTAATCCCCCTTTCGGGGGGCTGTGCCCCGGCCGTGGGCAGGTTGCATACGTGTTGCGCACCCTTGCGCCACTCTAGGCCGGGTATCGCTACCCGGCTTGCCGTCCGGCTTGCATGTATTAGGCCTGCCGCTAGCGTTCATCCTGAGCCAGGATCAAACTCTCCATAGTATTGCTTTTGGCCCCCAGTGCATCGCTGCAAGGGGGAACTGTTCTCTTCTGGACGGGCCCGGACCCCGGTGCCGCATCCATCTGCGCCAACGGGGCCCCGGCCCCCTTTACCTCTCTTTACCCAACCTTTTCAAGGAACGTTTCAATTCTTATCATGAATCGATAGCGGTTATTATAAACAACCCGTTTTTATGTGTGAATTTCCCCTTTTCGTTAAAAGGGAGTGCAAAGGTAAGTCAATAGCTCGTTTTTGCAAACACGAAAGAAAAAGTTTTTTGAACAGCCTACTGATGATGGTTTCTATAGTTGATTATCAGTAAGTTAAAATTGAAGAAAAAAATAAAAAAAATGAGGAATAGAATCTAAAAAATCGCTTAAGACTTACTTTTTAACCCATGCAAAACCTAGTTGAGCAAAGTTAACTACGGTGGATGGTCTGTTTTCTATCTGGCCCCGTAGAAAGTAAGGTAATAGGAACACCTAACGATTTTTCTAATAAGTCGATGTAATCAGAAAGCTCTTTTGGCATTTTTGTTTCGGTGATGCCTTCTAGGGAAGTATTCCAACCCTTCACTTCCGTATAGATTGGTTCAATCTTTTCATGAACTAATTCATAGGGAATAGTTTCTGTAATTGAGCCATCCGCAAGTTTGTATTGTGTACAAATTTTAATGGTTGGAAAAATATTCAGAACATCGGCCTTCATCATCAAAAGTTGGGTAACACCATTTATCATGATGGAATATTTTAGGGATGGCAAATCAATCCAGCCGCATCTGCGTGGGCGGCCGGTAGTAGAGCCAAACTCGTTGCCTTGCTTGCGCATTTTCTCACCTTGCTCATCGAGCAATTCGGTTGGGAATGGTCCGCTGCCCACTCGCGTGCTGTAGGCTTTAAAGATTCCATAGACTTCACCTATATTACTTGGAGCAACACCTAGGCCAGTGCATGCGCCTGCTGTAACGGTGTTTGAACTGGTCACAAATGGGTAGCTGCCAAAATCTATGTCCAACAAAGAACCTTGAGCACCTTCGGCTAAAATAGTAGCGCCTTTTTTGATTTCATTGTTGATGAAATATTCGCTATCAATCAAATTGAATTGTTTGAGGAACTCGATGGCATCCATGAATTGAGCATGAAGCGAAGGCCAATCGTACACCACATCGTGGTTCTTCAAAATTTCAAAATGGATATCAATCAATTTATTGAATCTGTCTTTGAACTGAGGTGAAAGCACATCGCCTACGCGCAAACCTTGGCGGCCAATTTTATCTTGATAGGAAGGACCAATTCCTTTTAAGGTTGAACCGATTTTGTTCTCACCTTTTGCTTTTTCATAGGCTTGGTCGAGCAAACGATGAGTGGGAACGATGAGTGTAGCTTTTTTAGAAATAAAAAGATTTGCCTTTACATTGAGATTGTACTTCTGCAATTTTTCAATCTCTGTTTTAAAAACGATGGGGTCCAGCACTACTCCGTTGCCAATGATGTTTTTGGTCTTTTCCCTAAAGATGCCTGATGGAATTTGATGAAGCACGTGTTTGATACCATCAAACTCTAGTGTATGCCCCGCATTGGGGCCACCTTGAAAACGTGCCACCACATCGTATTTGGGTGCCAGCACGTCTACAATTTTTCCTTTTCCTTCATCGCCCCATTGGAGGCCGAGGAGTACATCTACTTTCATTATTTTAGGATTATTTCACGCAAAGACGATAAGAATTTATTTTTTAGAAATCGCTTCTTCTTCAGACTTAATGATGTGAAAAATAGCGTTGAGTTTGGTAATCACCAACAACTTTTTCACGCTCTCAGACGGGTTCATCAAATAGACTTCGCCTCCTTTGTTTCTGAATTTGGTGAGAATAGTGATGAGCACCCCAATGCCGCTGCTGTTGATGTAACGTAAATCTGAAATATCAATGATGCAAGTAAGCACTTGATGACCGACTACTTCGTTTACCACACCCACCAGTTTGGTGCCGCTGTCTTCTCCAATTAAATCTCCAGAGATGCGGAGGATGAGCGAGTTGTTTTTTATTTCTTGTGCAAAGTTCATATGATTTACTTTACTGTTTTGTTCAAAATTACCTTAAAGTTATTTGCGGTTCTCGCAATTGGGTCTGCTACAAGCAGCGTACAAAATTAAAGAATGGTGCATGACCTTAAAATGCAATAACTCGCCAACAGTGTTTTGAATGTTTTGAATGCGTGGATCGCAAAACTCCTTCACTTTGTGGCAATCGGTGCAAATGAGGTGGTCATGCTGACGATAGCCGTACGACTTTTCGTATTGCGCCAAGTTCTTTCCGAATTGATGTTTGCTTACCAAATCGCACTCCACCAATAAATCTAAAGTGTTATAAACGGTGGCGCGACTGACTCTATAATTTTTGTTTTTCATTTTGATGTAGAGTGATTCTACATCAAAATGGCCATCGGAGGAGTAGATTTCTTCCAATATGGCGTAGCGCTCGGGTGTTTTGCGAAGTTCTTTGTTCTCTAGGTAGGCGACAAATATCTGCTTTACTTCTTCGTATATCTTGGCGTTGAGCGGCATTGGTCGATTAAAGGGCAAATATATAAGGAAGAAGTTAGGATTGCGATTGGTATAGATTCGTAGAAATGCATTGCAAATCTAATAAATTTAAAATGGGTGGAGCTCGATTCTCTTTAGATAACCGAAATCAAATGGGTTATCCAAATATATTATTTCCTTTTCTAAATCATCAAAAACAACCATTAATCGATACCTATTTGCGTCTTTAATTCCATATTTATGTTCGTTTCTTGAAATATCAAAAAAAAGCCTGCCCTTTAAAAGCTTTCCTGTTGTTAGAAAGCCCGCAAAAGGATTAAGAGCGGACCCAGTAATGCCCTTATATCTTATTGGTACTGGTTTAGCATTTAAAAAGACACTATCAAGATTCTTTTGTGTCCATCTAGCAGCTTGTGAATAAATCAAATATGCCAATTCGCAAGATTTCAAAATTTCTTTCACGGAAAGGATATCTACGTCAGATAACCTGCACGGAATTAATAAAATATCTTGGGGAATAGCTGGTGTTTTCAAATTTACATTTGCCGAGTCTTTTCTCAATTCCTCATACATTTCTTCATAATTAGCAATTAAGAAAAGACCTTCAATCTCAAGCAACTCTTTAGCCTGAGCTTTTGCGTTAATGAAATTGGTCAACGTCATAAATACAAAGAGTATTCTAAATGCACGGGTCATAAGCTCTCTTTGGAACAGTATTTGATGGATTTATAGAGCCTGTTTTGTTTACTCTGCCTCTGTTACTTGATTCTAAGTTCATGTGATACTGAGTCCTTTCTAACCAAATTTGGCCAAGTTGAAATGATGTAAGGCCAGGATTCTCCTTAAATTTTTGCCTCATATCAGCCTCACCAAAGTTTAAAGCATTTGTAGCGATTACTGCTGCCTCTTCCTCACTGTAAACTAAATTTCCCTCCACATTATAAAATGGCAAACCAAAATACAAAACGGGAATTTCAACCTTTCGCACTGTTAAAGAACTTGTATTACCAAGTTTCGTCATAGCTAAGTCACAGTAGATATTGGTTAAAGCACCTTCTTGCCATAAGTTATTAGTAGTGACAGAAGAAAAACTAAAATTCCGTGGGCAGGTATACTCATCGTCTTCGTCTAACTGAATATCCCCACTTACGTCAGAGCTACCATCACTTGATGTCCCACCGTTATCTATACAATAAATACAGTCATCGCAGGTTGTATAAAGATAATCTTCTGTTACAGATCCATCGGACCAATAAGTGATTAAATACCAATCTGTACAGTTACCACCATTGTTTTGTCTTAAGTTTTTTTGAGATCCTGTCCCTTGGTTAAGGGAAATTAAAGATTTATTAAATTCAAGTCTCTCTTTGTTTAGATAAATAGCAGTTTCTTCTAAATCAAAATTAAGATTTCTGGTAACTATTGCTCCACTGTTTAATGAAACGCTTTCATTATTAAGAAAAGAGTTTGTTATTGTCAATAAGTCATTCTTTGCAACCTTTTCAAAGGAGCTTATCTCTATAACCATACTTTCTTCAGTTGGTGTGCCGAACTGATCAACTTTAGTGACCAATCGTCTGAAATAAGTTTCAACTCCATAAGTAACTCTCATATTCCTTTGGAGTGGAGTGAATACTAAAACCTCGTTATCCTTTAAGTATAAAAAATCACTCTCTGTCCATACGGGTTTAAAACCATTAACGGGGTTTACTTTTTCATATTGGTTAATTACCCTACTTAAATCAACAGTTGATTTTAAACTGTCTATATCAGTTTGAGAGCAAGCAAAGAGAATTGAAAAAAAGCAGAAGCAGCAAAATCTTTTCATACACTTTAGTTTATATATATACTATGTTACAAAAAAAAATAAATCAAAACATCACCCCTTCGAATCAAACCTGTTCACCTTTACCACGCCTTCTACCTTCTCGAGTTTTTCGATGAGCACTTCTAGGTGGCGCGTATCATTTACATAGAGCATAATTTCGCCACTGAAAATACCTTGGTCTGTTTTGAAGGAGAGGGAACTCATGTTTACTTTCAACTCTTCTGAAATTACTTTTGAAACATCGTTGATGAGGCCCACACGGTCAGTGCCGACTACGTTCAATCCCGTAAGGAACGAAACCTCGTATTGCGATGTCCACTTGGCTTTGATGACGCGGTTGCCATGGTTGGCCAACAATTCTGTGGCATTAGGGCAATTGGCGCGATGGATTTTGATGCCTTCATTCACGGTAACAAACCCAAATACGTCATCGCCTGGAATGGGCGTACAGCATTTTGCCAATTTGTATTCTACCACGTCCATGTCTTCGCCAATGAGCAAAATATCTTCGTAGCGGCCTTTGGCTTTGTTTAGTTCTTGCTCAATGGTTTTTACATCGCGCACTTCGCTGTGTTCTTGGCCTTTGAGTGGTGAGGATGGTTTGTATTCTTTGAATCGCTTTAAATCGTTGACGGTAATGGTGCCCATGCCCACCCTATAATTCAAATCAAGTTGACTGCTCACTTTAAAAAAATCGCGCATTTGCTCGAATACTTGGCTGTGGGCATCAATTTTTAACTGATTCATTTTTCGCAGCAACACCTCTTTGCCCGCTTCGGCAATTTTGCGTTTGCCTTCTTTGAGCAAATCTTTGATTTTTGATTTCGCCTTGGGGCTAATAACAAAGCGAAGCCAATCTTCGTTTGGTTTTTGTTTGGCGGAAGTAAGGATTTCTATTTGGTCGCCATTCTTTAATAGATGATTTATGGGCACCAATTTTTGGTTCACCTTCGCACCAATACATTTCGCGCCAATGTCGGTATGAATATCAAACGCAAAGTCGAGTGCGGTTGCACCCGTTGGCAAATTTTTCAGGTCACCCTTTGGGGTAAACACAAATATTTCTTCGCTGAATAAGTTGCCGCGAAAATCATCGACAAACTCAAGTGCGGTCAAGTCTTGCTTTTCTAATGTTTCGCGCACACGCACGAGCCATTTTTCCAAATTTGATTCGTATTTGGCTGCGTTGTCTTTATACTTCCAATGGGCGGCATATCCTTTCTCCGCAATCTCGTCCATCCGCAGCGTTCTGATTTGCACTTCAACCCATTGGCCATTTTTTGCCATCACTGTGGTATGCAACGATTCGTAGCCATTGGCTTTTGGGGTGCTTATCCAATCGCGCAATCGATCTGGATTTGGTGTGTAGTAATCGGTGACTACCGAATACACTTGCCAGCAAAATGACTTTTCTTGCTCTATTGGAATATCGATGATGATGCGAATGGCAAACAAATCATACACCTCCTCAAACGGAATGTTTTGCTTGCGCATTTTATTGTAAATAGAAAAAATGGACTTCGGCCGGCCTTTGATTTCGTACTTCACATTCAATTCGTCCAGTTCATCTTTAATCGGTTGGATAAACTGTTTAATGAATTTGTTTCGCGAGGCACGGGTGTCGTCAATCTTCCCGGAAATCTCGTTGTACACAGCACGATCGGTAAAGCGCAGGTACAAATCTTCCAACTCGGTTTTGATGGCATTCAGCCCTAAGCGATGCGCAAGCGGTGCATACAAATAAATGGTTTCGGAGGATACGCGCAGTTGTTTGTTGCGCGGCATGCTATCCAAGGTGCGCATGTTGTGCAGACGATCGGCCAGTTTAATCAAAATCACACGCACATCTTCCGATAGCGTGAACAACATTTTTCGGAAATTTTCGGCTTGCGCAGAAGTACCGTACTCAAATACTCCCCTTATCTTGGTAAGCCCGTCAATGATTTTGGCAATCTTCACTCCAAAAATCCCTTGCAAGTCGGCCAATTGAATATCGGTATCTTCCACAACATCGTGCAGCAGCGCAGAAATAATGGACGTGGTGCCGAGGCCAATTTCTTCCACACATATTTCGGCCACGCTTAGCGGATGAAAAATATACGGTTCCCCCGATTTTCTGCGCATGTTTTTGTGCGCCTCCATTGAAATGGTAAAGGCGCGCTTAATCAACTTAGCATCGCCATCTTTTAAAATAGGCTTTGCCAGGCGCAACAATCTGCGGTATCGGGCAATAATCTCCTTCTTCTCTTCTACTTCGTCAATTACCATTTTTGTATAGAATCATATTTTTTGTCGCCCAACCCCACTTTTTGCAAGAAATCCGCGATCAAAATCTTTTCAATTTTTGTTTTGGACTTTAATAATACTGAATAATATCTAAATTTGCGCTCCCTTTTTACAAAAAAGGCTTTTTTAGGTAATTAGGCGCATGTGGCGTAATTGGTAGCCGTGCCAGACTTAGGATCTGGTGCCGCAAGGCGTGGGGGTTCGAGTCCCTCCATGCGCACAAAAAAGTAGGCAGTTGGCAGTACGCAAGGGGCAAGATTGCCAATTGCAATTTGCTAACTGCCTATTTAGTTAATCTTAAATCTTTTGAATCACTAAAATTTTATTCCCTTGAACATTACACTTAACAAACAGAACAGCACGGAAGGCTCTTTAAGTATTGTACTTACTGAAACCGACTATCTGCCCAAGGTAGAAGAGAAAGTGAAAGACTATTCGCGCAAAGCGAGCATCAAAGGCTTTCGCCAAGGAAAAGTGCCGGCTGGGGTTATCAAAAAAATGTTTGGCAAGTCGATATTGGTGGAAGAAGTGAATCACTTGATTTCACATTCCATTTCGGACTACATCAAAAACAATAAACTAAAAGTGTTGGGCGACCCCATCCCCAATGAAGAAAAAGCACGCACCATCGATTGGGACAATCAAAAAGATTTTGAGTTTGAATTTCAAATCGGAATGGTGGAAGATTTTAAAGTAGACCTCTCTACAAAAGTAAAGGTAACTTCTCATCCTATTGAAATCGACCAAAAAGTGATTGACGAAACACTTACCGATATCAAAAGACGCTATGGTAAAGTTTCGTATCCGGAAGTAAGCGAAGCACAAGACAATTTGTTTGGTGAAATTTCGGTGAAAGGAAGTGAGGAGAAAAAGGGCTCTTATATATCGATTGAAAAAATTGAAAAGAAAGAGCAAAAGAAATTTATAGGCTTGAAGAAAGAGGAGGTGGTAGAATTTGAAGTGGAAAAGGCATTGGCCGATGAAGCGGAACGTGCCCGTGCACTCAACCTCTCAGAAGAAGAAGCGAAGCAAGCAAAAGGCACCTATGTGTTTACAGTAACCTCTGTGAGCCGTGTGGAAACTGCTGAACTGAACCAAGAATTGTTCGACAAAGTATTTGGATCCGAAGTAGTAAAAACGGAAGAGGAGTTTTTGAGCAAAATTAGAGAGACCATAACCGAAAACTACAAGCGCGAAACAGAACACCTGCTCGACCATGAGATTCAACATTATTTTGTTGACAATACCAAAATCAGCATGCCTGAAAATTTCTTAAAGACATGGCTAAAAAATACAAGCGCTGGTAAAGTAACGGACGAGGTATTGGAGAAAGAATTCAGCCAATACAAAGAATCACTCAAGTGGGATTTGATAAAAAACCAAATCACGGAAGAAAAGAGCATCACCGTAGAAGGGGATGAAGTGCGTGAGAAGGCCAAGAAACAAATCATCGAACAATTTGGGGGGGAGTCCATTGCAGCCCAGTTGGGTAGCAAACTGGATGACATTGCCAACAACTTCCTATCTGGCCAAGATGGCAAAGGCGAAAATTTTATGCGCATCTACAATCAATTGCGCCACGAAAAAATAATGAAAGTGGTAAAGGAAGCCATTACCATCAATGAAAAGAAGGTGAGCCTAGACGAGTTCAAGAAAATAGCAGCAAGCCATAATCATTAGTAGTAAAATACATAACTGAAAGAAAACAAAGGCTTATTCGCTTACCTCGCACTCGGTGCCGTGTGCATTATTTGGGGAACTACCTAGGTTTGTGCATTGGTGTTTCGCAGTTTCCGCCATTTCTCTTTTCCATTTTTCGATTTCTAACAGCCGCACCCATTCTAATTGTATTGGTTCTCGTTTCTAAAAAAGCAAATTCGTTCTCGAAATTTTACTGCAGCCATAATCAACACAGGTCGTACCCTCCCTCACCTCCCCATCAACTCCCCTATCGTTTTCAAGCCGTGCTCTACCTTTGAATTCCACGGTGTGCCGTAGCTGAGACGGAAGTAGTTGGAGAATTGAGAACCTTTCATGGAAAAGATTTGCCCCGGGGCAATGCCGATGTTGTGCTTCAATGCACGCTTGTGCAATTTATAGCCGTCCATTTTTTTGTTCATCTCCACCCACAGCACAAAGCCACCTTGCGGCCGACTGATTTTGGTGTCTTCCGGAAAATATTCTGTGATGGCCTGCAGGTATTGCAAACTTTGTGTGTGCAGTGCTTTGCGCAAATGGCGTAAGTGCAACTCATAGCGGCCGTTTTGCAAAAAGTGGGCAATGGAAACTTGCGCCAACGTGTTGGTAGAAATATTGTTCATGCGCTTGAGGCTGATCACTTTATCTTTGAACCGCCCCGGCACCGCCCACCCAATGCGGTAACCGGGTGCCAACGATTTTGAAAACGAACCACAGTGCAACACCAATCCTTTTTTATCAAATGATTTACAGGTGCGCGGCCGTGTTTTGCCAAAAAACATTTCGCCATAAATATCATCTTCAATCAAAGGAATTTCCTTCTTGGCGAGCATGTTCACCAATTGCTTTTTCTTTTCATCGGGAATGCAACTGCCCACGGGGTTGTTGAAGTTGGCCACAAACAAACATGCCTTGATTTTAAATTTGGGTATCGCACGCTCCAAATAATCCAAGTCGATGCCCGTTACCGGATTCGTTGGTATTTCCACCACGTTCAATCCCAAACTTTCCATCACTCGAAAAATTCCATAGTACGTGGGGCTTTCCGTAGCCACAGTGTCGCCCGGTTGTGTCACAGCTTTCAAACAAAGTGACAGCGCCTCCATGCAGCCAGCGGTTACAATCACATCTTGCTCGCTCAAGGCACCACCCCAATTAAAACTCAGCCGCGCGATTTGCTTGCGAAGCTGTTCGTTGCCTTGCACGTGCTCATACCCCAAGCAATGGTCAGCCTCGTGGTTCAATGAATACATCACCGACTTCTTCAATTTAGCAGTGGGCAGCAAACTTGGGTCGGGTGCACTCACCGAAAATGAAGTGATCTTCGTTGAACGCAAATCGTTGTACACACTCGTAATCATATCATCGAGTGTTACGGGCAGCACTTCGTTGGTTGGCTCGCAGCACGTAGGCAAATCAAATGTGTTTTGTGGCGAGAACTTTACGTAATAACCCGATTGCGGCCGTGCTTCAATAAGACCTTTGCTTTCTAAATGATAATAGGCTTGAAAAGCCGTACTCAAACTAATGCCTTGCTCTTTGCTGAGCGCCCGCACCGACAGCAGTTTGTCACCCAACTTCAATGTTTGCTTTTCGATGAGCGTTTCAATACGCTCCGCCACTTCATGATAAAGATGGTCGGGTTTTATGTCAAGTTCTGTTTCCATTGGTAAGTTCTAAAGTTTTAAGTTTCTAGTTCTTGGTTTAAAACTGATACGGTCAAAGATAATAAAACTGAAACTGTTATTCCAACGTATTTACCACCAGTTTTGTAAAGAATTTTAAAAAATACTACTTCGGTTATTACTACGCAGCTGTTTCTGCTTGGTCGATTAACCTTCGTAGTATAAACAGCAACAAGCAGGTTGAGCTTGGTGAGATGCCGCACTTAGTTGGCATAAAAATTCAACCACGCATATGAAAACTTTGTTAAGTGCTCTATTTTTTCTGCTCGCTGTCACTTCTTCGTTCGCTTTTACGGAGAAAGATTCTATTGAAGCCAAGAAAAAAGTATCGGCTGCGCATTGGCGTTTTACTACCCGACTGCATAGCCAAGGGATATTCGCGTATGGCGGTAGGTTGGGCAGCGAAAATCCGACATTCGATGTAAACTTTACCTATGACCGAAAGAAGTGGGGCTTTATGGCTTTCAAAGGATTGGACTTACAAGACCACAACACCTTCTACAATTTTGCCCTGATTGCATTGTACAAAAATTTCAAGGTCACCAACAAAATTACATTTACTCCCTATGTTGGTTCATTCTTGGAAGAATCCAACAGCATTGCCGATCATGGCTCGGATGTGGTGGCTATTATGGTGACGAGTATAAAACTTCATCCACGATGGACAGCCGAGCACATGAGCCTGTTGCCCAATCTGGTTTTCGCTCCCGAAGAAAGGGACTGGGTCAATCGACTGCGCTTGACTTACACGGGCAAACACTGGGATGTAGTTTCATCTGTATGGTGGAACAACCAAGTATTCGACCACTCATATTATTATACCACTGCCCTACATGTAGCATACAGTCGAATAAAAGTGAGCAACCACTTTTTCATGAGCTTTGGTTTCACAGGCTTGGCCATGCTTCATACTTCAGATGAAGAAGCCAATCCCACTAAAAACGGATTGATGTTTACGATTGCAGGGCAGTGGATTCATTAACTGATATGGTTAAAATACATAAAACTGAAACTGTTTTATTTGCGTATTATCAAGACATTTGAGCAACTTTTTACCACGATGCGAACAAGACGGAAAATTGTTTTGGTACTAGGGGTAGTGGTCGGAATCATTGCTTACCCGTTTCTAACATAAAACCAAAAAGTCATGACCACACATTTAGGCATTCATTATTTTTTGCAAGAGTTGAAAGTAGTATTGAGTGACAAGAATGGGGAAAAATTGCAGGTTTGTTTCCCCAGCAAATCTGCGGTGAAGAAGAAAGTGACTAAAAGGGCCCACTCCATTGAAAAGAACCCGTGGAGATTTTAGCTTAAGCTGGTTTAACGAAAATATTTTATTACACTTAAAACATAAATGAAAGAAAACAAAAACTTACTAGCTTACCTCGC
Organism: Chryseotalea sp. WA131a; assembly: GCA_025370075.1. NCBI lineage: Bacteria > Pseudomonadati > Bacteroidota > Cytophagia > Cytophagales > Chryseotaleaceae > Chryseotalea > Chryseotalea sp. WA131a. The sequence goes on along the minus strand of CP073016.1, from coordinate 4,145,416 downwards.
ACTTGGTGCCGTGTGCATTATTTGGGGAACCACCTACCTAGGTTTGCGCATTGGCGTTTCGCAGTTTCCGCCATTTCTCTTTTCCATTTTTAGATTTCTAACAGCCGGACCCATTTTAATTGTATTGGTTCTCGTTTCTAAAAAAGCAGCGTGGCCAAACAAAACAGTGTTGTTCAATCAAGCCATCAGCGGTTTGTTTATGGTAACGTTGGGCATCAGCGTGGTGGGTTGGTCAGAAATGTATATCTCTAGCGGTATGGCCGCCATCATCTGCTCGATGATGCCGATTTGGACGGTGCTTATCAATGTGGTTGTTACCAAAGATGAACAACCCAATTGGCTAATCATTTTAGGATTGGTGACAGGCCTTACAGGAATTGTGATGATTTTTGGCGAACACCTTTCTGAGTTTTCTAACTCAAATTATACCACTGGCATTGTGCTCACCTTCGCGGCCAATTTATGTTGGGCCATCGGTAGCATTTGGATCAAAAAGAAAAATACCGATAGCAATCCATTTATGAACGCAGGGTTGCAGATGCTCTTTGGCGGAATATTTTTAATTCCGTTGAGTTTATTGTTGGATGACTACAGCCGCATCCAATGGAACAGCTCCGTGATTTATTCCATGGCGTATATGTCGTTGGTGGGTTCGGTAACAGCGTACGCCTGTTATTCGTATGCTATTAAAAAATTACCAATGACATTGGTATCGCTCTACGCCTATATCAACCCGATTGTAGCTGTATTGCTTGGCTGGTTGGTTTTAAATGAAAAACTAAACCTTCGCGTTGGTTTGGCCATCGCACTCACCATTGCTGGGATTTACATTGTCAACAAAGGCTATCAGCTAAAAGTATTTAAAAAAACTCAAGCAACCATTTAAATAAATCATCATGGTTTTGGAAGAACTAAAAAAAGTTTTCGTCAAAGACTTACAAAAGTTGAAAGAAGAAATTTCACTTTACAAAAATGAAACCATCCTTTGGCAAGTGAAGCCGGGCATTACCAACTCGGCCGGTAATTTATGTTTGCACGTGGTGGGCAACCTCAATCACTATATTGGCACAACGCTGGGCAACACGGGTTACGTTCGCCATCGCGACCAAGAATTTGCACTGAAAGATATTCCCCAGCAGCAATTGATAAAGATGGTAGAAGAGACCATTACCATGATCGAGAAGGTATTGCCAAATATCAAAGATGATTCATTAGCAGAGGAATATCCAATTGTTGTTTTTAAGGACAAGATGACCACTGGCTATTTTCTTATTCACTTGGTTGGGCATTTGGGCTATCACCTAGGTCAAATCAATTATCACAGGAGGTTATTGGAGAATAGCTTTACTTAAAAATCATTTCTAAAATCTAACATCTCAAATCTCATATCTAACTTCTGACTCATGGAACTCAAAATCTATCAAGTAGACGCTTTCGCGGAAAAAGTTTTTTCAGGAAACCCTGCAGCCGTTTGCCCTTTGCAAGAATGGTTGCCAGCCGAAACAATGCAAAACATTGCCATGGAAAACTGTTTGGCCGAAACTGCATTTTACGTCAATGAAAAAGAGGGGCTTCGCATTCGATGGTTTACACCAACGGTGGAAGTTGACTTGTGTGGCCACGCTACATTGGCCACTGCCTTTGTTTTGTTTCATCACGAAAATTACCAAGGCGATAAAATTACCTTCAATTCACGGAGCGGGCCGTTGACAGTAGCAAAGTCTGGTGATACACTTACCTTAAATTTTCCTATCGATAGTTTGAAAGAAGTAGATTCCATTCCTGAATTGGAAGAAGGTCTTGGCGTGAAATCGCTAAAAACATTTAAAGGCAAAACCGATTACATGCTCGTGTATGAAAACGAAGACCAAATCCAACACATGAGCCCGGATTTTAAAATGATTGGAAAAGTGGAAGCACGGGGCATTATTGTGACCGCCAAAGGCAAAGCTGTTGATTTTGTCTCGCGGTTTTTTGGCCCTCAGTCGGGAGGTGATGAAGACCCCGTTACAGGTTCGGCTCACACATCACTCACACCGTACTGGGCAAAAGTGTTGAACAAAACAGAATTTACGGCACTGCAACTTTCCAAGCGAATTGGAAAACTGAAATGCAAATTGCTGGGCGATAGGGTGGAAATTAGCGGACAAGCGAAGTTGTATTTGGTTGGGAAGATTTTTATAAACTAACGCTCCGTCTCCTTTGTGCCAGTGGTTTTACCGCAGTGAAAACGGAGATACACAGAAGAAATTAAAAGACCCATCGATGAAAATTGAAAAAGCCACTCTCCATCACCTAGATTCCCTAGCTGTTCTATTCGACCACTATCGTGTGTTCTACAAAAAAGAATCGGATGTGGTATCAGCTAGAAATTTCTTACACGAGCGAATCGAGAAAAACGAATCGGTGATTTTTGTTTCGTTTGACGAGGCGAACGTGATGACGGGCTTCACGCAACTCTACCCGTTGTTTTCTTCCACGCGCATGAAACGACTTTGGTTGTTGAATGACCTATTTGTGGACGAACGCTTTCGCGGAAAAGGTTTTTCGATTGCACTGATTGAAAAGTCTAAAGAGTTGTGTTACCAAACAGGCGCATGCGGCTTGCTATTGGAAACTGCCAAGAGCAATACGATTGGAAATAATTTGTATCCGCGCACTAATTTTGTTTTGGACGAAGACCACAATTATTATAGCTGGGATGTTTAACTAGCAAATGATATAAGGTGAATGCACAAAGCTCATGCATTATCACAAAGTCACTAAATTTTGAAAAACAAATTCACTCAGTTATTAAAGTTGAATAAAAGAACAGCACCATGAACAACCAGCTCCAAAATGATTTAGATCAACTAAGTGTGTTGCTCGATAACGCAAAATTACAGAGTCTCCACTACCTGAACCACTTAGAGCATCGACCTACCTCGACACATCATACAGTAGAGTACAAAAAGAGTTTAACTGGGAATGGAATTGGTTCAATGGCCGCCCTACAAGAATTCAACCAACGGTTTGAACCTTTGATGGTGGCATCCTCTGGGTCACGCTACTGGGGTTTTGTGACTGGTGGTACTACGCCTGCTTCGATTGTAGGCGATTGGCTCACGAGCATCTACGATCAAAATTCACAAAACACAAAAGGCTATGGCGACATCTCTGCCAACATTGAAATCGAAACCATTTATTTGCTGTTGGATTTGTTTGGATTGCCACCAGATTTTTTTGGTGGGTTTGTAACGGGCGCCACCATGTCCAATTTCACATGCTTGGGAGTAGCGCGGCAATGGCTAGGCAAACAATTAGGAAAAGATTTTGCCAAAGAGGGAGTTTCGGGTTCAATAAAAATTCTTACCGCCACTCCGCATTCCTCCGCCCTCAAATCACTATCGATGTTGGGCATTGGCAGTAGCAACATCATCAAAATAAAAGTAGTGGAGGGAAACCGTGAAGCGATTGATATCGCTGAACTCGAAAATCATTTCAGTCAATTGAATGGTGAACCTTCCATTTTGATTTCAAGTGGCGGCACGGTGAACACCGTTGACTTCGATGATTTTGTGGCCATTGCCAAGCTAAAAGAAAAATACAATTTCTGGTGGCACATCGATGCAGCCTTCGGTGGATTTGCAGCATGCTCGCAGAGCCACAAACATTTACTCACGGGTTGGGAGTTGGCGGATAGCATTACCATTGATTGTCACAAGTGGCTGAACGTGCCCTACGAGAGTGCGGTATTCTTCGTGAAAGAAAAACACAATGTATTGCAAATTGAAACGTTTCAAAACTCAAATGCACCCTACTTGGGCAACCCATTTGAAAATTTTGATTACCTGAATTTCCTGCCCGAAAATTCCAGACGATTGAAAGCATTGCCTGCTTGGTTTTCGTTGGTGGCCTATGGCAGAAAGGGGATCCAAGAGATGGTGGAGAACAATATTCAGTTGGCACAACTGTTTGGAAAATCACTGGAGAAAGAAAATGCTTTTGAATTATTGGCTCCTGTGCGGTTGAATACCGTTTGTTTCACCTTGCATGGAGACGAAAATGAAACCAAGGTTCAGTTGTTTCTAAACAAGCTCAATGCAAGCGGAAAAGTATTTATGACTCCTACGGTTTATAAAGGAAGAAAAGGAATTCGAGCAGCATTTGTGAATTGGAGAACAACCGAAAAAGATGTAGCAATAGTTGTTGAATTGATGAAGATAATCTCGAAACAAATTTAAATACCAAACAGTAGCATGAATTTAGACAGTTCAATAAATTTTGGGATTACAAATTGGGATGAAGTCCCATCCGAAAGGCACGAAGGAGCAAGCGGGTATGCTACTTGGAAAGTGAAACAATTTGGTGCAATAAGAGTGCGAATGATGGAGTATTCCAAAAATTACCTAGCAGACCATTGGTGCGATAAGGGGCATATCATTTTCTGTGTAGAGGGCGAAATGGTTACCGAATTGAGAGATGGTCGAAAATTTACGTTGAAGAAAGGCATGTCTTATCAAGTAGGTGACCATGCGGATAGCCATCGAACAAAAAGTGATGGTGGTGTAAAACTTTTCATTGTTGATTAATTCTATATTCTGACTCCTAACTCCTATATTCTTTCTCCGACATGTACACCGCAAAAACAAATCGCAACGAAGACCAAGAAGAACTTTTGGAGTTCATTCGTCAAAATGGTTTCGGAATTTTAGTCAGTGAGGTAAATGGCAAGCCATGGGCAACGCATATCCCCATGTATCTTTCATCGGATGGAAAAATATTGACAAGTCATATTGCCCGCGGAAATCCCCAATGGAAAAGTTGGAATGAAACCACCGAAGTGCTGGCGATTTTCCAAGGGCCGCATGCCTACGTTTCTTCTTCGTGGTACGACCACGAAAATGTGCCCACGTGGAATTACATTGCCGTGCATGCCTATGGAACCATTCGCACTATTGAAGGTGAAGAATTGGTAAACGCGTTGAAGCATTTGGTGAACAAATATGAAAAAGCCTCTGAGCATCCGGTAACAGTAGAAGGCATGAGTGCGAAATTTTTAAATAACGAGATCCGCGGGATTGTAGCATTTGAAATGACCATCACCAAACTAGAGGCCGCGTATAAACTTTCGCAAAACCGCGATGATAAAAATCATGCAAACATCATTCAAGAATTAGAAAAAAGAGGCGACAATCAATCCATCCAGATTGCAAAAGAAATGAAGAGAGCGCGTTACAAAGAATAAGATCTTGCCACAGATGACACAGATTTACGCAGATTCCGGTTTTTGAATTATCGGTGTGAATCCGTTTCGAAAGTCAATAAACAAAAATTTAAAATCGTGAATCTGACATCTAAAATTATAATACCTTTACACCTAAATAAAAATCGCCATGACACTCACCGACTCCATATCAGTAGAACGCGTAAAGCAATCTCGGTTATCCGAAATTGATTTCAATAACTTAGGCTTTGGCAACCACATCAGCGACCACATGCTGGTGGCCGATTACAAAGATGAGCGTTGGCACGAAGCCAAAATTATGCCTTATGCCAACATGATGATGTCGCCAGCCATGCTCTCGTTGCATTATGGGCAATCTGTTTTTGAAGGCATGAAGGCGTTTAAAAATAGTGAAGGAGTCATTACTATTTTCCGACCCGAGCGTCACCACAAAAGATTGAACCGCTCGCTCGAGCGCATGTGCATGCCCCTTGTGAGCGAAGAATTTTTTGTCAATTCGCTGAGTGCATTGATTGAGGTGGATGCCGATTGGATACCCACCAACGAAGGCTCGTCTCTTTACTTGCGACCATTTGTATTTGCTTCAGAAGCCAAACTTGGTGTGAAGGTAGCCGATGAATATAAGTTTATTATTATGACCAGCCCTGTGGGGCCTTACTTTTCAAAGCCTGTAAAAGTAAAAGTAGAAGAACAATTTGTGCGCGCAGCCGAAGGTGGAACGGGTTTCGCCAAATGTGCCGGCAACTACGGTGGCGCATTTTACCCCACCATGTTGGCGCAAAAGCAAGGCTACGACCAAGTATTGTGGACGGACGCCAAAGACCATGCTTACATTGATGAATCAGGGGCGATGAATGTGATGTTTGTATTGAACGGAAAATTGGTGACACCCAAGCTCTCTACTTCCTTGCTCGATGGTGTTACACGCGATTCCATTTTAACCCTAGCTTCAAGTTTAGGAATAGAAAAAGAAGAGCGCAGAGTGAGCGTGGCAGAAATTGAAGAGGCCTTTAAGAACGGCACCATTACCGAAGCCTTTGGCGTGGGCACGGCCGCGGTGGTCTCTCAGATTGCCGTCATCAGCATACACGGAAAAGATTATTCATTACCTGCTATCGATAATTCTAGCTTCCAATTACGCGTGAAGAAAAAACTAAACGATATACGCATGGGAGTGGAGGCAGACGCGCATGGATGGAATTACGTTGTGAAGTAGTTCTTTAGCTCAGCGTTCGCGGCTGAACTAAAAAACTTTTTAAACCAGAATTTAATGAAAGCAGTTGTTTTCAAAGGGAAAGACATTCCTTTGGGGGTTATGGATTTTCCAAAACCCAAACCCACAAAAGACCAAGTAGTGGTGAAATTAAAAACGGCTGCCATCAATCACCGCGATTTGTGGGCAACACTCGAACAAGCTACGGTGCTGCATGCCAATGGTGTAGTGTTAGGCTCGGATGGATGCGGTGTGGTGGAAGAAGTAGGTAGCGATGTGGATCCCCAGTGGATAGGCGCTGAAGTAATTCTATTGCCAAGTTTGGATTGGGGTGCTAATCCGTTGGTGCAAGGAGATGCCTTTCGGATTTTAGGCAACCCTGACAACGGAACGTTTGCCGAATACATTGCCATTTCCAAAAAAAATATTTTTGAAAAGCCGGAGCAGCTCAGCGATGAAGAAGCTGCCGCTGTTCCGCTCGCGGCATTGACTGCCTATCGCGCACTGTTCAGCAAAGCGCGATTGCGTGCAAACGAAAAAGTGTTGATCACAGGCATTGGTGGTGGCGCTGCATTGTGGGCATTGCAACTGGCGGTGGCGTATCAGGCAAAAGTATCGGTCACATCGGGCAGTGAAGAAAAGTTAGCGAAAGCACAAGCACTGGGCGCTATCAAAACATATTCGTATAAAGATGCGGGCTGGGTTGACCAAGCAAAGAAAGATACCAACGGCTTTGATGTGATTATTGACAGTGCGGGCGGTGCAGACTTTGATAAATTGATTGAATTGGCGGCACCCGGTGGCCGCATTGTAAACTTTGGCAGAACGTCCGGGAGCACAGTCTCTTTTGATGCCCGAAAATTATTCTACAAGCAGCTCACTGTTTTTGGTACTACCATGGGCACACACGATGAATTTTTGTCGTTGCTGGAATTTATTGAGAGCCGAAAAGTAAAGCCTGTCATCGATCGGGTTTATCCTTTGGAAGATATCCAACAAGCTTTTGCACGCATGCAAGAAGGCTCTCAGTTTGGAAAAATCGTGGTGAGAATAGGAAAATAGTAGACTTTTTGGCACAAATAGAGGTATTTCAATACCAAAAGAGGGTTTCCTAACTGAACTATTCTGCGCTCCCTAGCAAAGGAGTAAAGTGTCTATAGCAGTTTATTTCAATTGCCCCCTACAAACAACTATTAGCTTTTTAATTTAAAATATCCCTATATTTGAAGTGTTAATGAAGTAACCCACCTGAAATAGCTCACTCTGTGAGCATATGGAAAGCCTGGCCTTATTGATTTAGCAAGAACATTTTATCACTTAATTTTTAAAACACAAATGAACATTTATGTAGCCAACATTCCCTGGAAGGCAACCGAGGAACAATTGAAGCAGTTATTCTCTGAGTACGGAGAAGTAAGCTCTGCGAAAATCATCATGGACAAAGTTACACAGCGCAGCCGTGGCTTTGGTTTTGTAGAAATGGCAGACGACACTGCAGGAAGATCAGCGGTAAACCAACTGAACGGTGCTGACTTTATGGGCAAGAACCTTGTAGTAAACGAGGCCCGTCCTCGCGAAGAAGGTGGCAACAGCCGTGGCGGTGGCCGTGGCGGTTACGGTAGAAGAAACGATTAATCACTGATTGAAGATATTCTACTTACATGCCTCTGCTGAAAAGCAGGGGCATTTTTTTTAGGGGCTTTCTATGCAGTGTGGGGAATAGGAGGGCTTAAAAATGTAGCCCAGCGAAATGTTAAGCGCGACCTGATATCGAATCAGTTAGGACTAACTTTGTAGATGTTTAAAGTTTACCACCTACACCCTTATACTTCTCCACAAATGAGGTCAACTTTTGAAAAACACTTTGCTTCTTAGTCAAATATTGAGGATTTAAAGGACTCATTTTCGGTAGGAGAGCATTCAATTCCGTTCCGTTTTCACTTGCATATTCTCGCTTTAAAGAAGTTGTTATGTAACGCTTCGCTTCTTCAATATTTAGATTTTCTTCTGAGATTAATTCTAATGCTTCAGCTTTCTGTTTGCTTTGCGCATATGCAAAGAATGTATCAATAACATTTGCTTTATCTTGAAGGGTATCGAGATCGGTTTCGTTAATAAAATCAACCACCAAACTCTCCTTTGCTCTATTGCCTACACTGGCTCGAATAACCCTTCGAATTTCTGTTATTAATGAATCCTTGTCTTTTGTTTTCTTGTTATGCTCAAAAATCAATTCAAGAATATAATCAAGGTTTATTTCTTGTGATTTTAATAAGTCAACCTCAAATACTACATCGTCCCAGTCGATTGTAGATTCTTCTGATTCTTTACCGCTTTTTTCACGTCTTAACCAGTCACGTATATCATTATAAGTGGAACGGTAATCCTGAACTGTCCTTTCTTTGAGCAATTCAATTTTTTGCATTGCGGCAATATCCTCCTCTGTTAAAAAATTAGCTTTTCTAAATTCCTCAACAGCGGCTGGTTCATTTTTGTCTAATGCCTGAAAAGCTTTTAGGTGGTTGAACTCATCGTAATTCTGGAGTATGTTTTCTACTCGTAAATATTCTCCGAATAACTTAGCGAATTCTTTTTTGTCTTTCTCTTTTACAATATCGTCAGGGTTAGGAAATTTCTCATTTAACTCTTTTACTACTTCAACATACCCTCTGCGCGCTTCACCGGTAACAATGTCTGTAAAGCCCTGTAAATATTCTTTGTAGCTCTTTTCAAGAACAACATTCTTCGTATTGCTGTCACCGAAAAGCGTAATAGCGTCAATTGTTGCTTTTTCTAAATCTCTGAATGTAACAATATTACCAAATGTCTTGGTGGCATCATAAATACGATTGGTGCGTGAAAAAGCTTGTATTAAACCGTGATAACGCAAATTCTTGTCAACAAAAAGTGTATTGAGCGTTGGTGCATCAAACCCTGTGAGGAACATCCCGACCACAATGATAAGATCAACCTCTTTACTCTTAACTCGCTTGGCAAGGTCACGATAGTAATTCTGAAACTCATTACTATCAACGCCATAACTGGTTTTAAATATAGCGTTATAATCATTGATGGCTTTGGTTAAGAACTCTTTAGCGCTGATGTCCATTGCCGAAGGTTCGAAATTTTCATCTACTATTTCACCAATTGCACCTTGTTCTTCATTGGCTGCAAAAGAAAAGATTGTTGCAATCTTTAAAGGTTTATCGCTACTTTTTTGAAGATTGTTTAGTTCCTCGTAATAGCATTTAGCTGCATCAACACTACTAACGGCAAATATGGCATTGAAGCCTTTGTTACTTCCTTGTGTTCGGTGCGCTTTAATCCTGAAATTCTGTAAGATGTATTGAGAAACTTCATTTATTCGAGCAGGATGGAGTAACGCTTTTTTGTTTTCATACGCACTTAGTTTCTTCTCATCAATTTCTGTTTCAATACTTTTAAACTGTGGACGTACATCATTATAATCCACTTTAAATTTCAGCACCTTCTCGTCTCTAATGGCATCCGTAATTACATACGAGTGTAATTCACGACCGAATACACTTGCTGTTGTCTCGGCACCTAAAGCGTTTTGTGGAAAGATAGGCGTACCTGTAAAACCAAATTGATAGAACTTTTTAAACTTCTTTTTCAAGTTCTTTTGAGCTTCACCAAATTGCGAACGGTGGGCTTCATCAAAAATGAAAACCACTTGCTTTTGATAGATGGCTAAATCACCTTCACTTTTCATAAGGTTATTTAGCTTTTGTATTGTAGTAACAATAATTTTATTGTCGTCCTTTTCAATGTTTCTTTTTAACCCTGCCGTGCTATCAGAGCCATTCACACTATCAGGAGAAAAACGCTGATACTCCTTCATGGTTTGAAAGTCTAAATCTTTACGATCTACTACAAAGAATACCTTATCAATGAAATCGAGCTGCGTTGCTAAACGTGCTGCTTTAAAACTTGTGAGGGTTTTGCCTGAACCTGTGGTGTGCCAGATGTAACCGCCTCCGTCTGTGTCCGACCATTTTTTTGATTGAAAAGAACTTTCAATTTTCCATAAAATTCTTTCTGTTGCTGCAATTTGATACGGTCTCATCACTAGCAGCGTATCGCTGGTATCAAAAACAGAATACTTTAATAACACTTCCAAAAGTGTTTTTTTCTGAAAGAATGTTGCGGTAAAATCTTTAAGGTCTTTAATCAATGTATTGTCCGCCTTTGCCCAATTCATGGTGAAGTCAAAACTGTTTTTGTTTCGCTCTACCGTATTTGCAAAATAGCGGCTGTCAGTACCATTTGATATGACAAAAATCTGAACGTATCTATAAAGCGAGTTCTTTGCGTTAAAACTTTCCTTTGAATATCTATGTACTTGATTAAACGCTTCGCGGATGGCAACGCCACGTTTTTTTAGTTCCACCTGAACTAAGGGCAATCCATTTACTAAAATGGTTACATCATACCGATTAGCATGCGCTCCTTTCTGTTCAAATTGTGAAATCACCTGAACTTTATTCCGTGCAACATTCCTTTTATCTACTAAGTAGATGTTTTGGATATGACCATCATCAAAAACGAAATCGTGTATATAGTTGTCGTGTATCTTTCTTGTTTTCTCAACAAGGTTATCGCTTGGCTTGTCTAAATACTCTTCAACAAAACGAGCCCACTCTCCCTCCGAAAATGTTACATTGTTAAGCGATTGAAGCTGAACTCTTATATTCGACAACATGGCCTCAGGCGTATTGAGGTTTATGGGATTTTCATACCCTTGATTGATTAGGTCTTGAATAAATTCCTTCTCCAATGCAGCCTCTGTTTGATAAACTGCTGGTGCCTCATTTACTTCCAAATACTTGGTGAATTTATCCAGTACGATGAAGTTATTTGATTCGGCTATGGTTTTGTACATAATGATTAATTGTCAATTCTTATTGGTTAATGTTGGCTTTGGTGGTTTTGATGATGGTAGTGATTAATTTGATTACTTCTGTTGCATCAGCATTAATGCTTTCAAATTGTTCTCGTGTTAAACAATCAGTTGTCTTTAATAGTTCAAGCCAATAAATAGTTTCATTTATTTCCTTTTGAGCAATTGCCATTTTATGCTTAAAATCTAATTTTGATTCGGCATGTTCTGCTTCCCGAATCATGGCTCCCACGCTTGTACCCGAGCGTAATAACTGCTTTGATAAAATAAATTCTTTTTTCTGCTCACACAAATATTGATACAACTTCACTATCCGCACTGCAAACCCAAAACTTTTATTTTTTACAATATTCTCTTTCATCATGTATCCTTCAATAACCATTAACCATTAATTTTCTTCATAGTAGTATGAATAGTCTATGCCCTTCATGTACATTTCCCTGCTGTTGATGTCTTTGGTTAATGCTTTTTTGATGAGCTTGTAAAGCTCACTACTGTCAACCGTGCTTATGATCATTGCATTCATATAGTTTTTTTTGCTGATCTGGCTCCAGTCAACGCATTGTTTCAATTGTTTCTTTAAAATAAGGTCTAACCAAATACGTGTGCTTCGTCCATTACCTTCCATAAAAGGGTGTGCTTTGTTCATTTCCGCATATTTAAAAACGATCGCTTTCAATGTATTTTCAGGTAATGCATCTATTTGCCTCAACACAGTGGGCAAGTGTTGAGCATAGACAAAGCGATAGCCACCTTTTGAAATGCTCTTTGTTCTGATTTGTCCTGCAAAATCATACAGGCCTCCAAACAGATAGGCATGTATTTGTTGTAGGCCCTTGGTTGTTCCTGTTTCAATATTTTCTAAAAAAGAACTTTCGAACAAGGCATAGGCTTTCGATTTACTTTTACCATCAATGGTTTCATCGCTATAGGTAAACCATTCGATAAACCGGTTGGCTTTGGTGCCCGGAAAAGTTTTGCCCAAAGCAATAATGCCGTTATAGTCAAGCATATCGGCTAAGCGCTTTTTGCCGTCTGGTGCAAGAAATTTCAACTGGGTAGTGGCACTAACCACTTGGCTGCCCTCTTTCTTCAACTTGGCTTTTAAGTACTTCCAGTAGTTACGGGTTTTAGTGTAATCGTCTTGGTTGGTAAGCACCGCTACTATATCCAATACAGAAAACCACCATTTGCTGTTCGCTTCGTCCCAAATGGCGCGTACTTCTCTATCATCAAAAAAACGTATAGAAATTTTAGACATTGGCTGGTTTAAACGTTAGCAACAAATCTCTATAATACTCATATTGCTTTTTCCTCAACTCAATTTCTTTTGGCAGACCTTCACTTATTGAAGTAGTGAGTATGTCGAATTTATCGAGGATAGTTACAATACGTTCTTGTTCTTTGAGGGATTTTTGGGTATCCTTTGAATATGGTATTGGGATTTTCGTTTTCTTTAAATTATCATTATATAGCCTTTGAATAGTTCCACCTTCGGAAATTTCCCACTTGACTATCTGATAAAAGTAAAATAAGTACTTGTTCAAGACTTTGCATTCATCGTTTTCAATCCAAACTATATTACTATCCTGAAAATATGCATCCTCTCCGTTAAAAATAACTGCTCTTCCAATGGTGCCACTTGCTGAAATCAATACTTCTCCGATTCTAGGATAATTGTATTTTGATTTGTACTCAGTGAATAATTTTTTTGGGATATAAGCATTTGCTTCTTTTCCAAACGTTCCAATTTTATAAAAAGGAATTTCACCAATATCAGATGTTTGTTCTTTAAGAATACGCTTACACATACGTACTTCCCCAACCTCCCCCAACGTCTTCCACTCCACTTCACCCTCTTCAAAACTCAATAACTGCTCCCGATAATAGCCATACTGCTTTTTACGCGCTGTAAGCTCTGTTGTAAGCTCTGTTGTAAGCTCTGTTGTAAGCTCTGTAAACGTATCGAGAATACGAACAATTTCTTTTTGGATTTCGAGAGATTTGTCCATATTATCTGGACATGGAATGGGAACGTGGATTTTCTCAATAACTGGTGCATCTAATGTAGGAATGCCAGCCTTTCTAACTTTAGATTGCAAGAAATGTTGTTGACCTACTAGGAAATAGTAAAGAAATTTATCGTTTAATTTTTCTGAGTGTTCGATACTATAACAACCATCGGAAGACCAAAAGTCAACATCACTATAGCCCACAGTACCAGCTGAAGCTCCAACATTTATTATCATTACGGAATTTGCTGGTCTATTTTTTTGTTCGTAATAACCCAAAGGCTCCAAACCTCCATGAAAAACAGGAAACTTGTTGTCATTTGATAATTGCTCTCTAGTCAATCTTCGTCCGCGAAGTACATTTGTTACTTCTCCTAAAGTCTTCCAATCTATTTGTACACCTTCTAATAATTTCTCCAAATAACTCATGCTTCAATTTCCTTTATTATTGCATCAATGTCAGCACGAAGTGCATTTATCTTCTCAACTGTTTGAGAGACCTCTGCATTTAACATAGTAATATCCACTTGCTCTCTATTGTCTTTTGCTTCTATATAAGAACTAACGGATAGGTTATAATCGTTTTCAGAAATTCGGGTATTATCTACAGAAATGGCGATATGCGGCATATCTTCCTTTTTATCGAAGATGTCCATTATCTTAGCTATATGCTCATCAGTAAGCACGTTGTTGTTGGTTGCTTTTTTAAAGAACTCCTCACCACTGGCATCTATAAACTGGGTTATGTTTTCTGTTTTATGCTTGGAAAGCACCAAAAGCGTAACGGCAATGGAAGTACCAAAAAACAAATTAGGTGCTACGGAAATAACGGTTTCCACAAAATTGTTATCCACCAAATATTTTCTGATTTTCTGTTCTGCACCACCACGGTAAAAAATACCTGGAAAGCAAACAATAGCCGCACGTCCCTTGCTTGAAAGATAACTTAGCGCATGCAATACAAAAGCAAAATCTGCTTTTGATTTAGGAGCCAATACACCAGCAGGAGCAAAACGGTCATCGTTAATCAACGTTGGGTCATCGTCTCCAATCCATTTTATAGAGTAAGGCGGATTTGATACAATGGCATCAAAGGGTTTCTCATCGCCATAGTGTGGGTCAATAAGTGTATTTCCAAGAGCAATACTAAACTTGTCGTAATTGATGTTGTGCAAAAACATGTTCATACGGGCAAGGTTGTAAGTGGTGTGGTTTACTTCCTGCCCATAAAAACCTTCTTCAATAATATGATTGTCGAAATGCTTTTTGGCTTGCAACAATAAAGAGCCTGAACCAGCCGCAGGGTCGTAAATCTTGTTTACCTTGTCTTGCTTGTGCATGGCCAATTGAGCAATGAGTTTTGATACGTGCTGTGGCGTAAAGAACTCCCCTCCCGATTTTCCGGCATTGGCAGCATAATTAGAAATCAAAAACTCGTAGGCATCGCCAAAAAGGTCAATCTGGTTGTCTTCAAAATTGCCGAAATCAAGCTCTTCAACACCTTTTAAAACGGCAGCTAAACGGCTGTTTTTGTTTTCAACTGTATTACCAAGCCGTGTGCTGGTGGGATCAAAATCGGCAAACAAACCTTTTATAGCCTTTTCTGATGGGTAGCCATTAGCGGAGCTTTCAATGGCGTCAAAAATGGTTTTTAAGTCGGTATTAAGATTAGCGTTGGTGTTGGCTGTTTTGGCGATATTAACAAAAAGTTGACTAGGATACATAAAATACCCTTTCGTTTTTATAGCATCGTCTTTTATTTCGGGTGTAATGTCTGTATCGGGGTAGTTTGCATAGTTTACGCTATCATCACCGCCTTCAATGTAATTGGTAAAGTTTTCACTAATAAAGCGATAAAAAAGAGTACCTAATACAAACTGTTTAAAATCCCATCCATCAACTGAGCCACGCACCTCGTTGGCTATTTTCCATATTTTAGCTTGTAGTTCAGCTCGTTGCGTTGTGCTTGTCATTTTTTATCTTTTAGTAAGTCTTTTGGTTTAACTACCAACGGTTTGTGCTATGTCAGTAGCGGGAGTTTGAAACTGCGCGCTGTCCCACAAGCAGAACGAAATTATGAAAACAAAACGTAAAGGTACCACGTCACCCGCTATTGCATAAGCACAGTGTTGTAGCGCGTACCCTTCACTCAATCGTCAATGATATTTTTCTCCCAAGTCCCAGTTCAATTAATTTAAACAAAGTCGATAGTTGAATGTCGCTATGTCCATTCTCAATTCTTGAAATAAAACTCTTCTTTGTCCCCGTTTTATCTGCTAACTCGTCCTGTGTCATGTTAGCAAGTCGTCTTTCTTCTTTAATTATTTCTCCAATTGCAAAGGACTTAGCTTTGATCTCAAAATCTGTCCGTTTTTTAGTCCCAATTTTTCCGTGTCGGCTTTCAATTAATTCATCAAAAGTCGCTACAGTCTTCTTTCTTTTATTTTTTGTTTCCATGTCCATTTGATTTAACTTTTTCGATAAAATATTCAGCCTTAATCTTTAATGCCTTCTCAATCTCTCCGCTTGGTGTCTTCTGTGACTTTTTCTGAAATCCATTAAACATAAGACGTGCTCAATTTTATCCTTAACCTTTTCGGTCTGGTCATTAAAAAAGTCAAGGAAATAGTCCCCGTGAAATATGATTTGTCGGATTTTCTCCACTTCTGCAAAGTTAACTTAAAAGTTAACAAAATCAAATCTTTGTTAGTTCAAATTTGGCGGTTAGTTTGGTCGTCCCAGGGTATGTGCTACAACGTTTGGATACCCGCAACACCATTGCGTCTATTTCTCAAATATAAAAAATAAGCAACAATCGTCTAGAACAAGGGTCATCACCCTGCCCAAAACCCAAACCCGCACTTCACTACACAATTCCTGCAACTCGTTACCCATTGATTGTGGGGGCTGCATCCTTTCAACACCTTTGTGCCGTTAATCACGGAAAATAATGTCTATGGAAAAGAATATGAAACGCTCCCTTCTATTGATTGGGATCATTGTGGCGATAGTAATCGCTATGGTAAGCAAAGGCTATGCGCAAGTAGAAATTTATTCTTCCTCTAGCAAAATCACCACCAACTACCGCACCAGCAATGGCGTCAGCAGCTTTAGCGTGGAGGTGCGCGGTAAAATAGAACTAACCGATGACGACAAAGACATCAAAAGCATGTCGGCCGATGGCTATTTAGAAATCAAGAAAACCGTATTTGGCAGCAGGCGCACCCTCATTATCAAACCGATGGGCAACACACTGAAGCGCGAATACTATGAAGGCCGCGAACAAATACCTTTTGAACCAGAAGGTCGCCAATGGATGCACGAGATCATGCCCGAGATGGTGCGCTCCACCACCATTGGTGCCGAAAGTCGTGTGAATCGGTTTTATAAAAGCGGTGGCGTCAATGCGGTGCTGGATGAAATTGGCAGAATGGAAAGCGATCACGTAAAGGCACACTATGCCAAGATTTTGACTTCCATGAATTTGGCTTCCAAAGATTACGCGTCTGTGGTCTCGCGCGTATCGCAATCCATCGACTCCGATCATTATTTATCAGAATTTTTAAGAAACAATCTTTCAAAATTGTTATCCACCAAAGAATCATCGGATGCGGTTTTCGCGGCCACCAACAAATTAGATTCAGATCATTATAAATCAGAAGTAATCAAAGACGCCTTGCGCAGCCAGTCCGCCTCACCCGATGCGCTGCGGATTGTATTGCAGGCGGCTGGCAAAATGGAAAGTGACCACTACAAAACCGAAGTGCTCACCAGCCTGTTGAAGCAAACTACTATCACCGATGCTACCATTGCCGAATTGCTAGCTTCCGCGAAGTCCATAGATTCCGATCACTATCGCACCATCGTTATCAACCGCGCGTTAGACAAACCCAATTTATCAGCCCTGTCGTATCAAAAAGCGTTGGAATCGATTCAAGGCATTGAAAGCGACCACTACAAAACCGAAGTACTTCGCCACATGATGCGAGGAAAAATTTCTACCGAACAATTGAAAACACTGGTAATGCTGAGCAACAGCATCGACTCCGACCACTATTTAACGGAAGTATTCAAAGAAGTACTAGCCACCCAAGATTTGAACGATGGTGATTTTAAAATCTTGGTCGATCGCGTAGCTACCGTGGACAGTGACCACTATGCCTCCATTATTTTGAAAGCCGCCTTGGAAAGCAAAAACATGAACGATGCCAAGATCGTGAGCGTGCTAACAGCCGCTGGCAAAATTGATTCCGACCACTACATATCAGAAGTATTGCTCGATGCCGCCCAGCAAGTGCGCCTAGGTAGTGCCGAGTTGAAAGAAGCCTATCGCACAGCAGCTAAAAAAATTGACTCCGAGACCTATTATGGTAGAGTGGTGAAGGCAATAGACAGATAAAAGTAGGCAGTAGGCAGTTTCCAGTAGGCAGGATAGAAATTTTCAAAAATTTACTGCCGACTGCATACTGGCAACTTACAACTTTTCCAAAGAAAACTTATTACTTTAGTCCCTCATGAAACAAGCCTTCGGCAATGTATGGAAGCTGGATTCGCGCAAACTTTTGTGGCGAGTGGCAGCTTGCTCACTGCTGGGTGCTGTGTTTTACATTTACTTGCACGTAAGCGCTTCTGGCAAAGTGCCCGCTTTAAAGGAACATTACCAGCGGTATCTGTTAGCCATTCTTTCTACCAATCTCCTGGGTTTTCTGGTTTTGCAGATTGATGGGCTGCTCAACCAATGGCTGAAATGGAAAACGAATTTTCTGTTACGCTTTTTGGTTGGCTTTGTTTTCAATGTTACGCTCGCTGTTTCACTGATGTATGTGGTAGGGCGCTATGCATTGCACACCAGTCAAGAAGAGTTATTAAAATTATGTATCCTATATGCCATCACGGTTTTTATCTATGAAATTTTTTACGGTTGGTTCTATTCCTATCGCCATTATGCCATCACACAAGTGGATGAACTGAAAAGCAACCGCCTGCAATTGGAATTACAGTTCGAGTCGCTGAAAAGCCAAATCAGTCCGCATTATTTGTTCAATTGCCTTAATACCATTTCTTCGCTTTTGTTTAAAGACAGCAAGTTGGCCGAGGAGTTCATCCGCAGAATGGCCGAAACCTTTCGCTATGTAGTGAGCAACCAAAAACAACAATTGGTGCTGCTGCAAGAAGAAATTGATTTTGTGCGGTCGTATTGCTTTTTGCTGCAAGTGCGATTTGAACAACACCTTCATTTGGAAATCAACTTGCCAAAGAGTTTGATGGCTACTAAAATCCCGCCACTGGCATTGCAGATGTTGGTAGAGAATGCCGTAAAACACAATCAAATTTCTAAAGAGAATGCACTGATGGTGTATATCTCCGCCATCGACAATACATACATCAGTGTGACCAATACCAAAACGAAAGCCATCAACCCCGCGCAAAGTTTTAAGGTAGGGTTAGATAACATCAAACAGCGCTACCAATTTTTTACAGAAGAAAAGGTGGCCGTGCGCGATGACGAGAAGTTTACAGTGCTATTGCCTGTGTTAAAATCGGCTAAGCCAAAAACAACGAATGAATAAACTGTTTATCCATAATCCGTTTTTCAGGCTACTCTCCGGAGTGATTGTCGGGGTAATGGTGTATCTGTTGATTCTGTTAGTGAACAATACGTTGGGAAGTGTAGAAACCATTTTCAGCAACGAAGAGTTATATGTATGCATTGCACTCAGCTACCTCTCTTTCGAAGCGATGCGGTTGGTGATTGTGCTGTTGAAGCGATGGAGCAACGTACACGAAAACAAATCTTTTGCGATTGTACAAACCATTGTCACCTTGGTTTCTTCGCTGCTATTGGTCACCCTTGCTATTTCCGCTTACTTCAAATATTTGTTGGGATTTTCCATCGGCAACGGTGAACTGAATTTATTTTTGATCATCTTTTGCTTTGTGGGATTGCTATATAATCTCTTGTACTTTTCGCAATACTATTTGCAGCTAGAAAACAAAGAATTGATTAGCCAAGAAACCAAGTTGCGCGAAAAGTTGGATGCTGATTTCTTTTCATTTCGCAGCGACATCAATCCCGATTTACTGTACGAGAGTTTAGAGAATTTGATTTTGACCATCCATCATGATTCGTATGCAGCGGAAGAGCAAATTGATTACCTGGCGGGCGTGTATCGCTATACGTTAGTGAATAGACATAAAGAGTTAGTGAGTTTTAGCGAAGAATTAAACTCTGCCAAAAACTTATTGGCCTTGCTCAACTTTAAGTACGATGATTGCCTTGCGGTGAAATGCTCCATTCCAAAAGAAAGCCCTATTCATTTGATACCCGGCTCGCTGATGGTGACCATCGATGCGATTGTACGCAATACGTTGATTTCAAAAAAATCGCCACTACTGCTATCGATTTATGAAGAAGACGATTACATTGTGCTGCAACATCAATTAAATGATAAACTAGTGCTGCATACTCAAAGCATGGATTCCTTTTTGCGCTTGCAACGCTCCTATTCATTCTTTAGTGACAACACGTTTGTGCAAGTGAAGGCTGGCAACCAGCATTATATCAAGTTTCCGGCCATCGGTGTTTTACAAAATGCTGAACTGGTATGAGCCTAGCACTAAACGTTTTGATTATTGAAGACGAGGCACCGGCTGCAGAAAAGCTGGAACGGTATCTTTTGAAATACAATCCTGAAATAAAAATTCTCACTCGCTTAGATTCCGTGAGCACGGCCGTTACGTGGCTGGAAGACCATCAAGCTGAAGTGGATTTGATTTTTATGGATGTGCAACTGACCGATGGGAAGAGCTTTGAAATTTTTAAACAAGTGAAGGTGGTGAAGCCGGTGATTTTTATTACCGCTTACAACGAATACGCACTTGATGCCTTTAAAGTGAGCAGCATTGATTATTTATTGAAGCCCATTACGCTCACGGATTTAACAACCAGTTTGCAAAAATTAGAATCGCTGAGCGAGCAATTGCGCTGGAGCGAAAGCAAGAGCAACCAAGTGGTGGAGGTTATGGCAGGAAAAGAAAGGTCCATCAAAACGCGCTTCATGGTAAAGTTGGGCGACCATATCCGCTCGGTGACCACCGACCAAATCAGTCTGTTTTATGCCGATGGCCGAGATGTGTACCTGATTACCAACCAACTGAAAAAATTCATTATTGACTACACGCTAGAAAACTTAGAAGAAGTTTTGGATACGAAAATGTTTTATCGACTCAATCGATCGTACATTATCAACATCAATTCCATACAAGATGTGGTGGTGTATTCCAACAGCCGTTTAAAGATTACGCCTACCATTAAATGGGAACAAGAAATAATTGTGAGCCGCGAGAAAGTGAGCGAATTTAAAGAGTGGTTTGATGGAGACCATGGGTGAATACCACATTAATTAGTGACATTGAAAAGTTAGAAATACAAAAAGCGCAATCGTGTACACGATTGCGCTTTTTTCATTGTTGTTGATTATAATGGCATTACAAATAAAGATAGGATTTTGTAGATTTGAGAGTTGAGTTAATATAATAGTTAGCAGAGATTTTAACGAAACCCTACAATTGACAAGAAATATGAATAAATTACTCTTTATTACTTTGACACTTTTAACTCTAAATTGTTATTCCCAAGACAACATTAAAATAGAGATGACAGAGAGTTATGAATTGTCTAATATTATTTTAGCATTAACTCAATATGGAAGAACAGACAAATGGGACGTACAGAAAATACCACCATATTATGATGAGGTTTTAAAATATTTTGAGCCAGTAAAAAATCACCCACTTTTAGACAGTGTTAATTATTCACGACCTAAATGGGAGAAATTTCTTGGTTTCAGAACAGATATGTATGCTTTTTCATTCGACCAAAATGGAAAATTAAAAAGAGATTATCCATTTAATTCTTTCGGACCTATTGAAGTGGACAAAAACATTGACTTGATTAACGACTTTGTATTAAAATCAAACTATAGACAATTTTATAAAAGCCACAAAGAATTTTATGACAAAATTGTTTCCAATTACAAGGAGTATTATTTTGTGACCAAGTCAAAACAGTTTCTTGATAAAGTTGCAGAAAAGCCCATTAGTGAAAGTAAAAAAAGATATGTAGTTGCAGTTTCTCCATTAGTTGGTGGACAAAATTGCCATAGAGATACCGATAGCTCTACTACGGTTGATTTTCCAAATATTAGCAAGGACTTGATTTTAGGTAATTTGGAAACAGACTATAATACGAGAATAGTTGAAAATCATTCCCTTTTTACTGAAATGGACCACGGTTATATAAATCCAATTTCCGACAAATATGAAAAACTAATTACTTCAAATTTTAATCTTACTAATTGGGACAAAGAATCAGGTTATCCAGGAATTAATAGTTTTAATGAATATATGACTTGGGCTGTTTACGACTTATTTATAAAAGAGAATTTTCCAAAAGTTGCAGACTCAATTGCTTTACAATGGCAATATCAAAATGCTTCTCGTGGTTTTATTGCACAAAACTTATTTGCAAAAAAGGTATCGGAACTTTACTTTAAACAAAAAAGGAATAGACGAATTGAAAATGTTTATAAACCATTATTAAATTGGTGCAAGAAAGTAGAAAACAAAATAATTCAGCCAACATTATTAAATATTGACACAAAGAATTTTGTAAAGGCAGATATTTCAAATTTAGTAATTGAGTTTTCCGAAGAAATGAATACCCAAAATCCATTTCAAATTCAAATCGTTGAATTTAAAAGTGGTAATCAAACAGGAAAAGAGAAATTAATTGAAGTTAAAAATGCTGTTTGGACAAATAATGGTAAAAAATTGACTTTGAAATTTGACACAGATTTTGAGGAATTCGCAATAATTTTCAATTGGTGGGGAATGGACAAACCTCTATTATCAGAAAACGGAATATTGCTAAAACCTCAAAGTTATATATTAGCGAAAAAATAAAAACCTCTGCTAACAAGGGTTTTGCGTCAGGCGGGCTGAAGTGCAAAACCGAGCATTTGTAGATATAAAAAACTTTTGTACATTAGCCAAGCATTTGTGCGTTTTATCCCGCCCGAACGCAAAGCCCCGAAACGTTGGCGGTAAGTACTTAAACAATGTATAATCACTAATTGATAATGAGAAGAATTAGCTTAATCCAAAATAATTATAGAGTGGACCTGAAAAAAAATATTATATCCAAGTTTATTTCAATTCTCAATGTTGATTTTTGCTGTCCTGAATTCCTCATGCAATTTGACATTAAGTAATCTTATGATAAAATCTGATAAGCAAAAACTAGATATTGAATTTGAAGTTATGGGAATTCCTTTAGTTGAAAATAAATCGCCAAAGGATGGGTACATAATGAATTTAGTTGAATATGTTAATTAGTTTACAAAAATATGCGATAGCCTAAAAGTTAATAGTACGCTTACAATTGCAAAAGATTCTACCTCCGCAAAAGTTTTTCTGAGCATAGATGAGTTTGAGACAGCTAATAGTTTAATGCAGAGCATTAAAGGGAAGGGCTGCACCGATATTGAATGTCAATTTTATCAAAAGCAAAACAATTATTCAATCATGGTAAATACCAATAGCTTGGACACACAAATAAAACATGAAACTAAATAAAATAGTGACTGTATGGATGATACCGGTGTTAGCACAGATTGTTGTCGCCTGTTGTGATTGTATTGACCCCGTTTTGAAGAATTATTCAAACCTCTCTATGACAGTTGACAACCTAGACAATGGCGGAGAAAAACCAATTGTTACAAATTCAGCGACAGTGCCTAAAAATGCTTATGGTATAAAGGTCAATTTTCACCGAGAAATTGTTGCCTGCAACAAAAAAACATCACCGACATTTTTTCAATCAGCTTACGCATTTAGTTGTGACTGCCCACCGCCATTAGAAATTATGGCCAAAGATAGTATAGTTACTTTTAAAGTATTTTCGGTTTACGACTTTGATTCAAATCACCCAGCATACTCCGACATATCCGAGTTCTTCAAGATTTTCAATTACAACTCATATAGTACAATCAATGACTATCTGAATTCCAAAAAGAATATTGGATATTATTATGGAAATTCAGCTTGGACTTTATATGACGAAAGCGAATTAGAATTTGAAATGACATTACTACTGATGACCACACCAAAAATAAACATGAACAATAAATTCAGGGTTCAAATCACATTATCAGATGGAAGAATTTTTGAACAAGAGACAACAGAAATTGATTTTATTTAAATGAAAACAAAATTTATTGCTTTAATATTTTTCGTATTCAGCGATTCCTATCTTTTTGGTCAAGAAACATCAGATTGGGGTTATGATTCCAAATGGCAAGTGAGACCGTCTATTGGTCTAAACGTTCCATTGACAAAACTATTTAATAGTACCGCTACGGATAATTTGATTGATTATCATGACGGAACAACTTACTATTTACAAGTATTCGCTGTTTCATGGTTTTTCCACAAACATTGGGGAGTAGAATTCAATTACCAAGGAAGTTCTTCAAACAGAATAGCAGGGCAAAAGCGAGGCAAAAGATTTTCGGAGAGAATACAGAATGAGTATCAAGACGGATATTTCGTTACTCCTTCTTCAGGTGCTTTTTATGGAGACGAAAATATTATCTCTGGAAATGTTGAAAGAGGACTGATTGGAATAATTTACAGAAAGGAACTTGATAGATTTTTTATTCATCCCAAATTCGCTATTGGTGTTACTTCATTCTATACTGATTGGGGTAACGCTACCTTAAAAGAAAAAAATTCTAACACATTGTTACAAGTAAATTATTCTACAGGTGAACGACCAAACGACCACTTTACGACAGCGGCTTCGTTAATAATGGGGTATAAATTGTCAAAAAGAGTATTTTGGAATTTCGAAATAATGACTTCCTATTATAATACGAATTTTACATTTACAAAGGAAATAATTGACTTAACCACAGGAGTGAGTACAATTACTGAATATAGTAAGTATAAAAAAGACATTTTTACGCTGAGTTTAGGGACAGGATTGATTATAGTACTAAAATAATCTGCGCCCAAACAAAATGTTTCTGTAATGGAGCGGTGAGTTGTAAGCTATAAGTTTTTATCTTCGTATCAGGTTTGGGTCCGGGGACAGGATGCGGCTTGGGAAGCGCGCTACTGCAGAAGCACAAACGTTGTGGGCAAGGCCTGGTGACGATTTAACGACTCGTTGAAAATTGCTAAATTGGGACATGATTCAAAGAGTTTATATCGACACATCTGTTATTCGAGGATATTTTGACGAAGAATTCGAGTTTTACACAAAACTTTTCTTTGAGAAGGTAGAGCAAGGAAAGTTTAAAGTCATTTTGTCGGACATTTTAACCACGGAGCTGCAAGGCGCTCCGGACAATGTTGTTGCCTTTTTCAAGTCGATTCCCAAAAAACAAATCGAATATGTTGACCAGACCGAAGATTCTATCCAATTAGGTGAGGAATATCTAAATGAAGGTGTAGTTGGAAAAACAAGCCGAACTGACTGTAGACACATTGCCCTCGCGACTTTAGTAAACGCTGACATTCTAGTCAGTTGGAATTTCAAACACATTGTTAACATCACAAGAATCAGAGGCTACAACTCTGTAAATATTAAGAACGGACATAGAATTTTAGAAATAAGAACACCACGTGAAATTTTAGAGTTATGAAAACCGAGACAAAAACAAAAAAGACATTTGACGCTGTTGAATTTATGAGGCAGAGAAGAGAAGAGATTTCTAAGGACATTGAAGGAATGACTCCGAAAGAAGAGATCGACTACTTCAAAAGGAAAGCTGCCGAATTTAACAAGCGGGACAAGTAAGGTCGGCCAGCCCACAACAAAAGCTATTTGCAATGGTGGGGTGACGTGTAAGCTATAAGTGTTATCTTCGTTCAACGTTTGCCCACGCGGACAGTGGCGGCTTCGAAAGCCCACCACTACGCAAACACAAACGTTAGGGGAGATTTCACCGAACCACCGTATAGACAGATAATATGTTTCACTTTGACAAAAACTTCGGGCTATTTGTTGGACAATTGACTGAAAATAAATTTCACAAACATTACGCTTTGCAAATAAGTGTTGCGTCAAAATCAAATTTTACACTTTCTGTAAAAAATCACTCAGACAATATTGGTAAAGCCTTTTTCCTAAACTTAAAAGTTGAACATAAATTAATCTGTAACACTAACCAGTTAACCATTCTCATAAATCCATTAAGTGCAATTGGACACCAATTATACTTAAAATATGGAAAATCAAGTCATTCAACTCTAAACGACTATTTATCAGATGAACTGATTGACGTTCTTAATAAAATTGAGAGACGAGAAATAACATTTGAAAACCTATGTATTTTAACTTCACAAATTCTGACGAAATATAAATGCAATTGTGAATTGGATAATCATTTGCAAGACGACAGAATTATCAAGGCTTTTGAGTTTATAGGCAACAATTTTGAAAAAGTATTGAGTTTAGAAGAAGTTGCAGATTATTGCAGTTTATCTTCAACTCGTTTTTTGCACTTGTTCAAAGAGAAAACAAATCTAAATTTTAGAAGGTATCAACTATGGAACAAGTTAGTAAAGTCATTACCATACCTAACAAAAAACTCAATCGCTGATACGGCATACACATTTGGCTTTTCTGACAGTTCGCACTATACACGAACCTTTATAGAAACATTTGGAGTAACACCGAAATTTTTTCTGCATCGAGAATAGCCAGTTTATACAATTTTAAGTCTGAAATGCTTCGCATTTTTGTATTTTAAGAAACCAATACAAAAGTATGAATAGATTACAGAAAGGAAGGTTTGCCCTATATTTTTTTTTCAAACTCATCGATGAATTATTACAAAAAATATAGTTAGCCAGTTTATACAATTTTAAGCTTGAAATGCTTCGCACTTTTGCATTGTAAATAAATCATTAAAAAAATTAGAAGTATAACAATCATTTTGCTTTTAACTGCACATGTAAAAGAATACTCACAATTAAACTCAAAAAAAATATGAGCAATTATTTAAAGGAAACTCCAATATTAAACTATGCCAACAGTTCAATTCAGTCTTTGGTTAAAAGTAAAAATTGGTTAGCATTGGACACGACTGAGCGAGTAAAGTCAATTTACAACTATGTAAGAGATGACATCAAATTTGGCTATAACTTATCTGACGATATAACAGCAACACAAGTCTTAAAAGACGGTTATGGGCAATGCAATACAAAAGCAACTTTGCTAATGGCACTTTTACGAGCTACTGGAATACCCAACAGAATTCACGGTTTCACTATTGACAAAGCATTGCAAAAAGGTGCGGTTACTGGAATTTGGTATAAACTTTCGCCAAAAAATATCGTGCATAGTTGGGTTGAAATTTATGTAAACGAAAATTGGTACTTTCTTGAAGGTGTTATTCTTGACAAAGAATATTTAACCAAATTGCAAGAAAAGAATAAAGATTGTAAAACAACTTTTTGTGGATATGGTGCCTATACAGACAATTTTGCAAATCCTCCAATTGAATGGAATTTGAACAGTACTTATATTCAAGATAAGGGCATAAATCAAGACTTTGGACTATTCGACACACCAGAGGAATTTTATGCTAAGCACCAGCAGCAACTAGGAGTATTTAAAAAATTTATTTTTCGTAATATTGTAAGACACAAAATGAATAGAAACGTTGAACGAATAAGAAACGGTAGGTAACAAAATGCTTCTTCAATAGCGCGTTGACGTGTAAGCTATAAGTGCTATCTTCGTTCAACGTTTGCCCACGCGGACAGTGGCGGCTTCGAAAGCCTACCACTGCGCAAACACAAACGTTAGGTGCAAGGCAGTAAAACGACTATGAAAAAGATAATGATTAAACGATAACGTTTGACAAAAAACATTAAAGCTTGTATCCTGAGTTCTGACAATTAGTGCAGTAGCAGATTCCATTTTTTCACCCATTTTCCAAGAGAGCTTTCCATCGTATCTTTTGTGGGCGCTTAACGGAGAAATCGCAAACCAAACCGTCATGCAAGGATGGAAAACGGATACGGGTTCCATTTTTATTCCCTAAGGCAGCATGAATCTGTTTCACCAAATCTAGATTAGCATTGGCCAGCCTTGCACCGACAATAAAAATTCTCTCGCGAACTGATGGGTAACTCCAACACATTCGCCCCTATCTACAACTAAAATTTTCTGATGTGGCTCAACAAAAAGGGAGGCCCGTTCTGTTCGGTTGTCAATCCACTCATTGGCTTTTTCACAAGTGAAAAAACTTCTTCGCCATTTTTGCCACTACCAATATGTTTCAAAATCACTGACTTGTGTCCTAGATACTGCACAACCTGCACTGCCACAGGACCCGAAGCGGTACGAACTTTTCTAATGGACAGCATGGCTAAAAATAGCCATTAGTGCGGTAAAATCGGAAAACAAAAAATACAAAGTACAGATATTCAAATAGTTACAAGACAAAATTTCGCTTCTAAGGCCGAGCGTCAGAAGTCAGGAAAAGCCTTCCTGTTCAAGCAAGAAGGCTATGAGATGATTTCAGTGGTGGACTCGCGCGAGTACCCCGTTCAGAATACTTTCATGTCAAAGATACATTCCCTTAGGGCATTTTTAAACAATCACTTAAAAAATGTTTTATGAAAGATCTATCAATGGAAGTAGTCAACCTCAATGCAGCCAGAATTGATATTGGGAGCCGCTCTCATTTTGTAGCTGTTGGTCAGCGCGAGATGGATGTGAAAGAGTTTGGTGTTTACAATGACGACTTATCGTCCCTTGCCAAATGATTATCTGATCACGAGGTAAAGACGGTGGCCATGGAAAGCACAGGCACCTACTGGTAGAAGATGCTTCCACAGCACTGGACTTATTTTTGGAGGTGAGAAAGTAGTTCTGACGATTGCATCAGGATTGACTCAAAAATTCCTTTAATGCAACAACTTCTATTTTTTTTCCTGCTTTGGTAAAGCTATCTTTTAAATTAAGGGTAACTATTTTTCCTGTAGTCATTTTAAAATGCTCCATCGCTGTATATAAACCATTGGTTTCCCTTTCCACATTTTCAGGGGTTAACTCATAGCAAGCCTGTATCAATTCTTTCGGTTTACCCTTTTCAAAAACCACAAAATCACATTCCTTTTTTTCTTGAAAATAATACAACTCTTTGTACTTTCTGCGCAGATGAAGGTAAACGGTGTTTTCTAGCCTTCGCCCATTTTCATCTGAGAACACTATTGAATTTTCGGTGAACAAACCCAAATCGATGGCGTACACTTTTTTAGGATTTCTGATTTGCTTTTTCAACGAATAGCTGAACATCGGCAAAAATTGCACGAGGTAGGCACTTTCTAAATAGTAAAAGTAATCGAGCAAAGCACTTACCGATTTAATGCCAAACAATGTTTTGAGATTGGTAGCCGAAACAGGCTTGCCGATGTTAGACA
Source organism: Chryseotalea sp. WA131a (assembly GCA_025370075.1). Classification (NCBI taxonomy): domain Bacteria; kingdom Pseudomonadati; phylum Bacteroidota; class Cytophagia; order Cytophagales; family Chryseotaleaceae; genus Chryseotalea; species Chryseotalea sp. WA131a. The sequence goes on along the minus strand of CP073016.1, from coordinate 4,116,542 downwards.
ATAGATAAACGGTCAATTGTTTCAATGACTTTACATCTCGCACGCCATAGCGAATGGCTATATCGCGATAGAGTATATCTTCTAAAAGCTGATTGAGCACAAAGCCATTGCCTGTTTTTAGATATTCTGGAAACCCGCCTCTCTTTAAATATTCAATTACCGATTTGTCAGTGTTCTTTAGCTTCTTTAACCCGAGAAATTCCGTATACGAAAAAGGAAACAACTCGACCGAAAGATGTCGGCCAGTAAGTTTAGTACCCAATTCTGTACTCAACAGGGTGGCGTTCGATCCGGTGATGGCAACTTTGTAGCCTTCATCAAGTTTCTGTCGAACAAACAGCTCCCAGTTTTTCAGCATTTGTATTTCATCAAAAAAAAGCACCTGTGGTTTTCGTTTGGTGATTTCAATGTTTAACCGCTTAAAATCATCGTTCTCAAACCCCGCCAAACGCGAATCTTCAAAATTCAGGTAAAAAGCCCTATCAAACTTTTCGCTTAATAGTTGGAACAACAAGGTACTTTTACCACATCTCCGTACGCCCGTCACGATCAAGGCAAAATTGTTGAGCACTTCTAAGTTGTGCAACAGCTCACGCTCCCAACCTAAATTTTTACGTAAAAAATTTTCAGATTGCGTATCGGCCACTTCGGCTATTTGAGTTTGTAACAGCATATTGTTTGATGCAAATGTATGATATTGTAGTTTACCATCAAACAATATTATAGTTTACTATCAAACGATATATGAAAATGTAAAAAATAAGCAGTTGGTGTATTGCCAACTGCCTACTGTGCATTTGTATTGCTACTTGTATCTTACCGATCGCTTCTTGGCAAATCTCCTCTGATTTGTAACGAGGCCATCAACGATTCGGAAGCATCTTCGTATTTCTTGGCTAAATCTGCTTCACCATTTTGGTAAAGTGTGCGCTGCAGTGCATTTAAAATAAAGATACTCTTGCGTAAATCAGAAATGCCACGACCTTCTTGCATCAAATAGTTGCCCATGGTAATTTCTCGATCGCCTACTGTTTTGGCAATTTCAATGGCCTTGTCCTTCTCACCCACTTGAAATAACAAATCGATTGTTTCGGGCGCGGTGTGGTCATAGCGAATTGCTTTGTCTGGCATTTTGGTTAAGGAGAACATCAACACCTTATCGGCTTTTTCCAATTGATTTTCATCAATCAACGCTTGTGCCAATGAATTCAACGAGCTTCTATGGTTTACTACAAATCCGCGGTAGTCATCGGTGTAATAAATAGAGGGATCATCCAATCCGCGGTAACGGAATTTGTTCATCATGATGTCCATGCTCTTTTCAGTGTTCACCAGATAATCGCGGTCTTTGCGAGGGTTGCGAACAGGCAAAATGCGGTAGGCATTACCTTCTTGCACAGCATACGGACTTAAATCGATGTTGATTTGCGCTAGCGAGGTGTGGTTAAGGTAAATGGGGCGTTCCCAGTTATTGGGTTACCAGTAGAGTCCAACAAGCGCTAAATCACTTTTATAAAGAGCACCTTTCAACAATCGAATTTGCATTTGATCCACTACCAAGCTGTCCATTCCTTTGGGGATAATACCCTTGGCCAAAACAGCTTTTTTGTCAATGTTTAAAGTCAATATACGGCTTGGCACAATGTTGCTTTCGCCTTCTCTCAAAGCTTTATAGTCTTTTGACAACAACTCGATGTATTGCGTTGGCATCAATACTTGGTATTTTAACATCAACATAACGGAGCACATCATTGGGACCACCTTGCTGATATTGCTTTAAGGAAAGTGTGTATTTGAACGGCTCTGATTTATATGCCTTTCGCATGGTTTGATCGATGTACCAATCTGTTTGGTAATAACTCAAAACGACTACGCGCAAATCAGTACGGAACCCTTCTGTTTCTTGCGCATACCACAAGGGGAAGGTATCGTTATCGCCACCGGTAAAAATAATTCCATTAGGGGCGCATGAATCTAAATAATTGGTAGCTGAATCAACCGAGAAGAATCGATCGGAACGATTGTGATCATCCCACCCATCTTTCGCCATCAAGGCGGGTGCTGTTAAACCAATCAAAGTAGCAGCAATTACAGCGCCTTTTCCTTTTTTAAGTATTCCTTGGAAGATTTCTGTTAACCCGATTACTGCGAGACCAATCCACATCGCGAAAGCATAGTAAGAACCTGCATAAATATAATCTCGCTCGCGTGGCTCGGTGGGGGGTGAATTTAAGTACACCACAATCGCCACACCTAACATCACAAACAAAAGCGCTATCACCGAAAAGTTTTTGGTGTCCTTGTTAAGTTGGAAGAACATGCCCAGCAATCCCAACAGAAAAGGGATCATAAAGAAATTATTTCGGCCTTGGTTTTCTGCTAACTGTTCGGGTACGTTTTTGAACCATGAGCGTGGCCCCAACCAATCGGCACCTTGTTCATCGCTTTCGCGGCCTACAAAATTCCACATAAAATAGCGGCCATACATCCAGCCGATTTGATGACTAAACATGTACGCCAAGTTCTGGCCAAAGGTTGGCTTCTGCCCTTCTTGCAAACCCATGATACTTTCGTATGAATCTTTGTTATCGGCATTCCACATGCGCGGGAGAATGGTTTGTTGTGTTGGGTCGTACACATACTCCACCTTGCGGTCGGTGATTTCGTATTTGTCTTTTCCTTTGGTGTAAACCGGTTCTTTTTGTTTGATGTCCACCAATTGAGCAGTGAAGTAAGGGCCATATAACAACGGGCGACTGCCGTATTGCTCGCGTTTTAGGTAACGCACAAAACTCATCACATCTTTGGGTGCGTTTTCGTTGATGAGCGTATCGTAATCGGAACGGATCAAAATGGTAGAATACGAACTGTAGCCGATCAAAATAAAAGTGGTGCCCAATAAAAAGGTATTCCAGACAGGATAATTTTTTTTCTGCGTGTAGTAAATTCCGAAGGCCATAGCCCCGATCAATAATATGGTAAAGATCATCGCGCCTGAGCCAAAGAACATTCCAAACGTATTGACAAAAGAAAGTTCAAAAACTCCTGCAATAGAAGGTAAACCCGGAACAATGAAATCGTTGATGAACAACACAATGGCTACGCTGATCAGGAGGGCTGCCACAATGCCCCAAAAACTCGGTTTGAATTTTTTGAAATAATAAATCAAACCCAACGCAGGCACTGTCACCAAGTTGAGCATGTGCACCCCAATGGAGAGCCCCATCATGTAGGCTACTAATAACAACCAGCGGTTGGCTTTGCTTTCATCTTCAATCACATCCCACTTCAACACGCCCCATACCACAAACGCAGTGAAGAACGAGGACATGGCATACACCTCGGCTTCTACAGCAGAGAACCAAAACGAATCTGAAAATGTGTAAGCCAAAGCACCCACGGCACCGGCACCCATCAACATCCAAATTTGGTTGTCAGTTAAGTCTTTATCAGTAGGGCTGCCAATCATTTTACGGCCGAACAATACGATAGTCCAAAATAAGAATAGAATAGTAAAGGCACTGGCCAATACACTCATAAAGTTGATCCAATAGGCTACTTTGGTTAAATCGCCAAAGGCCAAAAAGGAAAACATTCTGCCCAGCAATAAAAAGAAGGGGGCACCAGGGGGGTGCGGCACCTGCAATTTGTAGGATACCGCTATAAACTCACCGCAATCCCAATAGCTGGCGGTTTCTTCCATGGTAAGCCAATAGGTGATCAGGGCCACCGCAAACATGACCCAGCCCGTGATGTTGTTAACTTTTTGAAACTTCATTCGCTTATTTATAATGGTAAAATGAAGGGGCGAAAATAGGGAAATAAACGCAGTTTTAGATTTTTGGTTAAGAACAAGAAGTCAGTCTTTTCGAAGATTAAAAAGGTTACAAACCTTTGGAAGGTTTAGCAACCGTGAATTAATCGAAAAAATAGTTGCCAAAAGTTGTAATCATACCGAAGCAATGGCTACAAATTGAACGTAAATAGGCATTTGCAAATTAGGGCGTAATCCCTACTTTTGCCGTGCTCAATAGAAAAACTAGTGGGATTAATTAAAATGAATAAAGAGGTAAAAAGACGCATTTTGATGGTAACGGGCATTTTGGCCGTGGCCGTGATCGTGCTTACCCAATCTTTTTATAAGCCTACCCAAATAACCCAAAAGAAAAACACCACCACCGAGCAGGCGGGCAAAACGGACAAAACCATCGTAAGCGCCCCTTCCGATTTATCGAATCCGGTGAATGGGCAGGCGGTGCAAGACCATTCGCCAAGCGTTATTGATGAAATTACCCCCAACGCTACCCAGAAAAAGTTTTCGGTAGTTGTTCGCAAAACCACCATTCGTTTTTTCAAAACATTGTTCCGGGTTTTCATTTCCCCGAACGCGCCTTAATCTTTCCAAGTTTACATTTTTCATGGTCTTCGATCATCGAATGCTCAATTTCTTTTTTTATTAATCACTTTTCATCTTTCTAATTTTAAATTACTTATGAAAAACAAAGGAGTCGTTATCGTACTCACGGTACTCATCACGCTATTGTGTTTGTACTATTTATCGTTCACGTTTATATCGCGGGGTATTCGTGAAGATGCCACCCAATACGCCACCAGCAAAGATGGCAACATCGATCTTTCTAAAAAGCAACGCTACTTAGATTCGCTGTGGAACAAGCCCGTGCTGAATCTGTTTGGCGCAGAGTATACATACAAACAAATCAAAGAATCTGAATTGAACCTCGGTCTTGACTTGCAAGGTGGTATGCATGTGGTGTTGGAGATTTCACCAATCGACATCATTCGCGGGCTGAGTGGTAACAACCAAGACCCTGCCTTTATCGCGGCTTTGCAAAAGGCAAACGAGATGCAAAAAAGCAGCACCGCCAATTTTAGCGATCTGTTTTTCAAGGCCTTCAAAGAAGCCAATCCCAACAGAACGTTGGCTTCTTTGTTTACATCAGCTGCCAACAAAGATCGCGTAAAGCTTACCGACAGCGATGCCGATGTGATGAAGTTTTTGGATACCGAAATTGAGAGTGCGATTGACCGCTCGTTCACCATCTTAAAAACACGTATCGACCAGTTTGGTACTTCGCAACCGAACATTCAACGTTTGCAAGGAACCAAACGAATTCAAATTGAAATACCAGGTGCTGATAATCCACAGCGTGTTCGCAAGTTATTGCAAAGCGTGGCGAGGTTAGAGTTTTGGGAAGTGGTAGAACCATACGACCAACAATTGAGTGCTGCATTGGGATCTATCAACCAATTGCTTTTAAAAGAGCAAAACGAAAAAAGAACTGCGGGCATCGACACTACCAAAGGTAAAAAAGAACCTTCGTTGGCCGATGCGTTGTCTACTAAACCGGATACCACAAAATCGGCTCTAGAAAATGCATTGAGCAATGTAAAAGACAGCACCGGAAATAAATTGGATTCGTTGCGTGCCGCCACTACTTCCCCCTTGTTTGCCTTATCGAGTCAAGTTGCCCCCTTTTTATACAATGTAAAAGACACAGCCGTAATCAATCAAATTTTTAGAAGAGCCGATGTGCGAGCGTTATTGCCCCGCACCATTGCAGTGTTTTGGGATGTGAAACCAGATGCGAATGTAACGCCCGGCATCGATGATATTCAGCTAAACTTTGTAAGCGTTGGCCGAAGCGGTAAACCTTTGTTGACAGGTGAAGTGATTAACGATGCGCGCTTGGATTACGATCAATTTGCGCGCCCTGCTGTGAGCATGCAAATGAATGCAGCGGGTGCCAAAACATGGGCAAAAGTGACTGCTGCCGCTGCAGCAAAACAGCCACAAGGCAAAATTGCCATTGTGTTGGATAATTATGTTTACACTGCTCCAAACGTAAACCAAGAAATTCCCAATGGTAATTCTCAGATCTCAGGCAACTTCACATTAGAAGAGGCAAAAGATTTGGCCAACGTATTGAAGGCTGGTTCTTTGCCCGCACCTACTCGAATAGTTGAAAGCGCCATTGTGGGTGCATCACTGGGAAAGGTGGCGCAAAACCAAGGTTTCATTTCCATGGCTTGCGGCTTGGCGATTGTGGTGATCTTCATGGTGGCGTATTACTCCAAAGGCGGATGGGTAGCCAACTTAGCTCTATTGTTCAACATCTTTTTTATTCTTGGAATTTTGGCACAGCCTACGATTGGCGCAGCCTTAACCCTGCCGGGTATTGCAGGTATTGTGCTTACGATGGGTATGGCGGTGGATGCGAACGTGTTGATTTATGAACGCATTAAAGAAGAACAGCGCCAAGGACGCAAATTGTTGGATGCCATCCGCAAGGGGTATGAGCGAGCTTTCTCTTCCATCTTCGACTCGAACATCACTACTTTCTTAACGGCTATGTTCTTGTTTATTTTTGGACAAGGGCCGTTGCGTGGTTTTGCTGTAGTGTTGATGATTGGTATCGCTACTTCATTCTTCTCGGCTGTGTATATCTCGCGTGTAATCATTGAGTGGATGACCCGCAAAGGCGATGAATCAAAAATATCTTTTGAGACAGGTTTGGCCAGTGGTGTGCGCGACCGCAAGCATTTCAACTTTATTGCCAACCGAAAGATTGCTTACATTTTTTCAAGCACGGTTATCATCATCGGGTTTATCCTGATTGGTATTCAAGGTTTGAATTTGGGTGTTGACTTTAAAGGAGGCCGCTCGTACAAAGTAACCTTCAACAAGCCCATTGTGGCTACTGATATGAAAGTTGCTCTTGCTCAAGGTTTTGAAAACTCAAGCACGGAGGTAAAAAACTTTGACAGCGATAAAGTAATGAAAGTGACTACTTCTTATTTGATCGATGATGAATCGGATGCTGCCGATGACAAAGTTCGCGCTGCACTGGTGGAAGGCGTAAAAAAATTCAGTGGTTTGGCCTACTCCGAAAACGATGCGACCATCGATGATGCACATTTTGCTATTTCATCTTCCTCTAAGGTAGGAGCTACCATAGCCGATGATATCAAAGACTCTGCCTTTGAAGCTGGACTCTATTCCATCATCGTTATCTTCCTTTACATTCTAATTCGTTTCCGTAAATGGCAATACAGTACTGGTGCGATTGTGGCGTTGATCCACGATTCATTATTCGTTTTTGCCACTTTTGGTATTGCACGCGCTTTGGGAATATCGTTTGAGATTGACCAGGTATTTGTGGCTGCGATTTTGACGGTGATTGGTTACTCCATCAACGATACGGTGATCATCTTCGACCGTATCCGTGAGTTTATTAACTTTGGTTCATCGCACGATCGCAAGCAAATCTTTAACGATGCCATCAACAGCACGCTTAGCCGTACGTTGATTACCTCTAGCACCACCTTGATTGTGGTAGTGGTGTTGTTGTTCTTCGGTGGTGAGGTCTTGAGAGGATTCTCGTTTGCGCTGGTGGTGGGTATTGTCATTGGAACGTACTCTTCTATCTTCATCGCGGCACCGATTGTAATTGACTTGGATAAATCAGGCGAAAGCAGTGCTGTGAAGCCAGAATTGAAAACAGCGAAAGCTTAAAATCAAATCCGATCTAAAAGCAAAGGCCATCGAAATGATGGCCTTTCTTTTTTCACTTAATAAAACTAGAAGTCATGTCAAAAATATTACCTCACTAAAGAAGATTGCCACGACCGCACCATACGCAAACCATCAACGCTGCCTGCAACCTAGTTGTTTGAAATGGCTTTAGAAAGATTGCATTTGAACTAATCTTTCTTTCATTACAACAGCCAATCCTTTATCCAGCATGTTTGGTAATTGTTCCATTGCCATTTTGGATTTGCTGAGAGAATATTCTTTTTCACCATTTAATTTGCCAATCATTGCTTCTGTAGCCAACACTTGTGCCTGGGGAATCATGGATGATGGCTTAAACTTGTTCCAATAGAAAGTTGCTTTCTCCAAATCATTTTTAGCATTTGCATAAAAGAAGGCTGCTTCCATCCAAACACTGTTATTTAAACCTGGAGGTATTTGGTCGATCTCATTCATATAATCTTCCAGATGTTTTTCGGCTGCCACTAAGTCTCCGCGATCCCACATGGCTTGATAAAAGTAACCGTGTATATAAACGCCAAAGGGTGCCTTCAGTTTAGTAGCCAATGAGGATGCTTCCGTTAACTCCTCCAAGTTGAGCAATGAAGGTCGTTTACCACCCGTAGTCTCCGTAATAATCTTCAACATGAGTAATTCAAAACGGCTTTTATCCCCACCTCGAATCAGATTCAAGATACGCCCGCCATCTGAGGTAAAGCCTCCTGTCCGAAAAGGAAGAATGGTGACAACAAAAACCAAGAGCGAAAACAATCCAATGAAAGAAAAAAATAAGAAACCGTCAGCGGCCTTAACAGCAAATAGACTAAAAATGAGATTAGTGTTAATACCAGACTAGCCAAAGGGCCTCCTGCTGCAAAAATAGAAAAGCTCTTTTTTAAGTTATGAGTTTGGGTAGGTAGGCAAATCACCATTCCACCTGACGTATTCACGTTTTTATTCCATTTAAACCTCCAGCCATCTTGTTCTTTGACCCGCATAAAAGGTCCGACTACATACATCTTGAAATCAAATTGCTGAGAGATGCCAGCCACGGCATGGCCTGCTTCGTGAAATCCAATCACAAAAAAGAAAACAGGAATAAAAGAGATTGACCAAATCCAAATAACATTTGTAGGTAGTGTCTTACCGGCTTGGAAACCAAATTTGCCAATGAAAAACCCAAAGACACCGCTTAGGATCACAACCAATAGAAAGTTCAGAATTTTAGGTTTTTTCTTGCCTACAGTACTCATAAGAATTTTCTCTATTAGTCGTAATTCATGGAAAATATTACAACCATCGAGAATTAATTTGTTTTATCCTCAATGCCATTGGGAAAAGAACTCTTAGCTTAAGAAAAAAACAGGTATTAGTCTTGCCAAGGTACTTTATTAGATCGATAGTAATCAATGTTAAGCACCCTAAATCGCTCGGCCTGGCGACCCAGGCGCACTTTATATTCTTCCCAATTCCGGTTGCTCTCAGGTGACCAGCCAATTTCTGCATAACCGGGCAATCGCGGAAACACCATGTATTCAATATCGTTTAGGTTCTTAATGGTTTCGCTCCAGAGCGCTGCTTCAATACCAATGATATTTTCTTTTGCAATTCCTTTTACCAGCGTAGCTGGATCCCATTGGTAAGCGCTGTCCACTTCAATATAGGCTGCCCAGTGCAAACCTAATTTGGAGGTTGAGTCATAACTCATATCCAAGTAAATTTTATTGGCTGGCGACATCAGGATTTTTCCCCCCTGAGCAATTGCCTTCTTTCCATTCTCAGCCTCTGACCAAACTTGCGCAACTACCTCGGGGCGAAGTTTTGAAATGGCAATCTCATCCCAGCCAATAATCTTTTTGCCATGCGCGAACACGATATCTTGCACGCGTTCCATGAAGGGGATGTAATCTTCTTTTGTGGTCGCGTGGCTTTCATCTCCCCCAACGTGAAAATACGGGCCTGGTGTAATGGCTGAAATCTCGCTCACTACATCGTCAATAAACTTGTAGGTGATTTCCTTTTTAGTGCAGAGCGTGCTAAAACCAACTTCAATCCCAGAATAAAGTTGAGGTGCCTTCCCATTGCAATTCAATTCGGGGTAGGATGCCAACGCAGCGTTGGTATGGCCAGGCATGTCAATTTCCGGAATGATCGCAATAAAACGTTCTTGTGCATACCGAACGATTTCTTTGTATTGGTCTTGCGTATAAAAACCTCCTGCTCCACCACCCACTTGCGTACTGCCGCCATGTTCGGTAAGTTTTGGCCACGATTTTATCTCAATGCGCCATCCCTGGTCGTCCGACAAATGAAGATGAACTTGGTTGATTTTATAACTCGAAACCAAGTCGATGCTTCGCTTCACGTCTTCCACACTAAAAAAATGCCGCGCAACATCTAGCATAAAACCGCGATGTCCGTAGGTTGGAAAATCGCGGATGCTTGCCGTAGCTATTTTCCAAGATCCCTTTTGCAGGGAAGAACTTTCTGCTGCCGCGGGAAGTAATTGACGAACCGTTTGCATACCCCGAAACACTCCTGCAGGTTGGTTAGCTGAGAGTGACAATAGACGTTTGGTAATAGTCAGATTATAACCTTCATCTCCAAGGGCTTTGTCGTTTGCCCCTAGGGAAAGATATATTCCAGAGGGAGGAGGTGTTTTGGTTTTTTCTATTTTAAGGGCAAGACCAGTAGCCGATCGCCAACCATCTGCCATCAATTCCGCGATTGAAAATAGTTCAGGAGTCCCTTCTGAAACATAAATAATTGTCTTGGCTGTCAGTTCAAACTCCCCACCTGTTGCATTGACCGAAACGGGTTTGGGTATTAAGCTTTCGAGTCGGGTTTGAACCGTTGGGTCAGGCTTTTTGCACGAAGCCAAAACAAGCATCGCTGCCAAGGAGATTAAGATTATTTTTTTCATTGTCAGGAAATTGAATCCGAAAATAAGAATTGTTTGCCACTTGTTTTTGGACAATCCTGTGTTTTTTTTTGATTTAGGATTCATCTCAAACAAAAAGCGCATCACATTAAAAGGCCTAATCAACAAAACGTAAAGATGGAAGACTGGCCTTCATAATATTTTTACCCACTTGCTTAAACTACCAAACACTTGTCAGCACAAACTTTTTCAAAATTTCGTTGCTGTTGTGTAGAAGTTGTTTCATCTTAGCAATTGTATTCAAAAGATGATCGTTTCATCTTTGTGAAAGCCGCCCCGTACTGAAAATGTCAGCACGGGGCGGTTTTGTTTTAAGGATACATGAGCGAACTAACGATTGTTGTAAAAGTGATGAACGAAAAACCAAAAACAATTTTTGAAAAAATCTGGGACAGCCATGTGGTAAAACGTGCCGCAGGATATCCGGATGCACTTTTTATTGACCGACATTTTATTCATGAGGTAACAAGCCCGCAGGCATTTGATGGATTGAAAAAAAGAGGTATCAAGGTTTTCAATACCAAAAGAACCACCGCCACGGCCGACCACAACGTGCCTACTAAAGACCAACATCTCCCCATCAAAGAAGCCTTGAGCCGCCATCAGGTAGAGACGCTCAGAAAAAATTGCGCAGAGTTTGGTGTGGAGCTATATGATTTGGGTCATCCCTTCCAAGGCATTGTTCACATCATTGGACCAGAGTTGGGGTTGACCTTGCCGGGCATGACGATTGTATGTGGCGACAGTCATACAAGTACACACGGAGCATTTGGCAATATTGCTTTTGGAATTGGCACGAGCGAAGTGGAACAAGTATTGGCCACACAATGCATTTTGCAATACAAGCCCAAAACCATGAAAATTGAAATCAATGGCGCGTTGGGCAAAGGTGTGGTCAGCAAAGACATTATTTTATACATCATCTCAAAAATTTCTGCCAGTGGTGCCACTGGCTTTTTTGTGGAATATGCGGGAGATGCAATCACAAATCTTTCCATGGAAGCACGCATGACCATTTGCAACATGAGCATCGAGATGGGCGCGCGCGGTGGATTGATTGCACCGGATGAAACAACGTTCAATTATATCATGGGAAGAAAATTTGCACCGCAAGGCGATGCCTTCGACAAAAAAGTGATTGAATGGAAAAAGTTAGCGACAGACGCAGGTGCTGTTTATGATTCAGTTTTGACATTTGATGCGGCCGATATTGCCCCGATGATTACGTACGGAACGAATCCCGGCATGGGCATGAAGGTGACGGATCGCATTCCTACAGTTGAAGAACTGGAAGAAATCTCCGAACATGCTTCGTTCAAAAAGTCGTTGGAGTATATGGGTTTAGAACAAGGTTCTTCATTATTAGGCAAAGCCATCGATTACGTGTTCATAGGGAGTTGCACGAATGCGCGCATTGAAGACTTGCGCTTGGTCGCTTCGATGGTGAAAGGAAAAACCAAAGCCTCTAACGTAGAAGTTTGGGTAGTGCCTGGTTCGAAACAGGTAGAAGATCAAGCACGGAGAGAAGGACTTGATAAAATATTTGAAGCAGCAGGTTTTGAGCTGCGAAGTCCCGGTTGTTCAGCATGCCTCGGGATGAACGAAGACAAAGTCCCTGCTGGAAAATATTGCATCAGCACCTCCAACAGAAATTTTGAAGGAAGGCAAGGCCCAAAATCAAGAACATTTTTAGCGAGCCCGTTGAGTGCAGCAGCTGCGGCAATTACCGGGAGGGTGACAGACGTGAGAGAGTTTGTATAATCGTTGTTCGTTGTTCGTTAGTCGCGAATAACCAACAACAAACAACTAACAACGAAAAAGAAATGACCAAAGAAAAATTTACCACTCTAAAATCTACTGCGGTTCCGTTGCCGATTGAAAATATAGACACGGATCAAATTATTCCCGCACGTTTTTTAAAAGCGACCACGCGTGAGGGCTTTGGGGATAATCTATTTCGCGACTGGAGATACAACACCGATAATAAATCAGTGAAAGATTTTGTTCTCAATAACGCAAAGTACACTGGAAAAATTTTGGTGGCAGGCAAAAATTTTGGTTGTGGCAGCAGTCGTGAGCATGCCGCGTGGGCGATTTACGATTATGGATTTCGTGTGGTGGTGAGTAGTTTCTTCGCGGATATTTTCAAAAACAATGCACTGAATAACGGCTTGTTGCCGATTGTGGTCTCCGATAATTTCTTAAAACAAATGTTGGCTGCCATTGAAGAAAAACCGTCAACCGAAATAGTAGTGGATTTAGAAAACCAAATTCTTCAAGTCGGTTCTGTCAAAGAAGGTTTTGAAATCAACAAGTACAAAAAAACATGCATGATTAACGGGTATGATGATATCGATTACTTGTTGAGTTTGAATAAAGATATTAAAGAATTTGATGTAGCACATTAGCCGTTGATCGTTCTTAGTTGTTCGTTATTCGAGATGGCGAACAACCAACACGAACAACCAATAACGATATTTAAAAATGAACAAAAAGATAGTAATTCTACCAGGTGATGGCATCGGCAAAGAAGTAACAGCCGAAGGAAAAAAGGTATTGGAAAAAATAGCTGAGTTGTTCGATCATCAATTTGAATTTGAAGAAGCACAGATTGGTCATGACGCGATTGAAGCTAGTGGCAATCCGTTGCCGAACGAAACACTTGCAAAACTGAAAAACTGTGACGCGATCTTGTTTGGAGCGGTCGGTCATCCAAAATATGACAACGACCCAACACTAAAAGTACGACCTGAACAAGGTTTATTGAAAATGCGCAAAGAACTCGGCCTTTATGCCAATCTACGTCCTATCAAATTGTTTGATGAGTTGCTGGAGGCCTCTAGCATCAAAGCGGAGATATTGAAAGGCTCTGACATTCTTTTCTTCCGTGAATTGACAGGTGATGTGTATTTTGGAGAGAAGGGAAGAAAGGATGATGGGAACACCGCCTACGATCTGATGATCTATCACCGTTATGAAATCGAGCGCATTGCACATAAAGCTTTCCGGGCAGCACGCACCCGCAAAAAGAAAGTGACCTCTGTAGACAAGGCGAACGTATTGGAGAGTTCACGCCTATGGAGGCAAGTTGTTACTGAAATAAGCAAACAATATCCGGATGTTGAATTGGAACATCAGTTTGTCGATTCGGCCGCCATGAAGCTCATTCAAAACCCAAGAAGTTTCGATGTAGTTGTAACGGGAAATCTTTTTGGAGACATACTAACGGATGAGGCTTCGCAGATTGCCGGCTCAATGGGGATGTTGGCGTCTGCATCGGTTGGGGACACCGTTGGTTTGTACGAACCCATCCACGGAAGTGCACATGATATCACGGGCAAAGGAATCGCTAATCCATTGGCTTCTATTCTATCGGTTGCCTTAATGCTGGATATTTCTTTTGGTTTGAAGAAAGAATCTGAAACTATTATTAAGGCCGTTGAAATTGTTCTTAAAAGGGGTTTTCGAACAAGCGATATTTCTGATAACTCAACCTCTATAGATAAAATACTGAACACTTCTCAAATGGGTTCAATGGTTGTTGAGCATATTAACAAAAACTCTATAGGTGATTTTGTATGGATAGGGGAAGCGCTTACAAGTTTTATTAACTAATAATTTAATATTAGAAACATGAGCCACAAAATCCAAATATTCGATACCACTCTTCGCGATGGTGAACAAGTACCGGGTTGTCAACTAAAGACGGACGAGAAAGTAATTATTGCCAAAGAATTGGAAGCGCTAGGGGTGGATGTTATAGAAGCTGGTTTCCCCATTTCTAGTCCGGGTGATTTTCTTTCAGTCGTTGAGATTTCGAAGGCAGTGAAAAATGTCACTGTTTGCGGACTGACACGCTCGAAAAAAGATGATATCGATGTAGCTGCCGAAGCGTTGCATCATGCCAAGCATGGACGTATTCATACGGGTATTGGTTCAAGTGATGTACATATCAAACACAAGTTCAAATCATCACGCGAACAAGTGCTGGAACAAGGTGTGTGGGCCGTGAAATATGCCAAAGCAAAAGGATATGAAGTCGAATTTTTTGCCGAAGATGCGGGGCGTGCTGATCTGGCCTTTTTAGCTCAACTGACCGAGGCGGTGATTGCTGCAGGAGCAGATGTGGTAAATATTCCGGACACAACGGGCTATTGCTTGCCGCATTTGTATGGGAAACGCATTCAGTATTTATTTGAAAATGTAAAGAACATAGACAAAGCTATCATTTCTGTTCATTGTCACAATGATTTAGGGTTGGCAACTGCTAACACTATTGCAGGTTTAACGAACGGTGCAAGACAGGCAGAAGTCACGATTAACGGAATTGGCGAGCGGGCTGGCAATACTTCCTTGGAAGAAGTGGCCATGATTTTGCAAGTGCATAAAGATTTGGATTTATATACTAATATCAAGTCTGAACGGATTTTTGAAATTAGTCAGATGGTGCGCGAGATGATGCACATGCCGGTGCAACCCAACAAAGCGATCGTTGGCAAAAATGCCTTCTCTCACTCTTCGGGAATTCATCAAGACGGATTCTTGAAACATGCCGAGAATTATGAAATCATTAACCCGGCAGATGTAGGTGTTCCTAATTCCTCGATCGTGCTTACCGCTCGTAGCGGTCGAGCGGCTTTAAAACATCGTGCCGAATTGTTGGGTTATCATTTTGAAGGCGAGGAACTAAATACACTTTACGAAAACTTTTTGATCGTTGCAGACGAAAAGGGCAATGTAGATAACGAAGATCTTCAAGTGCTAGTAGGAAATATGCCCGTGCTGACTAGGTGAGATCGATGCCAATCTAGCTATTAGCAATCCTTTTTCTCAAGATTTGATATCCGTTCAGTCAAAATTGAGACATTTTCCTGAAGTTGCAATACAGTTACACTGAGAGTCTTGTATGCCTCAAAAAGCTGTTCTTTACTAAGGTTCTTTGAATCAGTATTTAAATCTATATTGTTTTGCTGATCCACCATTCTAATAATTGATGTTGCGGTAAGGCCAAAACATGCTGCTATTTTATCAATCTTTGAAATAGTTAAATCTGTCTCTCCCCTTTCAATCTTGCCATAGCCTGAAGGAGACATCCCAATTTCATATGCCATTGCTTCTTGAGAAAAGCCTTTTTCGTGGCGAAGATTCTTAACAACCTTGCTAAAATTTGTTAGAAATGTCTTCAATTCAAGATACTTTAAGTGTTACAAAAACTCTCAGAGTGCTAATCTTTGTTGTCTAAGTGCTGGTGATGAACAAACTTAAACAGGTTATTTGTCTCGAACTAATTTAACCTATATGAAAAATCCAATAAAACTCGTTTTGATTGTATTTGGTATCTTGCTTGCCACGAGTTGTGGTGAAAACAGCAGGGTGAAACCCACGATTGACTTAACTTACGAAGAAAAGCAAGATCTTGTTGCGATGTCAGACCAATTCAACGTCCACTTGCAACAGAAGGCAACCTTCAATTTTGCAAAAACAGCTATGCAGCAACAGGATAAAGCATCATTTATGCTTGATTACATGATGCCAATTCTGAAAGGGGATCAACAACAATTGGAGGTAGCAAAGAAAATTATTGGAAATCTTTTTTCAAATCAACCGAACAACGCTTTAAGAACAGAAATTGAAGATGATTTTTTCAAACCCTCGCCAGCAGTTGCTCAGCTTACTGAAAACTTAACAGCTGATTTAACAAACGTGCAGACTAATTCGGATCATGGAGAGCAGTCTACTAAGGAATTGGTTTCTGATCTGAAATCAGTGATTACAGATTTTAAAAGAGACGTTCAGAACAACACTTCGTTAACTTTTGATGAGGCTAGGGCACTCTTGGCGTTTGCCGAGTTTGAGAACAATTCAATTACTGAAACCGTTAATCTGGCCAATGCCCTTCATGCGGACAGTAGTAGCGGAAGAACCCAATGCTTTTTTTCTAACTTGCTTGCCGTTGTAATTACGGCAGTGGTGGCCGCTGTAGTTGTTGTTTCGGCCGTAGCTACTGGAGGAGCTATGGCCTTAGCCTTTGGTGCTACGATTAGTGCCGCTAAATGGGGTACAATTATTGGCGTAAGTGCCATTGTTGGCGGAGCGTATGGGGCTGGTGTAGGATACTATCAGGCTTATACCCAAGGTGGGTCTATTATCAAATTAGATTTTGAAAATCCTCTTGGAGGATTTTTAGAGTGGCAGTATTGACGGAAACCAACGCGTAAATTTATTTTCAAAATCGGTAAAAATTGCAAATGAAAGTCATCCTATTCGCGATTATGCTTGTGGTTTCAATAAAATGCTCTGCACAAACTGCTGCGGCAAAAAATGACACGATTTTAAAAAACAAAAATGGGGCGTTGCTCCTTGACAATGGATTTGCCATTCCTCCATTTTCGGTAAGCGGAGACATTTATATTACCCAAAACTTGTTTATATTCCACCCCAAGCCCTATCACCGGGCGCGATATGAGATGTATAATGATCTAGTGAAAGATTTCGTCCTGCCGTATGACAGTATCTTAGTTGCAAAAAAAGTCATTGGTGGATTTACATTGAAAACAAAAACGAAAAAGTACAAAATAGCAACAGACGGTGGTAAGGGTAAGGAAACCGTTACTCATATAAACCGGTTAAGGAAACAGCACGAAACAAAACAAGCTAAGGCCCCACGTTAAATTTACAAACCTCTAAAGAGCCTTGACGAAGAATGTAGAAACTCTTGGAGGAACAGGAAAGAAAACACGTAATGCAATGAAAGCTACAGTGTTCTTAATTAAGGATTGAATCATACTCGTTGCAGTGTCAATAAGAACAGGTCAGATCACAAATTTGTTAAAAAACTAGTACCGTAGTTTAGTATTTCCTTAACAAAAAGAACATGCCCAACTGTTGACTTTATTCCCAGCCTTTCTGTATGTTTATACCATCGAAAGGATGTCGCGAAAAAACATTTTATACCTGCTCAGCAGGCTTACAAGATTTTCAATCATTGTGTGGAATGTATCTCCGCGATTTTTATTTAGAATATTCCCACTCCGCAGCTTCTACGAAGGTGTATTTCTTGAAATAGCATTTCTCCGCAACATATTTAATCTCCAAAGCAATAGCAGAGGAATATCGTTTTAAAGTTAAACCAAGTCTGCCCGCATGAGCAAAACCAAAAAAGACAAAGACCTTCCTGCCGGAAAGGCAAGCAAAAAAATTTTCGTGCTCGACACCTCTGTCATTATTTTTGAGCACAACAGTATTCTCAATTTTGCAGAGCATGATATCGGCATCCCGATTACGGTACTAGAAGAGCTGGACAACTTCAAAAAAGGCAACGATACCAAAAATTTTGAAGCACGTGAGTTCATCCGCTTGATCGACAAATTGGCGAAAGGACAAATGCTACACCAGTGGAATCCACTCAACGGAAAAAACAAGGGACATTTTAAAGTGGTGATGGATACGGGTGGCAACGGCCAAGTGGATGCCAACAAAGTATTCAATGAAGACAAGGCCGATCATCGTATTCTAAATGCCGCACTGGTACTTCAAAAAGAAGAAAAAGGCCGCAGGGTAATTTTGGTTTCCAAAGACATCAACCTGCGCCTGAAGGCGATGGCCTTGGGCCTAACAGCCGAAGACTATACAACAGGCAAAATCCAAAACATCAGTTCGCTGCACACCGGCCGTACAGTATTAGACAATGCCTCTTCTGAATCGATTGATTTGATTTATGAAAAAGGCTATTGCCCACCCGAAGACGTATTGGGAAGACAGAAACCGATGAAAAACCATTATTATATTTTTCGCAATGGTAAAAAATCGGTGCTTGCATTTTACAATTCAGCCAACGGCATGGTGGAGCAAGTAGAGAAACGCAACGCATACGGAATAAAACCGCGCAATGCTGAACAAGCTTTTGCCATACACGCGGTGCTAAAGCCCGAAATCAAATTGGTATCGATGCAAGGTGTGGCGGGAACAGGCAAAACGTTGATTGCATTGGCCGCAGCCCTCGAACAAAAAAGAGAATACAAACAAATCTACTTGGCTCGACCCATTGTGCCACTCAGCAACAAAGACATTGGCTATTTGCCTGGTGACATAAAGTCGAAATTGAACCCCTACATGGAGCCACTGTGGGACAATCTCAAATTCATTCAAAACCAATACAGCGAAAGCGATAAAGAATATGCACGCATCACCGAAATGGTGCAAAACGAAAAGTTGATGATTACGCCATTGGCTTATATCCGCGGCAGAAGTTTGTCGAATATTATTTTCATTGTGGACGAAGCACAAAATCTGACCCCACATGAAGTGAAGACAATCATCACTCGAGCGGGCGAAAACACCAAAATTATTTTTACGGGTGACATCCACCAAATCGATACTCCTTACCTTGATTCACAATCAAATGGTTTATCGTATTTGATCGATCGACTGAAAGACCACGAGTTGTACGCGCATGTTACTTTAGAGAAAGGCGAGCGATCTGAATTGGCCAATCTGGCCAATGAGCTTCTCTAATCTTGGTAAATAATCGTCTCAAAATGATACAGAGATGGTTGAGTGATCTAGGCTTTTGCCTTTGACAGTAAACTATGCCAGCAAAAAAGTGTTAAAAAATGAGCGTTATTAAAAGTAACTTCCTATTCCCTCAACTTTCTTCTCATCCCATTAGCCATCTTCACTGCCTCATAGGCATTTACCAATCCACCGCTGCTGCTGAGGTCGCTGAACAACACTTCTTCTTTGCTTCCGGGTTTGATCACTTTCAGGTTATCAAACTTCCGTGTAGATTTTAGGAGAATGTCTTTTACTTGAAGCGCGCTCAGTTCTGGAAAGTAGGACCACAGCAGTGCAGCCACCCCAGCGGTAGAGGGGCTTGCCATACTCGTGCCGCTTTCGTTTTTGTATTTATTGTTAGGAACAGTAGAATACACATCTACACCTGGAGCAAAAAGTGAAACCATTTTTTTTCCATAATTAGAAAAATCACCCACAAAATTTTCATCGGCTCCATAGGCAGACGCACCTACCTCTATCCAATTTTTTGCCACCTTTCCATCCAAATATTTTTTGGTGGGGAAGTTTTTGTCCACATCAATGTCATCACTATCGTTGCCAGCCGCGTGTATTAACAAGACACCTTTCATCTCGGCATACTTTACTGCCTTGTCAACCACTTCTTTTTCTGGCGAAAATGATTTTCCAAAACTCATGTTAATGATTTTTGCTCCGTTATCAACCGCATAAATAATGGCGTTGGCAATATCTTTGTCGCGCTCATCACCATTGGGCACCGCACGGATCGGTAAAATCTTTACGTTGTCAGCAATGCCTTTTATGCCCAACTCATTTTTTCGGTCGGCCGCGATAATGCCTGCAACATGTGTGCCGTGGGTGGGGTCAGGGCCTTTTACATCGTTATTGCCATAGCCTTTTTCGAATAAGTTCGAGTAATTGTCGCCCACAATTTCGCGCGAGTTGAAATCTTGATTGTAACCGTACTTCACAATCACTTTATAGTAATCCACCCCTTCTTTAAGTTGGCCCATGTATTCGCTAATGTTAGCATCCTCTCCAGCGTTTTTATAAAGGTTCATTAAAAAACCTTTGGCGAAAAGAAGTTTTACATCCGATGATTGAAAGTTTTTGACCAACTCGAGCGTAAGCTCTTCGGTTTTTAATTTGGCCTTCAGCGTATCAATACTTTGGGTCAAATTGGTGTACATGCCATTGTACAGATTGTATTGCTGTTCGTTTTTGGCCTTTAGTTTTAGATACTTGTCTTTGACTTTTTTGTAACCAGCAAATTCGATAGCTGCTTTTTTGTTTAACTTTAGTGAATCTATGCTTAAGAATTTTTTGGACAAGCGGATGTATTCTCGCGTAAGCTCATAGGTGTCTGCATCTACATTTCCGTTCTTTCCGCCAATAAAATTCCACCCGTGCACATCGTCTATATATCCGTTTTTGTCATCGTCCAATCCGTTGCCTACAATTTCTTTTTCGTTGGTCCAAATCACACTTTTTAAATCTTCGTGGTCAATGTCAATGCCCGAATCAATAACCGCCACCAAAATTGTTTTAGAAGGTTGGTCTTTCAATAAAGTCTGATAGGTTTTTTCCGCGCTCACGCCCTGCACGCTGTCAGTTTGTGGGTCAAGCAGAAACCAATTTTTGGGAGTTTCTTTCTTTAATTGTTGGCTGAACCCATGCGTTGCAGAAAAAAGGATAAAGATTACAACCCGCCCAACACTTTTGAACATATCTATCATCATTAAAATTTTGCAATTATACTTCAATTACTTTTAGAAAACCGCATGTTGAGGAATTATGTGTTGCACCATTAGATTTTCATTTTTTTACGAACACGGCCTATTTCTTACTTCGGTGCTACAAACTACGATTAGAAAATAATCCAATAATCAAAATAGGCAACCTTTATACCATACAACCACTAGTATGATTGAGATTTATATTTTATTAGTTGCTTTATTCTTTTCGGTGTTTTTTGGGGCAGCTTATCGCTTCAATCATGTTTCTGCTCGTGTAAAAACCAATGATATAAAATTTCTTATGTAAAGGTGTATATACACGTCAATGAAACTCTTTTCTCAAGTTCACAAAGCAATGCTTAGAATACCGTCAAAGAGTACAACCAAACTCGAACTTTCATTATTAGCTTACTAATCTGTTTTAAACTCTCAAAGATCCGCGAACACCGCGAGCCGCATAATACGATTCCGCTCCGTTGTGATAGATGAAGACCGTGCCATATCTGGAATCACCAAAAATGGCACCACCAAGTTTTCTTATGTTATCAGGGGTTCTCAACCAACTCGATGTTTTCGAATCAAACGTTCCTAGTTTTTGTAACTTATGATATTGTTCTTCTGTCAAAATCTCAATGCCTATATCGGTAGCTATACCTATCGCGCTATTTTTTGGTTTGTTTTCTTTTCGAGCATTCAACGCTTCTTGGTCGTAACAAAAACTTCTTCGCCCAGCCGGGCTTTCTGGTGAACAATCATAAAAAATATATTCACCGCTCTTTTTATCGTAACCAATCACATCAGGCTCGCCACCTGTTCTTTCCATTTCGTTTAGCGTCCACAGTTTTTCGGCACTGGCTTTTGCTTCTAATTTTGCTTGCACGCTCGCCCATTCAATACCGATATGGCGATTCTTATTTTTTTCAAATCGTATTTTTAATGTGCTGAACAATTCATCGTGCAGCTTCATCGACAACTCTTTTTTATTTTTTAGTGCCATACCTTGCCGTGCATTAGAGATTGTATTTCTTTTTTACTTCTTGAATGGTCTTGTCATCTGCGAAGGGAACGCCACCCTGAGAGCCAAATATTTGTTGCCCAGTTTTTTTATGGTAAATACTGTCGATCAGCATTCGCAAAGGAACTTTTGCAAGTTCACCAGCCTCTACTGTTTTTGCAATTAGTGGCAAATATTTTTCTTGGTAGAGTAAATCAGCATGCTGAATAACAAGCCAAACCACAAAATCAAATTTACTTCCAACCACGCTTGTTCCGGGGTAACCATATTTTTCTATTATCGATTCAGCCTCTTTCATGTTCCGCTTATCAACGGCTTGTTGCTCATCCAGTTTGGGATTGTTTCGTTTCCCTCTAATTCTCTGGTCGGCTTCAGCCAAAGCGTTCAATCTGTAAATTAGCTCTTTGTTGTAACGGTTCTTTGCAATGTATTCTTCTATGTTAAAACTCTCCTCGGTTGTGTTTACCTGCGAACAGTCTGCTATCAATTGAATATAATCTTCGCCTAACAATTTATAGAATCTTGAGCTATCCACTCCTTTGGTACGGTCGTGGTGCAGCTCAATCACTTGACAAAAACTTTTCTTATTCTCAAACTTTGCTTTTACTAAAAAGTCGTAAATCAATTCTTTTGGTTGGCCCATGATGGAATAGGCCATTGCAAAATTCCAATAATCAGCATACACTATATGGTAATTGTTTTCTGCCAATTGTTTATAAGAATTTTCTAGAATATAAGAACCCCGTCTGTATTCCGACTCTGATACATGGTCAGGTCGCGAAGGAATAAAATTTTCTTGTGAATGAGCTACTTCTGAAACGAGGATGATTAGGAATAAAGATAATAACTTGGTGCTCATATTGTTTTTTAACCTATAACGCCTTGCTTGTTGGAGCAGTATGCAGTCATTTAAAATTTTAATGGCAATACGTTGCGCTACAGTTTAGTAAATCGCTCAATTTAGCCCACTATAGCGCTAAGGAAGCAAAAGAATACACGTTCTCCTACACGCCATTTCTGAAGTTCATTTAGCCGCGATCCCCAAAAATCAGCCATCCAAGATTCTTTTGATTAATGCCCATAATTCTTAGTTTTGCGTCCCGAATTATAGGGGTTTCAGACATTTACATAAAAATCATGGCAAAGAAGGAAGAAAGCAAGAGTTTACTGGAAAACGCAGAGGTAATTGAAGAGAAGTTGGAGGGTTTTGAGCATTGGGTGGCCAAAAACCCCAAATTGATCATTGGCGTGTTGGTGGCCTTGTTGGCCGTAGCGGGTAGCTACTTCGGCTTTAATTACTATAAGAAAAGCCAAAACGCAGAAGCCCAAAAGGAGATGTTCCAAGCTCAGCGTTATTTTGAAGCGGATAGCTTGAACCTAGCCTTGAATGGCGATGGCAATAACTTGGGAATGCTCCAAATCATTGACAATTATGGAATGAGCGAGGCAGCCAACCTGGCCAATTTCTATACAGGTTATATCTATTTGAAACAAGGCAAATTCGCGTTAGCAGTTTTTCATTTAAA
Source organism: Chryseotalea sp. WA131a (assembly GCA_025370075.1). Lineage (NCBI taxonomy): Bacteria > Pseudomonadati > Bacteroidota > Cytophagia > Cytophagales > Chryseotaleaceae > Chryseotalea > Chryseotalea sp. WA131a. Next base: position 4,093,240 of record CP073016.1, on the reverse strand, counting down.
AGAATTTAAAGCAAGCGATTTGTTGGTACAAGCCCGTGCCTATAGCCTGATTGGTGATGCGTATATGGAGCAGAAAGATTTTGAAAATGCCGCTTCGTATTACGATAAGGCATCGAACTACAAACCGAACAAAGAGTTTACGCCTACTTATTTGATGAAGGCTGCCTTGGCGTACGAAAAATTGAACAAAAGCCAAAAGGCAATTGAAGCCTACCAAACCATTATTGATAAGTTTTGGGACTCGGCCGAGGTGCAAAATGCCAAGAAGTTAAAAGCGAAGCTCGAGGTTAACTCATAAATAGCATTACTAGCTTCTCAAAGGCTCAAAGCTTTTCAGAAGCTAGTAATTGAAGGGATGGATTTATTCTATCCCTTTTTTATTACCTGATTTTTAGAATTGATTTTTAGAATGACACTGGAACAAGAAATAGCGCGCAGAAGAACATTTGGGATCATCAGTCACCCCGATGCGGGCAAGACTACGCTTACAGAAAAACTTTTATTGTTTGGTGGTGCTATTCAAAAAGCAGGCGCGGTAAAGTCATCAAAAATTAAAGACCACGCCCGCAGCGACTGGATGGAGATTGAAAAGCAACGCGGTATTTCGGTGGCCACTTCGGTCATGGGGTTCGACTACAAAGACATCAAAATCAATTTGCTCGATACACCCGGTCACCAAGATTTTGCTGAAGACACGTATCGTACTCTCACTGCAGTGGATAGCGTGATCATGGTGATTGATTGTGTGAAGGGAGTGGAGATGCAAACCGAAAAGCTGATGGATGTTTGCCGCATGCGCAATACACCAGTGCTGTGTTTCATCAACAAACTCGACCGGGAAGGGCGAGACCCTTTTGATTTGTTGGATGAAGTAGAAGAAAAATTGAGTATCAAAGTCCGACCGTTGAGCTGGCCCATCAGCATGGGCAAAACGTTTAAGGGTGTTTACAATCTTTACGAAAAAAGTTTACAGCTTTTCACCCCCAGTAAAACAACGGTGCAAGAGAGCTTGGAGATTTCAGATATCAATAGCCCCGAGATCGATCGATTGGTGGGTGAGACGTATGCAAAACAATTGCGTGCCGATATCGAGTTGATTGAAGGGGTGTACCCTGATTTTGAGGTGCAAGATTATTTAAGCGGAAGAGTAGCGCCTGTATTTTTTGGAAGTGCGGTCAATAATTTTGGTGTGAAAGAATTGCTCGATGCTTTTATCAAGATCGCTCCGCCACCAATTGATCGTGAAACAACTGTGCGCGAAGTGAAGCCGGAAGAAAAAAAATTCTCTGGGTTTATTTTTAAAATCCATGCCAACATGGATCCGAAGCATCGAAACAGGATAGCATTTATTCGGGTATGCTCAGGGCAATTTGAGCGAGGCGCCAATTATTATCACGTCCGTCAAGACAAAGCAATTCGCTTCTCAAACGTAACTGCATTTATGGCGCAAGACCGAGAGACGGTTGATTTGGCTTGGCCAGGCGATATTGTTGGTTTGTACGATACAGGCAACCTAAAAATTGGTGACACCCTTACCGATGGAGAAAAAATGACGTACACAGGCATCCCCAGTTTTTCGCCAGAGATTTTTAAAGAGGTGATCAACAAAGATGCCATGAAAACGAAGCAATTGGAAAAAGGCTTGCTTCAATTGATGGAAGAAGGCGTGGCGCAATTGTTCACCTATGAATTGGGAAAGAAAAAAGTAGTGGGTGTGGTAGGTGCCCTTCAGTTTGAAGTCATTCAGTTTAGATTAAAAAATGAGTATGGAGCTTCGGCCGATTTTGCCCCACAAAATATTTACAAAGCTTGCTGGATCAGCAGCAAGGACCCTAAAAAACTAGCGGAGTTTATTGATTCGAAGCAGCGGCACATTGCCCGCGACAAAGATGATAAGTTGGTGTTTATGGCCGAGTCAAAAGCGTGGCTGCAAATGGTGAAAGACAATTTTCCGGAGATAGAATTTCACTTTACTTCTGAGTTTTGAGTGAAGGGAAGAATCCCAAAATCAGCGAACCCTAGAGCTTTAAAAGTTACCGAACAAACAAATCTTTAAAATTGAAAGAGAGGCCTGGCAATAGCTTTGAGGTCACGGTTCCATCTTCAACCAGATAAAGGATAGGTGTATCTTCCATGCTAAAGTCATAAATCTCTAAGGTCAAATTCCCGGGGTCGATGATCCAATATTCTTTTACTCCAAATTTCTGATAGAGCTTTCTCTTTTGATTGCGGTCTTTAAAACTATTTGAGGGAGAGATAATTTCAACGGCCAAATCAGGGGCAGCATTCAAGCCGCGTTCAGAAATGATACCTAAATTTTCTTTCGCTACATAAAGTAAGTCGGGCTGGAATACATTCTTTCTATCCAAGATGACATCCACTGGGGAAAAAAGCGCAACTCCACCATTTTTGCGGGCGAATGCCTTCAGCAGGTCATACAAATTGCCAGATACGATTTGATGAGTAAAACTGGGTGCTGGGCTCATAAAAACTTCTCCGTTAATTAGCTCACAGAGCAGATTCGATTCTTCCAATTGCATAAATTCTTCCACAGTCCATTCTTTACTTCGATCGATTGTTGCGGTTTGCATATTTAAAGTTATAAAAATATTTAGGATGTTTGAGGAATGCTTCAAGTTCTATACGAAGACAATCATTTACTGGCCGTCAACAAAACCGCTGGCACTCTGGTGCAGGGCGATGCCACAGGTGATAAGCCATTGTCAGAAATCTGTAAGGAATACATCAAACAAAAATATCAAAAGCCGGGTGAAGTGTTTTTAGGCGTAGTGCATCGACTTGATCGGCCGGTGAGTGGCGTGGTGGTGTTTGCGCGAACTTCCAAAGCGCTGGAAAGAATGAATGAACTCTTTCGCGAAAAGCAAACAAAGAAAATATATTGGGCTTTGGTAGAAAAAAAGCCACCCCAACCACAAGGCACGTTGGTGCATTGGTTGGTAAAAGACGAAAAGAAGAATAAAACCACAGCCTATAAAAATGAGCATCCACAAGGCCAGCGTTCCGAGTTGAGTTATCGCTTGTTAAAATCGGTTGGTATGTTTTTTTTATTGGAAGTATCGCCCGTGACGGGCCGACCTCATCAAATCCGTGTTCAACTCGCTTCCATAGGTTGCCCGATTGTGGGTGACGTAAAATACGGTTGCCCAATGGCCAATACCGATGCCAGTATTTGTTTGCACGCCCACACATTGTCGTTTGTGCATCCGGTGAAAAAGGAACCCATCACTATTTTGGCCGAACTGCCTAAGCAAGAGTCTTGGAATCTTGTTGATTGATGCGTTTCTTTACTGCGTGCTACGAAGTTTAGAGAAAAAGGCAGTAAGAATGCCACTTTGATAATGAAACGAAGTAGTAACCCTTAAATTCTTACATGAGCTGGCTACAAAAACTTCAAACTCGCTGGAAAGTAAATAGTATCCTCCAGGTTATCGTAATATTAATTGTTTTTGCGTGCACAGGCTTTACGGTTTTGTTCATTAAACGTCCGTTGTTTAAGTATTGGTTTGCCGAGGGTTCCATACCTGTTTATGCCACATTTCTTTACTATTTGCTGATACTCCCTGTTTACAACCTTTTTCTTCTTTTTTACGGATTCGTTTTCGGGCAGTTTAGTTTCTTTTGGGAGTTTGAAAAACGTTTTTTTAGTCGGATAATCTCTATCTTTAGACCCAAGAAATAATTCAAATTTTAAACTTATGAAATGGTCATTGAGAAGTTCTACACCCAACGGAATGATAATCGTGGCCATTCCAGGTGACCACTAAAAAAATATAAACACATGAAAAATCTCCTTTTTGTTTTTGTTGTTGTATTGTTGGCTGCTTGTTCTTCTTCACAGCAGGTTGCAAAGTTTCCATCTAGCAAAGTTGACGTTGGCTATCATGTTGCAAAAACTACCAACACTCAACCTGCAGCAGCCATGGAAGAACCCTCTACCTTAACGGCCTCGACAAGTGCGCAACCTGTTTTTGTGCCTTCTGAGGGAGTAAGAAAGCAAGTAAAAGAAGCTTATAGCAAACTTTCAAAACAAGAAAAGAAAGAAGTAAGGCAGCTATTAAAAAAAGAAATCAAGGCAATTGCCAAAAGTAATAAAAAAGCACCCAATCCTGATGGGATAACAGCCAAAACTGGCATTGACTATGACTTAAAATTAGCGGCCATTTTTGGGGCGGTTGGCATAGTAGGACTTATTATTGGAGGCAATGTCTTCAATGTCATTGGCGCAATCGCCCTAATTATTGGTTTGGTCTTTTTTGTTAAATGGCTAATTCGACAATAGATCAATTGTTTCATGAAAAAAAAACAAAGTCCCGCCCCTGCGGGACTTTGTTTTTTTATACAAAAAATTATTTTTGCAATCGCAAAATTCAAATTGGACAGGTGGCCTACACCTAATGGCTGCAAACTAAGAGGTGTAGGACACCCAATCATTGCAAATTCAAAGTAAAACTATTTGTTTAAAAAAGGTATGGATGTAAAAATCGAAAACCTAAGCAAACGGTATGGCTCGCAAAAAGCCGTGGACCAAATTTCGTTTGGGGTAAAGACGGGCGAAATCTTGGGCTTTCTTGGGCCAAACGGTGCAGGTAAAAGCACCACCATGAAAATGATTACGGGCTACCTTGGCATTGGCGAAGGCGATGTTTTCATTGGCGAAAAATCAGTGAAGCAAAGTGGCGATGAAATCAAAAAGCACATCGGCTACTTGCCTGAAAACAATCCGTTGTATTTGGATATGCCCGTGATGGATTACCTCAATTTTTGTGCGGCATTGCAAGGAGTAGAGAAAGTGAAAATCAGCGACCGCGCAAAACGCATGATTCGGGTGTGTGGATTGAATGCCGAGAAACACAAAAAAATTGGTGAACTATCAAAGGGTTATCGCCAGCGGGTAGGTTTGGCACAAGCCATGATTCATGATCCCGAAATTTTAATTTTGGATGAACCTACCACTGGACTGGATCCCAACCAAATTGTAGAAATCAGGAAGCTGATCCGCGAGTTGGGCAAAGAGAAAACGGTAATCTTAAGCACCCACATTTTGCCTGAAGTGGAAGCTACCTGCGACCGCATCCTTATTATCAATAAAGGAAAAATTGTGGCCGATGGCACAGCAGAAAATTTGCGTAAGCAAGCCACCGGGCAAGAGATTTTTAAACTGCGCATCGAAGACGCCACCCCCGAAGAAATTCTACATGAATTAAGAAGGATAAAAAACATCGACTTGGTAGAATTGGTCGATAAAAGTTTGAACCGCTTTGAAGTGCAAAGCAGATCGGGGGCTTCTTCTAGGCGAGAAGTGTTTCACTTGTGCGTGCAAAATAATTGGGTACTCAGTGAAATGATCCCGATTGAAACGCGACTCGAAGATATTTTCCGTAACCTGACTGTAAATTAAATTTTAGATTACTTATGAGTGCTATTTGGGTAATTGCAAAACGAGAGCTGCAATCATTTTTTGATTCGTTGATTGCGTATATCATGCTCATTCTATTTTTAGGATTCAGCGGCTTCTTCACCTGGCTCTTTGGTTCTGATGTTTTTTTTGTGGAGCAAGCCAGTTTAGAGTCATTTTTCAACATTGCGTTTTGGTCACTGTTCTTCTTCATCCCGGCTCTTACCATGCGGTTGTTGGCGGAAGAAAATAAAACAGGCACCATCGAATTATTGCTTACCAAAGCAGTCACCGATCGTGAAGTAGTGATTGGTAAATTTCTATCAACCCTTCTGTTAGTTGGAATTGCTCTTGCCTTTACAATGCCTTATGCCATTACCGTTGCCAACATTGGAAATTTGGATTACGGCCAAGTGGTGTGTGGCTATTTGGGTTTGTTGTTAATGAGCGCTGCTTACATCAGCATAGGGCTATATGCAAGTAGTCTGACTCACAATCAAATTGTAGCCTTTCTATTGGCACTGTTTATTGGCCTGTTCTTTCATATCATTTTCGGAGTACTGGCCAACAATTTTACAGGCTTTGTTGCACAATTGTTGAATACACTTAGTCTATCCAATCATTTTGAAAGCATTATTCGTGGGGTGGTAGATACGCGTGATTTGATTTATTTCGGTTCCATCATTTTAATTGGATTGATTTTATCCGAATTATCATTGACAAAAAGAAATTTAAGCTAAGATTTTAGGTATAGGATTTATGAAACAAAAAGTGTTTATCACCACAGGCCTAATCATTGCCATCTTGTTGGTGATCAATTTGCTCTCCAACGAATTTCACCTTCGTTTTGATTTTACTGATGAACAACAATATACCTTGAGTGACGCTACACTGGGTATTTTGAAAAATCTGGAAGAACCCGTTACCGTAAAGGCTTACTTCTCAAAGAACTTGCCTCCTTCTATAGCTAAGACACGACAAGATTTTCAGGAGATGTTGATTGAGTACAGTAACCGCGCGGATGGGAACATTCAATATGAATTCATTGACCCAAACGAAAATGAAACAAAGGAAAATGAAGCAGCACAAAATGGCATTCAGCCAGTGATGATCAATGTGCGCGAAAAAGACCAAGTGAAACAACAAAAGGCGTTTTTAGGAGCAACCGTTTCATTGGGTGATAAGCGCGATGTGATTCCTGTCGTACAACCGGGCACGGCTATGGAATACACTTTGTCAACTTCCATCAAAAAAATATCCATTGATGTAAAACCCGCTATTGGATTTTTGCTTGGCCATGGCGAGCCTTCACTCAACGAAATGGCTCAATTAACTGAGCAATTGGATATCTTGTACGCCACCAAAGAAGTGACACTTTCTGATTCAACGGATATTCCACAAGACATCAAAACACTGGCGATTATCCGTCCGATGGATAGCATTCCAGCTTCTCATTTTGTCAAACTCGACAACTTCCTCGACAGAGGTGGCCGCCTAGTGGTTTGTATCAATCGCGTGATGGGCAATTTGCAAAATGCTTTTGGCTCACCCATTAGCACAGGTTTAGAAAATTGGTTGGCCGCCAAAGGAATTGTGGTGCAAGATAATTTTGTGGCTGATGCGAAGTGCGGTTCGGTAACCGTACAGCAACAAAACGGATTTTTTACCATGCAAAGTCAAGTGCCGTTTCCGTACATCCCATTGATTGGCAAGTTTGCCGATCATCCACTTTCGAAAGGATTGGAAAATGTTTTATTTGAATTTGTGAGCTCGATCAAATATCAAGGCGATACCACCAAAAAATTTATCCCACTTGCTTTCACCTCCGATCAGTCGAATGAAATCAAAGCCCCCGTTTACTTCAACATCCAGCAACAATGGACACAAGCCGATTTGCCCATGAAAGGGATTGTTGTAGCCGCAGCAATTGAAGGAAAACTATCAAGCAACAGCCGCTCAAAAATGGTGGTGATTGGCGATGGCGATTTGATAGTAAATGGCGCAGGCCAACAACCGCGCAAACTGCAGCCCGATAATGTAAACTTGGTTTCGAACTCCATCGATTGGCTATCAGACGATACCGGTTTGATTAGTCTGCGCACCAAAGGTGTAACCTCTCGTCCTATTGACGAATTGGAAGATTCCACCAAAACAATTTTAAAGTACACCAATTTCCTGTTGCCGATTTTATTGGTAATCGGGTACGGTGTGTTCCGTTCACAACAAAACAGAATGAAGCGTTTCAAGAGAATGAGTGAAAACTATGAAGAAGCTTAACAACAAAATTTTAATAGCAGCATTGGTCGGCCTTGTCGGGATTTTTGCTTTATCGAGATGGTTACGCTCACCCGGTTTGGAAAGCAACTTAAAGAAGGAATTGCTTTCGCTCGATACCGCTTCCATCAATGAAGTACGCATCAAACCATCCAATTACAAACCGTTAGAGGTGATTTTGAAAAGGGAAGCGAACAAGTGGAAAGTATTCAACAACCAACAGCAAGCCGAAACAGAGGTTGGAACTGTAAAAAGCATGTTGGGTGTGCTGAAAGATTTAAAGGTGCAACGATTGGCCTCACGCAAGAAAGATAAGTGGGATACCTACCAAGTAGGCGAAAGTGGAACATTGGTTTCCGTTCTACAAAATGGCAAGCAAACCGATATTCATTTTGGCAAAAGTAATTACGGCCAAGGTGGCGCCACCACATTTGTGCGTCTGGGCAATCAGGAGGAAGTTTATGCAGTGGAAGGATTTCTCGATTCCCATTTCAACCGTACTTACAATGACTGGCGCAACAAAACATTTTTGCGCTTGAATCAATCAGACATCGCCAAAGTGATATTCAATTATGCGGGCGATTCTAGTTTTGTATTGGAGAAGCGCGATTCTGTTTGGTATGCGGCCAACCAAAAAGCCGATGACAGCAAAGTCAATTCATTTTTGAGCCAGCTCACATTCAAGACCCTGAATGATTTTGCTGACGGATTTACATCAGCAGAAAAACCAACGGCCACGTTGCAAATCGAAAGTAAGAATGGTGTATTGGCAACTGTGCAAGGATGGATGAACGGTGATCAGTGGATACTCAATTCTTCGTTACAGAATGGTGTATATTTTTCTACCACACAAAGTTTAGTGAAAGACCTTTTGGTTGGGAAGGGGAAGTTTTTTGCTGACAAGCCTTCGAAATAGTCGTCCCTTAAAAACCATAAATCATCCAATTTACTAAGAATATGTATCTGGTAGAGTTGAATACTAGTACCCTGAATTTAAGGCGGTTTCAAACATTTTACTATATTTGTTAGTGTTTTCAATTTTTTAAACTTTTTGCGTTTATTTTTTAATCTACTTAACTAACACATTATGAAAATCACCCCTTTGGAAATTCGCCAAAAGGCTTTTGAACGCGTTTTGCGTGGATACGATCGAGATGAAGTAAGTGCCTATTTGCAATCTTTGTCGCAAGAGTGGGAACGTACCCTCGATGAAGTAAAAGAAGTGCGCATTAAATACGAGGCTACTGAGCGCGAAGTGACCAAGCTTCGCGAGGTGGAGAGCTCCTTGTACAAAACTTTGAAAACGGCCGAAGATACAGGCGCCAACGTAATTGACCAAGCCAATAAAACAGCCGAACTGATTTTGCGTGAAGCCCAAATGAAAGCCGACTCCATGCTGAACGAAGCAAAGATAAAAGCCAAAAATACCCTTGAGGAGGCAGAGTTTGTATCGAAGCAAATGCTTGCCGAGATGGAAGACCGATTAAAAATGTTGGGGCAGCATTACAAAACTTTGGAGTTGCACCGCGATAATCTTCTTTCGGATATGAAACGGTTGGCGGGCGATACCATTGATCGTGTAGAGCGCGCCAAAACAACGGCTCGCGATTTTGATCCAGATCAACATTTGGCATTGGCCAAACGCGAAACCAAAAAGGCATTGTTTCCCAATGCGGAATTGGAGCGTGAAATTAAAAATTCGATGGCGTTGCCAGCACAAAAACCAGAGATGGAGACGGTAAAAGTAGAAATGCCGCCCCGCGTGCAGCGCTCTTTTTTTGACGACATTCAATGACCGGTAAAGTGGTGCTGGAAGGGTTGGAATTTCATGCCTACCATGGAGTATATCCGCACGAGCGGTCTTCCGGAAACAAATTTCAAGTAGACATTTCTGTTGATACTGAATTTTCAGAACCTGCTTTTCGCGATGAGTTGGAGGGCACCATTAATTATGAAGATTTGTATTCACTAGTAAAATCGGAAATGGCCAAGCCTTCTAAACTTTTAGAAAAAGTGGGGCATTCCATAGCCACACAAACCTTGCAATCTTTTCCAACGGCCAAAATGGTAGAGGTAAAAATCTCCAAATTCAATCCACCTATTGGTGGGGTTTGTAAGATGGCAAGTGTGGTGGTGAAGAGGGAGAGGTGATTACTACCAACTAAGTCACAAAGGCACTAAGGCAAAATATACTTGATTTACTAATTCACTGTAGGCTTCAATTGGCCTTTCAAGAGTTTATTGTAATCCTCACAATCTAAATGGCCTTTGGTTTTGCAATAGCCACAAGTAGAATACTTGGTGCCGAAGTAATCTTTTTTAGTGACAACGGTTGTTCCTTTGCAAACAGGGCAAACCACTTTTCCTGAAGGGCCGCAGTCAATGGTGTAATCACTGGATAAAACTAATTGCGCTTGCTTGGCTTCTTCTTCTTTTTCCTTTAATAACTCAACCTCAGCTTTTTTCAACCACTCCACCGCATCGTTGGAATACTGGCCAGTGGTTCCTTTTAATTGAATGTACTTGTTAAGCCAGTCAACCGATTGACGGTACTTGCCCAAGAAAAAAGAATTTCGCCCAAAGTGGTAGGTTAAATCGGTGGGCACCGAACGAATCACTTTTAATGCGCGTTTAAACTTTTCATCAGCAGCTTCATATTCGCCTTCTTCAGACAAGCGCACGGCAGAATCGATGGCCATGGTAATTTTTCGCTGCCGATCTATTTGTTTTTGCGCTTCAATTTCTTTGATCTTTTCTTTCTCGGCTTCGCGTTGTGCAAGAGAAGAAAAAGACGGCAAAACAACAGCTAGAAAAAGTAAAGTACGAATCACGTTTAATCAGTTTTAATTACCTGCGCTACAAAAAACCGTTATCGGTTGGTTTGTGACGGGCCGTTGTGGTTAATAGTTTTATTCAAAGTCACTTTTCTTTAAAGCCAGCCACTCCAAGGCCGCGTTGGCAAAAATATCCTCTTTTGTTTTTTTTGGTAGGTTCATCTCATCAATAAACTTACCAATCTCTAAATCACCAAGGGGAAATGGATAATCGGAACCTAACATCACCCGTTTTGATCCTTGCAGTTTTAATACATACTCCAACATGAGGGAATCGTGGGTAACACTATCTACCCAAAATTTGCCCAAATAGTTTTTGGGATTGATTGGGTTATCGATGGCCACCAAATCGGGCCGGCAATCAAACCCATGCTGGATGCGGCCAATGGTGGGAAGAAAGGAGCCGCCTGCATGCGCAAACATCACCCTTAGTTTGGGCAAGCGCTCAAACACGCCCCCAAAAATCATCGAACAAATCGCGCGCGATGTTTCGGCCGGCATGCCCACCAACCATGGCAACCAATAGCGCTGCATTTTCTTTTCGCCCATCATGTTCCATGGATGAACCATGACTGCCAAGCCTAATTTCTCACAGGCTTCAAATACGGGAAAGAACCGTTCTTCATTTAAATTTTCATCGTTTATGTTGCTGCCAATCTGAATTCCTTTCAAACCGATTTTTTTGATTCGCTCACATTCCTTCACCGCCAACTCAGCGTCTTGCATGGGCAAGGTGCCAAGGCCAATGTATTGTTTCGGGTATTTTTTTACTAGCTTGGCTAGGTGATCGTTTAAATATTCGGAGAGAGAAAGGCAATCGATCGGCTTTGCCCAGTACGAGAACATGACGGGAATCGTGCACACCACCTGCACATGGGTGTTGAATTGTTGGTATTCTTCTATTCGCACGTCAGCATCCCAGCAATTGTTTTTGATCTCACGAAAAAATTGATTGCCGCGCATCATCTTGGCAAAGCCTTTTTTGTGGTGTTGCAGATAAATGAAATCCCCATAGCCAAATTTTTCGCTCCAATTGGGCATTTTTTTTGGCAAAATGTGCGTATGGCTATCGATTTTTAGCACTGGCGAAAATACAATCTTGCAATATCTCACTTTTGTGGATAGGCTGCAACTTTACCATTCAGGGCAACACCTCATTCGTTATCTTTGTCGTTGTGAAATCGCTTGGCCTCATCGTTTTAACTCTTTTCCCATTGTTTGCGAAAGCAAATGGCTACCAACTTTTTGAAGAGAATGGAAAGAAGGGAATAAAAAATGAGCAAGGACAAGTTATCATTCCCCCATCGTTTGAAGCACTGGGCTGGTCGGATGGAAGCTTTTCAGTAATTGGCAATGTTACGGGCTACCGCTTAGCCCACTACTGGGGTATTATCAATTTAAAAAAAGAGTTTGTTACGAAAGCCGAATACGAAACCTTGGTGTATGCAGGAGGTGATAACATCATTGCCAGAAAAAAACTGAGCCCTGTTGCCGTTAAGGTAGGCACACTGAACTTGCAAGGCGAGAACAAAATCCCCTTTGCTTACGATGGCATCCAAATCAGTGGCTTGCGCGCCATTGTATTTAATTTGGTGAAAGGAAAATTTTGGTATGGCCTTACCGATTTGCAAAACAATGTACTTCTTCCGGTTTCGTTCAAAAATATTTTTTCGTTGGGAACGTTGCGTTTTGCGGTACAGAATCCACAAAACAAAATGGCGCTTTACAACGAGCAGGGGAGGGCGGTAACCGATTTTTCGATTGACAGCATTTCTTCTTTTTATAAAGGCTATGCCATCATTTACGAGAATTTGTTGCAGGGGCTAATGGATCGCGAGGGGCAAGTCAAACTCAAGCCCATCTATCAATCCATTAAAATTAATGACGAAGGAAAAATAGTTGTGCGCTTGCCAAGCGAATGGGTTTGGCTGACTCCCAAAAACGAAATTGTTAAAAAATTTATGGCAGACAATCTGCAACCCTTGGCCAATGGTCATCAACTGGTGACAAGGGGGGATAAAATTGGGGTAGTGGATCAGGATTTTAAAATTGTTATTCCGATCAGGTATCAAAAATTGCAACCAATCGCCAATGGATTCATCGCTACGAAAAACGGAAAACTGGGTGCTATTACCTCGCATGAGAAGGTAATCGTTCCATTTACCTACGATCGTTTAAACGCAGCGGGTAACTTATTTGAAGCCTTCACCACAAGCATTGGATGGCAATTGGTGGACGAAAACAATATGGTGATGACGGACAAATACTACCAATCCATTTCGAAATTGCGGGAGGAGGGATTTTTGGTTACGCACCGCAATTATGCCGGATGGCTGGACAATACTGGAAAAGAAGTGGTTCATTGTGTGTATGATTCAATCATCAGTATAAAAGATAATTTAGTTTCAGTAAAGTTTCGAGGTCAGTATGGGATCATTGATAAAAATGAGCGATGGGTGGTGCCACCTCAAGTTTATCCCATTCAATTGATAAATTCCACACATTATTTGGTGAAACAGTCTGAGCAATCATTTCTAAAAACGATCGAAGGACAAATCATTTACTTTACCCCGAACAAAACCTCATTTGAAAAGAATTATTGGCTAGAGCATTTGCCGAACGGAAGTGATCGAAAAATTTCATACCAAGGCATTGCCCTCCCTTCGGCCATCCAGCCTCAAACTGAAAATGTTCAATACGTTTTTAAGGAGAGCGAAGGATTTAGGGGTGTACAAAAAGATGGAAAGTTTGGTTTTGTAGATGCAAAAGGCAAACTGCGCATTGCCAATCGCTACGATAGCATTGGAGATTTTCATGAAGGCTTGGCCGCCATCAAGTTGATTGGCAAGTGGGGATTTTTGAATGCCCAAGATAAAATTGCGATCCACCCCAACTACGAATGGGTTGACCTTTTTCGCGGAGGCGTTTGCATGGCAAAACAAAGGGGCAAATTTGGCATGATCGATGCGAGTGGCAAACCAATTTTGGAGTTTAGGTATGATGCGATTAATCGTTTACCCAATGGAGGATTAGAAATTATAGCGAATCAAAAAAAAGGAAGAGCGAGCGCAGAAGGTAAAATTGAAATTGAACCACGGTTTGATTATTTACGTGAAGTAGAGAATGGAAGATTGATTGCCTCGCAGGAGGGTTTGTTCGGAGTCATTTCAATGGAGGGGCTAAGTTTAATACCGATTCAATATCATGGACTTCATTTAGACAATAGTGGTAAATTTTTTATTGGTATGATAAATGAAAAAATGAAGGAAGTTTCCATCGACTGATTCTGAAGATCTTATGGAAATACCGGAGAAGGAAAATATTCTATCGTTAATCAATAAAATAGAAATCGGTGCATTATGAAAATCCTTAAATTGTATTAATTGTAAACTTTCCTAAACAAATAAAAAACAAACAAAAATGAAAAAGAACATGTCTCAGCGACAGAATTATTAGATTAATAATATCGACAATTATGGTTACTCTTTACTTCACTAACATCGTTGGTGGAACTGTTGGAATAATATTACTTTTATTATCGGGTGTATTTACGTTGACAAGTATTATTAGTTTTTGTCCCTTGTATGCAATTTTTGGTATCTCGACTTGCCCTGTTAAGCAACAATAGACAAATGTTCAGCTGCTAACAATGCCTGTTTCTGAAATGGTGAATTTATGACACTAAAAAAATAGACAGGAAAGGCATGATCCCAATGACATACAGGATTTGAGGTAATTCAATGACAAAAAAGACGACAATTTTAATAGGTTTTATTGGACTTAAGTTCGTGCTGCAATTTTTATTGTTAAGCAGTGAGTATGAATTGCAACGAGACGAATATTTGCATCTTGACCAAGCAAATCATTTAGCTTGGGGTTATCTTTCTGTTCCACCCTTTACTTCTTGGACATCTTATATTATTCAATTACTCGGCAATTCAATTTTTTGGATTAAGTTCTTTCCTGCCTTATATGGTGTATTGACAATTTATATAGTTTGGAAAGCCATAGAAGAATTAAATGGAAATCTATTAGCATTGATATTAGGTGCAACTTGTGTTTTATTTTCTGCATTATTGCGACTAAATACTTTGTATCAACCTAATTCTTTTGATGTATTAAGTTGGACGGTTTTATACTATATATTGCTAAAATATATCAAAACTGATGATTTAAAATGGCTCTATGTAGGAGCGACAGCATTTGCAATTGGCTTTTTAAATAAATATAACATCGTCTTTCTTTTAATTGGACTTTTACCTTCTTTATTGGTTACAGAGCATAGGAAAATATTTTTAAAACCCACTCTGTATTTTGCCATTTTAGTGGGTTTGGTTTTAATTTTACCTAATCTTGTTTGGCAATACAATAACAATTTTCCAGTCTTTCACCACTTAAAACAATTAGCAGAGACTCAATTAGTCAATGTAAATAGATTTGACTTTTTGAAGAATCAATTGCTCTTTTTTATGGGTTCACTAATAGTAATATTATCATCTTTTTATGCGTTGCTTTTTTATAAGCCTTTTCAAAAATACAGGCTTTTCTTTTTCTCTATTCTCTTTACTTTAATAGCCTTTCTTTACTTCAAGGCAAAAGATTATTATGCCATTGGTATTTACCCTATTTACATTGCTTTTGGCTCTGCTTATCTTGCAGATGTTTTGAAAGACGGATGGAGAAAATATTTACAACCAGTTGCCATTGCACTTCCATTAATATTATTTATTCCAATTTACACTGTTGCTTTTCCAAATAAAAGCCCTGAATACATTGTTCAACATTCAGAAAACTACCAAAAATTAGGTTTGTTGCGTTGGGAAGATGGCAAAGACCATTTATTACCACAAGATTTTGCTGATATGCTCGGGTGGAAAGAATTAGCATTAAAAGTGGATAGTGTTTATTTAAGTTTACCCAACAAGGAAAATACACTTGTTCTTTGCGATAATTATGGACAGGCAGGTGCTATAAATTACTTTGCAAAGCAAAAACTAAAAGCAGTTTCTTTTAATGCAGACTATATCAATTGGTTTGATCTATCAAAAAGATATGAAAACTTAATTAGAGTAAAAGAAGCAGAAGAAGTAAATGTAGAATTACAAGAAACATCACAATTTTTTCAAAATTCAACTCTTGCAGGCTCAATAACTAACCAATATGCAAGAGAATATGGGACAGGAATATTTGTTTTTATAGGTGCAAAAATTGATATTAGACAAAGAATTAAAGATGAAATTGATGAAAAGAAAAACTACCGCTAACATCGTGTTGGCAATAGTGGGGCTGGCAATTATAAACTCAACTTTTGTAATTCTAGTGGGCATTTGTACAAGTGTTGGACTGACGTTTTTCAAATATCCCACCATCGCCTATACGTAACGGTTGTGGGGCATGTGCCAAGACTGACCAGAGACAACGCCTAGACCAATTTATAAACGGTGGACTTTAAACCAATTAGAAACAAAATAAGAAAATTTACTTACGAGTCTTTAGTAATCCACTTACTGACAATTCTAAAGGAGCAAGAAAACATTAAATCAAAACCGAGTCCTTTTTGGTACGCATTATTACTTTTAAAGTGGACTCTTGAATTTGAAGCGGGGTTGACGCGCAATCCAACGTTTTCGTATCTTTATTCCGTTGGGTGTCAGGTACTTGACGCGGTTTCAAAAATCCCGCTCGAAAGTCATTCTAAATAACACGCCAAAAATGCTAAAACACTTTAAACCTTTTGGGAAATAAATTATCTATTGAGGTGTTAAACTTAATATCAAAATAATCATGAAGCCCTTTACATTTCTTTTATTGCTTTTACTATTAATAATTTCGAGTTGCAGTAAAGATGATGATGTTGCTCAACCAACACCCTCTGAATCCATGTTTTTCCCTTCCAATACAAATTCTACTTGGGAAACTAAAACGCTTTCAAGTTTGGGGTGGAATCAAAACGCAGTTCAACCATTGAAGGATTTTCTTACACAGAAAAATACAAAATCTTTTATGATACTTGTGAGCGGAAGAATTGTAATGGAAGAATATTATAATGGTCATTCTGCAAACACTACTTGGGAATGGAATAGTGCAGGTAAAACTTTAGTAGCCACAACAACGGGAATTGCACAACAAGAAGGGTTACTGAATATTAATAACAAAGCATCTGATTATATCGGAACAGATTGGACAAGTATGCCTTTGGCAAAGGAAGACTTGATTTCTGTAAGACATTTACTAACAATGACAGCAGGCAATGATGATACAAAACAATATGTTATTAAACCCAACTTAACTTATGTTGCAGACGCAGGAACTCGGTGGGCGTACAGTAATATTTTTCAAAAATTGACTAATGTTATTGCCACTGCAAGCAATAAAACTTTTGAAACTTATTTTAACGAAAAATTAAAAAGTAAAATTGGAATGGATGGATTTTGGAATTTCGGAACAATCTTTACCATTTATCACAGCACAACCAGAAGTATGGCAAGGTTTGGTCTATTGGCATTGAATAAAGGAAAATGGAATAACGAACAAGTTATAAATGAAACCTTTTTTAATGAGAGTATATCAACATCTCAAAATATCAATACTTCTTATGGCTATTTTTGGTGGTTAAATGGAAAAACTAGTTTTATGATTCCCGGTGAGCAAACCGTTTATAAGGGTTACTTGGTTCCAAATGCGCCTGCTGATATGTATTCAGCTATGGGAGCAAATGACCAAAGAATTTATGTAATACCAAGTAAAAAAATGGTGGTTATAAGAATGGGAGATGCGTCTGACCCTGCAAATCCAAATTTTGCTGTTTCAGGTTTTGACAACGAGCTTTGGAGCAAAATAAACGCTCTCATAAATTAAACAAGTCTAAAAATAACGAACCGATAACATTGGTTTGGCAATATGGTGGCTGAAATGTTTCTATGAAACATCTGTGCAAGGTTCAACAGCAGTAATTCTATTGAACTTTTTATTTAACTTTTGCGCCAACAATCCGCCACCTTCGCCAAGCCGAAAAACGTTAATAACAATGCCGGCCACCGTTAGCGGTTGGGAATTAAAAGAACTGCAGATAATCCGCGATATAAAGAATAAGTAAATGAAAAAATTGATCATCGGTTTGTTGATTATCTCCGCCCGCGCCATCGCCATCGCGCAAGACAATGCAGATGAAGCTATCGACTGTGGAAAGAAGTTTATTCTAGAATCCAAAATCCTGAATGAAAAGCGCACCTATTGGGTGAAGTTGCCAGCTTCGTATAGCAATAAAAAGTACGACAAACAATCGTATCCTGTGATGTACGTACTGGATGGCAAATCAGCTTTTTCTCCTATACTCGGTGTGGTCAGTTTTATGAGTGAAAAGGAAAGCGTAAACTTTCAAATACCGGAAATGATTGTGGTGGGAGTCGATACTGAAAATCGCTTAAAAGACTTAACACCTAATCCCACTACTAAAATGCCTGATGGACAAGAAGCGAAAACAGAGTCTCAGAAATTAATGATGGCAGGTGGTGGTGGCGGTGAGACGTTTTTCAAGTTCTTGACCGAAGAGTTGTTTACAAAAATTGAAAGTGACTATCGAACTATTCCTTATCGCGTATATGTAGGGCATTCATTGGGAGGTCTTACTACTGCGTATACGTTGCTCAAACATCCAGGTATTTTCAATGGTTACTTTTCAATTGATGGTAGCCTGTGGTGGGATAATGGAAAGTGCATCCGTGAAGCATCGGTTGATCTGAAAAATTTCAAATCAAAAACTATCCAACGGGTCTATATTTCTGTAATCGACTCAACACAGGCTGGGGCGGGGAATAGGTTTCATATTCAAAGCATTCATCGGTTTGATAAGGCTCTCAAAGATTATGCGCCTCTTAATGTGCAAACGAAATTGGAAGTTATAAAGGATACCGACCACTCATCTATTCCTTTACTGAGTTGGTATAACGGGCTACGATACATTTTTGAAGGCTACGATGTGAGTCACTATAGTTTTACGGCAAATCCCGAGTTAATCGAATCGCATTACGCTAACCTTGAAAAAAAAATTGGGTTAAAAATGCCGCCTCCGCAAGACGTTATTGAAATTGTACTACATTATCTAACCGCACCCAATCGATTTCCTGACAGAGAAAAAGCGCTGGTAGTAGCCAAAATTGGATTGAAGTATTATCCAAATGCTTCCTTTATTTTAGAAAAAATGAAACAACTCGAAAGTACGAAATGAAGCCCTTTATTATCCTTGTACTATTTCTATCGGCCTGTAAACCAACACCGAAAGAGTATGATTTAGTTTATACAAACGGTACAATTATAGATGGATTAGGAAACGATGGATTTGTAGGCGACATCGCCATCAAAGGCGACAAGATTGTAAAAGTATCAAAAGAAAAAATTAATCCGGCTCAAGCTGATACAGTAATTGACATTCGAGGCAAGATCATTTCTCCGGGTTTTATTGATAGTCATGCTCACATTCAAACCACCATTCATCAATATCCACAACCAGAAAATTTTCTCCGACAGGGTATCACAACGATTTGCGCCAGTTTACATAGTGGAGATCAGCCATATCCCATTGATACCTATGCAGCTTCATTGAAAGTAGCTCCCAACGTTGCCTTCTTTTCTGGTCTGAACTGGACAAGAAAAAAAGTGATCGGTTTGGAAAATCGCCCTGCCACCAATGAGGAACTTGATAGCATGAAGTATTATGTGGAGCAATCAATGAAGCAAGGTGCCTTAGGATTTTCGGTAGGTCAAATCTATGTGCCCGGTATATATTCTTCCACAGAGGAAATCATTGAGTTATCGAAAGTGGCGGCTAAGTATAATGGTATTTATGTTACGCATATGCGAAATGAAGGAAGCGGATTACTTTCTTCTATTCGCGAAACCATCCGAATAGTAAAAGAAGCTAATATGCCAGCGCAAATTAATCACTTCAAAGCAGCGGGAGTCGCGCAGTTTGGATTAGCGAGTAAGGGATTGGAAATTGTTGACTCGGCCAGAAATGCCGGTATTGATATTTCGGTAGATCTCTATCCTTACACAGCGGCTAATACCTATTCCTACATTCTATTTCCAGCGTGGGCGTTAGATGGCGGAACCGTTGAATTGGCCAAGCGGCTGAAGGATGAGAAACTTCGTAAACGAATCGAAGCTGATATGAAAGATATCATCATGAACGATGAAACTGGTGAAGACCTATGGCGCATTCAATTCAATAGCATTCCATCCGACACCTTGTTTAATGGAAAAACATTGGAAGACTATGTGAAAGCCAAAGGCTATGAAAATAATCTAGCTGGTGGAATACAAGCCATCATTGATCTAGAACTCAAGGGCGGTTTTCTGGCGATTTATCATGAGATGGATGAGCAAGATGTAATTAACATTTTGAAATATCCCTATTCTATGATTGAAACAGACGGTGACTTGGTGAATCCAGAGAAAAGTATTTTCCCTCACCCCCGCTCCTATGGATCTTTTCCAAGGGTGATTGCGCGCTATGTTCGCGAAATGAAAGTAATTAAGCTGGAAGAAGCGATCAAGAAAATGACTTCAATGCCAGCTAACCAAATCAAGCAATACAATCGAGGACGGATTCAGGAAGGCGCTTATGCAGATATCATTGTCTTTGATATAGATAAGATTCAGGATAAAGCCACTTACACAGATTCCAAAAAATATTCTGAAGGTATCGAGCAGATGCTCGTCAACGGTATTTTTGTGATAAAGAACTCCAAGCTCACGAACAATACGCCAGGTATCTGGCTTCATAACAAAAGTGAAATAAAATAATGCTAATTCATTTTTTGGTATAGAGTGCAATTCAAAACAAGTCTGTTGGTGCGTCTACTTCGTGACAAAAAGAATGAAATTCTTAACCAAACGATACCTATTCCCAAAGAGAGAAATTACTTGCCAAAAAAACTACAAAGCACTAAATTTTCTATTGCTACTCATTAGAAAATAAGTGCCCTAAACAACTGTCTTTCAATTGTTTTGCCTCATCTTTTTCTAATCCGTAATCTGGGTTTACGGAAATGGAAGGAAGTTCTAAGGGCATATTCATAATAAACGACCTTACCTTACATTTGTATCAATAACATCTTTCTAGATATGGCATCACTAGCACCCAATAATGCAGTTCTAGGTGAAAAATACGCAAGACACTTGCTCAAAAGAACAACATTTACTTATACTCAAGCATTGGTTAGGTCTTTTTCTAGTCTAACCCTGGCTCAAGCTATTGATAGTTTATTTGAAGAAAAACCCTTGGTATTGGCACTCCCTTATGACCCCACAACTAAAACAGGCCAAGACGGAAAAAACACTCTCATAGATACCGAAACAGGTCTACCCAAGGGGCAAAATGTAATTGCCAACCATAACACCACCGCCAAAACCTTAGCTATTTGTTTTTTCTCTTTTTGTATCTCTTCATTTGGCCAAAAACTGGTGCGAAAGGTACAAGCCCGAGCAATTAAAGATTGTTTCTCCATTGCTAGTCTATTGCACAACAAAACGCTTTTTATTGGATATAAAACTGCTGGGTGTTTCTATATACCCGTTTATTTTTTTTGATTATTTTTTTTCGTTTGTAGACATCCTAAACTACGTAGCCCACGTTCTGCCCTGCCCTGCTTCTTTCAAAGGAATGCAGCCTTTGTATGCGCCAGGAACTGCTTCGTATTGAAGTACTTTCGTAGCTCCCTCCTCAGAAGTAAAATACCCCATCAAGGTTAGTTCTTTGGCCATTAAGAAAAATGGTTTAGGTCCCGGCTTCTCTTTACTGGCTTTCACTGAATCTTCGTTGTATTTTTTTACAAACGTCAATTGCTCTTCCGGTTTTAGGTAAATAAAGCTATCGCCATGTGCTTTCTTGGCTTCCTCATCAAAACTAGCCAATCCCGCAAGGAAGCGATCTTGGTCTTCTTTCTTGTAACATTCGTTTAGCATTTTGTCAATGAAGTTGGGCACTCCCACTTCCTTGGCCCCTAGTGTATCGGTCTTGGGCATAATAATATCTGATAGCTCCGATACCAATCGAGCTTGATCTTCATTAAAGAACACGGGCTTGTAATTGAGATCTGGTTTGGCCTTGCAGCCGTTGAGCAATCCTGCCATAGCAGAAGCTGAAACCGCTGCACCCATCAATAGCGCAGTTTTGCGCAATGCTTCTCTTCGATCGATTAATTGGTTCATCTTTTTATGTTTAATCGTTTTACAAATTTCCTTTTTTCATTTCGCTCACGGCAAAATCGGCTGCACGTGCTGTAAAGGCCATGTACGTGAGTGATGGATTCTGACATCCCGCAGAGGTCATAAACGAACCATCGGTAACAAATACATTTTTACAAGCATGCACTTGGTTCCATTTGTTGAGCACCGATGTTTTGGGGTCTTTGCCCATGCGCGCAGTGCCCATTTCGTGGATACCAAGGCCGATCCCTGTTACATTATCATACGAATGAATATTTTTAACATCGGCCGCTTCTAACATTTCCACGGCATCATTTTTCATATCCACCCGCATCTTCAGTTCATTTTCCTTAAGATTTGTTTCAAAAAGAAGAGTAGGCAAACCATGAATATCTTTTTTGTCTTTGTTAATGGATACCCGATTGGCATGGTCCGGTAAAATTTCGCCAAAGCCCATCATGCCGATTGTCCACCTGCCAGGCGTAGAAGCCATTTTCTTTAGGTCTTCGCCAATAGCCATTTCCGCTACCAAGCTGCCCCAACCTTGCCGGCTGCCACCACCTTGGTATCCAAATCCACGCAAGTAATCGCGCTTATCTTTTCCAACATTGCGGTAACGTGGAATGTAAAAACCGTTTGCCCTTCGGCCAAAGTAATATTGATCTTCAAAACCTTCTACCATGCCACCCGCACCTACACCTAGTTGATGATCCATGATATTGTGACCCAACTCCCCACTATCATTTCCAAAACCATTGGGGAAACGATTGGAAATAGAATTGAGCATGATAAACGCGGAGCCCATGGTAGAAGCACACAAGAAAATGACATTTGCATAAAATTCCATTTGCTCGCCCGTTACGCCATCCAGCACTTTCACGCCCGTGGCTTTGCCTTTTTGCTCATCATAAATAATTTCTGTCACCACCGAATTGGCCCGCAATGTCATATTGCCCGTTTTTTCTGCCGATATCAATCCACCTGAGTTGCTGCTATAATATCCGCCATACGGGCAACCGCGCGCACATAAATTTCTAAATTGGCAAGTGCCGCGCCAAGGCATGTGTGCTAGTGGAGCGGTGGCATGGGCCGTTCTACCAATAGTAAAGGCCCTATCAAATTTTTCTTTCAATGTTTTCTTCAATTCCAACTCTACGCAATTCAATTCCATAGGCGGAAGAAACTTTCCATCGGGCAACTGCGCAAGCCCTTCATTTTGGCCACTCACCCCAACATATTGTTCTACATAATCGTACCATGGTGCAATTTCGTCATAGCGCACCGGCCAATCTACCGCTATACCATCTTTGGCGTTGGCTTCAAAATCCATGGGGCTCAAGCGATAGCTCTGTCTGCCCCACATGATAGACCGACCACCTACATGGTAGCCGCGCATCCAATCAAAGCGGGTTCCTTCTTTCTCGGTATAAGGATGTTCTAAATCATTGACAAACCAGTGCTTGGTATCTTGGTTGGTGGTGTATCCCGTACGATTTTGCACACCTTGCTTCCGCAGATCTTCTTGGGTGGGCTTGTTCGCATTTTCCAACTGCCACAGATCTTTTGTTGCGGTGGGGTAATCGGGGTGCTTTACATCGCGCCCTCGCTCTAGCACCAGTGTTTTCAAACCCTTTTCGGTTAGTTCTTTGGCTGCAATGCCTCCACTAATTCCCGTACCTACCACAATAGCATCGTAGGTATTTTTTTTCTCCGCTTCAGTATTCAGATTCATAGAAGTTGGTAAGTTTTAAAAAGTCGTAAAAGGTAAATAAATTTTTCATTTCTGTAATATACCGCTGGTCAAAAAAATTAAGGGGAGATGGCAACATCATCCTTATTGATTCACCAATCATAACTTAAATCGAAAACCATTGAACAATAAATGAACCGCATGCCTTTAGAACTTCTCTTCTACCCCCAACCCAAACAACGCAAAATCATATTTTACAGGATCAGCGGGGTCTAAACATTTTAACAAATTGGTTAATTCTACCGCAGTTTGCCAATTGGGCGGTTGCTTGCATAAAAGTTTGAGTTTCTTGGCCACCCGCTCTACGTGCACATCCAACGGGCAAACGAGCTGGTGCGGTTGAATTTTTTTCCAGATGCCAAAGTCAACACCCTTGCCATCGTGCCGCACCATCCATCGCAAAAACATGTTTAGTCGTTTGCATGCCGATTTGCGCGCGGGTGTGGAGAGATGCTTGCGTGTGCGCGCAGGAGCAAATTCCAAGCTGAAAAAAAGCTGGTGAAAATGAAGCAGGGCCGTTTCTGTTGTTTCGTCTGATGGCTGAATCAAAAAAGCATCTTCAAGCGAAGAATGCCTTTGATAAATACTTTTGAGGGATTCGATAAAATACAACGCATCCGTACCATTAAAGGTGCGGTGCTTAAAGGCAGCAAACGACTTCAGATCGCTTGGGCGATGATGCAGCAAAAAATCATAGGGCGCACCATCCATCCAATGTAAAAACTCATTGGCTTTGTTGATTATTGTTGCGCGCTGCCCCCACGCCAGCACTGCGGCCATCAGTGCTGCAATTTCAATGTCTTGTTTTTTTTGGTATTGATAGGGAATTGAAATAGGATCTAATTCAATAAAACCTGGCCGATTGAATTGATCTACTTTTTCATCCAAAAAATCTTTTAAGCTAAGAATGTACAAACGCTTTTTGGCAGTCATCTTTGCTTTTCAAAAAAACGAATCTCCACCCTTCTATTCAATGCGTGAGCAGTTTCATCTTTTCCGGCTGACAAAGGCTTGCGCTTGCCTTCGCCAATCAATTTAAAACGCGAAGGTTCAATCCCTTTAGAAATCAAGTAATCAGCCACCGCTTCCACTCGATGAATGGATAGTTCCACATTGTATG
Organism: Chryseotalea sp. WA131a; assembly: GCA_025370075.1. NCBI lineage: Bacteria > Pseudomonadati > Bacteroidota > Cytophagia > Cytophagales > Chryseotaleaceae > Chryseotalea > Chryseotalea sp. WA131a. The sequence goes on along the minus strand of CP073016.1, from coordinate 4,068,638 downwards.
CCTCACTCCCTCGCTCATCGGTGTGGCCCGTTAGTTCAATCTTCCAATTTTGCTTTTGAAGGATCACAGAAATCCATTTATCTAATTCGGCAAACGAATCGTTGATCAAGTTATACTTATCAAACTCGAAATAGATATTTTTTAAAATATACGTTTCATTCACTTTGATTTCGGGATACCCCTCCACCATCAACGGTTTCTCTTTAACCTTCTTCGGTTCTTCAAAGGCAATCACACGAACATCATCAATATAATAATAAGCACCGCGATCGAGCATCGGCTCTTTTGCTTTTGAAAATTTTATGTGAAAAGTGTGCGTTTCAATATCTCCAGAAAAGTTACCAATGGTCAAGTATTGCTCACCACCTTTTGCTTTGTAAAAAAAGCGGCACTTGTTCCAGATGCCTGTCGTTCGACTGTACGCAGACGCCATTTTATATTCATATGTTGACTTGCCCCACGGTTCATCGTTGGTGCGCCAATCAGCCGAATCGCTCAACAACAAACCAATCCGGTCGATGCTGTATTTAGAATTGGACGACAGTCGGAAAAAATATTCAATATAATATTCTACTTCCGCTTGCAACGGTTTCGTTAACTTCGTCTGCAAATACTCGCGGTATTCCTTTCCCTTTACAAAACAATAGATGCCAGCGTAGCCTTTGCCCGTGTAGGCTTTTGAGAAGCCCGCCCAATTGGTAGGCACATCTGCATCGCCTTTGCTGCATTCGTTGTATAAATCGGGGGTGCCTGCAGTGGGCGAAAACCAACCGGGTGCAAGTCTTCCATCAGTCGAATAATTATAAGAGCCCGGGCACTTAAAAAATTCTTCGAAGCTTGGGTTGGGGACTAGGTTTTGTGAAATACACGGAAACGCTAAAAAAGAAAAAAGCGCACTTGACAGTAGGAAATTGATAAAGCGTAATGTGACGAGATTTTTAACGTGAATAGGTGGAAGATTTTGAGTTGTCAATTGCTTGTTGTCAACTGTCAATTACTATTGATAGTATGTAATCTCCGCTTTAAATTTTCCTTCGGCTGCTTCCAACCGGTTAAAGGCTGCTTTTGAAATACGTATTGCTAAATCGGCTGTTGCATCTGCTGGCATAGGCCCCACTACCCGCACAAATACTTCCCTGTTGTTTTGTTGGTTTCTTACTTTCAATACCGACCCAATCTTGGCCGTGCGGTGGAAAGCCAAATACTTACGACTGCTTTCAGTACCACTCATTAAATCGCCATTGCCTTCTTCCTTTACTTCATCAGCACCCATTACTTTTTCTGAAATGCGAATGGTAGTTGTAGTTGATGATGAGTTTGTTGGTGATACGTTGGTGGTAGGTGCAGTATTGGTTGGTGTAGAGGTGACCGCAATAGCGGTGGTTGAATGCTTCGGCTGCACTACAATCAGTTGTTGATCGAGTTTCAGTTCATCGCTTGTTAAATTATTCCATTGCTTCAATTGCGTTACCGAAATGTTGTATTGACGCGAAATAGAATAAAGCGTTTCTTTGGCCGCCACGGTGTGCATGGCGCCTGCGCCTTTCATCGCAGGTACTTCCGAAGGTGTTTTTGTAATCGGTGCGGCAGTCGATTGATATTTTGGTTGGATCACGATCAATGACTGACCAAGCTTTAGTTCATCGGCAGTCAAGTTGTTCCATTGTTTTAATTGGTCGACCGAAAGAGAATATTGCTGCGCAATGGAATACAAGGTTTCTTTTGCCGCCACAATATGCAAGGCGTGAGCCGATTTCATGGCCGAAACAGTAGTTGGCTCAGTAGGCTTAGTGTTTTTAGATTTTGGTACGTAGGGCACTTTCAATAATTGACCTACTGCCAACGAACCTCCCGATTGATCGTTGCTCTCAATAATGGCTGTTACCTGCACACCATATCTTCTCGAAATTGAATAAAGTGTCTCTTTTGCTTCAATTTGGTGAATAATAAACTGTTTGCCGTTAATGGTTTCTAAACGCAACGAATCGGCATCGGCTGTAAACAAAAAGGTTGCAAAAAGTAGTTTAATCATATTGCAAATTAGACCGAAAAGTTAACAAATATTCGAGGGTAATCCAATTGTTGTTTGTGAACGCAGAGAATTACAGAAAATTGGTGATCTAGGGAGAAAACAGAAAATAATAAATTAAATGGCCTTTTAATAAACCTGTATTAAAACATCTGTTGAGATATTCAATTTATCATGGATTTGTCTAATCATATCAAGCGATAATTTTCTTTTCTTACTTAAAATTTCGCTTGCCCTGCTTTTCAAACCAACCACTTTTGCTAAGTCGCTTTGCGTATATCCAAGCTGCTCCATTCTAAACTTAATGGCTTCAATCGGATCGGGCAAATCAATTGGAAAATGTTCATTTTCATATTGGTCAATCAGAATGCCCAAGATTTCGAGCTCGTCCCCTTCCGCGCTTCCTTTTTTGGCATCGAAAATAAATTCCAATCGTGCCAGTGCTGCTTGGTAATCTTTTTTCGTCTTTACCGGTTTTAGTTTCATCGTCATCAAATTTTAGTTGCATCTATCTTGTCATATTCCTTGTGTGTTCCCACAAATCGTATCCAAGTCATTTGGTATTGAAAGTTAATTTTCACAATTAGTCTGTAACTATTGCCCTTAATATTAAATACCACCCTATTATCACCTAAAATACTTGCCGAGGGGTACTCCAACTTTAAATCATGGGTATTCTTCCATTCACTTTTCTCCGCCTCTCGATACCACGACTTAAGCTGTTCCTCACAATCGGGGTGCTTTTTCCAAAAATCTCGAAGTACTGGCTTTGAAAGAACTCTCACTTTCTAAATTTTAATCAAAGGTATCGAAAAGTTCCCATAACGGGAAAGCATTGTATTGACAATATTCTAATCGCGAGTTTTAAAGGCTATAAACAATCCAAAAAAATCTCAGCCACTTTGGTTTTGCTTGCAATTAATAATCCTATTTTTGCTGCCTTTTATTTTATGGAAAAAGTGATTGAGAAAGAAAACATCGAGCGTTGGGTAAAGCAAAGTGCACAGCAATTCGGGTTGCCTATTCAAAACGTAAAAGCTGTTGCCGAATTGTTGGCCGAAGGCGGCACCATACCGTTTATTGCGCGCTATCGCAAAGAAAAAACTGGCAGCATGGATGAAGTGATGATTGCTAACGTGCGCGATCGATTGGAACAACTAGAAGAACTGGATAAACGCAAGGAGGCAGTGATTGCCTCCATCGAAAAGCAAGGTAAACTAACACCCGAATTACTGGGTTTGGTAGTGACTGCTGAAACGCTAGCCGAACTGGAAGATATTTATTTACCGTATCGCCCCAAAAGAAAAACACGCGCCAGTGCTGCCAAAGAAAAAGGCTTGGAGCCCTTGGCAGAAAAAATTTTTTCGCAAGAAAAATTTGATGTCGATGATTTTGCCCTGGCGTTTGTGGGCGAAGCAAAAGGTGTAGGATCCGTTGCCGATGCGCTGGCCGGTGCGCGCGATATTATTGCCGAGCAAGTGAGCGAGCACATTGACACACGCAAAAAGGTGCGTGAGCTTTTTTGGAGCGAAGGCACGGTATCTTCGCATCTGCTTAAAAGCAAAGAAGCCGAAGGGCAGAAATACAAAGATTATTTTGAATGGAGTGAACCCATTTCAAAAACGCCTTCGCACCGCTTGTTGGCCATGCGCAGAGGCGAGAAGGAAGGGATTCTTTCGCTCACCATTGCACCACCCGAAGAGTTGGCCATTCAAGCCATCGAACGCATTCATATAAAATCCGAAAATGCTGCCAGCGAACAAGTGAAGCTCGCCATTGCCGATGGATACAAACGATTACTCAGCCCTTCGTTGGAAACAGAGATTCGGGTGGAATCAAAAATGAAAGCTGACGAAGAAGCCATTAAAGTGTTTGCCTCAAACCTGAAAGAACTTTTATTGGCAGCACCACTCGGTCAGAAAAATGTTTTGGCACTTGACCCGGGCTTTCGCACGGGGTGCAAAGTGGTATGCCTCGATAAGCAAAGCAAATTGATCCATCACGATGTAGTCTATCCACACAATGGCCAGGGCGAAAAAACAAAAGCAGAGGCATTAATCAAAAAATTGTGTGACGAATATAAAATTGAAGCGATCGCCATTGGCAACGGCACGGCCAGCCGCGAAACCGAATCTTTTGTAAAAGGCATTGGGTTGAGCAACCGCATTTTAATTGTGATGGTGAACGAGAGTGGTGCTTCGGTTTACTCCGCCTCCGAAGCAGCCCGTGAAGAATTTCCTGACAAGGACATTACCGTGCGAGGCGCGGTTTCGATCGGCAGGCGATTGATGGATCCATTGGCTGAGTTGGTGAAGATCGATGCCAAATCGATTGGCGTGGGCCAATACCAACACGATGTAGATCAAATTAAATTGAAGCAGGGCTTGGATGATGTGGTGATGAATTGTGTAAACTCGGTAGGTGTTGAAGTTAACACGGCCAGCAAAGAATTACTTTCATATGTAGCCGGGTTGAGCCCTGCATTGGCAAAAAATATTGTAGAATTCCGCAATCAAAACGGGCCGTTTAAAAGCCGCGAAGAGTTGATGCAAGTCAACCGCTTTGGTGAAAAAGTATTTGAACAAGCCGCAGGTTTTTTGCGCATTTCTTCTTCTGAAAATCCGTTGGATGCCAGTGCCGTACACCCTGAGAGTTATCCCATCGTTAATCAGATGGCAACTGATGTAGGCTGTAGCATGAAAGAGTTGATGACCAAAGCAGAGCTTCGCAAGCAATTGCAATTGGAAAAATACATCAACGAAAAAGTTGGCTTGCCCACGCTACAAGATATTTTAACAGAATTAGAAAAGCCCGGTCGCGACCCGCGTGAGTCGTTTGAGGTCTTTAGTTTTACCGAGGGTGTTAACACAGTGGCCGATCTAAAAATCGGAATGAGTTTGCCTGGTATTGTAACCAACGTAACCAACTTTGGAGCGTTTGTAGATATTGGCGTGCACCAAGATGGGTTGGTACACATCAGTCATTTGTCTGACACGTTTGTGAAAGACCCCAACAAGGCCGTGGCCGTTCAACAAAAAGTAAAAGTTACAGTAGTGGAAGTGGACGTTGAGCGCAAGCGCATTGGTTTATCGATGAAAACGAATCCGTTTGCAGACCAGGTCGTAGCTGAAACCAAACCAGTCAAACATCAGCCAAAAACTAAACCGGTTCCTTCAACTCAGAGCATTCAAAGGAGGCATGATGTGCCACCTGCCAAACCAAAAGCTCCTGAACTTTCAATGGAAGAGAAGTTGGCGATGCTGATGAATAAATATAAGAAGTAAGCAAGGCGTATTTTAATTTTCTAGCGGCCTTTTAAAATACATTTGGTTGGCTGGTCGATTAAGTTTGTCGCTGGGAGGAATCTTTACTTCCACAACCTCCTTTGTCCAAAATTTTGTTTCAATGTGAAACACTTGGGCTGAATTCTCTGAAAAGTAATAAGAAAGGTAGCTTCTAAAGCTAAACGGAGAATCCTTTTCACTAAACTCTCTCGACTTTCCGTTTACCTCTGCGTTGTAGATGTTCTTAATTTTTACTTTTGCTTCGAGCGGGGTTGCCAAAGAGAGGAATTTATTTTGGGCAATTTGCCTCTTCTCTTCAATGAATGATTGAGGCGGCATAAATGTTTTCTCTGGAAATGCTTCAATTTTGCCAGAAAGAGAACCACTAGTTGAAGAGTACCGATTGCGAATCCGATAGCTGCCACCAGAGTAGCTACCGCTCATTTTCATCCATCATAAAAAATGTCGCGGATTCATTGTTTATTGATAAGACCGTACCACATTCTCAAGGGTTAAAAAATATGGCCTTCATAATGATGGTTCTAATTACTGGATGAATACACCCCTCAAAAAGGAATAGGAAGAAATTTAGAAGATTCAGAAAGTACAAAGCTTTGCTATCCTAAGTTATCTGATACACTACTTTCTCACCTCCAAAAATAAGTCCAGTGCTGTGGAAGCATCTTCTGCCAGTAAGTAATCTTGATGCTGAATGCTCTGCACCAATTCGCTGGCACCACCTTTTAGTTTATTGCGGTTAAGTCGGTTGAGTAATTCATAGGGAATGCGCAAAATGGAAGCAGGTAATTTGTATTGTAAATTGAAAACGTCCCACCGCATCAAGCGGTTTACCGATTGCTTGTTTTGCTCGTAGTACTGCATCACTTTTTCGTTTCCGGTAATGCCTTTCATGCTCACATGTGAAAAGTATTTTTTCGCCAATTGAGTCAGCTCTTCAGCCGTGTATTCACGGATATGCCACGGGTTTCGCGACAGTGACATCGGTCGGTTGGGCGTGGTTAACAAAGCGCGCCCACCTGGTTTTAATACCCGATGTATTTCTTTCAAAAAGAATCCGTCTTCTTGGATGTGCTCGATTACCTGAAAACTTACTACCCAATCAAAGGAGTTGTCGGCATACGCACGCAGCGGAGGTATAAAATCAGAAGTGAATTTTACGTTGGGGAACTGATTTCTCAGTACTTCGATGATCGTATCTATCTTATCAATGGCGGCAAAGGAATTTACTTTTGGCAACAACCAGTTGATGCCGCGGCCTTCGCCACAGCCAACCTCCAACAGATCGCCATGCACATAGTCTGCGGTCAATACATACGCTTTTAGCAAGCGTTGATGGATGGGGTTATCAGAAGCAATGGAGTCAGAAGCGATTTCGGTGGTAAATACAGAGGCCATTCAAAAAAATTATCCTGCAAAAATAGCCGAATTGCTTAATTTTATCGTTGTAAACGCAAGTTACTTGAGCAGCATCGATTTTCGCACAGTTATGAAGAGAAGCCTATTCTATGCTTGTCTCCTTTTTTCCTTTCAGACAAGTGGTCAGGCCATTACCGGCTTGAATTTTAGCCATTGGTATAATCCACAAAATGAAGTGTCGCTACAATTGAACTTGGTACGCGAAACCAATCAATGGATGGTTCACTATCAATTGAAAAGTTTGGCTCCCGGTGTGGAGCGCTATACCATCACCTGGGAGAAACGTTTATCCTTTTCTTCGCGCGATGTGCTGTCGGTAAATGAAAAGGATTCGGTGACGGTCAGCAACGCCAATCAACGAAAAGGGCAATTGATTTTTGCCCCATCGCCTAAGCCGTGGCTGTTGTTGGCAAAAGTGGTGAACAATGAAACGCAAAAAGCGTGGTACTATTACCAATTCATGGATCCCATTTACCCAACTTCAGGTTGGCTGGAAGATGAGAACGGTTGGATCTCAGATCATTTTGCTACATTCAAAAAACGCTACACCCTTAGCAATCAATCTGGAAAAATAATCTACGTTTCATTTTATAATCGAGAATTTAGCGCTCCTTTACCACCTTTCTCGGAAAAGGCAATACCCACCGATCAGTTTTTATTTCATGATTCTACTTTTAAGATTGCCCCTGGCGGGTCGTTTATTCCCAAGCGAATCGGTTTGTATCTTTTTCAGCAAGATACAGTGGCAGCCGATGGATTTGCTCTGAGAGTATTGGATGAAAGTTATCCAAAACTCGCCAAGATTGATGACTTGATTTGGCCGTTGCTGTTCATCACCACCCCTGATGAATTTAAGCAGTTGGTAGGTGCCAAGGGCGATAAACCAAAATTTGATAAAGTCATTTTAGACATTACGCGAGACAAAGACCGTGCTCGAAATTTTATGCGCAGTTATTTTCAACGTGTAGAGTTGGCCAACCGTTATTTCAGTTCTTTTAAAGAAGGATGGAAAACCGATCGCGGCATGATCTATACCGTTTTTGGGGTTCCTGATGAAGTTTCTAAAAATCAAGGGAATGAAGTGTGGTATTACCGTGGCACCAATTCACGTTTCACCTTTGTGAAAGCAGGCAGCATTTATGATGCCGACAATTATGTATTGCTTCGGGATAAACGTTTTATGGAGGCGTGGTACAGCACCATTGATTTATGGCGCAAAAGCCGCTTTTAAGTAAATCAAATTTACTTTCCGTTTCGTTTCAGCACCAAATAATCCTTTATTTCGCACCTTCAATTATTAACCAAAAATTCGCCTGATGAAAAAATTGATTACCCCTTTTGTTCTGTTGCTCTCTATTTGGGCAAGTGCCCAAAATGCTACCGTGAGCAAATATGCAAGCATCATTAAAGAGGTTGAGTTGAAAGAAAATCTTTCCATTCTTGCTTCCGATGCACTGGAAGGTCGCAAGACCGGCACACGTGGGCAGAAAATGGCCGCAGCATTTATCAGTAATTATTTTAGTGAATTGGGTTTAAGTGCACCCGTGAATGGTTCGTACTACATGCCCATCGAATTGTACTCGATCAAGCCCGGTGATATTTATGTGAAGACGGGTACCACCAACTATTCCAACTTTGGCGAAATCATGTATTTGGGCTCCGCTGATAGTGGAGGAGAGATTGCTGCTGAAATTATTTTTGCTGGAAATGGCTCTGAAGCAGACTTGGCATACCTTGACGTAAAAGATAAAGCAGTTGCTATTTTAAGCGAGCCATTGTCGTTTAACATTTTATCGGGCTTGCGGAAATTGGTAGCAACAGTGCGCGATAAAGGGGCAAAAATGGTTTTTGTCATTCCGCAAGGAAAGCAAGATGAATTTAAAATGTTTGCAGGGCAGATGCAAGGCTATTCATCAGGCGGTAATCTGTCATTGGAAAAACCTAATCCAAACAGTCCTAACAAAGGCATTTTCTTTTTGAGCCCCGAAGCTGCAGAAAAAGTTTTTTCAACCACGCTTGTAAAATTGCAAGATGCTGCCAAGGCCGATGTGGCCAAAAAAGCGTTGAAGAAAATCAAGCCAGCAAAACTTAGCTATCAGGTTAGCATGGCTTCTTCCATCGTAAAATCAGAAAACATATTGGGTTTCATGGAAGGCACCGACAAAAAAGACGAAGTAGTGGTGATCACTTCGCACTACGACCACATTGGTAAAAACGATGGCACTACGGGCGATCAAATCAACAACGGTGCTGACGATGATGGCTCGGGCACGGTGAGTGTACTTCAAATTGCCAAGGCATTTACCCAAGCCAAGAAAGAAGGCAAAGGCCCCCGCAGAAGCATTTTGTTTATGACGGTGACAGGCGAGGAGCAAGGATTGTTCGGCTCTGAATATTATTCTGAGCACCCCGTTTTTCCGTTGGCCAATACGGTTGTGGATATTAACATTGATATGATTGGCAGACGTGACCCCGAGCACAAAGGCAAACCCGATTATGTGTATGTGATTGGTGCCGATAAATTATCCAGCGAGTTGCACGAGATCAACGAGCGCAATAACAAAACATACGAGAAGTTAGATTTCGATTATTTGTACAATGATGAAAACCATCCTACCAATTTGTACAAGCGTTCTGATCATTGGAATTTTGCCAAGAAGGGAATTCCCATTGTATTTTTCTTTGATGGCATCCACGAAGACTACCACCAAGTGAGCGATGAGGTGAGCAAAATTGAGTTTGACTTATTGGCCAAACGCGCGCGCACCGCATTTTATACTGCGTGGGAAATTGCCAATCGTGATAACCGACTACTGGTGGACAAGAAGTAGAAAGAAGCAACCGTTGTAAAGTCGCCCATGCATTAATCACGGGCGACTTTTTTATTGGCTAAACTCACTATTCTTTTACTGATAATTGATCGAAATTTTATTTATCCTACTAATTTAGTAGAGATTTTTATGGTGCCACTATTTTCCATTCTAGTTTTCCAAATTCTACTTATCTTTCACTCTTAACTGATTAAATAATGTCTATAAAAATACGCAGGCAAGATGCCCTTGATTATCACACGCAAGGGCAGCCCGGAAAAATTGAAGTCACCCCCACTAAGCAACTTAGTTCGCAACTTGATTTAGCACTCGCCTATTCACCCGGTGTGGCCGAGCCTTGTAAAGAAATTGCTGCCAACAAAGAAGATGTTTACAAGTACACCAGTAAGGGAAACTTAGTAGCTGTTATCTCAAACGGAACGGCAGTACTTGGATTAGGCAATATTGGCCCCGAAGCCGCTAAACCCGTGATGGAAGGCAAAGCAGTGTTGTTTAAGAAATATGCCGGCATCGATAGTTTTGATATTGAAATAGATGAAGAAGATCCTGATGCCTTCATCAAAATTGTAAAATCGCTGGAGCCTACTTTTGGCGGCATCAATCTCGAAGACATCAAAGCACCCGAGTGTTTCAAGATCGAAACCGAATTGCGCGAGAAGATGAACATCCCCATCATGCACGATGACCAGCATGGAACGGCCATTATTTCAAGTGCTGCGCTGTTAAATGCATTAGAAATTGTGGGGAAAAAAATGAGTGAAATAGTGTTGGTGGTGAATGGAGCAGGGGCTGCGGCTGTATCGTGTACGAAGTTGTATCTCGCATTGGGGTTGAAAAAAGAAAACCTAATCATGTGCGATAGCAAAGGGGTGATTCATAAAAATCGACCTGGGTTAGATGTTTCTAAACTGGAATTTGCAACCGAACGGAAAGTGACCACGCTACAAGAAGCGGTGAAAGGGGCTGACGTTTTTGTAGGGCTTTCCGTAGCAGATATTTTAAAACAGGAAGATATTCGTGCCATGGCCAAAGATCCGATTGTATTTGCCTTGGCCAATCCCAATCCAGAAATCGCATACGACCTTGCCAAAAAATCTCGACCTGATGTGATCATGGGCACGGGCCGATCCGATCATCCCAATCAAGTAAATAATGTGCTGGGCTTTCCCTATATTTTTCGCGGTGCGCTCGATGTGCGTGCCACCGAGATCAACGAAGAAATGAAATTAGCTGCTGTGTATGCATTAGCTGCTTTGGCCAAAGAACCCGTACCTGATATCGTGTTTCAAGCGTACGGCATCGATAAAATCCAATTTGGACGTGAATACTTAATTCCCAAACCGCTCGACCCACGATTGATTACTACGGTATCTCCTGCTGTTGCAAAAGCGGCTATGGATTCGGGAATTGCTAAAAAACCGATATCCGATTGGGGGCAATATCATGTTGATTTGCTCAAGCGAATTGGCATCAATCAAAAATTAACTTCGCACATCATTGACCTGGCCAAGAAAAAACCAAAGCGCATTTTGTTTGCCGAGGCCGATCATCATAAAATCTTGAAAGCCGCTCAAATTCTTCAAGACGAAGAAATTGCACACCCTGTATTGTTGGGCAGTCGTACGGAAATACAACAATTGATTCAGCAGCATCAGTTAGACTTAAGCGGATGCGAAATCATTGACCCGCGCGAAGAGAAAGAACTGACTAAAAAATATGCGGAGGCTTACTTCGAAAAACGCAAACGCAAGGGCATTACAATGAAAGAAGCAGAACGTCAAATGCGAGACCGAAATGTGTTTGGCGCCATGATGGTGGAGTTCGGCAAAGCCGATGCACTGATCAGTGGATTGACAAAAGATTATTCGAAAACGATTTTGCCCTCGCTGCAAATCATTGGCATGAGCGAAGGTGTAAATCGAGTGGCCGGCATGTACATCATCATGAATAAAAAAGGAACATTCTTTTTTGCTGATTGCACAGTGAACGTAAATCCTTCTGCCGATGAATTAGTCGGCATTATTGGGTTGGCTGCCCGGGGCGTAAAGTTTTTTGATATTGAACCGCGCGTGGCGGTGTTATCTTATTCCAACTTCGGATCAAGCAAAGGAGAAATCCCCGAAAAAGTACAGGAGGCTGTGCGCTTGGCCAAACAAAAATATCCAGAATTGATTTTGGATGGCGACATACAAGCCAACGTAGCATTCGATACCGAATTGCAAAAAGAAATTTATCCCTTTAGTGCCTTGGCAAAAGAAGGTGCAAACACATTGATTTTTCCAAACCTTGCTTCTGGCAACATCGCCTATAAGTTGTTGATGGAGATTGGCGGGGCAGAAGCTATTGGGCCAATATTATTGGGAATGAAAAAACCTGTTCACGTACTTCAGCTTGGCAGTTCTATTCGTGATATTGTAAACATGGCGGCCATTGCCGTGGTGGATGCACAATTGCACGAAAAGAATGAACATCTTGGATAATTTGAAGATGAATCAATTTGAAAATGACGACCTTGACCAATAGGATTGGCCCTCATTTTCAAGTTAAACTTCGTTCGCACAAGACCGTGAAAAATTGATCACTTGTTAAACGCTGCGTTTCACAATTACATTGAGTCTCATTTTCAAATTTTCAAATTGATCCATTTTCAAATTGAGTTGTTTTCAAATTAATTTGAGTAATTTTCTGGTTTACAAATAGCATGATTGCTTACATAAAAGGTAAACTCGTTCACAAGGCTCCATCCTACGCCATTGTAGAGGTAAATGGCATTGGCTACCATGTACAAATTTCGCTCAACACCTTTGCGGAGATCAAAGACAAAGAAGACATACGGCTCTCCACCCACTTTCACGTGCGCGAAGATGCCCACGTGCTGTTCGGATTTGCCACCGAAGCCGAGAAGCACATGTTTGGTCACCTTATTTCGGTGAACGGAGTGGGCCCCAGCACAGCTTTGGTGGTGTTATCCTATTTACCACCCGAAGAATTGCGACAAGCCATTGTGCGCGAAGATGCAGCCGCCCTGCAATCGGTAAAAGGAATTGGTGGCAAAACCGCCCAGCGATTGATATTGGAACTGCGCGATAAAATGAAGAAAGAAGGGGAAGAAACTCTCTCAAATACAGGTATGGTACGCAATACGGTGCGGCACGAGGCGTTATCTGCCTTGATTACCTTAGGGATTGCCAAACCTGCTGCGGAAAAGAGTGTGGATACTGTGCTAAAAAGGGTTGGAAATACCATTAGTTTGGAGGAGCTTGTAAAGCAAGCATTAAAAAACGCCTAAACAGTTTTGATTGTAATTACACGGAAGATACCAATCGGCCTTGGGCTGACTATTTGCCTGCTACTGGGTGCAGGATTGTCTGTATCTTACAGTCAACAGAAGGATAGCACCAAAACCAAACCAGCCGATTCGGCCCGCTATAAAGTCATCAATCCTTACTATCCTAGCTTTCGTCCGCCCGATCGGTATGGCGACCCCTTCTCAAATTACTCTACACAATCGCCACTCTTTCTTAAAAATCCAAAATCGTTTGGCACCGATTTGCAAATCGACACGGGGTTTCATTACAACATTCGTGAGCGCATCGGCAAATTGAATTTCCGGCCTGCCTCCTCCATGTCCTTTCGGGAATTTAGCCAGCAGCAAGATGCGCAGTTCAGAAGGCAATATTGGCAAACCAAAAGTTTAGCGCTAGATGGAGAAAGTGCCGTGAGCGGTCGAAATCTTTTGCCGAAGCTTTATGTGAGCCCCATCCTCGATCGCATTTTTGGTGGGAGCTACGTGGAACTGGTTCCAAAAGGATTTGTAACGCTTGATCTTGGCGCACAATTTCAAAAGACCCAAAACCCCAGCATACCCATCCGGCAGCAAACCAACGGAGGGTTTGAGTTCGATCAGCAAATCAGTATGCAAGTGCAAGGTAAGGTGGGCGAAAAATTAAAAGTGATCACCAACTTTGACAACAACAACTCATTCGATTTTCAAAACAACATGAAGGTGGAGTACACAGGTTTTAAAGAAGACCTGTTGAAAAAACTGGAAATCGGTAACGTGAGTTTGCCCCTGAACAATAGCCTGATACGCGGGGCACAAAATCTTTTTGGCATTAAAGCGCAAATGCAGTTTGGTAAGATGACAGTTACCGCCATTGCCAGCACGCAGCGCGGCAAGCAATCGTCCATTAAAGTTCCAGGCAATGCCAGTGGCACCACACAAGGAAGACCGTTCGAAATTGTGGGATCTGCCTACGATGAAAACCGTCACTTTTTTTTAGCACAGTTCTTTCGTGATAATTTTGAAGGCTGGCTAAGCACGCTGCCCCAGATTACTTCGGGCATAAATATTACACGCATTGAAGTCTATACCATCAATCGGCAAGTGGACACTCAAACCAATCGTGACATTGTTGCCTTTATGGATGCAGGTGAATCTGACAAGATCTACCGGAAAGATGTATTTGCCTCCAATGGTGGCAGTTCGCCTTTACCGGCTAGTAATGCAGCCAATAATTTATTCGATAAACTAAAGCCCATTTCGGCCGTGTCAGATAACATCAACGGTATATTAACAGGGGCTGACTTTAATTTAGCCAACGGCACCGACTTTGAAAAAATTACAAGTGCCCGCAAGCTTTCTGCTTCAGAGTTTACTTTCCACAATCAGTTAGGTTATATCACCTTGCAACGGAAACTGCAAAATGACGAGGCACTGGCCGTAGCGTTTGAATATACCTATCTAGGGCAAGTGTACAAGGTGGGCGAATTAACCGAAGATTATTCAAATAAAGATCCCAAAGAGGTCATCTATCTAAAAATGTTGCGCCCACGCAAAATTGCTGTGAAAGACAACGCAGGTAGAATTTTACCAACGTGGCAGTTGATGATGAAAAACATTTACAGCTTAAATGTGTCGCAATTAACACGCGATGGATTTCAACTGCGTGTGATCTACCGCGATGATAGAACAGGTATCGATAACCCACAAATTCAAGATGGGGTTGTCTCTAGAAATCGACAGCTCATACAGGTGTTGGGGCTAGATCGGTTGAACCCCTACAACGATCCGCAGCCCGATGGCAATTTTGATTTTGTGGAAGGCATAACCGTGAACCCTACCAATGGGTTGATTATTTTTCCTTTTCTGCAACCTTTCAATAATCCACTTCGCAATTTATTTAAGCAAGAAAACAATGATGTGTTAGAATCCACTCTTGTAAACAAATATCTCTACGACACCCTTTACAATACCACCAAGGCTGAAGCAGAATTGGTAGCCACTAAAAATAAATTTTTTATCACCGGATCTTTCCGAGCCGGTGCTGGAAAAGAAATTGTCATTCAGGGTTTTAACATCTCACAAGGTTCTGTAAAAGTTTTTGCGGGTGGCACGCCTTTGCGCGAAGGGGTGGATTACTCGATTGACTATACGTTTGGAAAAGTGACCATCCTTAACGAAGGATATTTGAGTTCCGGAAAAGATATTGAAATTACCTATGAGCAACAAGATCCCTTTGCATTTCAAACGCGATCGTTGCTGGGCACACGTTTCGATTATAAATTAAGCGATGATATAAATTTAGGCGGTACTTTTTTATACTACAACGAGCGCCCGTTGATAACGCGCAACCTGATTGGCTCCGAACCTGCGCGAAACATTCAATACGGGTTAGACTTTAACATGCGCAAAGATTCGCGCATCCTTACCAAAATGGTGGATGCCTTGCCGTTTTTACAAACAAAAGAAAAATCTACAGTAACGGTGAATGCCGAGTTTGCGCAGTTATTGCCCGGCACTTCAAACATCATTGATGGGGAAGGAACATCTTTTATTGACGACTTCGAAAACACCATTACACCGTATAGTTTGCTGGCGCCACAAGGGTGGAAGTTGGCCGCGGTACCTTCACGCGATTTTCAATTTGATCCAATAACAAACGGAAGTTTGAATAATATCCGGGCAGGTGACCTGCGTGCTAAGTTAGCCTGGTACCAAGTAGATAATTTGTTTTATCGAGAAGGGGGAAGTTTCAAACCGAGCAACATTAACAAACCAGATTTAGATAATCACTACACACGGCCCGTATTGCCGCAAGAAATTTTTCCGTTTCGCGATGCCTTTGTTGGAAATTTTTATGAACCCATTTTTGATGTGGCTTATTTTCCGAATGAGCGGGGCCCCTATAATTACAATTCAAATTTTCAAACCGATCCCATTAACGTACGGAAAAATTGGGGCGGCATTACTACCGCCATTCGCAACGAAGTAGATTTTGATAAGGCCAACGTGGAGTACGTGGAGTTTTGGATGATGAACCCCTTTATACAAGGAACGAATGGAATTGTAAAAGCAGGGAATGGGGATGAAAAGCCAAACATTAATGGAGGTAAATTGATTTTTCATTTGGGCAGTATATCCGAAGACTTAGTGCGCGATGGCAAGCATGGTTTTGAGAATGGATTGTCGAAAGACGGTTCGCTAACAGGTGTGCAAGAAACTCCTTTTGGCCGTGTCACCAGTCAGCAGTTTGTTAACAATGCGTTTGACAGTGACCCTGCTTCGCGGGCGAATCAAGATGTGGGGGCCGATGGTTTAAAAAATGAAACCGAAAGACAATTCTTTAGCAACATACCAAACTTAGACCCCAACGACCCTTCATCAGACGACTTCAAATATTTTTTAGGGGAAGAATATGATGCGCGAGATGCAAAAATCTTAGAGCGTTACAAAAACATCAATGGATTGGAAAACAACTCACCCATAGTTACGGCAGGCCAATCGTTTGCGCAATCAGGCAGCCCCTTGCCTGATAACGAAGACTTAAATCAAGATAATACACTCAGCGATCTGGAAGAATATTATTCGTATGAGATGGATCTAAAGCCAGATCCTAGTCAAACACAGATTAGTTCAAAATACATTGTTGATAAAATAAAACCAGAGGCCTTTGGAGGTGAAGTAACTTGGTACCAATTCCGCATACCAGTTCGCAATTTCGATACCAAGGTGGGCGATATCAATGGCTTTAAATCTATTCGCTATGTGCGCATGATTTTAACCGATTTTCAAGAACCTGTGGTGATGCGTTTGGCCAATTTTAGGTTGGTGGGCAATCGCTGGAGACGCTACACCGAAAATTTAGAGAGCCCGGGATTGGCCAAAGTGCCCGAACAAGAACTAGAAAAGTTTACCGTATCGGCAGTAAACATTGAAGACAACGGACAAGAAAGCGAACAAAAACCCGGTTATGTTGAGCCGCTAAGGCGAGATCGTGATGTGACTTCAGTGCAACAGCGAAGATTAAATGAACAGTCGGTGCAACTTTGTGTAAATGGTTTGCCCGATGGCGATGCACGAGCTGTGTACAAAAATGTGCAACTTGATTTTTTCAATTATGGGCGCATCAAAATGTTTATTAGTGCGCACAGCGGAAACTCTCAAACGATCCCTGATAATCAACTGCGGGCTTTTCTGCGTTTGGGTACCGATTTTGACAAAAACTACTACGAGATTGAGTTGCCTTTAAAAATCACCGCGCCCGATACACGAAGACCTGAAGATGTGTGGCCCGATCAAAATCAAATTGATTTGGACTTGAATGAACTCTATGCCTTAAAGGTGCAACGCGACCGCGAAGGCTTTGACTTGGCAGGTCAATACCCCAGGGGCGCACCAAAATTTGTGGGCAAGCATGGCATCAGCATTGTGGGCCGACCCGATTTGGCTCAAGTACGATTGATAATGATTGGTATCCGCAATCCTCGAAGCGATGACACTAAACCCTACACGGTTTGCATGTGGGCCAATGAATTGCGCCTAACCGAGTTTGACCAAACCGCAGGGTGGGCTGGTAACATTGTGGTAAATGCAAAGCTGGCAGATTTAGGGAATATTACCGGCTCCTATCGGTACATTGGCTTTGGCTACGGGGGCGTGCAATCCAAAATTGCCGAGCGTGCCCGAGGTGAGACCAACATCTTTGATATCTCGGGAAGCATCAACGTAGATAAATTGCTTCCGCCCAAAGCGGGTTTGAAGATCCCGATGTTCTTCAGCTACGAAAGCAATGTCATCAGTCCCAACTTTGATCCGGCCAACCCTGATGTTCGCCTTGCCGCGGCTCTCAAATCATTTAACACAGAGCGAGAGCGAGATGACTATACACGGCTGATTCAAGACCGCACCTTCAGAAGAAGTTTAAATTTCACCAACGTGCGTAAGGTAAAAGTGAACAAAGATGCCAAACAGCACATTTATGATTTTGAAAATTTTGCCTTTAGTTATGCCTACAGCGAGCAAACGCAAACCAATTTTAGTTTGCTCACCAATATTCGCAGCAATGTAAAAGGCGCAGTAGCATGGCAATACAGCCCTAAGTTTAAAGGGTTTGAGCCACTTAAGGAACTAAAGCTTCCCAAGAGTTTGCAGTTCATCAAAGACTTCAACTTCAATCCCATGCCAACGCAGCTATCCGTTCGTTGGGAATTAGATCGCTCGTACAATGAAATGACCTATCGAAATTCGATTCGCGACCCAAACCAACCACTCAATCAACCCAACTACCAAAAGTTTTTTGTGTTCAATCGATTTTACAATGCACGGTGGAGCCTTACCAAATCGCTTTCGCTGGATTACAATGCCACCGTTAACGCGATCATAGACGAACCCAACGGTGCGATTGACACCCCGGAGAAGCGCGACTCGATTGTCAACAACTTGAAGAGACTTGGGCGCATCAAAAACTTTGATCAAAATATTACTGCCAACTATACCCTACCATTCGAAAAAATCTCAGCCACTAATTTTCTTGGTGGCGAATACCGCTACAATACAGGGTATAATTTTAGAGCAGGGCCGTTAGAAAAAATTGATAGTTTGAAATTGGGCAACATCATTCAAAATACACGCGTACAAAATTTTACGGGCAAAATTGATATGGTGAAACTGTACAACAAAATTGGTTTCTTAAAAAATATTAATACTCCGCCTCGACCTACCGCTCCGCCAGATAAAAACAAACCCGCTAAGCCCGACACGGTTCGTAGGCCTCCTGACTTGAAAGGCTTAAAATTCATTTCGCGGTTGTTAATGTCCGTGCGAAGTATTAATGGAACGTATCAATTAAATGAAGGGTCTATTCTTCCAGGTTTTACGCAAACACCAAAACTATTGGGCATGGATCAAAATTGGAACTCGCCCGGGTGGGGATTTATTTTAGGCGAGCAGGATCCTAACTTTGCGGCCAAAGCAGCGAGAAACGGTTGGCTAACTCAAAATTCGAAGTTAACAAACCTCTTTAGCCAAAATCAAAATGAAGAAATCACCTTGCGCGCAAACTTAGAACCATTCAATGATTTGAAAATTCAACTGGATGCGCGCAGAACTTCTAATTCAAGCTTTCAAGAGATTTATAGGTTCAGTACAGATAGTGGACGCTACATTGGGCTAAGCCCTAGCCGCTCGGGTAGCTATCGCATCTCCTTTTTAAGTATCAACACGGCCTTTGCAAACAACTCAAGTCTAGTGTCAGATGTTTTTGAACAGTTTAAATCGAACTTAACAAAAATGGCAGATCGTTTTAAATTGGTAACCGGTGGCAAAGAGTATGATTCACGATCGCAAGATGTGCTGATACCTGCTTTCATAGCCGCCTACTCGGGCACCTCAGTGGATGGCACCAGCTTGTCTCCATTCCCCCGCATACCATTGCCCAATTGGAGAATCGATTACACAGGCCTCGCACGCCTTGGTGGGCTGAAAGATCTATTTCAATCGGTGACCATCAATCATGCCTACACGTCTAGTTACTCCGTAGTAAATTATACCAATTCAATGCGGTATAGTCAGGGAAATCCCCAAACCGATGTAAATGTAAATTTGAGTTCGAGCATTACCGATTATAATACAGGTGACAATTTTGCAGGACAAACAAGTAGCGGTAATCTTTATATTCCGGTGTATGTCATAAACCAAGTGATGATCAGCGAAACATTTGCCCCACTCATCGGCATTAACGCACGCACCAAAAGCAAAATCAGTTTGCGTTTTGAGTACAAAACCAAGCGCGACATTTCGTTAAGCGTTTCCAATGCTCAAGTGACGGAGCAGTTGGGAAAAGATTGGTCGTTTGAAATGGGCTTTACCAAAAACAATATGAAACTGCCCTTCAAAGATCAAGGCCGAATCATTACACTAAAAAATGATGTCACATTTTTGTTGAACATTTCACTGAGCAATACCCAAACCATTCAACGCAGACTAGATGATGTGGCCACGGTTACCAATGGAAATATAAATTTTCAATTGAGACCTAATATTCGCTATCAAATAAATAAACAGCTCTCCTTACAAGCCTATGCGGAACACAGTACTAACGAACCACTCGTGACCAGTTCCTTTCCGCGCAGCAATACCCGCGTAGGCTTTAAGTTGGTGTTCAACCTATAAAAGGCTCGGTGGATATTCCTTATAAAAGGAAAAATGGTGTTCACCTTGGTTGTGTCTTTTAATTGCTGAATGTAAACTTTGTTAGTATTTTTGACGCTCAATTAACCGTTACCCCATGAAGATACCCGATTCACTCAAATACACGAAAGACCACGAATGGATAAAAGTTGAAGGCAATGTAGCCACCATTGGCATCACTGATTTCGCGCAAAGCGAACTGGGCGACATTGTTTATATAGACATCAATACGGTTGGACAAGAAGTGGGGCAGCACGATGTGTTTGGAACCGTGGAAGCGGTGAAGACGGTTTCTGATTTGTTTATGCCAATAGCCGGCAAGGTGATTGAGTTCAACAAATCATTGGATACCGCGCCTGAAAAAGTAAACAGCGATCCGTATGGCGATGGATGGATGGTAAAAATCGAAATCAAAGATGTAGCCGAAGTAACTGCTTTGTTGAACGCCACACAATACAAGGAACTTATAGGCAAGTAATCTGTTGGTATTTAATGCTAGATGCTGGAACTAAATCCGACATCCAGTATCCAGAATCTAGGATCCACTCATGATCGAACTTCCTACAATATCACCAGAGCAAACCAAAAGACGCAAGCCCGATTGGCTGCGCGTAAAGTTGCCGATTGGACCCGAATATGCCAAGGTGCGAAAGTTGGTGGACGACAATAAACTTCACACTATTTGCGAAAGTGGTAATTGCCCTAACATGGGCGAATGCTGGGGAGCAGGCACGGCTACTTTTATGATTTTAGGTAATGTGTGTACGCGCAGTTGTACTTTTTGTGCCGTTGCCACGGGAAGGCCTACCGAGTACGATACGGATGAACCAAGGCGTGTGGCCGAATCGATCAAGAAGATGGGTGTTAAGCATGCGGTGATCACAAGCGTGAACCGTGATGAATTGAAAGACCGTGGCGCAGAAGTATGGTACCAAACCGTAATTCAAACAAAATCCCTTAGTCCTTCAACAACTATTGAAACACTAATACCGGATACCAAAGGAAATTGGGACGCACTCTATCGCATGATCGATGGCGGCCAAGAAGTGGTTTCGCACAATATGGAAACAGTGGGGCGATTGTACCGCATGGTGCGACCCCAAGCAAAATACGAACGCAGCTTGGAGCAAATCAAAAGAACCCGCGAAGCCGGAAAACGCACCAAGTCTGGTATTATGTTAGGCATAGGCGAAGCCAAAGAAGAGCTTTACAAAGCCATGGACGACTTGGTTGAAAATGGATTGATGATTTTAACACTTGGCCAATATTTGCAGCCCACCAAAATGCACTTGGAAGTAGCTGAATTTATCCACCCTGATACATTTGCCCTTTACAAAGAAGAGGGCTTAAAACGCGGATTGAAATATGTGGAATCAGGCCCGCTGGTGCGATCTTCCTATCATGCCGAGCGGCATGTGAACGTGCCGTTTTAATCTGTGCCACTTGCATAAAGCCTCATTTTCTTTTCATAAATGATTCTATTGCTTTTGAGAAACTTCGGATGCTCTACTGATGAAATCCGGCAATTCAACTGTCAACTTCTCGATCTTCAACAAGATGGCCTTGGCTTTGTTGGACAAAGAGAAATCCACCAAAATGTCCAAACAATCTAAACGGTTGACCTCTGCACTAGATGGTGAGTACAGAAGTTTGGTACTGAAATGTTAAAAGCGATTTCCTTGGTGGGATCATGGTGCTGATCACACCGTCCTCATGCAAAACCAACAGATTTGAAATTGACGGTCACTTGCCGATCGTAAAGCTATTCAATATCGTTTCCACTTCGCGCATAATTTCGCGTTGCTCACGGCTGGGGGCATACACAAAGCCTTCTACATAATAAAGCATTCCTTGTTTGGTATCGGCTACGGTGTAAGAGATAAAGGGCCCACCCATACTCAAACTATTGGTTTTCCACAAGCCACGCATTTGGGAGGCAAATTTTCCATTTAGTTGGCTTGTATAAATCTGTGCCTGTTTGGAAGGCACGCTCATTTCGGTCACCAAATACGAATACGATTTTTCAGGATCGCCAAATAAATATTTTTGACAAATCCTATTTCGTAAATTAATCAAACTATCGCGCTCAAATTGCTTTTGATTGGTATAAGGTGTGCGATAAATAAAAATATCGCGATCGTCTTTTTTATTAAACTGGCGAACCCATATAAACTCATCGGTGTCTATTACCAATTCATAACCATATGGAATTTTAAAGTCAATGTTCCATTTCTTCTTTAAAGTTTCGGTGAGGCCTTTGAGCTGTCCTGATTTATAGATCTGAGCCGTGAGCCGCTCTTGCTCGGATTTATCTAAAATTGAAACAAGCCTAGGTGCATTCTTTCTTATTTTTTTCATTAGTGCAGCCTCCGTGGCGCCCACCAAAAAGAAAGTTTCCTGTCCACGTGCATATTGATTTTTTAAGGCCGAAAAGAAAAAGGAAGTATCAGTTTTAATTCGATTGATGGATTCTGGAGTCAACAGGTTTTGACTTCTTCGACCTTGATCAAGCGTAACGGCATAGATCAAATTTCTCCTCAATTTTAAGGTGTAATTTAATTTGC